>NZ_JAUYAF010000061.1 GCF_030693625.1 Phenylobacterium sp.
CTCGCCCTCATCCGAAAGCTCGCCCTCAACATCATCCGACAGCACCCCGCCAAGGGATCCATCAAGACCAAAATCAAGCGGGCCGGATGGGATGACGCCTTCCTCTTCTCAATGCTCGGTCATATGCGATAGCCCTGCCTATTGAGGGGAGAGGGTAGGGTGAGGGGACCGCCCCGAGACTCACCACCCGGACGAGCCGCCCCCCTCACCCTACCCTCTCCCCCCGAAGAACCGGGGGGAGAGGAGGATGGCCAAGCCACCGCCCCACCCCCTAAACTCACCCCCATGTTCACCCACCGACCCGGCGTCCTGCTCGCCATCGCCTCGGCCGCCCTGTTCGGCGCCAGCACCCCCTTCGCCAAGCTGCTGCTGGGGGGCGGGGTCAGTCCCTGGCTGCTGGCCGGCCTGCTCTATCTGGGCTCGGGCCTGGGGCTCACCCTGGTCCACCTGGCCCGCGGCGCCCTGGGGGTCCCGGCCGCCGAGGCGCCCCTGCGCCGCGCCGACCTGCCGTGGCTGGGCCTGGTGGTGCTCAGCGGCGGGATCATCGGACCCCTGCTGCTGATGCTGGGCCTGGCGACGACGGCGGCCTCCACCTCGGCCCTGCTGCTGAACCTCGAGGGCCTGGCCACCATGGCCATCGCCTGGATCGTCTTTCGGGAGAACGTCGACCGCCGCCTGCTGCTGGGCGCCGCCGCCATCCTGGCCGGCGCCGTGGTGCTCTCCTGGCAGGGCGGCCCCACCGGCCTTGGCCTCGGCGCCCTGGCCATCGCCGGCGCCTGCCTGGCCTGGGGGATCGACAACAACCTGACCCGCAAGCTCAGCGCCGCCGATCCCGTCCAGATCGCCCTGATCAAGGGCCTCGTGGCCGGCGCGGTGAACCTCATCCTGGCCCTGGCGCTCGGCGCCCAGATGCCGCCGCTGACGGCCACGCTCGCCGCCGGCCTCGTGGGCCTGCTGGGCTACGGCGTCAGCCTGGTGATGTTTGTGCTCGCCCTGCGCCACCTGGGCGCGGCCCGCACCGGCGCCTACTTCTCCACCGCCCCCTTCATCGGGGCGGGCCTGGCCATCGCCATGTTCGGCGAGCCCATCACGATGCAGCTCCTGGCCGCCTCAGCCCTGATGATCGTCGGCGTCGTCCTGCACCTGATGGAGGCCCACGAGCACCCCCACACCCACGAGGCCCTCGACCACGAACACCGCCACGTCCACGACGCCCACCACCAGCACGACCACGCCCCGGGTGACCCGCCCGGCGAGCCCCACAGCCACCCCCACCGCCACACCCCACTGACCCACACCCACCCCCACTACCCCGACCTGCACCACCGGCACGGGCACGGGGTGTAGGGTTATCTGCGCGATTGCAGTCGGCCCGCCTCCTCTCCCCCCGAAAGACGGGGGCGAGGAGGTCAGACGTACGGCTCTTCCACGCTCGGCGGCGGAAGCTCCAGCCCAGCCGCCGCCAACCGCGCGCGCAGGTCGTCCACCTCCTTCTGCAGGCGGTGGGCATCGCCGAACTTGACGATCTCGACATTGATCACCGGCGCCTCCGGCTCCAGATCCCGCTCGACCCGCGCCCCATAGACCCGGGGCGCCAGCTTGGCCGCCTGCCATTTCAGGGTGTCGATCCGCAACTTGGCCACCGCCACCGACTTGGCCGTCGCCGCCTTGGCGATGGCGCGCGCCTCGTCGAACATCCGGTGCGCCTGGATCCGCCGCGCCTCCCCGTACTGCGTCGCGAAGTCGGGATAGTCCGCCAGCCAGCGATAGACCGTCGCCGAGGACGGCAGGTCGCGGTCGGCGCACACCGCCTCCAGCCCCTGCGACCCCGCCGCCAGCCGTTCGCACACCGCGTCGGCCAGGGCCGCGTCGAACACCACCGGCCGCACCCGGATCACCAGAGGCCGCGCCGCCTGCACCGCCAGGCCCGCGGCCCTTGCCGCGTCCACGCGCGCCTTCAGGTCCGGATACCGCCTCAGCCAGGCCCGCAGCGTGCTCTCGTGCGGCATCTCCGCCTCCCGGCACACCACGGCCAGCGGCTCGCCCGCCTCCAGCCGCAGGCACACCTCCTCCACCACCGGGGCGACCTCGCCCCAGACCCGCTTCCGGCTCATGGGAATATCCTGAATTCTAAGGGATCACCGGCCGAAGGGACGCGCCGCGCGCGGTCCTGACCAATGGCGGAATTCTATCAAACCTGCGCGAAACCACAAGAACATTTAGAGAACATTTACTGAGGGCGGCACTGCCCCCAGTCAGCCGCGACCTCAGCGCGTCGCCAGAAACGCGTACCGGTTGACGCTGAAGAAGAAGGCGTCGGCCGCGATCAGGGCTTCCTGCTCGGCCCACCAGGCCTGCAGCTCGGCGTCGTCCAGGCCGAACCGCGCCCCGTTGGCCCGCACGAAGTTGCGGATGGTGCGGACCATGCCGCCCGCATAGCTGACCGGCTGCCAGCGCGGCGAGAACATCGGCACGATCTCCGTCCGGCGCACGGAAAAGCCGGCCTCGCGCAGCAGCGGACCCAGCTTCGCGGGCAGGTGCGGGTCGGCCAGGTGCGCGTCCCAACAGGCCAGCACCCGGTCCATGCGGGCCGGATCGGAGGAATGCCAGACCAGGCTCCGCCAGTCGGTGTCGAGGATCAGCGCGCGTCCCCCGGGCCGCAGCACCCGGTGCAGCTCGGCCAGGGCGCGGGGCATGTCGGCGACATATTCATAGACCTGGGTCGACACCGCCCCGTCGAAGGCGCCATCGGGCAGGTCCAGGTTCGCCGCGTCACCGACCCTGACCTCGGCCTGGGACAGCCCCGCCAGCCTGGCCGTGGCCGCCGCCACCATGGCCGGCGCCAGGTCCAGCCCCACCATCCGCCCCGACTCCCCCACCAGCCGCGCCAGATCCAGGGCCAGCAGCCCCGGCCCGACCCCCACATCCAGCAGGTGTTCGCCAGCCGCCGGGGCCAGCAGATCAATCACCCGCCCCCGCTGCGCCACCACGTCGGGCGTCATGTAGATCGCCTCCAGGGCCCTGGCCGAGTCGGCGTCGAAGGTCAGCTGGCTCAAGAGAGGTCTCCGTGTGTCGGGGTTGGCGGCCAAGACGCGGCCGGAGCATACGAGGTTATCTCCTCCTCTCCCCTTTAAAGGGGAGAGGGTAGGGTGAGGGGACCCATCGGCTACTCACCACCATGCCGAAAAGCCCCCCTCACCCTACCCTCTCCCCCCGAAAGACGTGGGGAGAGGAGAAGCGCGTACGGCCGCCCAGCGCTTCACCCCACCGGCTCCAAGTCGTTGGAATTACGCGATGTCACCGTAATCCGTCACCGTAATCCCGAATTCCCTGTCACCGTAATCCCCACCGTAATCCCGCACGTTGTCGGGACGGCTTTGACCACGATCAAGGCGACCATCGCAAAACCACCCAAGGTGGTTGGCGTCAACCAGGGTTCGGCTCTCCCGCCGGGCTGACGGCGGGCGCCTGACCTTCTTCTCGAAACGGCCTCGGCCACGGAGCTTTCCATGAAAACGATCCTCGTCGCCATCACGGCCCTCGCCCTGGCCGCCGCCCCGGCCCTGGCGCAGCAGGACCACGGCGCGCATCACCCGGACGCCCCCGCCTCGAGCGACAAGATGGACATGTCCAAGATGACGCCCGAGGAGATGCACAAGCACTGCACGGCGATGATGGGCGGGAAGATGCAGGGCACACCCAAGCACGACCACTCGGCCGAGAAGCTGGGCCATGGCCCCACGTTCAACCCCCCGAGCGAGGCGGAAATGAAGGCCATGCATGAGAAGTGCGCGGCGGACATGGCCAAGCCGAAACCCTAGCCGGCCGGGAGCTCTGAGCTCCGACAACCATACGGCGCCCTGCAGACCATCGCAGTGGCGCCGCCGGGCTGGCCGTGGCCCCGCCCCTACCCCTCCGCCAACAACCCCTCGACAAACCCCGGCAGCCAGATGTTCCGCCCCGGCTTCAGCCGCTCGGCCCGGTAGATGTGGATCAGGTCCGCATAGGCCCGGTCGAAGTTCTTGTTCACGATCACGTAGTCATAGGCGCCCCAGTGGGCGATCTCGTCCTTGCCCAGTTCCAGGCGCTGGTGGATCACCGTCTCTGAGTCCTGCTGCCGCGCGTGCAGGCGGCGCGACAGGTCCTCCCAGGAGGGCGGCAGGATGAACACCCGCACGCTGTCGTCCGGCGCGGCCTCGGCGATCTGCTTGGCGCCCTGCCAGTCGATGTCGAACAGCACGTCCTTGCCCTCGTCCAGGGCGGCCATCACCGCCCCCTTGGGGGTGCCGTAGAGGTTGCCGTTCACCTCGGCCCACTCCAGGAAGTGGCCCTCGGAGATCAGGGTCTCGAACCGCGCGCGGTCGATGAAGAAGTACTCCCGCCCCTCCTCCTCGCCCGGCCGCGCATCGCGGGTGGTGGCCGAGATCGACAGGGTCATGTCGCCGTGGTCGGCCACCAGGCGGCGTGACAGCGAGGTCTTGCCCGCCCCGGCCGGGCTCGACACCAGCAGCAGCAGGCCGCGGCGGGTGGTTTCCCAGGGTTTGGCGTGGTCGTCGGTCATCGCGGGCTATTCCACATTCTGCACCTGTTCGCGGAACTGCTCGATGGTCGCCTTCAGCTCCAGGCCCACGGTGGTCAGACCCGGCAGGGCCGACTTGGAGCACAGGGTGTTGGCCTCGCGCATGAATTCCTGGGTCAGGAAGTCCAGCCGCCGTCCGGCCGGGCCCTCGCCGGCCATCAGCGACCGCGCGGCGTCCACATGCCCCGCCAGCCGGTCCAGCTCCTCACGCACATCGGCCTTCACCGCCAGGGCGGCGGCCTCCACCACGATCCGCTCGGCGATGCCCGGCGTGTCGGGCGCCAGCTCGTTCATCCGCCGCTCGAAGCGCTCCTTGATGGCGGCCGACTGCCCGGCGGCCTCGGTCTCCGCCTGGGTCACCAGGACCGCGACCCGGTCGATCTGGCCGGCAAGCACGATGGCCAGGGCCGCGCCCTCCTCCCGCCGGTTGGCCAGCAGGGCGTCGAGCGCGCCGTTGAGGCTGGCCGCCATGGCCGCCTCCACCGCCGCCAGGGTCTCGGGATCGTCGGCGGTCTCCCCGGCCTCGATCACGCCGCGCAGGGCCAGCAGGCCGTCCAGGCTCGGCGTCGTCGCCCGCCCATCGGCCACCAGCTGCGCGCCCACCGCCAGGTAGCGTTCCACCTGGTCCAGATTGATGGTGACCTTGCCGCCGGGGTCGGTCCGCTTGCCGGTGATCCCGATGGTGACATTGCCCCGCTGGAAACGCGCCTGCGCCGCCTCACGGGCCGTCCGGTCCAGGGCGTCGAACCCCGGAATGCCGCGATAGCGGATCTCCAGGTTGCGCCCGTTCACCGAACGCGCCTCCACCGACCAGCTCCAGTCGCCGCATGCCGCCTCCGCGCGGCCAAATCCCGTCATGCCGGACAGGGGCATCAGGAAACTCCGACCCAGTATCCTTCTCCCCTTGCGGGAGAAGGTGGCCGGTCGGAGACCGGTCGGATGAGGGGTCGCGCTGATCTGTCAGACCAAACACCCCCGTCATCCCGGCCAAGGCCCGTCAGGGCCGCAGAGCCGGGACCCAGGGGCAACCACACTGCGCCAGCCCCGGGGTCCCGGCTCGCCGCTTCGCTGCGGCCGGGATGACGACACCTGGACAGGTCCGCACGACCCCTCATCCGACCCTGCTCCGCAGGGCCACCTTCTCCCGCAAGGGGAGAAGGAACCCGAGTCGTCTGGCTCAAGGTTCCACCGTCACCGCCGGCGCGTCGACGGGCGCGCCGCCGGCCAGGCCGGGCTCGGGCGCCGCCACCGCCGGCGCCGACCCGCGGGTGCGCTCGATGGCGCGCCACTTGGCGACATTGGCGTTGTGCTCGGCCAGCGTCGAGGCGAAGACGTGCCCCCCCGTGCCGTCGGCCACGAAATAGAGCTCCGTGGTCTTGGGCGGGTCCAGCACCGCGGCGATGGCCGCCCGGCCCGGATTGGCGATCGGCGTCGGCGGCAGGCCGTTGATGGCGTAGGTGTTGTAGGGCGTCTCCGCCGCCAGCTCCGAGGCGCGGATGCCGCGCCCCAGCGGCCGGCCCTGGGTGATGCCGTAGATGATGGTCGGGTCGCTCTGCAGGCGCATGCCCTGGCGCAGGCGGTTGATGAACACCGCCGCCACCCGGGGCCGCTCACTGGCCTGGCCCGTCTCTTTCTCCACGATGGAGGCCAGCGTGATGGCCTCCTCCGGGGTGCTGAAGGGCAGGCCCGGCTGGCGCTTGGACCACAGGCTGGCCACGAGCTGGTCGCGGGCGTCCATCATCCGGCGCAGCACGGCCGAACGGTCCTCGCCGCGCTCGTACTGATAGGTCTCGGGCAGGATCGAGCCCTCGGGCGGGGCGGCGGCCACCCCGGTCAGATCGCTCTTGGCGGCCAGGGCCTCCACCACCATCTCGCTGGTGCGGCCCTCGGGAATGGTGATCTGGTGGCGGACGATCTTGCCGTCGCGGATGTCGGCCAGGATGCTGGCCATCGAGGCGCGACTGGCGATCTCGTACTCGCCGGCCTTCAGCCTGCGCGCCGCGCCCGTCACCTGGGCGGCGGCCACGAAGATCGGGGCCGAGCGGATCACCCCCTCATGCGACAGGGTCGAGGCGATCTCGGGCAGGCTCGAGCCGTGCCGCAGCATGACCGTGGTCATGTCGCCGCTCTTGGCTGTGGGGCCGGGGCCCTGGAACGACCAGGCCACCCACACCGCCACCAGCATGCCGGCCACCGCCAGCGTCGCCGCCGCGCTCAGCAGCATGATCATCAGCCTGCGCATGGGGGAGAGGCCGCCGGCCTTCTTGGGCGCTCGGGGCCTCTTGCTCACGTGACCTTCTTGAACACAACCGACGCGTTGGTCCCGCCGAAGCCGAAGCTGTTGGACAGGGCGTACTCGATCGCCATCGGTTTCGCCTTGTGCGGGATCAGGTCGATGACCGTCTCAACCGAGGGATTGTCCAGGTTCAGGGTCGGCGGCGCGATCTGGTCGCGGATGGCCAGGCAGGCGAAGGCCGCCTCGATGGCGCCCGCCGCGCCCAGCAGGTGGCCGGTGGCCGACTTGGTGGAGGACATGGAGATGTCCTTGGCGTGGTCGCCCATCAGCCGGGTGACGGCGCCCAGTTCGATCTCGTCGCCCATGGGGGTCGAGGTGCCGTGGGCGTTGACGTAGTCGATCTCGGTCGGCGGAATGCCGGCGTCCTTCAGGGCCATCTGCATGGCGCGGAAGCCGCCGTCGCCGTCCTCGGCCGGCGAGGTGATGTGATAGGCGTCGCCGGCCAGGCCGTAGCCCACGACCTCGGCGTAGATCTTCGCACCGCGCGCCTTGGCGTGCTCGTACTCCTCGAGGACGACAATGCCGGCGCCCTCCCCCATCACGAAGCCGTCGCGGTCCTTGTCATAGGGACGGCTGGCCTTGGTGGGGGCGTCGTTGAAGTTGGTCGACATGGCGCGGGCGGCGATGAAGCCGGCCATGCCCACCGGGCAGATGGCCGCCTCGGCCCCGCCGGCGATCATGATGTCGGCGTCGCCGTACTTGATCAGCCGGGCGCCGTCGCCGATGGCGTGGGCGCCGGTGGCGCAGGCCGTCACCACCGAGTGGTTGGGGCCCTTGAAGCCGTAGCGGATGGAGACCTGGCCCGAGGCCAGGTTGATCAGGGCCGAGGGGATGAAGAACGGGCCGATGCGGCGCGGGCCCTTCTCGTGCAGCTCGATGGCGTTCTTCTCGATGGTGGCCAGGCCGCCGATGCCCGAGCCGATGATGACCCCGGTGCGCTGCTTGTCTTCCTCGGTCTCCGGAACCCAGCCGGAATCCTTCACCGCCTCGTCGGCCGCGGCCATGGCGTAGAGGATGAAGTCGTCCACCCGGCGCTGGTCGCGGGCGCTCATGGTCTGGTCGGGGTCGAAGGAGCCCGGCACGTCGGGGCCGCCGCCGCCACGTCCGTCAACGCGCGGGACCTCGAAGGCCACCTGACAGCCATAGTCGGCCGGATCAAAGGTGGTGATCCGGCCTGCGCCGGACTTGCCCTCGAGGAGCGCCTTCCAGGTGTGCTCGGTCCCCTGCCCCAAGGGGGTCAGCAGACCGATGCCGGTGACCACGACTCGACGCATAGCGGGGCTCCAAAACGCAGACCGCCGCGGCTCATGTGAGCGTCGCGGCGGTCAAATCTTGAACGAACTCTGGGCCTTAGGCGCCCAGACGCTCTCCGATGAACTTCACCGCGTCGCCGACGGTCTGGATGTGCTCCGCCGCGTCGTCGGGGATCTCGATATCGAATTCTTCTTCGAAGGCCATCACCAGTTCGACGTTGTCGAGGCTGTCGGCGCCCAGATCGTCGATGAAGCTCGCCTTCTCGGTGACCTTCTCCGGATCGGCGTCGAGGTGTTCGATGACGATCTTACGCACGCGCTCGAGGATGTCGGACATCAGGTTTAGTTCCTCAATTAGTCACTTGATCCATCCGTGACCGCCGACATGTTGTCAACCGGTACGGAGCTTCGATTTCGGCCTTGGCCCAACCGCTTCGGGCGTGGCCGTAGCATGTTCGGTTGGCGGAGGCCAACAGGTTAGATCATCGCCATGCCGCCGTTCACATGCAGGGTCTGCCCCGTCATGTAGGCGGCCTCATCGCTGGCCAGATAAACGCACGCCGCGGCCACATCGCTCCCCAAACCCAGGCGGCCAGCGGGAATAGTCGCCAGGATCTGAGCCTTCTGGGCCTCGTTCAGGGCGTCGGTCATGGGGCTCTCGATGAAGCCCGGCGCCACGCAATTGACCGTGATCCCACGGGTGGCGACCTCCTGGGCCAGGGCCTTGGAAAACCCGATCATGCCCGCCTTGGAGGCCGCGTAATTGGCCTGGCCGGGATTGCCCATCACCCCCACCACCGAGGTGATGCCGATGATCCGGCCCGCCCGGCGCTTCATCATCCCGCGCATGGCCGCCCGACTGAGTCGGAAGTAGCTCTCCAGGTTCACCTTCAGGACGGACTCCCAGTCCTCGTCCTTCATGCGCATCAGCAGCCCGTCCTTGGTGATGCCGGCGTTGGCCACCAGGATGTCGAGCGGAGCGCCGGCGGCCTCCTCGGCCTTGGCGATCAGGCCGTCCACTGATTCGGCGTCGGCCAGGTTGGCCGGGGCGATGGAGGTACGCTCGCCCAGCGCCTTGGCCAGCTCGGCCAGGACCGGCTCGCGGGTCCCCGACAGCACCACGTGCGCGCCCTGGGCGTGCAGGGCCCGGGCGATATGGGCGCCGATGCCGCCGGTCGCACCGGTGACGAGGGCGGTCTTTCCAGTCAGGTCGAACATCAGAGGCTGCTCGCGAAGGCTTCAAGGTCGGCAGGCGTATTCAGCGGCGTGGCCTCGGCGTCCGGCGCGATGCGCTTGGCCATGCCCGACAGGACCTTGCCCGAGCCGGCCTCGGCGAAGCGGGTCACCCCGCCCTCCTCCACCAGCCAGATCATGCTCTCGCGCCACCGGACGCGGCCGGTGACCTGTTCCACCAGCAGGCGGCGGATCTCTTCCGGGTCCAGCGTCGGACGGGCGGTGATGTTGGCCACCAGCGGCGCGCGGGGCGCCAGGATCGTGGCGGCGCCCAGGGCCTTGGCCATCTCGTCGGCCGCGGGCTGCATCAGCGGGCAGTGGAAGGGCGCCGAGACGTTCAGCGGGATGGCCCGCGCGCCCAGCTCCTTGGCCTTCTCAATGGCGGCGTCGACGGCGGCCTTGGCCCCGGAGATCACCACATTGCCGTTGTTGTTGTCGTTGGCGACGACGCAGACGCCAAAGGCCGAGCCCGCCTTGGCGGCCTCCTCGGCCAGGGCCACGTCACTCTTGGGCCCGATCAGGGAGGCCATGGCCCCCTCGCCCACCGGTACGGCCCGCTGCATGGCCTGGCCGCGCAGCTTCAAGAGACGCGCGGTGTCGGCCAGGCTGATGGCGCCGGCGGCGGCCAGCGCCGAGTACTCACCCAGCGAGTGGCCGGCCACGAAGGCGGCCTTGTCGACCCCGATCTTGAATTCCTTCTCCAGGGTCCGGCTGACCGCCAGGCTGACGGCCATCAGGGCCGGCTGGGCGTTCTCGGTAAGGGTGAGCTGATCCTCCGGCCCCTCCTTCATCAGCTTGAACAGCTTCTGGCCAAGGGCGTCGTCGACTTCCTGGAACACTTCGCGCGCGCTGGCGAAGGCTTCGGCGAGGTCGGCGCCCATGCCCACGGCCTGGCTGCCCTGGCCGGGAAAGAGAAAGGCGAGGCTCATCTGGGGCTCCCTTCGGCGCGCGTTGGCGCCACTTCGATTCAAGGGCGGAGGGTTAGGGGATTGCGCCCCGCCGGGCAAGGCGGCCCGCATTCCGCGACGACAGGCTGGAAATCGCCACGCTCCCCCCGCAAGCTGGTCAAAACCCTGGGAGGGAAAGCCATGCGCGCCGTCATCCGCCGCAACAAGCAGCTGGTCTGCGACGAGATCGAGGACCTGACACCCGGCGCCGGCCAGGTCCTGGTCAAGACCCTCGCCTGCGGGATCTGCGGCTCGGACCTGCACGCCCTGCACCACATGGAACACATGATCGAGACCACCCGCCGCGCCAGCGGCGGGGATGGCGGCGCCATGGGCGGCGGCTTCGACCCCACGGCGGACACGGTGTTCGGCCACGAGTTCTGCGCCGAGATTCTGGAACACGGGCCTGGGACCACGGGCCTGTTGAAGCCCGGAACCCGCGTCGTCAGCGTGCCGGCCACCATCACCGGGACCGGCGTCGAACTTCTGGGCTATTCAAACAACCTGCCCGGCGGCTTCGCCGAGCGGATGATCCTGTCGGAGATGATGCTGCTGGAGGTCAGGAACGGCCTGCCCACCGACCAGGCGGCGCTCACCGAGCCCTTCGCGGTCGGCGCCCATGCCGTGGCCAAGGCGCGGCTCGACAAGGACAGTGTCAGCCTGGTGATCGGCTGCGGGCCGGTGGGCCTGGCGGTGATCGCGGGCTTGAAGGCCAAGGGCCACGGCCCGGTCATCGCCGCCGACTACTCCCCGCGCCGTCGCGCCGCCGCCGAGATGCTGGGCGCCGACGTGGTGATCGATCCGGCCAGTGAGAGCCCGCACGCCCGCTGGGAGGCCTTTGGCGTGCCGACGGCCCGCGCCGCCCAGAACATGGCCAGGATGATGGGCAAGACCTTCGGCCAGCCGGTGGTCTTCGAATGCGTCGGCTCGCCCGGCATCCTGCAGCATCTCATCGAGGCCAGCCCCGCCGGCAGCCAGATCGTGGTGGCCGGCGTCTGCATGGAGACCGACAAGATCGAACCCGCCATCGCCATCACCAAGGAGATGGAGCTCACCTTCGTGTTCGGTTATTCGCCCGAGGAGTTCGCCCACACCCTGCACCAGATCTCCGAGGGCGTGATCGATGTCAGCCGCGTGGTCACCGGCAAGGTCGGCCTGTCCGAAGTGGCGCAGGCCTTTGTCACCCTCGGCGACCCCGAGGCCCATGTGAAAATCCTGGTGGAGCCCGGTCGTTGAGAACCTCCTTTATAAGCTTTCCCACCTCCGCCGGCCTCAACGTCGCTGGCCTGTTGCGCACGCCGCGTGAGGCCGGCGACCCGGTCGGCGCGGTCCTGATCTGCCACGGCTCCGACGGGGTCGATGGGCGCGGCGAGTACTATGCGGGCGCGCTCAACGCCGCAGGCTTCGCGACCCTGGAGATCGACATGTGGGCGGCGCGCAGCACGTCCCGCGGCGCCGCGGGCCGCCCGCGCTCGCCCATGGAGACCTTGCCCGACGCTTTCGGGGCGCTGAAGTTCCTGGGCGAGCAGCCGGAGATAGATCCTGCCCGCGTGGGCATCCTCGGCTTCTCCTGGGGCGGGGTGGTCAGCCTGCTCAGCGCCACCAAGGGCCGGGCCGATCCCCTGCGCGGAGACCTGGCGGGCTTCGCGGCCCACGTCGCCCACTACCCGGTCTGCTACGCCTATGCCGCCGATCCGCGCATGGCCCTGACCGACCTGACGGGCGCGCCGATCCTGATCCAGACCGGCGACATCGACACCTACGATCATCCTGACGCCGGGGAGAAGCTGGCGGCGGCGCTGGCCGCCCAGGGCACGGCGCCGGTCCGCAACATCACCTATGCTGGGGCTGGCCACGGCTTTGACCGCGATCTGCCGGCCCAGACCATCAACGACCCCTTCGCCCACAACGGCGCGGGAGGACCGGTGCTGATGGAATTCAACAAGCCAGCCGCCGAGGCGGCGCGCGCCGAGGTGGTCGCGTTCTTCACCGCGGCGTTCTAGGCAACACAGCGCCGCCTGACGCGTTCACGGACTCGAACTTCGTGGAGGGTATCATGGCGGCGCGTCCAACCTGGCAGGGGCACCTTCGGCTCTCGCTCGTTTCCTGTCCGGTGGCCCTCTACACGGCCACCAGCCGGACCGGCGACGTGTCCTTCAACATGCTCCACAAGACCACCCACAACCGCATCCGGATGATCCCCACCGATCCGGAGACCGGGCCGGTCGAGCGCTCCGACATCGTCAAGGGCTACGAGATCGAGAAGGACCACTACGTCGTGGTCACGCCCGAGGAAATCGACAGTGTCCGCCTGGAGAGCACCAAGACCATCGACATCGACAAGTTCGTCGACGCCGAGGAGATCGACCGCCTCTATTGGAACGACCCCTACTTCCTGGTCCCGGACGGCAAGGTGGCCGTCGAGGCCTTCACCGTCATCCGCGAGGCCATGCAGAAGGCCGGCAAGATCGCCCTGGGCCGCCTGGTCATGCACCAGCGCGAACGCATGCTGGCCATGGAGCCGCGCGGCAAGGGCCTGGTGGCCTACACCCTGCGCACCTTCGACGAGGTCAAGAAGCCCGAGAGCTTCTTCGACGACATCCCGGAGGTGAAGGCCGACAAGAACATGATCGAGATCGCCGCCAAGATCATCGAGCAGCAGGAGGGCGACTTCGACGCTTCGGAGTTCAAGGACCGCTACGAGGAAGCCCTGCGCGCCTTGATCCAGGAAAAGGAAAAGGGCGCGGGCCGCAAGGTCACCGTCGACGAGCCCAAGGGCGCGGAAGTCATCGACCTCATGGAGGCCCTGCGCCGCAGTCTGGCTGGAGACAAGAAGGGCGCCGCGAAGGCTGGAAAAGCCCCCGCCAAGAAGGCCGCCGCCAAGTCCGCGCCGGCGAAGAAGCGGGCCTGACCACCCTTCCCCTAAACTTTCCCCAGCCGCTTGATCGCAGGCGCCAGGGGCCGCTCGCTGTCGCAATATTCCTCCCACGCCGTCAGCTTCTTCAGCAGGCCCGGCACGGTGCGGATCGTGTACTTCGCCGGATCGAGGCCCTTCTTCACCTGGCTCCAGGTCACCGGCAGGGACACCGGCGCGCCCGGACGGCCGCGGGGTGAGAATGGGGCCACCGCCGTCGACATGCGGTCATTGCGCAGATAGTCGAGGAAGATGCGGCCACCCCGGTCCTTCTTGGCCATGGTGATCAGGAACTTGTCCGGCGCGTCCAGGGCCATGGCCTTGCATACATCCCGGGCGAAGGCCTTGGCCGTCGGCCAATCCACCTTGCCGGCCTTCAACGGCGTCACCACGTGCAGACCCTTGCCGCCGGTGGTCTTGCAGAAGCTGACCAGCCCCAGGGCCTCCAGCCGGTCGCGCACCTCGCGCGCGGCCTCGATCACCGAGTCGAAGTCCACGTCGGGCGCGGGATCGAGGTCGAACACCAACCGCCCGGGAACCTCCGGCTTGAAGGGCTCGCAGTTCCAGGGGTGCAATTCCACCGCCCCGATCTGGGCGGCGGCAACCAGGGCCTCGGGACGATCGATCTGCAGATAGGGCTTGTGATCCCCCGACACCTCGACCTCGGTGAACAGGGCTGATGACCCCCGCGAGGCGTGCCGCTGGAAGAAGGTCTCACCGCCGGCGATGCCGTCCGGCATGCGGATGATGGAACAGGGCCGGCCCTTGATATGCGGCAGGATCACGTCGGCGACCGTCTCATAGTACCGGGCCAGGTCCAGCTTGGTGACCGGCTTGCCGTCGTGAGCGTCCGGCCAAAGCGGCTTCTCGGCGCTGGAGATCGTCACGCCCATCACAACCGAGGAGCCCCTCGGCGACACGGTCTTCGACACGACGGCCTTAGGCGTCGGCTCCGCCAGGTCGGCGCTTTCGGCCGGCGCCGGGATCTCGGCCTCCACCTCCTGGGCCGGCTTGTCGGCGCGCAGGCCCTTGAAGGCGGCCTGCCGGATCGAGCCGTCGCCCGTGAAGCCGGCATATTCAATCTCGGCCACCAGTTCGGGCTTCACCCAGTGTACGCCGGCGGCTTTCTTGGGCGCGCCCTTGCCGCTGAAGGGGCTCTTGTCCGTCTCCAGGGCCTTGAGCTTGGGCATCAGGCTGTCGACCTTGTCCCGGCCAAAGCCGGTGCCGATCCGGCCGACATGGGCCAGGTGGCCCTCGCGGTAGACCCCGGCGATCAGCGAGCGGAAGGCGTCGCCCGTCGTCGTCCAGCCGCCGATAACCACCTCATGGCCCTGGCGGCATTTCGACTTGGCCCAGGTGTCGCTGCGGCCCGAGCGATAGGGCGCGTCGATCCGCTTGGAGATGATGCCTTCCAGGTCCATGCGGCAGGCCGACTGCAGCACCGCGTCGCCCGCGCTGAGGAAGTGGTCGACATAGCGCACATTGGCCGGCGGCATGGCCAGCAAGGCCTTCAGCCGTGCCTTGCGCTCCGAAAGCGGCAGGGCCCGCAGGTCTTCGCCGTCCACGAACAGCAGGTCGAAGACGAAGAAGATCAGGTCATCGGTCTTCTCCGCCGAGATCGCCGCCTGCAGCGCCGCGAAGTCCGGCGCCCCAGTATGGTCTAACGCCACCACCTCGCCGTCGATGATGCTGTCTGGCAGGCCGGCGCCGGCCTTCACGATCGCCTTGAACTTGGCCGACCAGTCCAAGCCCTTGCGGGTCTTCAGGGCCGCCTCGCCGCCCTGGGTGCGCAGCTGCATCCGGTAGCCGTCGAACTTGATCTCGTGGGCCCAGCCCGGCCCCTGCGGCGGCTTTTCCAGCGACTTGCAGAGCTGCGGCTCCACGAAGTCCGGCAGGGTCGCAACGATCCTGGCCTTGGTGGCCTTGGCCGGCCTGGCGGTGGTCTTGGTCATCTTCGGCGAGGCTGCGGCTGTCGAGTTGGCGTTCTGATGACTCTGCCACACTGCGTCGGCGGCGGTCTTGGAGGCGGTCATGAAGGGCGGCGCGGGCTTGCCCTCCCCCGCCGCGATCTGGGCCATGGTGCGGTCCGAGGCGATGGAGCGGTCCTCGGCGGCCAAGGCCCCGCCCTCACCCTCCACGGCGCCCTCGTCGCGATGCTTGATCAGCAGCCAGTTGTGACGCTTGGACTTGGCGTCGTCCCGCAGGCGCACCAGCACCCACGAGCCGTGCAGGCGGCCGCCCTCCATGACGAACTTCAGCTCGCCCTTCTTCAGGGCCTTGTCGACATCCTCCATGCCGGGTTCCGGCGCCCAATAGCCCCGGTCCCACAGCTGCACCGTGCCACCGCCATACTGGCCCTTGGGAATCGTCCCCTCGAAGTCGCCATAGTCGAGCGGGTGGTCCTCCACCTCCACCGCCAGGCGCTTGTCGGCGGGGTCGAGCGACGGGCCACGGGTCACGGCCCAGGACCTGAACACCCCCTCGTGTTCCAGCCGCAGGTCGAAGTGGAGGCGGGTCGCCGCGTGCTTCTGGATGACGAACCGCAGGCGCTCGGACGTCACCACCTTGGCGTCACGCCCGGAGGGCTCCGCCGTCTGTCCAAAGTCCCGCATCTCCTGGTAGCGCGCGAGTTTCGACGTGGCCATGGCCGCCTCCGTTTCCGGTTAGAACTGGCGAAACGATTGACGCGGATACTCGATCCAGGGCCGCACGAAGTTCAAGGGTGGATAACAAGGTCTTACAGCTAAGCCTTTGAACCTGCGGGAAAACGTCGCAATCCACAGTTGCCTGTTGCGGCGATTCCGCGCGCGCCTTACCAAAGTTGGACGCTGAGGGGCGTGTAGTGTGGTGACCTTTTAATGGCTTTGACCATCTCCGGTGATCCGTCCGCCCTCGGAATCGGGATGGACGCCGAACCCTCACCCCAGGCCTTCCAGTCCGCCGACGCCCGTGGCGGCGTGTCCGGCGGCAAGGAGAGCTTCACGGTCGCCGAGGCCGCCAACCGCCTGGTGGGCGGCGAACCGGGTTGGTCCCATGCGCTGGGTGTGGGCTTCACGATCACCTACGGCTTCCGCGCCGATGCGCCCAACGCCATGCCCGACGACGCCACGGGCTTCAGCCGGTTCAACGCCACCCAGATCACCACCGCCGAACAGATCCTGAAGGGCTGGTCCGACGTCGCCAACATCACCTTCGTTCGGGTGGGCGCGGGCGCCAGCGGCGAGGCCGCCTACAGCAATTCCGCCAGCATCCTGTTCGCCAATTATTCCGGCGGCGTCGAAGGCGCCTCAGGCTTCAGCTATTATCCGGGGCGGATCGACTTCTCCTCATCGTCCGGGGACGTCTGGATCTACAGCGGGTCCAACTACAATGTGAATCCCACCATCGGGAACTACGGCGGTTCGGTCCTGGTCCACGAACTGGGGCACGCCATCGGCCTGGCTCATCCCAGCGACTACGACGCCAGCGACGAGGCCTCACCCACCTACAGTTCCAGCGCCGACTATGCCGAGGACAGCCGGCAGTACACGGTGATGAGCTACTTCAGCGAGACCAACACCGGCGGCGCCTTCGCAGGGACCTATTCCGCGGCGCCGATGCTGGACGACATCGCCGCCGCCCAGCTGGAATACGGCGCCAACACCGCCACCCGCACCGGCGACACCACCTACGGCTTCAACTCCAACGCCGCGCGGCCCTGGTTTGAGGCCACGTCGAGCGGTAGCCGGCTGGTCTTCGCCGTCTGGGACGCCGGCGGCAAGGACAGCTTCGACTTTTCCGGCTTCGGCCAGAACCAGATCATCGACCTGCGCGCAGGCTACTTCTCGAACGTCGGCGGCCTGACCGGCAATGTGGCCGTGGCCGTGGGCGCGGTGATCGAGAACGCCATCGGCGGCTCCGGCTCCGACCAGATCAACGGCAACAGTTCCGCCAACAACATCGCCGCGGGCCTGGGCAATGACACCGTCGACGGCGGCGCGGAGGACGACTATCTGCGCGGCGATTCTGGCGACGACAGCCTGATCGGCGGCGCGGGCTTCGACGACATCAACGGCAACCAGGGCGACGACACCGTCCGCGGCGGCGACGGTCCTGACTGGGTCGTCGGCGGCCAGGCCCACGACCGCCTGTTCGGCGACGCCGGGGACGACGTGGTCTATGGCAACCTCGGAAATGACACCCAGGACGGCGGCGATGGCCGCGACTGGGTCCGCGGCGGCCAGGGCTCAGACAGCATCGCCGGGGGCGCCGGCGACGATTGGATGTCCGGCGATCTCGGCGACGACACTGTCAGCGGCGGAACCGGCGCGGACATCTTCCACACCTGGGGCGCGGCCGGCCTTGACCGCGTGACGGACTTCAGCCGCGCCGAGGGCGACCGCGTCCAGGTCGATGTGGGCACGGTCTACACAGTGGCCCAGCTGGGCGCCGACACGGTGATCTCCATGACCGGCGGCGCGCAGATGGTGCTGCAGAACGTCCAGGCCGCCAGCCTCACCGGCGGCTGGATCTTCGCCGGCTAGCGGACCGCTAGGCGGCCCGGCGCGCCGGCCTGCCGGTGGGCGCGTCGCTGACACGGAACTTGGCGGCCGAGGCGGCCAAGCTCTGGGCCTCCGAAGACATCCCGTGGCTCGCCGCCGTGGACTGCTCGACCATGGCCGCGTTCTGCTGAGTCATCTGATCCATCTGGTTGACTGCGGTATTGACCTCGGCGAGGCCCACGGCCTGCTCCTGGGCGCTGGCGGCGATCTCGGTCACCAAGCCGTCGATTTCGGCCACACGGCCGACAATACGTTGCAGGGCCTCACCGGTCTGAGCGACAAGTTGGACACCGGAACTCACCTGCGCGGTGGAGGTGCTGATCAGGGCCTTGATCTCCTTGGCCGCCTCGGCCGAGCGTTGGGCAAGCGCCCTCACCTCGGAAGCGACCACGGCGAAGCCGCGGCCAGCTTCGCCGGCTCGGGCCGCCTCGACCCCGGCGTTGAGGGCCAGCAGGTTGGTTTGGAACGCGATCTCGTCGATCACCCCGATGATCTGGCTAATCTGCTGCGCAGAGTTCTCGATCTGGCCCATGGCCAGGACGGCCTGCTGCACCACGTCACCGCTGTTCTGAGCGTCTCCCCGCGCCGCCAGGACCACATCGGCGGCCGACTTGGCGCCGCTGGCGGTCTTGCGCACGGTTACGGTGATCTCGTCCAAGGCCGCGGCGGTTTCCTCCAGCCCCGCCGCCTGCTGTTCAGTGCGGCGGGAAAGGTCGTCGGCCGCGGAGGAGATTTCGGCCGAGCCGTTGCGGATGATCTGCGCCGAGGCGACCATGCCGGCCAGGGCCTGCTCCAGCCGCTCGGAGGCGGCGTTGAAGTCCACGCGCAGGGTTTCGTACTTCGCGGGGAACGCTTGGGGAATGCGAACCGTCAGGTCCCCCTCGGACAGTTGTTTCAAGCCCTGAGCCAGGCCGTCCACCACCACCACGGCATCCTCCTCGACGGTCTTCTGGAAGACTTCACGGTCCCGCGCCGCGGCTCCCTCGGCCAGGCGGGCGGCCTCGACCTGCTTGACCGACTCCTCCGCCACCTGCCGAGCCTCGGCGGCCGCGGCCAGGGCGGCGTTCGAGCGGACGAACATTCCCGAAATATTGAAGGCGGCCGACATCAGCACGGCGGCCTCAATCACCAGGATCACGGCGTGGACGATGACGCGGCCCAGGTCCCCGCCGCCAGGAAACACCAGGGCCGGCGCCACGAAGCTCAGCAAGAGGTGGTGGACAGCCACGACCGAAGCCCCGACGGCGATCGCCCGCCAGTCGCAGGAGACGATCAGCACTGCGAGGGCGGCGAAATAAGCCATGTGCATATCGACCTGCCACGGCTTGCCGGCGAAGGCAGCCACCAGCAGGGACACCGAGCCCATCAGGGCGGCCGCGGAGGCCAACCGCACGGCCGGCCCCTTCCGGCTCAAGCGCCAGAAAAGGGTGACCGCGCCGGCAAGGCCCGCGGAGGCGAGGACAAGGCCAACCCAGGGCGCCTTTCCGAGGAAACTGATCACCGCGGTGAGCGGGACCATCACCCAGAGCATGATCACCACAAGGCGGTCCGCGAACCGGCGCTGATCTTCAATCGACTCGAACATGGCGACTCCTAGACGGCGCAGGGAGCGACCGGGCCGGGGTGAATGGAAAACAGCGCGCCAGCGGCCCGTAGGCGCGTGGCCGCGTCGGCGCCGGGGGTGCGGACAATGATGATGAAGGGCAGGGTTCCGACCGCCAGCACAGCGCCGGCGTCGGAGGCAGCCATCAAACTAGCCTCGCCGCCCCACCAAGGCGGGAAAACGCCCGCCGCTTCATGGGGATCGAGAGGACGCGCGCCGAGCAGGGTGGCGGCAGCCACGCTGGCGAGGGAGATTAGCCCGATGAAGATCAGGCTTGAGGGGGATAAACGCTCAGATTCCGGGCTGCGAACCATGTTATCTGATTGCAGGCGACGTGCTTTCCGAAAGCTTAACCTCCCGGGGGTGCGACAAATTGCGCCCGGAAGCTAAGGGGCGCCGCGCTTCGGAAAACGGCGCGATCCAGGGAGGCGCTCAGGGCTCGTTGTCGTCCTCATAGTCGCCCGCGACTTGAACCGCGACCTTCTTGGCGCGCGGCTTCGGCGGGGCCTTCGGCGGAACGCGGGACAGGCGATCGGCCAGCTCGGCGTCGATCAGGGGCAGCAAAGCGGCGGCCTGCTCGGCCTGGCGCGCGACGTCGGAATTTTCGAGGCGCTGCGCGTTGGCGCGCAGATTGGCGAGGCCTTCGTCGTCGAGCGTGGGGATCAGATCGGCCATGGACATGGGCAGCTCCCGTCAGCGCGAACGCCGCGCAAAAAGACCGGGGCCGGCGCGAGGATCGCGCCGGCCCCTTATCGTCTTAGGCCGACTTCAGATTGACGGCGCTTTCCTTGCCGGAGCGCTGGTCGCGCTCCATGTCGTAGGAAACCGTGTCGCCTTCGTTGAGACCATTGAGGTCCGAACGCTCGACGGCGGAGATGTGGACGAAGACGTCCTTGCCGCCGTCAGCCGGCTGGATGAAGCCGAAGCCCTTGGTGGAATTGAACCATTTGACAGTACCGGTCGCCATGACAGCCTCCGAGAGATGCGTAGGCTCGCCGGAAGAGCCCGGCGGGCCATCGAGGTCTGAGAGGGTCGGCTTCGAAAGTTCCGCGCGCTGAGCGAGAGGGCTTAAGAGCGTTGCGCGGCAGAGATCGACGCAGGCATCATGCGCCTTTCCCGGGCCATAGACCAGACAATCCGCCGCCTGCTGCGTTGCGGGCGATGACATGGGCGTGATAGGCCGCGCCTCATGACCGACCAACCCGAGCCCACGCCTGAGGAACTCAAGGCCGCCCATCGCCGCAAGTGGTTCGGCCGCGCCCTGCTGATCGGCTTCGGAATCCTGCTCATCCTGCAGATGATCCCCTTCCTGATGCGCTCGGGCCTCGGCTAACCTTCGCCGAACATTCGTTTGACAGGCCGCGCCGGCCCTCCGGTAAGATGTCCGCAATGACGCCGCGTAAGGCGTCGCGGAGGAACCTGCATGCGCCTGACCCAACCCCGGATTCAACCCGTCGATCTCGGCAAGCTCGACGAAGCCCAGACCGAGGTCCTGGCCCCCATGGTGGCCACGGGTCGGGTGCTCAACATCTTCCGGACCATGGTCAACGCCCCCAAGGCGGCCAAGGGCTTCCTGGCCTGGGGCAACTACATCCTGTCGCGCCGCAATGACCTGCCCGGCCGCGAGCGGGAGATCGTCATCCTGCGCATCGGCTATCTCTGCAAGTCCGGCTACGAGTGGACCCAGCACGTGCCCATCGGCAAGCGCGAGGGCCTGACCGCCGAGGAGTGCGAGCGCATCAAGGGCGGCGCCGAGGCCCCCGGCTGGAGCGCCGCCGACCAGGCGCTGCTCAAGGCCTCCGATGAACTGCACCACGACCAGTTCATCACCAACGCCACCTGGGCCCAGTTGAAGGCCCACTTCAGCGACAAGCAGTGCATGGACGTGGTCTTCACCGCCGGCCAGTACACCCAGGTCTCGATGATCCTGAATTCCTTCGGGGTGCAGCTTGATGAGGGCCAGACCCTCGATCCCGACCTGAAGGGATTCTGAGCATGGGCGACCGCCTGAAGGGCAAGACCGCCATCATCGTCGGCGCCGGCCAGACGCCCGGGGAGACCATCGGCAATGGGCGGGCCATGTCGATCCTGTTCGCCCGCGAGGGCGCGCAGGTCCTCTGCGTCGACCGCGTCGCGGAGCGCGCCGAGGAGACTGCCGCCATGATCGTGGCCGAGGGCGGCCAGGCCACGGCCTTCACCGCCAACGTCACCAAGGCCGACGACGTCGCGGCCATGATCGAGGCCGGCAAGGAACGGCTCGGCCGCATCGACATCCTGGTCAACAATGTCGGCATCGGCGGCGGCGACGGTCCGGCCCACCGGGTCGAGGAGGCCGCCTTCGACCGCATCCTGTCGGTCAACCTCAAGGGCATGTGGCTGACCATCAAGGCCGCCATCCCCACCATGCGGGAACAGGGTGGCGGGGCCATCGTCAACATCTCGTCCCTGGCCGGAATCGCGGGAGGCAACCAAGTCGCCTACGAGGTCTCCAAGGCGGCGGTGAACCGCCTGACCACCAGCGTCGCCCAGTCCAACGCCGCCAAGGGCGTCCGCTGCAACGCCATCATGCCGGGCCTCATGGACACCCCCATGGCCGTGGCCGGCATCGCCCAGGCCAGCGGCCAGGAGCAGGAGGCCGTTCGCGCCGCCCGCAATGCGCGGGTTCCGCTGGGCGGGAAGATGGGCAACGCCTGGGACACCGCCTATGCGGCTCTGTTCCTGGCCTCCGACGAGGCCGGCTTCATCACCGGGGCGATCCTGCCCGTGGACGGCGGCATGGGGAGCCGGATCGGATGATCCTGCAACGCAGAACCTTCCTGGCCGGGGCCGGCGCGCTCGCCGCCTCCCCCGCCCTGGCCGCGACCGGTCTTGTCCATGTGAAGCTCACCACCCCGGTAGGCGCCATCACCCTCGCCCTGAACCAGGGCAAGGCCCCGATCACCGTGGCCAACTTCCTGCGCTACACCGACACCAAGCGCTATGACGGCGCGACCTTCTACCGGGCCTCCCGGCCCAAGGGCTACACGGCCGACGACTACGGCTCGATCCAGGGCGGGCTGCAGAACGACCCGGCCAAGGTGATGAAGCCCATCGGTCATGAGCCGACGACCAGGACCGGCCTGTCCCACACCGACGGCGCCATCTCCATGGGCCGCTTCGCCCCGGGCAGCGCCACCTCGGACTTCTTCATCTGCATCGGCGACAACACCTATCTGGACGCCAACCCCAAGGCCAAGGGCGACAACCTGGGCTTCGCCGCCTTCGGCTATGTGGTCGAGGGCATGGACGTGGTGCGCAAGATCCTCGTCAAGCCGCGCGACCCCAATGCCGGGGTCGGCGTCATGAAGGGCGAGATGCTCAAGCCTCCGGTCAAGATCCTCAGCGCGCGCCGGACGACGGCGCCCGTCCCGAAGGTCGAGGCCCCGCCGGTCGAGGCCGCACCGGCAGCGCCCGCGGAGCCGGCTGTGACGCCGGCGCCGGCTGCGCCCGCTACGCCTTCGCCGCCGGCGGCGGCGCCCCAGGGGTAAGCCGCCGCTGGGCCAGGGCCGCGCAGGACGCCTGCCCGATCGGCCCCTGCTCGTCATAGAGCCAGCATTCGCCGATCGCCACGCCGTCGGTGGCATGGTGGTCGGCGACCTCGAACCCGATCCACTCGGTGGCCGGCAGGCGGTGCAGATAGACCGTCACGTCGGAGTTGATATAGCCCAGCCCCTCGGTGCTGGAATTGGCGAAGGGGCTGGAGAAGTCCGCCGCCAGGGACACCCGCTGGAACGGCGTCAGCGGCGCGCCCTCCACCATCTCGCGGACCTCGCTCATCCAGGTCTTGCGCGGGCCGGGCTGGCCGAAGCCGCCGGTGATCGGCCGCATGGCCCACATGCCGCCCATGCCCTGGCGCCCATCGGTGGGAGGCTCAATGTCGGCGGGCTTGGGGACGTCCCAGTCAGGACGATGCCAGGACTCGCCCGGCGAATTCTCGGTGCGCTTCAGGAACTGCACCGAGGCCCGCGCCATGCTGACCCCGCCGGAGATGAACTCGGCGTCGACGACCCGGATGCGATTGCCGTCGCGGACCACGGTGGTCTTGACCTCGATGGGGTCGAAGCCCGGCAGCCGGTACATGTCCACCGTCAGGCGGGCCGGCATGAAATCAGGACTGCCGTGCCTGGCCTCGATCTCGAAACCGAGCAGGCCGACGATGACGCGGCCGTGCAGGGACTGAGGATTCCAGGGACCACGGCAGGACGGTTGCGGGACGTAAAATTGACCGTCCCTTTTGAAAAAAGGTTCGTTTTGCATGGGGCGGGACCATGACGGATTCCCGCTGGCGGCGCGACCCCGCGCTCACCCAGTTTTTCTAGGCGGGAGTATAGACCGCAAGGTTCCTGCGGATCCGCGCCAGGATTGGTTCATCTCCCGCGTCGACCTCGAAGGTCTGGCCGGTGATGGTCTCGAAGGCCTGGATATAGACCCGCGCCGTCTCGTCGATCATCTCGGCCGGGATCTCCGGGATGGGGTCCTTATACGGATCGCAGCGGGCGGCCACCCAGGACCGCACGAAGTCCTTGTCGAAGCTGTCGGGCCGCTCGCCCTTGGCGAACTTCTCCGCATAGGTCTGGGCGAACCAGTAGCGGCTGGAGTCCGGAGTGTGGATCTCGTCGGCCAGGATGATCTGGCCGTTTCGGTCGACGCCGAACTCGTACTTGGTGTCCACCAGGATCAGGCCGCGGGCCGCCGCCATCTCCTGACCGCGGGCGAACAGCGCCAGGGCGTACTTCGACAGGGTCTCCCACTGCAGGGCGCTCAATAGACCCTGCTCGACGATCTCGGCGGGGGTCAGCGGGGCGTCGTGGTCGCCGTCATTGGCCTTGGAGGTCGGCGTGATGATTGGGGTCGGGAGTTTCTGGTTGTCCGCCATCCCGTCAGGCAGCCGGTGGCCGTACATCTCCCGCTCGCCCCTCCTATACAGCGTCAGGATCGAGGTGCCCGTGGTCCCGGCCAGATAGCCGCGCACCACGATCTCCACCGGCAGGATATCCAGGCGCGTGCCCACCACCACATTGGGGTCGGGATAGGCCAGGACGTGGTTGGGGCAGATGTCGGCCGTGGCGTCGAACCAGAACCGCGCCGTCTGGGTCAGGACCTGCCCCTTGTAGGGGATCACCGCCAGGATGGAGTCGAAGGCCGAGAGCCGGTCGCTGGAGATGATCACGATCCTGCCGTCGCCCAGGTCGTAGGTGTCGCGCACCTTGCCCCGGTAGTGATTTGGCAGCTCTGGAAACTTGGCGTCCGCCAGGATCTGGTCAGGACGCGCCGGAAGGGTCGGTTTCATTGTCTCGCTATGCTGCGAAGACAAAGCGACGTCCAGTTCGTATGATCACCGAACCCCGGAGAAACGCCCTATGAAACGCCTGTTCGCCCTCGCCACCCTGGCCGCTGTGACCGCTGGCACGCCCGCCCTCGCCGACCTCGCCGTGGGCTCCAAGGCGCCTGACTTCAAGGCCCAGGCCTTCCTGGCGGGCAAGCCCTTCACCTTCGACATGGCCGCCGCCCGCAGGAACGGCCCCGTGGTGATGTACTTCTTCCCCTCGGCCTATACCGGCGGCTGCAACCTCGAGGCTCACCTGTTCTCCGAGGCCGCCGACGAGTTCAAGGCCCAGGGCGCGACCCTGATCGGCGTCACCGCAGGCAAGGTCGAACGGCTGGCCGAGTTTTCCGCCGACACCAAGACCTGCGGCGGCAAGTTCCCCGTCGCCGCCGATCCCGGCGCCAAGATCGCCAAGAGCTATGACGCCCCGCTGAAGATGGCCGGGATCAAGGCGCCTGTGGATATGTCGGCCCGCACCTCCTACGTCATCGCGCCGGACGGCACGGTGCTGCTGGCCTACGACAACATGGCCGCCGACGACCACGTCACCCAGACCATGGGCGCCCTCAAGGCCTGGAAGGCCAAGCAGAAGAAGAAGTAGAGCTCAGCGGGGCGAGACTGGAAAAGCTTGCGAAACAACCGCTTTTCCCGTATCTGCCCGCCTCTTCACGGACGGCGGTCTCAAGTCGGAACGTAAAAGGCGCGGGAACCTCCCGCGCGCCGCATTGAGATCCATCGTTTTCGCCGGGCTTCCGCCGACGAACGCGCCGCCTCCACAACGGAAGAAGGAACACATGGCGCTCTACGAGCACGTCGTTATCTCGCGGCAGGATATCTCGCCGCAACAAGCCGAAGCCCTCAATGACCAGATCAAGGCCCTCATCGAAGAGGGTGGCGGCGTGGTCGCGAAGATCGAGTACTGGGGCCTTCGCAACCTGACCTATCGCATCAAGAAGAACCGCAAGGGCCACTATTCCCTGATCTCCATCGACGCCCCGGCGCCGGCGGTGAAGGAAATGGAGCGCCAGCTGTCTCTCAATGAAGACGTGCTGCGCCACCTGACGGTCCGCGTCGAGGAGCTCGACCTTGAGCTCTCGCCGGTCCTGGCCCGTCGCGACCGCGATCGTGAGCGCGAACCGCGCCGCGAAGACAGCTTCCAAGCCTAAGAAAGGGAGGATCATCACATGACCGACGAAACCTCCGAAGCCACCACCGCCGGCGCCCCCGCCGCGGGTGGCCAACGCCGCCCCTTCTTCCGTCGCCGCAAGGTCTGCCCGTTCTCGGGCGCTGGCGCGCCGAAGATCGACTATAAGGACGTCAAGCTGCTGCAGCGTTACGTCTCGGAACGCGGCAAGATCGTGCCCTCGCGCATCACTGCGGTGTCGGCCAAGAAGCAACGCGAACTGGCCAAGGCCATCAAGCGCGCCCGCTTCCTCGCCCTCCTCCCCTACGTCGTGAAGTAGGGAGACAGGCACATGAAAGTCATTCTGCTCGAACGCGTCGAAGGCAAGGGCGTCCTGGGCGATGTGGTCACCGTCAAGGACGGCTACGCGCGCAACTTCCTCCTGCCCCGTCACAAGGCGCTCCGCGCCAACGCCGCCAATCTGAAGGTCTTCGAAGGCCAGCGCGCCGACATCGAGGCCCGCAACCAGAAGGCCAAGGAACAAGCCGGCAAGACCGGTGAGAACCTGGACGGCACGTCCTACATCCTGATCCGTCAGGCGGGCGAAAGCGGCCAGCTCTACGGTTCGGTCTCCGGCCGTGACGTCGCCGACATCGTCAATGCGGCCGGCGGCAAGCTGGAACGCTCGATGGTGGCCCTCGACAAGCCGATCAAGACCCTGGGTCTCCACCCGGTGAAGGTCGTCCTGCACGCCGAAGTCATCGTCACCGTGACCCTGAACATCGCCCGCAGCCAGGACGAGGCCGAGCGCCAAGCCCGCGGTGAGGACGTGATCAACTCGCAATTCGAGGAAGATCGCGTCGCGGCCGAGGAAGCTGCCCAGGACATGCTGGCCGGCGGCGCCGGTTCGCACGAAGGCGACTACGTCGAGAGCTAAGCCTCCCGACCTCTACCGATCTGGCGACGGCGCGGAACCCAAGGTTCCGCGCCGTTTCCTTTTGTCTGCGACAGACGCGGTCGTAGCGCCCCAGAACGGCGCTGAATGTCGCCGATCAATGGGCTAGGTTCCGTTCGCCGGACCTACCCAGACTGAGGTCATCCACAGGCGCCGGATTTCCTGTGCGTAGGCCATCTCGTCACACTGCCCGAGACCTGTCGTTAAGCTATCGGTAACCCATGGCCCTCGTCCCAGCACTCGACCTTCGCCCCGCCCACAACGACACGGCGATCCCCCACGCCCCGGCCAATATCGAGGCCGAGCAGGCCCTGCTTGGGGCTGTTCTCTATGACAACGCCACCTTCGAGCGCATCGGCGACTATCTGCAGGCCCGCCACTTCTACGAGCCCTTCCACGCCCGCCTCTACGCCGCCATCGAGGTCCATGTCCGCAAGGGCCAGCTGGCCGAGCCGATCCTGCTGGCCGAGCAGTTCGGCCGCGACCCGGCCTTCGAGGAGCTGGGGGGCATCCGCTACCTGGCCGACCTGGTGGACCGCGCCCCGCCGGCCGCCAACGCCCCGGACTATTCGCGGGCCATCTATGACCTGGCCCTGCGCCGCGACCTGATCCGCATCGGCGGTGACATCGCCACCACCGCCACCGCGCCCGACGAGGAAACCTCGGCCCGCGACCAGATCGAGGCGGCCGAACAGCAGCTCTATCAACTGGCCGAGAGCGGCGGGACCAGCCAGGGTTTCATCCCCCTGTCCCAGGCCCTGCACGGCGCCGTCACCATGGCCGCCGAGGCCCACAGTCGCGACGGCGGCCTGGCCGGCCTCTCCACAGGCCTCATCGACCTGGACGCCAAGCTCGGCGGCCTGCACCCCTCCGACCTGTTGATCCTGGCCGCCCGTCCCTCGATGGGAAAGAGCGCGCTCGCCGTGAACATCGCCTTCCACGTGGCCCGCAACTACGCCTGGGAGCCCCAGCCCGACGGCAGCAAGAAGACCGTCTCGGGCGGCGTCGTGGCCTTCTTCCAGCTCGAAATGTCCGCCGACCAGCTGGCCATGCGTATGCTGGCCGAGGTCTCCGGCGTGTCCGGCGACCGGCTGCGCAAGGGCGAGATCGACGCGGTGGAGTTCGGCCGCGTGCGCGACGCCGCCCTGGAGATCCAGGACGCGCCGCTCTACATCGACGACACCGGCGGCATCACCATGGCCAAGCTGGCCGCCCGCGCGCGCCGCCTCAAGCGCATGGTCGGCCTCGACCTGATCGTGGTGGACTATCTCCAGCTCGTGACTATCGGCCCCGGCGGCAAGGTGGACAACCGGGTGCAGGAGGTCAGCGCCATCACCCAGGGCCTGAAGACCCTGGCCAAGGAGCTTTCGGTGCCGGTTATCGCCCTGGCCCAGCTGTCGCGCCAGGTGGAGAACCGCGAGGACAAGAAGCCCCAGCTCTCCGACCTCCGCGAATCCGGCTCCATCGAGCAGGACGCCGACTGCGTGATGTTCATCTACCGCGAGGAGTACTACCTCTCCCGTACCGAGCCCCGCGAAGGCACTCCCGAACACCTGACCTGGCAGGACCAGATGGACCAGGTGGCCGGCCAGGCCGAGGTGATCATCGGCAAGCAGCGTCACGGCCCCATCGGCACCGTCAAACTGGCCTTCAACTCCGACCTCACCAAGTTCGGCAACCTGGCGCGCGATCCCAGCCGCTACGACCAGCACAGCCGCGACTGACCCCGGCGATTGAACCGGCTTTCCCTTGCCGCCGGCAGCCTCGCCGAGCGTGACAGCCTGAAGTGGCTACCGGTTCAGGCGCCCGTCACGCTCAAACCCGTAGAATTAGAGCGTTCGTTTCAGATGTTTCCATCTGAAACGAAAAGGCTCTAAGGGAGCGCCAATGGCTCTCCCCTCCTCCGCGCGCCTGACGATCGATCTCGACGCGCTGGCCCACAATTACGGCTTCCTGCGCGACCAGGCGCCGGGCGCGGAGGCCGCGCCGGTGGTCAAGGGCGACGGCTATGGCCTGGGCGCCGGCCCGGTCTGCCGTCGCCTGTGGGCGGAGGGGGCCCGCAGCTTCTTCGTCGCCCGCCTGACTGAGGGCGAGGCCCTGCGCGCGGCGCTTGGCCCCGACCGCCCCGCCGTCATCTATGTGCTGGACGGCATGACCGGGGGCACGGGCCCGCGCCTCGTCGCCGCCGACCTGACCCCGGCGCTCACCAGCGTGCCGCAGGTCGAGGCCGCGGGCAGCTTCGCCTCCACCCTCGGCCGCACCCTGCCTGTCGCCCTGCACATCGACACCGGCATGAACCGCCAGGGGGTCACCCCGGACCAGGCCGTGGCCCTGGCCCAGTCCGGCGACCGCCTGGCCCACCTCGACATCGGACTGGTGATGAGCCACCTGGGGTCAGCGCCCGAGCTCCGCGATCCGCGCAATGGCCGGCAGCTCGAGCGCTTCGCCGCGGCGCGCAAGCTGTTCCCCGACGCCCGGGCCAGCTTCGCGGCCTCGGCCGGCATCTTCCTGGGCGACGACTACCGCTTCGACATGGTCCGCCCGGGCGTCAGCCTCTATGGCGGCGGCCCCGAGGAACGGCCCGATCCGCGCCTGAAGGCGGTGGCGACCCTGGAAGCCCCCATCCTCGACATCCGCAACATCCAGGCCGGCGAGACCGTCGGCTACGGCTCCAGCCGCATCGTCGCCCGCCCCACCCGCGTCGCCGTGGTGGCGGCGGGCTATGCCGATGGCCTGGTGCGCGCCGCCAAGCAGACCGGCCATGCCTGGTTCGCAGGCGCGCTGCGCCCCTTCCTGATTGTCACCATGGATCTCATCCTGATCGACATCGGCGACACCCCGGCCAGCCCTGCCGAAATGGTCGAGCTCATGGGCCCCAACGCCCACATCGACGACCTCGCCGCCGCCGCCGGCACCGTGGCCCACGAATGCCTGGTCCGCCTCAGCCCGCGGGCGGAGCGGGTCTATCTGGGCGAGGTCTGAGCTACACCCAAGCCACGCCCCTCAGGCCTCTTGCGGCGCAGCGTTGACTCGCGAACACGTGTCAGTTATTTCTGACACCTGAAACAGCTTCCTGGGCGACACGCCCGGGAGCCCATGCCCGTCGAGGATTCGCCCCATGACCCGCCGCACGTTTGAGAGTCACCCCAACGCCTATCTTCGGATAGCTGGCGTCATCTACCTGCTGGTGATCGTGTTCGGCGGCTTCTCCGAGGGGTTCGTGATGAGCGCCCTGATCGTGTCTGGAGACCCCGCGGCGACGGCGCGGAATATCACCGGCTCACCGGTGCTCTGGAACCTCAGCCTGGCCGGCAACCTCGTGATCCCGCTGATCGCGGTTCCTCAGATGCTGATCGAGTACCTGCTGCTACGGCCGGTGAACCGGAACCTGGCTCTGCTGTTCCTGCTGCTGAATGCGATCTCGCTGGCGGTCGAGTGCGCCAGCAAGCTGTTCCTGCTGATGGTCGTTCCGATCCTTGGCAGCTCGGACGGGGCCTTCGATCCGCAGCAGATCCAGGCCCTGGCGAGCGTGGCCCTGATCGGCCACAACCTCGCCTTCCACATCACCCTGATCTTCTTCGGCGCCGCCTGCCTGGTGAGCGGTTACCTGATCTTCCGGTCGGGCTATCTGCCCCGACTGTTGGGACTGCTGGTCCAGGCGGCCGGAGCCAGCTACCTGATCGCGACCTTCTCGCGACTGTTTGCGCCGGCCTTCGCCGATCAGCTGACCTCGGCCATCCTGCTCCCGGCGCTGGTCGGCGAGTCCGCGTTCTGCCTGTGGCTCCTGTTGAAAGGTGTGAACCTGACGGCCTGGCGCGGGCGGATTACTTCCCAGGCGCAGCCGGCTTAGCCGGCCGGGCCAGGGCCTGCAGACGTCCCATGTCGATCCCCGCCACCGCGGCCTTCAGGTCGGCCATCGCCACCGCGTCCCCCTCGGCCTGGACCATGAACCGCTCGGCCACCAGGACACCGTAGCTGCCGTGCTTCGATGCATTGTCGAAGGATTCCGTGCTCATCCTCCCCTCCGGCGTCTGGTCGATCCGGTCATAGCGGCGACCGTTCTCGGTGGAGGACTGGACGTTGAAGGCCGTGGCGACCCCGGCCAGGGCGCCGGCCGCTCCCAGGTCGGTGATGGTCAGGGTGTAGGTTCCGTCGCCCTTTGCGTAGCTGGCCTCGGCCGAGGCGCCGGAGGCGCCGCTCGCCCCTACGCTGCCGGCCCGAACCGCGGTGCGCGGATAGCCCGCCGCCTTCGCCGGCAGCATCGCCTTCAGCACCTCGGGGTCGGTCGGCACGATCTCGCGCGCGCGCTCGGCGGCCGCCGCGATCTGGTCCCCGGCCGCCTCCAGCTTGGCGATGTCGACGGACCGGCCTCCCGACGCCGGGACCGTGGTGACCGCCGATCCGGCGCCGGCGCCCTCGCCCATCCGCCGGATGGGCTGCAGGACCGCGGTGACCACCAGGCTGATGAGGATCGCTGCGACCACCGCCAGCACCACATAGGCCGCCGCCTTGCCCTGCGCGGGCTTCATCAGCTTGGGCAGGCCCAGGTACAGCAGGTAGAGGCTGTAGATCCCCGCGAGAAAGGCCAGGAGCCCGAAGGGCGGGAAGACGAAGACGATCCCGGCCAGCCAGCCCGCCGTTCCCGAATAGGCCGCCACCTTCAGGGCCTGGACCTGGTTGCGCTTGGCGCCAAAAGACGGCGCGAAGGCGTTGATCACCACCGCCAGCATCATCACGCCCAGCAGGGTGGTGAGATAGGCGGCGACGCCCGCGCCCAGGGCGCTCAGCACCGGCGGACGGAACGACACCCCGTCCTTGGGATTGCCGAACACCATCGCGCCGATGAACCCGGCGACCGGCCCGATGGCGGCCAGCGGCATGACATAGGTGAGGTAGAGGCCCGCCAGGCTGGCCGGCTCCTGTTCGATCTCATCCCAGGTGGCCGCCGGCGCGGTTAGGATCGCCCGCACCCGCGCGATCAGGCGCTTTCCCGGCGATCGCGGCTCTGCGACGCTCATGCCCAGTTCCCGGCCTTCAACATCCTGCCCCCGCCCCCATATGAGCAGGCCAACGCCCCTAGCCAGCGCCCGTTCCGCCGCCTTGTGAAGTGCGTTTCGGGGTAGTCTCGGGCTCGACCCCGAATCAGGAGACCCCATGGCCCGCGACGGCGCAGTCTATGTTTGCCAGACCTGCGGCGCGACGCAGACCAAATGGGCGGGCCAATGTCCCGCCTGCCTGGCCTGGAACTCCCTCGTGGAGGAGGTGCAGAGCCGCCCGCCCGGCGCGCTTGCCCCCACCCGCAGCAGCGCGCGCGGCAAGGGCCTGCCCTTCCAGGGCCTTGAGGAACACACGCCCGCCCCGCCCCGCATCCAGACCGGTGTCGCCGAGTTCGACCGGGTCTGCGGCGGCGGCGTCGTGCCGGGCTCCGCCATCCTGCTGGGCGGCGATCCGGGCGTCGGCAAGTCCACCCTGCTGCTGCAGGTGGCGGCCTTCGCCGCGCGGCGCGGCGCCAAGTGCGCCTACATCTCCGGCGAGGAGGCCGTGGAGCAGGTCCGCAGTCGCGCCCAGCGCATGGGTCTGGCCGACGCCCCGGTGCGCCTGGCCGCAGAGACCTCCCTGCGCGAGATCGTCGAGGGGCTGAAGCGCGAGAAGTTCGACCTGGTGGTCATCGACTCCATCCAGACCATGTGGAGCGACGCCCATGAGGCGGGCCCCGGCTCGGTCACCCAGGTCCGCGCCGCCACCGGCGAGCTGGTGCGCCTGGCCAAGAAGCAGGGCGTCGCCATCATTCTGGTGGGCCACGTCACCAAGGAGGGGACCATCGCCGGTCCCCGGGTGATCGAGCACATGGTTGACGCCGTCCTGGCCTTCGAGGGCGAGCGTGGCTACCCGTTCCGCATCCTGCGCGGGGTCAAGAACCGTTTCGGCGCCACCGACGAGATCGGCGTCTTCGAGATGGGGGACGGCGGCCTGGCGGAGGTCAAGAACCCCTCGGCCCTGTTCCTCGACACCTCCGGCGAACGCGCCGCCGGCGCTGCGGTCTTCGCCGGCATCGAGGGGTCCCGCCCGGTCCTGGTGGAGTTCCAGGCCCTGGTGGCGCCCTCGGCCTATGGCACGCCGCGACGCGCCGTCGTCGGCTGGGACACCGGGCGGCTGGCCATGGTGCTGGCGGTGCTGGAGGCCCGCTGCGGCCTCGGCCTCGGCAATCGCGATGTCTATCTGAATGTGGCCGGCGGCCTGCGCATCAGCGAGCCGGCGGCCGACCTGGCGGCGGCGGCGGCCCTGGCGTCCTCGGCCCTCGATGTCGCGCTTCCCCAGGACTGCGTTGTGTTCGGCGAGGTCAGCCTCTCGGGGGACGTCCGCCACGTCAGCCGCATGGATTCACGTCTGAAAGAAGCCGCAAAGCTCGGTTTTAAAAGGGCTTTCGGGCCGGCCGACGTTGACGGGGGCCCCCTGAAGATGACCGGTGTCGCCCGCCTGGGTGACGCCATCCGCCGGATCGGCGACGGCGATTGGGATTAGACGGTTTGCCTTGGTTCGACATCGTCGTGCTCTCCATCCTCCTGGCCTCGGCCGGGGTGGGGTTCTATCAGGGCGCGGCCCGCGAGATGGTCGCCGTCCTCTCGTTCCTGATCGCCGCCATCGTGGCGGTCGTGGCCCTGCGGTTCACCGGCCCCATGGGTCGGGCGATCGTCGATCCGGACTGGGCCGGCACCGCCGGGGCGGTCCTGGCCACCTTCATCCTGGTCTACGGGGTCCTGCGACTTACGGGCGCAGGCCTTGCGCGGCGAATTCAGGAAACTCAGATCCTGGGTCTGTTGGACCGCACGGTCGGCCTGGGCTTTGGTCTGATCCGCGCCTTCGTGGTCCTCGGGGCCTTCAACCTGGCCTTCAACGCCGCGACCCCTGTGGAGTTGAGGCCCGCGTGGATGACCGGCGCGGTCTTCTATCCCATGACCACGGCGGCAGGTCAGATCCTCAAGGCCTTCGCGCCGCGGGGTCTGGACATGGCCAACAAGCTGAAACCGGCGGTTTCCAGCGCGGTCCGTGAAGGTTCTGCGAACGCTCCGCGTGACTCCAACGACGGTCGCGGCTATGACGCCCGCGATCGCGGCAGTATCGATGATCTAGTGGAGAAATCCCGATGACCCAGTCACTGGATCGATGGCGACAGGCTCCCCGCGATCCCGATGACGATACGCCCCGCCTGGAGTGCGGCGTGTTCGGAGTCTTCGACACCGACGGCGCCTCGGCCATCACCGCGCTCGGCCTCCACGCCCTCCAGCATCGCGGCCAGGAAGCCTGCGGCATCGCCAGCTTCGACGGCCAGGGTTTCCACACCGAACGCCATATGGGCCACGTGGGAGACGCCTTCGCCGGCGGCGACCTCATGGATCGCCTGCCCGGCCAGACCGCCATCGGCCACACCCGCTACTCCACCGCCGGCGGGTCTTTCATCCGCAACGTCCAGCCGATGTTCGCCGACCTCGAGGCTGGCGGCCTGGCTATCGCCCACAACGGCAACCTCACCAACTTCCTGACCCTGCGCCAGCAGCTGGTGGCCGAGGGCGCCATCTTCCAGTCCACCTCGGACTCCGAGGTCATCCTCCACCTCATCGCCCGCTCGCGCCGCGCGCGGCTGGTGGACAAGTTCATCGACGCCCTGTCGGTGATCGAGGGCGGCTACGCCCTGGTGGCGCTCTCCAACAAGAAGCTGATCGGGATCCGTGACCCCCTGGGCATCCGCCCCCTGGTGCTGGGCGACCTGGACGGCAAGGCCGTACTGGCGTCCGAGACCTGCGCTCTCGACATGATCGGCGCGGCCTTCGTCCGCGACATCGAGCACGGAGAGATGGTGATCATCGATCACGATGGCATCGAGTCCATCCGCCCCTTCCCGGCGGCCAAGGCCCGTCCCTGCATCTTCGAATATGTCTACTTCGCGCGCCCCGACTCGGTCGTGAACGGCCGCTCGGTCTATGAGGTGCGCAAGCGCATGGGCCGCAAGCTGGCCATGGAAAGCCATGTCCCCGTGGACGTCATCGTCCCCGTCCCCGACTCCGGCGTCCCCGCGGCCCTCGGCTACGCTCAGGAAACCGGTGTCCCCTTCGAGATGGGGATCATCCGCAACCACTATGTCGGTCGCACCTTCATCCAGCCGACCCAAGGCGCGCGGGAAATGGGCGTGCGCATGAAGCTCTCCCCCAACCGTTCGGTGCTGGCCGGCAAGCGGGTGATGCTGATCGACGACTCCATCGTGCGCGGCACCAACTCCGTCCGCGTCGCCCGCATGGTGCGCGAGGCCGGGGCCGCCGAGGTTCACCTGCGCTCGGCCTCGCCGCCGATCATGTGGCCCGACTACTACGGCATCGACATGCCCGACCGCGACAAGCTGCTGGCCGCCAACCATTCGGTGGAGGAGATCGCCAAGATCCTGGAGGTCGACTCCATGGGCTACCTCTCCGTGGACGGCCTCTATTGGGCGATGGAGTCGGCGCCCCGCGATCCCGACCAGCCGCAGTTCACCGACCACTATTTCACCGGTGACTACCCGACCCGTCTGCTGGATCGCGAGATCGCCGACGGCCGTAACGAGACCTCGGAGCGGCAACTGTCGTTCCTGGTCGACGCGTGAGCGGAGAAAAGGCTGGCGGCTGGCTCAGCCGCCTGAAGCCCGACTGGTACATCATCCTGATCATCAGCATGGTGGCGCTCGCCTCCCTGCTGCCGGCGCGCGGCGCGGCTGCTCCGGTGTTCGGCGTGGCCACCCAGGTCGCCATCGCACTGGTTTTCTTCCTGCACGGCGCCAAGCTGTCGCGCGAGGCGGTGATCAAGGGCGTCACCCACTGGCGGCTGCACCTGCTGGTCCTGGCCGCCACCTTCGTGATGTTCCCGGTGCTCTGCCTGGGCCTGGCCGCCCTGCCCGGCGCCATCACGCCTGCGGCGCTCGCGCCTGGCCTGATCTTCCTGGGCTGCCTGCCCTCCACCATCCAGTCCTCGATCGGCTTCACCGCCATCGCCCGGGGCAATGTGGCCGCCACCGTCGCCTCGGCCACGGCCTCCAACCTGCTGGGCATCGCCCTGACCCCGATCCTGGCGGCGGTGCTGATGCAGACCCAGGGCGGCTTCTCCCTGGAGTCCGCCCAGTCCATCGTCCTGCAGCTGCTGCTGCCCTTCATCGCCGGCCAGCTGCTGCGGCCGTGGGTCGGGCCCTGGATCGCCAAGCGTTCGAAGATGGTGGGCTATGTGGATCGCGGCTCCATCCTGCTGGTGGTCTATTCCGCCTTCTCGGAGGCCGTGGTGGAGGGGATCTGGAGCAAGGTCAGCACTCTCGACCTCGCGCGCCTGCTGATCCTCTGCTGCGTGCTGCTGGCCGCCGTCCTGCTGATCACCCTGTTCGCGGCCCGCGCCTGCCGGTTCAACAAGGAGGACGAGATCACCATCGTCTTCTGCGGCTCCAAGAAGAGCCTGGCCAGCGGCGTGCCCATGGCCGGCGTCCTCTTCCCGGGCGCGCAACTCGGCATGATCCTGCTGCCGGTGATGATCTTCCACCAGATCCAGCTGATGGCCTGCGCGGTCATCGCCAACGCCTACGCAAAGCGGGCGGACACAGAACCCCAGACCAGCTAGAAGCGCCGCCATGACTGATACGAACCTCCCCCTCGCCGGCAAGATCGCCCTGGTCACCGGCGCCTCGCGCGGCATCGGCCGCGCCTCCGCCCTCGCCCTGGCCAAGGCCGGCGCCCATGTCATCGCCGTGGCCCGCACCACCGGGGCCCTGGAAGAGCTGGACGACGAGATCCGCGCCGCCACCGGCCAGCCGGCCACCCTGGTCCCCATGGACATCTCTCAGGTCGAGGGCCTCGACCAGCTGGGCCTGGCCATCCATGAGCGCCACGGTCGCCTGGACATCGTGGTTCACGCCGCCGCCATCCTGGGGGTCATCACCCCGGTCAGCCACATTGAGCCGGCGCTGTTCGACAAGGTGGTCACCACCAACCTCACCGCCACCTTCCGGCTCATCCGCGCCACCGAGCGGCTGCTGCGGGCCTCGGAGGCCGGGCGCGCCATCTTCATCACCACCGGCCGCGTCCAGCGCCCGAAGGCCTTCTGGGGCGCTTACGGCGTCTCCAAGGCGGGCATGGAGCACCTGGTGCAGACCTGGGCCGACGAACTGGAGAACACCACCGTCCGCGCGGTGCTGGTGGACCCTGGCGTCATGCGCACCAAGATGCGCGCCGAGGCCATGCCGGGCGAGGATCCCATGGACCTGCCCCATCCGTCGGAGATCGGACCCATGATCGTCGACCTGGCCCAGGCTGACCTGGGCCAGCCGAAATCTAGCGTTTTGTTTTCGGACTGGAAGCTGACGTCCGGCTCGCCCGCTTCGGCTTGACGCCGGGCCGGGCCAGCTTTTGGGTGCGCCCCTTGGGGTTGCCCACCAGCTTGGGCTTGGCCACGTAGGACCGCTTGGGCTTGGCCTCTGCGCCCGCCTTGGCCTTGGCCGATGCCGCGGCCTTGGATTTCGCACGCATCCCCGTCGTCGGGCCGCCCACGGCCTTGGCGGCCGCCCTGGCCGCGAAGCCGCCGGTGGGGCCGCTCTTGGCCTCCCCCTCGGCGAAGGGGTTCTTGTTGGACTTCACCGTCAGCCGCATGGGCACGCCGGGCAGGTCGAAGCTCTCGCGCAGCGAGTTGATCAGGTAGCGGCGATAGTGGTCGGGCAGCTGGTCGGCCCGGCTGGCGAACAGCACGAAGGTCGGCGGCCGCGCCTTGGTCTGGGCCATGTACTTGGGCTTGATCCGCCGCCCGCCCACCGAGGGGGGCGGATGGCGCTGCGTCGCCATGGAGAGCCAGTCGTTCAGGTCCCGCGTCTTGACCTTGGTGGACCAGTCGCCGTGCACCTTGAAGACCGCGGGCATCAGCTTGTCGAGGCCACGGCCGGTCTCCGCTGACAGCGCCACCACCGGGGTTCCCCGCAGCTGCGGCAGCAGGCGGGCGGCTTCCTCGTTGAACATGGCCAGGGTCTCGCGCTGGTCCTCCACCAGGTCCCACTTGGCCAGGCAGAACACCAGCCCACGGCCTTCGCGCTCAACCAGATCGGCGATCTGCAGATCCTGCACCTCGAAGGGATGGGTGGCGTCCATCACCAGGATCACCACCTCGGCATAGGTGATGGCGCGGATGGAATCCTGGCCCGACAGCTTCTCCAGCTTCTCCTCGACCCTCGCCTTCCGGCGTAGCCCGGCGGTGTCCACCAGCCGGATGGCCCGGTCGTCCCAGGTCCAGTCGACGGGAATGGCGTCGCGGGTGATCCCGGCCTCGGGGCCGGTCAGCAGGCGGTCCTCGCCGATCAGCTTGTTCACCAGGGTCGACTTGCCCGCATTGGGGCGCCCCACGATGGCGATCTGCACCGGCTTCTCGACAGCGTCGCCGTCCTCGAACTCGTACTCCACCGCATAGGGGGCGATGGCCTGATAGAGGTCGGCCATCCCTTCGCCGTGCTCGGCGGAGATCGGAATGGGTTCGCCCAGGCCCAGGCTGAAGGCGTCGTTGATGCCGTCGTCGCCGCGCTTGCCCTCGGCCTTGTTGGCCAGCAGCAGCACGGGCTTGTCCCGGCGGCGCAGGATCTCGCCGAACACGCGGTCCATGGGCGTGATGCCGTCGCGGGAATCCACCACGAACAGCGCCACGTCGGCCTCGTCGATGGCCAGTTCGGTCTGGGCGCGCATGCGGGCCTCGAGGCTCTCGTCGGTGACGTCCTCGAAGCCGGCGGTGTCGATCAACTCCAGTTCGATGTCGCCGATCCGGCCCGCGCCGAAGCGCCGGTCGCGGGTGACGCCCGGCCGGTCATCGACAATGGCGAGCTTCTTGCCCGCCAGCCGATTGAACAGGGTGGATTTACCGACGTTCGGACGCCCTACGATCGCAAGCCTGAGCGGCATGGGGTCCTGGTCTTTTCTCTTCGTCTATCGCAGCGCGATGAGTTGGGCCTCATCGGTCGCGATATAGATCGTGTTGTTGATGGAGATCGGGCCGAGCAGAACGCCCGAGCCGAGGTTCATGGTCTTTTCCACCGCGCCGGTCTTGGCGTTCAGGGCCACCAGTTCGCCCTGGTTGGAGGCGGTGATCACCTTGCCGGAGGCCAGGATCGGGCTCGACCAGATCGGCTTGGAAACGTACTTCTTCTTGCCAAGGCTGATGCCCATCAGGCCGCCCTTGGCCTTGCCGCGGCCTTCGCCCAGGTCGCGGATCCAGTAGATCTGGCCGCTCTCGCGGGCCACGCAGATCACCTGGCCGCCCTTGTCCACCACATAGACCACGTCGCCCGAGGGCCAAGGCGTGGTGATGCCGGTGATCGGCAGGGTCCAGCGCGCCTGGCCGGTGCGCAGGTCGGTGGCGGCGAAGACGCCGGAATGGCTGACCGCGAAGACGTCGCCCTGGAAGATCACCGGGCGGCCGGGAATGTCGCGGATTTCGGACAGGGCGTTGTTGCGGCTGGCCCGCGACAGGGCCTCGTTCCACAGGTCGTTGCCGTTGGCGGCGCGCAGGGCCACCAGTTCGCCTGAGCCGAAGGCGGCCACGACGGTGTCGCCGGAGACGGCGGGGCTGGAGGCGCCCAGGATGCGCGAGGATTCCGACAGCGCCTGATAGGTCCAGCTCGCGGTCCCATCGGCGGTGTTGTAGCTCAGCAGGGTGTTGTCCACCGCCACCACGAACAGGCGTCCGCCCGCCACGGTGGGGGCCGCATGGATTGGCTGCTCGGTGGCCACCTTCCAGCCGACCGCGCCGGTGTCGGCGTTCAGCTGGGCGATGAACCGGTAGCCCGAGGCGACATAGAGCTTGCCGTCGGCGATGGCGATCCCGCCGCCAAAGGCTTCCTTGTCGCGCTTGGAGTCGGGACGCAGATTGACCTTCCACACCTCGGCCCCGGTCTGGGCGTCGAGGGCCGAGACCGTGGCCTCGCCGTCCATGACATAGATCTTGCCGTTGGCGGCCACCGGCGGCGCGGTGACATGGGCGCCGCGGCCCGAGCCCTGGCCGAAGCCGCGCTTCCAGGCCACCGACAGCCCGCCGCCCGCGGCCACGTGGGCGACGGAGTTCTCAAGCGTGCCGCCCGGCATGGACCACTCGCTGAGCGCCACCGGGTCGGGCAGGAAGAAGTCGACGCCCTTCAGGGCCTCGGCGGCCTCCACATTCTGGTCGAAGGCGATGATGGCGATGCGCTCGCCCTCGCTGGCGACCTCGCCAGGGGCCTCGTCCTTCGGGAAGGGGTTGAGGCGGCTGAGCGTCGAGCACCCGCTCACGCTCAGGGCGGCCGTCAGGAGCAGGGCAAGGCCGGTGCGGCTGCGAAGCGTCATTTGGCGTCCGGGGTTGGCTGTTGCGTCGGAGCGGAAAGGCCCGCGGAGGCCCCCGGCGGAAGGAGCACGCTCTGCGGCGGCAGGGCCGCGGCGGCGCGCGCGGCGGCGGCGACATTCTTGGCCGAGCCGGAGTCGATCAGGTCCATGGCGGCCTTGGCGCGGTTGCGGGCGCCTTCCGAAGCGTCGGCGATCAGCGAGATGACCACGAAGTCGCCCCGCGCTCCGGCCAGGTCGCCGTGCATGATCTTGGCGAAGGCCAGGGCCTCACGCGCCTCGGTGCGGTACGGGCGGCCTTCCTTGGTCATGGGCGTCAGGCGGGCCTCCAGGTCCTTGTAGGGAGCCGTGTCGAGCAGGGCGAAGGCGGATTTGAGGCGGGCGACGTCGCCGATGATGTCGTTCGGCGCGGCCTCTGCGGCCTGGTCGAAATAGGTCACGGCCTCGGCCGGCTTGCCGGCGGCGATCTTGATGCCGCCCTGGTGCTGCAGGGCCAGAGACTTGTAGGCCTTGGACCCGGACTTCGCGACCTCGCCGAACAGCCGGTCGGCCTCGTCGGCACGGCCCGCGCCGAAGGCCTCCAGGGCCTGGGCGTACTGCTCGGAGGCCTTCGAGGTCGTCTTGGTCTGGTAGGCGTCATAGCCCCAGACCGCGAGCGCGATCACCAGGGCGGCGGCCAGGACGGCGCCGACCCAGGGCAGGGCTTTGAGCGCAAGCGCCTTGTAGCGGTCGGTGCGAAGCTGCTCCTCGACCTCTTCAAAGACATCAACCACGTAGGAGAACTCCGCACGAAAGGCGCAAGGGGAATAGAGCGGCGGAACCTATAGCGGCAGCGTGGCCATCGCAACGGTCCGGCGTCGTCGGGGGCTTACCCTGCGCCGGGCTTCGACGCCATGAAAGTCTCGAAGGCGGCCTTGTGGTCGGGATGCCAGCGCGACAGGGCCGGCCGGTTGAGGATCAGGTCGTCCGCGGCCCAGGCGATGCGCTTTTCGTCCATCTCCCGGCTGACGTCGTTGTCGGGGCAGAGGATGTAGAAGTCTCCCTTCCCCATCGCCTCGACCATGAAATCCACCACCTGTTCCGCGCTCCAGGCGCCCGGCGGCTTCTCGGTCGAGCGCGCGGTCATCCCCGTGAAGGTGTAGCCGGGAATCAGCAGGTGGGCGCTGACCTGCCCACCCTCGACGTTGCGCAACTGGTGGGCCAGGCCCTCGGTCAGCGCCTTCACCGCCGCCTTGCTGGTGTTGTAGGCCACGTCTCCGGGCGGATTGGTGATGCCCTGCTTGGAGCCGGTGTTGATGATGGCGCAGGGCGTGCCCTGGTCCAGCATCCGGCTGGTGAAGGCCTGCACCCCGTTGATCACGCCCCAGAGGTTGATCTCCAGCAACCGGCGCCAGCGGTCCGGATGCTCCCAGGCGCCGGCCCCGCCGCCGACCCCGGCATTGTTCATCAGCACCGCCACCTCGCCGAACCGCTCATAGGCGGCGTGGCGCAGGCGGTTCACGGCGTCGGCGTCCGAGACGTCGGTGGCCACCGCGAACACGTCGGCGGGCGCACGCGCCGTCGCGGTGACGGCCTTCACGGCGGCCTCGAGCCCTTCGGCGTTCCGGTCCGCCAGGCAGACCTTCATACCCAGGCCCGCGAACCGCTTGGCGGCGGCCAGGCCGATGCCGCTGGCCCCGCCCATCACGACGGCGGCGCGGCCGGATGTCAGGGCGGGGTGGGTCATTGATCGTCTCCGAGCGGCCGCCCGAGGTCCGAGGCGGGAATCCACAATGTCGCCCAGAATGCGGCGCCGTCGAGGCCTGATCGGTTAAGCTGGCCTGTCGGCGTCCTGGCCTGGCTTTTCGCGCTGCAGGGCCGCGACGAAGGAATCGCGCCAAGCTGTGACGTCGTCGCGATTGACCCCTTCGCTCAAGATGGCCCAGCGCGCCTTGCGCTCCTCCAGCGGCATCTCCAGTCCGCGTCGGATCGCCTCGGCGACCTCCTCGCGGCTGAAGGGGTTCACGATCAGCGCCTCGCCCATCTGCTCGGCGGCCCCGGCCAGCTCCGACAGGATCAGCACGCCGGGATCCTCCGGATCCTGGGCGGCGACATATTCCTTGGCCACCAGGTTCATGCCATCCCTCAGGGGTGTCACCAGGCCGATATGGGCGGCGCGGTAGATGCCTGCCAGGACATCTCGCCGATAGCCGCGGTTCACATAGCGGATCGGCACCCAGTCGACGTCGGCGAAGGCGCCGTTAATCCGTCCTGACACCGACTCCAGGCGCGAGCGAATGTCCTGATAGGCCTCCACCTCGTCGCGGCTGGGCGTGGCGATCTGCAGAAGGAACACCTTTTCCTGCTGGTCCGGGTGGTCGACCAGGAACTGCTCGTAGGCGAGGAACCGCTCCTCCAGGCCCTTGGAATAGTCCAGACGGTCCACCCCCAGAATCATCTTGCGGCCCAGCAGGCTGGACCGCGCCCTCTGGAAGGATTCCATCGCTGCGTCTGAATGGGCCGCCGAGGCGAAGGACTCGGCGTCGATGCCGATCGGGAAGGCGCCGATCCGGGTCCGCTTGCCGAACGCCGTGGCCACCCCGTCCTCCGTCACCGACCCGCCGGCGGCCTGGACGATGTAGTCGGCGAAGGCGTCGCGGGAATCGTGGGTCTGGAAGCCGATCAGATCATAGTCGAAGAGCCCCTCGACCAGCTGCGCGTGACGCGGCAGCGTGGTCAGCAGGCGACGCGCCGGCCACGGGATGTGCAGGAAGAACCCGATGCGGTTGGCGATGTCCCTCTGGCGCAGCTGCCGGGCCAGGGGAAGCAGGTGGTAGTCCTGCACCCAGATGAAATCATCGGGCTGGACCAGGGGCGCCAGCGTCTCGGCGAACCGTGAATTGACCCGGGCGTAGCCTTCGCTGAACGACCGCTCATAGGCCACCAGATCGGTCCTGTAGTGGAACAGGGGCCAAAGCGTCCGATTGGCGTAGCCGTTGTAGTATTCCTGCCGGTCCTGCTCCTCGAGGTCCACCAGGGCGACGGTCACCCCGTCCGCCTGCTGGATCGAAAGCTGTCCGGTGAACGTCTCCCGGGTCTGTCCGCTCCACCCGAACCAGATGCCGGAATATTCGCGCAGCGCCGCGGAGATCGCCATGGCCAGCCCGCCCACCGTCCCGGCCGCCGCGTCACCCGGCGGGCTGACCCGGTTGGAGACGACAATCAACCTTCCCATCGCAGGCTCCCTGGGTCGAAGACGTTGTTCTCCAGGCTGCGCGAGATCCAATCGAGAACCCGCTGCGGGCCCGCCACCCGATAACGCGCGCCGGTCGGCCGGCGTTCGCCCACGATGACCCCAAAGCCGCCGAACTGCTCCACCTCGGAAAATCCCGACTCGTCGGTCAGGTCGTCGCCGATGAAGATCGGGGTCGACCCGCGGAAAGGCGCCTCCGCCATATAGGCCCGCAGAGCCGTCCCCTTGCTCGGCCCCGGCGACCTCAGTTCCACCACCATGCTGCCGGCCTGCACCGCCAGGCCCGTCGTCTGCGACAGCCGTGTCGCCAGATCGGCGATCGCCTCAGCCGCGGACGGCGCCAGCCGGTAGTGCAAGGCGACACTGGCCGACTTGCGCTCCACCAGCAGCCCCTGATGCGCCCGGGCCATGGCGTCAAAGGCGTCCACCGCCTCCGCCAGCCGGGGATGGGCGGCCATGCTCTCAACAACGCCCTGCGGGGTCCGCCGCTGAAGGCCATGTTCGCCCGCGACGCAGTTTGCGGCCCGGTCGATCAGAGCATCGATGGCGGCGATCTCCCGTCCGCTCACCAGGGCCAGACGGCCTTGCAGCTTCGTCTGGGCCTGACGCAGCAATTCGTTGAGGCTGGGATTGTTCTCGATCTCGTCGGGGGTGCAGGCGAGCGGAGCGAGCGTTCCGTCAAAATCGAGGAACAGCGCGGTGGACTCCGCGCGCACGCCGGAGCGCCGGTCCTCGGAGTTGGCGACGACAAGGGTCATGTCAGGGGCTTACCGGTCAAAACGCGTCGACTCCTCGATGGCGCGTAGCCAAGCGCCCCGCCAAGACTACAGCGAGGTCATCAGATACATTTTCAGCAACGAATGAGACCGCGCCCCACCTCCGGGGCCAGGGTAGCGAAGCGTCCACGACGGCGCGCGAACTTACAAATCCCCCACTCGCTCTGGGGAACATATAAAACAGCCTCGACCACGTCCAGGCGCGCCTAATCCGAGACCTTACACAAGGACGTTATCCCGGCTGGTCTCGAAGACCCACCGTGTCAAATTTATACACACCAGGACTTCACGAAGACTTCGGTCACAGCAAGACGCGGAGCGGCCGGCGCCCGGTCGTGAACCGTCAGCGCTCTATTTGCGGCCCTGCCGGAAAGGCTCCGGATCGGCCTCGTGCTCGTCGAATCCGAAACGGCCGAAGCCCTCCTTCATCTCCACGCTCAGGGGCGCCTCCAGCACCAGGGTCCCGCTCGACGGATGCGGCAGGCTCAGGCGGCGTGCGTGCAGCTGCAGCTTCAGCGGCCCCGACAGCTCCTTGGAGGCCGCGGTGTTGTACTTTGGGTCCCCCAGGATCGGATGGCCCATGGCCAGCATGTGGGCGCGCAGCTGGTGGGTCCGGCCGGTGTGGGGCCGCAGGGCCATCCAGGCGGCGCGAGGTCCCGCCCGGCTGATGGTGACGAACTCGGTCTCGGCGGGCTCCGCGCCCGGCTCCTTGGGCTGGGCGGGCACCACCATCTCCCGGTCGCCGATCCCCTTCTTCACCAGGGGCAGTTCAAGCACGCCCTCGCCCGGCTTGGGGAAGCCGATGACGATGGCCCAATAGGTCTTCTGCGCCTTGCGCCGCGCGAAGGCGCCGGCCAGCTTCGCCGCCGCGCCCGGCGTCTTGCCCAGCACCAGGACGCCCGAGGTGTCACGGTCGAGGCGGTGGACCAGGCGCGGCCGCTCCAGCCCCTCCCCCCAGGCGCTCAGCAGCCGGTCGATATGCTTGTGGGTCTTGGTCCCCCCCTGCACGGCGAGGCCGGCGGGCTTGTTCAGCACCAGGACCTCATCGTCCTCATAGAGCACCAGGCTCTTGGCGTAGGCCGCCTCGCGGGCGTCGATGCCCTGGTCGGCGCGGGCGCCGGGCTCCGGCGGGTCGGGCAGCGGCGGCACCCGCACCTGCGCCCCGCCCGCCAGCCGGGTGTCGGGCTTGGCCCGGCCGCCGTCGACGCGGATCTGGCCAGAGCGGGTCAGTTTCTGGATCTGGATGTGGTTGAGGTGCGGCCAGCGGCGCTTGAACCATCGGTCCAGGCGCACCCCGTCCTCCCCGGCGTCCACGAACAGGGTGCGGACCTCCTTCACGCGAACACCCGCCGCGCCAGGATCAGACCGACGAACAGCGCCGTCACTGAGAGCAGGACTGAGGCCAGCGCGTAACTCGCCGCCACGCCGTAGGCGCGCCGCTCGATCATCAGGGCCGTCTCCAGGGAGAAGGCCGAGAAGGTGGTGAAGCCCCCCAGGACGCCGACCCCCAGCAGCAGCCGCAGCTTCTCCTGCTCGGCCCCGCCCTTGAAGGCCAGGAACCCCGCCAGCAGACCCATCAGCAGGCCGCCCGCGATATTGGCGATGAAGGTCCCATGGGGCCATCCGGCGCCGAACCATCGCAGGGCCTGGATCCCCAGGCCATATCGCGCCACCGCGCCGGCCGCGCCGCCCACGGCCACTAGAAGCACCTTGTCCATCGGCCCCTTATGCGACGGCCCAAGGGCGGCGTCGAGACGAGGAACGCCGCGCCGCAACGGCTGGTTAAGCCCGCCTCCCCATAATGGGGCGGTAGTTGTATTTCACTGGTCGCTCCTGCGTGTTTTCTGGCGAGTCCAAGAGTATCGAGCGCATCACCGCCGGCGGGGCCGCCGCGGCGCTCGAACGGCTGGCTGGAACCGATCTGGTGGAGCGCGGCTGCGTCACCATCATCAGCGTCGACGCCATCCGCCAACGCTCCGGCGACCGCTGGCCACGCAAGCGCGACGCCGTCTGGGCCTATGTCGGCAAGAGGTTCGACGAGCACCTGGCCTATCAGGACATCCGTCATCGCATCGGCGAGACCGACTTCCTGGTGGCCGTGACCTCCGAGGAGGGCGTGGCCGCCCAGGCGCTTAGCCTGAAGATCCTCGAGGAGGCCCTGCTGTTCTTCCTGGGGGTCGCCGATCCCGCCGACATGAAGATCCGCGCCGTCAGCGCCATCAACGGCCAGGAACTCGCCTGCACCGACATCGACCCGGCCGGCGTCACCGGCCACCGTCCGGCTCCGCCGGAGGAGCTGGTGATCTTGGCCTATCGCCCCACGGTCGATCCGGTCGAGGAGCGCCGGCGCAACCCGATCTCCTTCGTCACCGCCTCGGGCCAGAACCTGCGCATAGACTACAGCATCGAGGAGGCCGTCAGCCTGCGCCACAAGGTGACCGCCGCCCTGCGGATCGAGCTCACCGTGACCCACATCGCCAGCGGGCGGTCGATCCCGGCCCGGGCCTTCGCCAAGCTGTCGGACGACGACATCGCCTTCATCGACCGCGCGTCCCTGGACTACGCCGCCCTGTTCGTAGGCCTGGAAGACCGGCCACAGCCGCTGATCCTGCCACTCTCCTTCCGCACCCTGTCGACCCGCAAGGGCCGGCAGGCCCTGATCAGCGCCGAGGGCCTGCCGCCGCAGCGGGTGAAGGTCGGTGTCATGGTCGAACTCATCGACGTCGATCGTGGCACGCCGGAGGCCCGGCTGCTGGAGGTCACTGGTCTGGTTAGCCAGCTGTGCAAGGGCGTGCTGGTCCGCCTGCAGCCCGGCCGCGACGCGGTTGGGCCGGTGAAGGGCGCCCGGCTGCAGGGCCTGACCGTGGCCGCTGGCGATCTCGGCGGTACGGACAGCCAGGTGGCCAGTCACATGCTGAACCTGGCCTCTCAGGCACGGGGCCGCACCCCGGTCCTGATGATCCACGGCCTGCCCTCCGAGGGTTACCTGGACGTCGCCCAGGTGGCGGGCTTCACCCACGCCTCGCTCAGGGTGGCGCAACTGAACCAGGCCTCGGAACAGCCGGCGGCCTAGGTCCGCGGCCCGAGCGCGCTGCGCAGGCCGCGCGCGTCGTAGACGTCTGCGCCGGGAGGCTTCTCGCCCTTGCCCATCACCACCTCGATGGTCTGGGCCAGGGCCGGTCCGCCGCCGAGATCAAAGCTGGTGCCGAGACCGATCCCGACCCCGCCGCCCCGGCCACAGCTGCCGCCGCCGGTGCCAAGCGACACGCGCGGACCGCTGTTGCTCCCGGCCTGCCGCATCATCCGATCCGACACCCGGAACCAGTCGTAGCCGTCGGCCAGGGCGATATCGGCGGCCCGCAGCAGGGCGTAGTCGGACACCTGTTCGGGCGATCCGCCGGGGCCGCCCCGGAAGGTGACGCGGTAGCGGCCGGGCTCGATCCGGTAAGACGAGAAGCCCACGGCCTCTGGACCGTTGGCGGCGGTATAGACGGTGGGGGCGCTGACGCAGGCGGACAGCCCGGCGCAGAGCGCGGCGGTAAGCAGCAGGCGTTTCATCGGCGGGCATCCAGTCTGGGCGAAAGTCTTGCGACTTCCAGGGCTTGGCGTGAGAACGGCCAGCCCCGGCCTCCGTTCCGGTCAGGCTTCGGTCAGGCCGATCGCCGCCAGCAGCGCGGCCATGTCCGGCGGGGTCGGCGCCTCAAGCTTCTTGGTCCCGCCTTCGGGATGCGGAAACGACAGGGCGCCGGCATGCAGCATCAGGCGCGGCACGGGTTGGCCGCCCACCGCCAGCGCTCCGCCATAGCGCGCGTCGCCCGAGATCGGCCGGCCGATGGAGGCCAGATGCACCCGGAGCTGGTGCATGCGACCGGTGTCAGGCGACAACTCCAGCAGGGCCGCCACCGAATTGGACGAAAGGGTCTTGTACCGGGTCTTGGCCGTCTCGGCGTCCGGGTGATCGGGCGGGCAGACCCGCATGAAGGCCTCCCGGCCCGCCTCGTCCCGGCGCAGGGGAACCTCGATGGTCCCGCCCGTGGGGTCGGGGGCGCCGGGCGTCACGACGGCCCGGTAGATCTTGGAGAACCTGCGCCCCATCATCGCCTTGCCGAGGAAGCCTGCCGCCGGCTTGGTCTTGGCCGTCAGGATGACGCCCGAGGTGTCGCGGTCCAGCCGGTGGATCAGGCGCGGCCGCGCCTTGCCGGGCTTGGCGAAGGCCCACAGCATCTCGTCCAGCGTATGGACCTGGCCTCGCCCGCCCTGACTGGACAGGCCGGCCGGCTTGTTGAGCGCCAGGATGTGCGGGTCCTCATAGATCACCAGGCTGCGGACCAGGGCGATCTCGTCCGGCGTCAGGACCACCGGCTTGGCCTCGGCCTTGGACTTCGGCGGCGGCCTCACCGGCCCTCGCGCTCGGCCCGGATCGCCGCCCAGCGCTCCAGCCGGTCCTTGATGCGCGCTTCCGAGCCCTGGTCCTTGGGGTGGTAGAAGCTCTGCCGCGCCATGCCCTCGGGGAAGTAGTTCTGGCCCGAGAAGCCTTCCTCCGTGTCGTGGTCGTAGGCGTAGCCCTTGCCGTAGCCGAGGTCCTTCATCAGCTTGGTGGGGGCGTTTCGGATATGGGCCGGTGGCATCAGGGAACCGGTTTCCTTGGCCGCTCGCATGGCGGCCTTGTAGGCCACATAGACCGCGTTGGACTTCGGCGCGGCGGCCAGGTGCACCACCAGCTGCGCCAGGGCCAGGTCCCCCTCCGGCGAGCCCAGGAAGTCGTAGGTGTCCTTGGCCGCATTCGCCAGCACCAGCGACATGGGATCGGCCTCGCCGATGTCCTCCATGGCCGCCCGGATCAGCCGACGCGCGATGAACAGCGGGTCCTCGCCTCCGGTCAGCATGCGGGCCAGCCAGTACAGCGCAGCGTCCGGATCGGACCCCCGGATCGACTTATGCAGCGCCGAGATGAGGTTGTAGTGCTCCTCCCGGTCCTTGTCGTAGGCCGGACTACGTTTCTGAAGAATCTCCCCCAAGGCCTTGATCGACAACGGCTTCGCCGTGCCGATGTTGAACAACGTCTCGGCCAGGGTCAGCAAATAGCGACCATCCCCGTCCGCCATGGCTGTCAGGGCGTCGCGGGCCTCGCGCTCCAGCGGCAGCGCCTTGCCCTCATGGGCCTCGGCCTTGTCCAACAATGTGCCCAGCGCCTCGTCGTCCAGCCGCCTCAGCACATAGACCTGCGACCGCGACAGCAGCGCCCCGTTCAGCTCGAAGGACGGGTTCTCCGTGGTCGCCCCCACCAGGGTGACGATCCCCTCCTCGACGAAGGGCAGGAATCCGTCCTGCTGGGCGCGGTTGAAGCGGTGAATTTCATCGACGAACAGCAGGGTCGATTGCCCGGCCGAGCGACGCATCTTGGCGGCTTCGAAGGCCTTCTTCAGGTCCGCGACGCCCGAGAACACCGCCGACAGCTGCTGGAACTCGTAGCCCGCCTCCTTGGCCAGCAGCCTAGCGATAGTGGTCTTGCCGGTGCCGGGCGGCCCCCAGAGGATCATCGACGACAGCCGCTTGGCCTCCGCCATCCGCCGGATCGGCCCCTCGGGCCCCAGCAGGTGATCCTGCCCCACCACCTCGTCCAGCTTCTGCGGACGCAGACGGTCCGCCAGCGGCGAGGGTGCGTGCGGCGTCAGACCCGCGGCTTCGAAGAGGTCGGCCATCCAGGGGATATAGCCCTCCCTCCCCGTCATGGGGAGGGAGAAGCCGGTCCTACGTCCGGAAGTTCGCCGTGATCTCCTGGCCGGCGCGCACGATGGTCACCTGCCACTGGCCGCCATTGCTGCTGACGATGCCGACGAGGTCACGCACCGAGTTGATGTCGCGGCCGTTGACCCGGCGCACGATGTCGCCCGGGCGCAGGCCCGCGTTCATGGCGAAGCCCCGGCCCATCTTGGTCACCAGCACGCCCTTGCCCGAGAAGGGATCCAGGCCCAGCTCATCGGCCACCGCCGGCGACAGATTCACCACCGTGGCCCCGTCGAAGGGGTTGCGCCCAGCGATCACGCGCTCATCCCTGGCCGGCGTCGCGGGCGGCGCCTCGGCCTTCAGGTTCAGGGTCAGGTTGGAGCCGTCGCGCAGCACCCCCAGCTTCAGGATCTCGCCGGGACGGCTGGACCCCAGGGCGTAGCTGACGCCGGCCGGATCGGCCATGGGCTTGCCATCCACCGTCAGGATCACGTCCTCAGGCTTCAGACCGGCGCGGGCCGCGGGGCCGCCGGGCCAGATGTCGGCCACCAGGGCGCCCGACGGGATGGCCATGCCCAGGCTGCGGGCGATCTCGCCGCTCACCGGCTGGGTCCGCGCGCCCAGCCAGGGGCGCACCACCACCTGGCCGCCGCCGGCCGCCGTCTCCACGATGCGCTTGACCATCGCGCCGGGGATCGCGAAGCCGACCCCCGAAGACGAGCCCGAGCGCGACAGGATGAAGCTGTTCACCCCGATCAGGTCGCCGTCCATGTCCACCAGGGCGCCGCCCGAATTGCCCGGATTGATCGCTGCGTCGGTCTGGATATAGGCATTGGCGGCGTCGCCATTGGGGTCGGCGGTGCGGTTCAGGGCCGAGATGATGCCGTTGGTCACCGTCTGGCCGACGCCGAAGGGGTCGCCGATGGCCAGCACCAGGTCGCCCACCTGGGCCTCGCCGGTGTCGTCGATCGGCAGGACCGGCAGGCGCTCGGACCCCACATCGATCTTCAGCACCGCCAGGTCGGTGCGCGGGTCGGCCAGCAGCAGCTTGGCGGGGAACTCGCGCCGGTCGGCCAGGGCCACGGTGATCTCCTGCCCGCCCTGCACCACGTGATTGTTGGTGATGATCACCCCGTCGCTGCGGACGATGACGCCTGAGCCCAGGGAGCCCTCGATCCGCTCGCGCGGCGCCCCCATGCCGAACATCTGCCAGAACGGGTCGGACTGCTGGCGGACCAGCCGCTTGGACGAGATGTTCACCACCGCCGGCGCGGCGCGCTTCACGACCGGGGCGAAGGACATCTTCATGGTCATGGAGTCGCCGGGCGCCGCGCGGGTCGGCTGGACCAGCTGTGGAATCTGGGCCTTGGACTTGGCCGAGGGGTCGGAACAGGCGGCCAGCAGGGCCACGAAGGGGATCAGGACGCGATAGGCTCGCATGGGCTCTCCGAGCGGGGAAACGTCGCCGGACTTTGACGAGGTTTCAGGCGCATTGATGGCCAGAGCGCGATAGCCGAAAGTGGCCACCGGTTTCGGCGGCCATCGCGCTCCGACTTAAGATAGGGGGTGACCGATAGCCGGTCACCCCCTGGCATCTAGGCTGACTTCTGTTCGGGCGAAACAGGCCTCGCGAAAGCCAGGACAAGTATCCAGGCCACCAGGCTCAAGACGCCGCCGATCAGGATGGTCAGGCCAGACCAGGCCGGCCCCCAGGTCAGGGTGGCGGCGAACACCTGGGTCACCGCGATGGGGGCGGCGATACTGGTCAAACTGGCGATGGACCCCATGGCGCCCTGCAGCCGCCCCTGCTCCTCGTCGCCGACCTTGGCGCTCATCAGGGACTGCAGGGCCGGCGTGGCCATGCTGCCCAGCACGATGGGCAGGTTGGCGATCCAGAACCAGACCCCGGTGGGGGCGAGCCCGACGGCGAAGAAGCCCGTGACCTCCAGGGCCAGGCCCAGCAGCACCGTCCGCTTGTCGCCCAAGGCCTTGGCGATCCGGCCCGTCAGACCGGTCTGCACCGCGATGCTGGCCACCGCCAGGGCGCTGCAGAAGATCCCGAAGTCCAGCGGGCTCCAGCCGTAGCGGTGGGCGGTGTAGAGGACCAGCAGGTTGTCCTTGGCCTGGAAGGCCAGCCAGATCAGCAGCAGGGCGATCCCCAGCACCAGCAGGCCCTTACGCTGGATCAGCAGATCCACCGCCCCCCAGGGGTTGGCCTTGGCCCAGCGGATGGGCGCACGCTTCTCCTTGGGCAGGGATTCCGGCAGGACGAAGATCCCGTAGATCCCGCCGAGGAAGGCCACGGCGGCGGCGGCCCAGAACGGCACCCGGATATCGTGCATGGCCAGCAGGCCGCCCATCGCAGGGCCCATGATGATCCCGCTCCACAGGGCCGCGGTCATCCAGCCATAGGCCATGGTGCGCTCTTCCGGCGGCGTCACGTCGGCCACATAGGCCATGGCCGCGGCCTGGGCCCCGCAGGTCAGGCCGCACAGAATCCGCGCCGCCATCAGCCAGCCGACGGTAGGCGCCAGCGCCCCCATCACCAGTTCGGCCCCGACCCCGAACACCGAGATCAGGATCACCGGGCGGCGGCCGAAGCGGTCGCTGAGCATCCCCAGGAACGGGGCGGCCAGGAACTGCGGGATGGCCCAGCCCACCTCCAGGAACCCGACCCAGCGGGCGGCGGTGGCCGGGTCGCCGCCCACCAGCTCCTGGGCCAGCCGCGGCAGGACGGGGAAGGAGATCGATTGGGCGGAATAGTCCAGGAAGATGGTGACCGCGACGAAGATCAGCGCCGCGCGGCGGGTGCGATGGGGCATGGATGTCTCGAGGTTCCGGCGCCTGCCGGCATGACGAAGGGCCCGGCCGTCGGCCGGTTGCGAGGACGGCGGCGCCGAGGCTGGTCAGCCTCCGCCCGCGTCCTAGGCCCTGGTCTTCTCGAATGCGATCATGGGCTCAGCCTACCGCTCCGGCCCCGCTTGGCAAGCCCTCGGCCTTGGCCTGGGCCGGCACGTCGCGGGCGAAGGCCAGGGCCAGGCTCCAGGCCACCAGGGTCAGGGCCGCGCCCGCCAGGATGGTCAGGCCCGACCAGCCGGGGCCCCGCCCCGCCGCGACGGCGAGCGCGAAGACCTGGGTGAAGGCGATGGGTCCGAACAGTCCGGTCAGACTGCCGACCCCCATCATCGCCCCCTGCAGCCGCCCCTGCTCGTCGGGATCGACCTTGGCGGTCATCATCGCCTGCAGGGCGGGACCGGCGATGTTGGAAAGCGCCATGGGCAGGTTGGCGATCCAGAACCAGAAGCCCGTGGGCGACAGCCCCACGGCGGTGAAGCCGATCACCTGTAGGGCAAGACCGCCGATCAGCACCTTGCGCTCCCCCAGCCAGGTCACCGCCCGGCCGGTGAGCTGGCTGGTGACCACGATGTTCACCGCCCCCAGCGCGCTGCAGAAGATCCCCAGGGCCATCGGGTCCCACTGATAGCGATAGGCCGTGTAAAGGACGAAGACGCTGTTCATGGCGTGCATGGCGAACCACAGCAGCAGCAGGATGAGCGCCAGAATCGGCAGGCCCGGCCGCGAGAACACCAGGCTCAGCGATCCCACCGGATTGGCGTTGGCCCAGCGCATCGGCGCCCGGCGTTCCTTGGGCAGAGATTCGGGCAGCACGATCAGGCCATAGACTCCGTTGGCCAGGGCCACGGCGGCGGCGGCCCAGAACGGCGCCCGTGGATCCCAGGCGCCCAGGAGACCGCCCAGGGCCGGGCCCAGAATCACCCCGGTCCAGGCCGCGGCGTTGAGCCAGCCATAGCTCTTGGCCCGCTCCTCCTGCGGGGTGATGTCGGCCACATAGGCCATGGCCGCCCCCTGCGCCCCGGCGGTCAGGCCGCACAGAATCCGCCCGATCAGCAGCCAGGCCAGGGTCGGGGCCAGGGCCATGATGGCCAGATCGATGGAGAGGCCGAAGATCGAGATCAGGATCACCGGCCGGCGGCCGAACCGGTCGCTCAGCATGCCGATCACCGGGGCGGCGAAGAACTGCGCCACCGACCAGGCGGCCACCAGCACCCCCACCCAGCGGGCGGCCGAGGACACCTCGCCCCCCACCATCTCCTCCACCAGGCGGGGCAGGACCGGGAACACCATGGTGTGGCTGACCACGTCCAGGCAGATGGTGATGGCGATGAACGGCAGGCCGGCCTTGCGGAGGTTGGCGGACGCGGGGGCCCCCGCGTGGGGGCTTGGGTCGACTGGCAGGGTCATGAAAAATCTCGAAGCGCCGGCCGCCGGAGCGGTCGGGGAAAGACGGTCGCGAGGCAAGGCTCCGGCCAGCGGCCGGGCGCCGCCTAGGCCCTCATCGTCTCTGTCTGCGTCGTCGCCATGATCACCCTACGGTAGAGGTGTGACAGGTTCCGTCAAGCCGCCGCGGCGGCTGTCGCCGGCGCATGGGCCACCCGCATCCCCAGCAGCAGCGCCATCAACAGCAGGAAGGCGGCCAGATAGATGGCCAGGCCCGGCGCATGCAGGGTGGCGTCATGCCGGATCGACCAGGCGAAGATCGTGCCGAACATGATCGGGCCCAGCACCGAGGCGACCCCTTGCAGGCTCTGGTTCGCGCCCTGCAACTGACCCTGGTGGCTCGGGTCCACGCGACGGGTCATCAGCCCCTGCAGCCCCGGCTGCATGAAGTTCAGCAGGGCGAAGACCGGCGCTGAGGCGATATAGAACCAGCCGGTGGGCGCGAAGCCATAGAGGGCGAAGCCGAGGCAACCGCCTGCCGCCCCCAGCAGCAGGGCCCCCCGCTCGCCGATCCTGGCCACCACAGGCCCCACCAGCAGGGTCTGCACCCCCCACCCCCAGCAGGCCCGTCGCCATCATGGTCAGGCCGATGATCCCCGGGCTCCAGCCATAGCGGTAGCCGGAATAGAGCACAAAGATCGACGGCAGCACGGTGTGGGCCAGCTGGAACAGGAAGCCGACCCCGGCCAGGCCCAGCAGGTCGCCATGGGCCCGCAGGAAGGCCAGCGAGCCCACAGGATTGGCCCGCTTCCAGTCGAAGCTGGTGGTGCGCTTCTCCACCGGCAGGGATTCCGGCAGCACGAAATAGCCGTAGAGCCAGTTGATCGCCGTCAGGGCCCCGGCCACCAGGAACGGCAGACGCAGGTCGAACTCCGCCAGGAACCCTCCCAGGGCCGGGCCCACCAGGAAGCCGAAGGAGAAGGCCGAGCCCATCCAGCCGAAGGCCTTGGCCCGGTCCTGCGGCGGCGTCACGTCGGCCACATAGGCGTTGGCGGTGGAGAAGCTGGCCGCCGTCACCCCGTTCAGCACCCGGCCGACGAACAGCCAGGCCAGGTTGGGGGCGAAGGCCATGAACATGAAGTCGACGGCCAGGCCAAACAGCGAGATCAGCAACACCGGCCGGCGCCCGATCCGGTCGCTCAGCATCCCCAGGATCGGCCCGCAGAACAGCTGCATGATCCCCCAGACGCAGCCGAACACCACATTCCACAGGGCCGCCTCGGCGGTGTCGCCGCCGGTGAAGCTCTTGATCAGGTTGGGCAGCACCGGGATCATGATCCCGAACGACACCGCGTTCATCAGGGCGCAGACAAAGACGAAGCTGAAGGCCGCCTTGCGGCCACCGGCCGTGGGTGTTGCGTCGCTCATGATCTTGGTCTCCCCCCCAGCACCAATCTGAAACAAAACCGGAACTCGTTCAACCGCGTTAGGTCGCGGTGTCCCGCAGCGCCGCAAGCTGCGCCTGCCAGTATTCCGCCAGCCGCATCAGCAGCGCCTGGTCCGGGAAACCGTGCCGCGCGGCGCTCTGGAGCGGAACCTGGTCGAAGCCACGATGCTCGATGCTCACCCGCGTCTCGTCACCCACCGCCTCGAACCGCACCTCGACCTGCGTCTTGAGCTCGGGCGGGAAGTTCGCCTGCCGCCAGGAAAACTCCAGCCGGTGCGGCGGCTCCCAGGCGGTGATCCTGCCGATCTCGAACACCTTGCCGTTGGCGAGCGTCTCCGTCAGCCGGCCGCCCTCCCCGGGTTCGAAGGCCAGCAGGCCCGGCGCCCTGGGAGTCGTCTGGAACAGCGGGTTGGGCTTCCACCACATCCCGATCTCGCCGACAAAGGCCTCGAACGCCCGCTCCGGCGTCGCCTTCACCCGCAGGGCCACAAACACCTTCGACGTCATCGCTTTCCTCCCCCGTTCACGGGGGAGGGGGACCGGCGCAGCCGGTGGAGGGGGCGCGACCGGGCGCTGAGCTTGAGGCTCGCCCCCTCCACCACCCGGAGCCTGTCCTCGGGTCGACCTTCGGTCGAGCCCGGGGGGGCGGTCCCCCTCCCCCGTTCCCGATGGTCACAGGGGAGGAAGGGAAGCGGAGAGCTCACGGCGCTTTCTCGACATGGGCCTTGAAGGCGATCAGCTGTTCGCTCCACAGCCTCTCGCTCTCCTCCAGCCAGCGCAGCAGATGCACCATGGGTTCGGGCCTCAGGGCATAGATGCGCACCCGCGCATCGAAGGGGGGATGGGACTCCGCCACCAGGCCGCTCTCGCGCAATGTGCGCAGGTGGCGGCTCATGGCGGGACCCGGCAGGCCGACCTCGCGCGCCAGTTCCCCGGCCTGGCGCGGCCGCTGGCTCAGCAGGTCCACCACCTGGCGGCGGTAGGGATCAGCCAGGGCCGCAAGCGTCCGGTCGAGGGCGGCTGTCGCGGCCAAGTCAGACCCAGCCCGTGATCTTCAGCCCGCTGGCCGCCTCGGCCTCCTCACGGCTCACCACCTCGACGGTCTGGGACACGTTCCAGATGTGCCCTTCCGGATCGCGGCAGCGATAGGTGCGGTCGCCATAGAACTGGGTCGCGGGCTCCGCATGGATCTCGGCGCCGGCGGCCCGGGCCCGCGCGTAATGGGCGTCGATGTCGTCGTCGATCTGAATGCTGACCGTCTGGGTGTTCTTGCCGCCGATGGACTTGGGGCTCTTGTGGTCCTCCGTCCATTCCGTGCCGATCATCACCATGCTGTCGCCGAAACTCAGCTGCGAGTGGGCGACGCCGCCGTCGGCATCCTCCAGCAGCATGGTCAGCTCAAAGCCGAAGGCCTTCTGCAGCCAGTCGATGGCCGCCCTGGGGTCCTGGTAGAACAGGGCCGAACTCATCCGGGCCATGCGCGTCTCCTCTAGAGCGAAGTGCTGATGTCGTGGCCGGTGGCCTTGGCCACCTCGTCGCGGGTGGGCGCCGCCACGGTCTGGCCGAAGGACCAGGGATGGTCCTCGAGATCGAGGCAGGTGTAGACCCGGTCGCCGTAGGGCTGGGTTTCCGGCCCGCGCTCGATACGCGCGCCGGCCGCCCGCGCTCGCGCGCAATGGGCGTCGAGCCCCTGGCCAAGTTGCACGTGGACCGACTGGGTGGCGCGGCCGCCAAAGGCGATCGGGGTCGTGGCCTTGTCCCGCGGCGGACCGACCACCATCACCAACCCGCCCTCGAGGCTGGTCTCGGAATGCACCACCCCGCCTTGCCCGTCGTCCACCACCAGGGCGGTCTCGAAACCGAAGGCCTTTTCCAGCCAGGCGAGGGCTGCCCGGGGTTCGCGATACCAGATGACCGGGCTGATGGCGGGACGCATGTCAGCCTCCCACCTTGAAGGTCAGGCCGGTGGCGGCCTCCATCTGCGCCGTCGGGACCTTCTCCAGGTCCTGGCGGAAGCTCCAGACGTGCCCCTCGGGGTCCATGGCCCGGTAGGACCGGGCGCCATAGAACTGGTCGGCGGGCTCCTCGGTGATCCTTGCGCCGGCGGCCCGGGCGGTTTCGCAGTGCTGGTCCAGCCCACTCTCCAACACCACCCAGATGAACTGCGTCCCCTGCCCCTCCAGCGACGCCGGGCTGCGCATGCGCGCCCCGCCCAGTTGCGCCCCGGCCCACTCCCCGGCCACCCCGATGGGGCAGTCGTGGAAGCTCATCTCCGCATGGGCGACATTCCCCTCGGCGTCGGTAAGCAGCAGGCTGACCTCAAAGCCAAAAGCCCTGGCCAGCCAGTCGAGGGCCGCCTTGGGATCACGGTAGACGACCGTGGGACTGAAGACGGCTTGACCCATGATGGCCTCCCGGATTTATATTCTCATCTCCAGAATATTTCTGCATTTACGCAATTATCTGTCAAGCGCCCGCTTCAGCCCCGACAGCTTCCCGTCACTCTTCTCCGGCGTGACCCCGAGCAGTCGCGCCACGAGGGGATAGACGTCCACGTTGTCCGCGGTGCGCAGTTTCACGCCGCGACGGATATGCGGCCCCTGGGCCACGAGCACGGCGGCCATCTCGGGCGCGTAGGGATCGAAGCCGTGGGCGCCGCCCTTGATCGGCGCCTTGGCGACCGCCACCCGGGTGGTGATCACCCACCCCGTCCGCGGCAGGCAGAAGATCGGCGGGATCCGGCGGTGGGTCCCGAAGTGATAGCGAGCTGGAATCTGGCCCTTGCGCCAGCAGGTCATGTGCGCGTGCCGCGTCAGTAGCGCCCGTTCCACCTCCGCCTCGCGGCCAGGCGCCGAGATCACGGTCATGAAGGCCCCCATGGCCACCCGCCGCGCCGCGGCGTCTGGCAGGATGTCCTCGATATAGATGGCCCGCTCCGCCGAGACCGCGGCCATACCGTGGTCAGCTGTGATCACCAGGTCGGCGGCCAGGCCTCTCACGGCGAGTCCATGGGTCAGGCGCCCGATGGCCGCGTCGGTTCGGGCGACGGCGGCATTGAGCCCCTCGCTGTCGGGTCCGTCATGGTGTCCCGCCGTGTCGGTCTCGTCGAAGTAGAGGCTGATGAAGCCGGGCCGTCTGTCAGCTGGGAGGTCCAGCCAGGCCAGCACCCGATCCACCCGAGCCTCAGCGGCCACGGTCTGGTCGTAGGTCAGCCAGTAGGTGGGCTGCGCACCCTGGATCATTGTCTCCGATCCGGGCCAATAGACGCTGGCCGAGATCACCCCCTGGCGCTCGGCGGTCACCCACAGCGGCGTGGCGTCATTCCACCAGCGCGGGTCCTTAACCGTCGCCCGGTCGCCGAGGGTGAAGGTGACGCCGGGGATCAGCGGGTCGACCATCACATTGTCCACGAGGCCATGGCGATCGGGGCGCAGCCCCGTGACCAGGGTCAAGTGGTTGGGATAGGTCTTGGACGGAAAGGAGGGCCGCACCGCGCCCCGCGCGCCCTCCGCCGCCAACCGCGACAGGTTCGGCGTGATCCCCCGATCCAGGTAGTCGGCCCTGAACCCGTCCATGGAGATCAGGATCACCAGGGGCTTCCCGGCCGCGAGGCTGGGCGTGGCGGTCAGCAGCAGGCAGACGGCCAGCATGAAGTGGATCAGACGCATGCCACCTCCTTAGCCGAGGCGTGCGACAGCCCTGAAACGCAAAAGCCCCGGACATCGCTGTCCGGGGCTTCTGTAATCTGGATGGCCGCTAGAGCATTTTCCGATAAGTGTGAACGGTTATCGGATCGAAAAATGCTCTAACTTTTTTGTATTAGAGCTCAGTCCTCGGTGAAGGAATTTTCCTGCACCGGGCCGGAGTCCTTGCCCTTTTCGGACGGATCGCGGTCGACGAACTCGATCACGGCCAGGGGCGCGTTGTCGCCGTAGCGGAAGCCGGCCTTCAGGACGCGGATATAGCCGCCGTTGCGAGCCTTGTAGCGCGGGCCGATGACGGCGAAGAGCTTGCCGACTTGTTCGACGTCGCGGACCTTGCTGATCGCCTGACGGCGGGCGTGCAGGTCGCCGCGCTTGGCGAGCGTCACCAGCTTCTCGACCACGGGGCGGAGCTCCTTGGCCTTCGGCAGGGTGGTCACGATCTGCTCGTGCTTGATCAGGCTCGCCGCCATGTTGGCGAACATCGCGGTGCGGTGGGCGGAAGTCCGACCCAGTTTGCGGTGGGCGTTACCGTGGCGCATCTCGTATCTCCTGGACCGTCTGGCCCGCTGGACGCCCCCGGGTTCCGGAAGGTCGCCCTTGTCTGATCAAATCCCAGCCTACTCCCGCCTGGGTCAACACGAAGCGCCGGAGCCTTCCACCGCGGTTGCGGTTTCATCAGGCCCGTACCGCTTAAAGCGGCCTGAAGTCAGCGCGATGTGCGGCGGGCGAAGGGCCCGACCACACGTCTTCCTACATCTGGTCTTCGAACTTCTTGGCGAGCTCTTCGATGTTTTCCGGCGGCCAGTTCGGCACGTCCATGCCGAGATGCAGGTTCATGCCCGCGAGCACTTCCTTGATCTCGTTCAGCGACTTGCGCCCGAAGTTCGGCGTGCGGAGCATCTCCGCCTCGGTCTTCTGGATCAGGTCGCCGATATAGACGATGTTGTCGTTCTTCAGGCAGTTGGCCGAACGGACCGAGAGCTCCAGCTCGTCGACCTTCTTCAGCAGCGCCGGGTTGAACGGCAGTTCCGGCTTGGCCTCGCCTTCGACCTTCTTCTTCGGCTCTTCGAAGGTGATGAAGATCTGCAGCTGGTCTTGCAGGATGCGTGCGGCGTAGGCCACCGCGTCCACCGGCGAGATGGCGCCGTTGGTTTCGACTTCCATGATCAGCTTGTCGTAGTCGAGGCTCTGGCCCTGACGGGTCGGCTCGACGCGATAGGCGACGCGCTTGACCGGGGAATAGAGGCTGTCCACGGCGATCAGGCCAATGGGGGCGTCTTCCGGACGGTTCTGGTCGGCCGGGACGTAACCCTTGCCGTTATGCACGGTGAACTCCATGCGCACCTGGGCGCCGTCGTCCAGGGTGCACAGGACGTGGTCGGGGTTCAGGATCTCGATGTCGGACCCGGCCTCGATCTGGCCGGCGGTCACGACGCCCGGGCCGGTGGCGCGCAGGGTCATGCGCTTGGGGCCCTCGGCGTGCATACGCAGGGCCAGTTGCTTGATGTTCAGCACGATGTCGACCACGTCTTCCCGCACGCCTTCCAGCGAGGAGAATTCATGCACGACGCCGTCGATCTGCACGGCCGTCACAGCGGCGCCTTGCAGCGAGGATAGAAGAACGCGGCGCAGGCTGTTGCCCAGGGTCACGCCAAAGCCGCGCTCGAGAGGTTCGGCCACCAGACGCGCCTTGCGGTTCGCGTCGGCGCCGGTCTCGATGAGCGGCTTCTCGGGACGGATGAGCTCGTTCCAGTTTCTTTCGATCACGGATAGGTGTCCCTCGAACGCAGGATCGCCGGACGCGGCTTACGCGGTCCGGCGAAGGGGGATAGCAGTACTTCGGTACTCAGACGCGCCGACGCTTGGGCGGGCGGCAACCGTTGTGCGGAATCGGGGTCACGTCGCGGATGGTCGTGATGGTCATACCCACCGACTGCAGCGCGCGAAGCGCCGATTCACGGCCGGAACCCGGACCGGAAACGTTCACTTCAAGGGTCTTCACGCCATGTTCGGCGGCCTTCTTGCCCGCGTCCTCGGCAGCCATCTGGGCCGCATAGGGAGTGGACTTCCGGGAGCCCTTGAACCCCATCGTGCCGGCGGAGGACCACGAGATGGTGTTCCCCTGGGCGTCGGTGATGGTGATCATGGTGTTGTTGAACGAGGCGTTCACGTGCGCCACGCCCGAGGTGATGTTCTTGCGTTCGCGACGTTTAACGCGCGCCGGTTCCTTGGCCATCGACTAGCTTTCTTACTTCTTCTTGCCGGCGATCGGCTTGGCCGGGCCCTTGCGGGTCCGAGCGTTCGTGTGGGTGCGCTGGCCGCGGACCGGCAGGCCCTTACGGTGACGCAGGCCGCGATAGCAGGCCAGGTCCATCAGACGCTTGATGTTGACCGCCGTCTCGCGACGCAGGTCGCCCTCCACCGTGTAGTCACGGTCGATGGCTTCACGGATCTGCAGCACCTCGGCGTCCGTCAGCTGGTTGACGCGACGAGCGTCTTCGATGCCAACCTTCTGGACGATCTCGGCGGCTTTCGCCTGGCCGATGCCATGGATGTACTGAAGCGCGATGATGACGCGCTTGTTAGTCGGGATGTTTACGCCGGCGATGCGGGCCACTTGGGGTATTCTCCTGGTCACGCAGAGAAGCGCGAACAACGCCCCGACCCAAGATGGGATACGGCACGTCCCTCGCGCGTTTCGCGGAAGCGGCCCGTTATAGGGACAGTTGCGTTTCCGTCAATGCCGGAAGCGCGGGAAAATGCCCTTCTTTCGGGTGTTGCGCGCCGCCGCACCCCTCCCCCGAGGCCGCAATGGGAGAATGCCCCCAGGATCACCCGCTTTTCGCGGCGAAAACAAGTCGGCGCGGGCTGGCTTGGGCGGGGAAAGCGGGATTTCGAATCGATTCCCCGGCGAAATAAGCGAGAATCGCCTGCCCTTCCCTCGACGGGGGCTCACCCGAAGATCTCCGCATGCGGAGGAGCAGAACGCAAAACGCCGCCCACCATGGCTGGCGGGGCGGCGTCTGCTTGCTCGGGACAGGCCCGAGAGTGGCGAAGAGCGTCTGGGACGCGGACGCCCTACCGGGGGGCGTCGAGGGCCTTGTCGATGGCCTTGGCGACCGTCTCGATGGCCCCCATGCCGTCCACTTCCACCAGCTTCCCCGCGCCCTCGTAATAGGGCAGCAGCGGCGCGGTGTTGGCGTTGTAGGCCGCCAGGCGGACCTTGAAGCTTTCCGGATTGTCGTCGGGCCGCCCGGACTCGGCGAAGCGGCCGGCGATCCGTTGCGTCAGGGCCGCGTCATCCACCTTCAGGCGGATCACCAGGTCGATCTTCTTGCCGCGCTTGGCCAGCATGTCGTCCAGGGCCTTGGCCTGGGGGATGGTTCGCGGGAAGCCGTCGAAGATGGCCCCGCCGGCCGCCTCGGTCTCGGGCAGGCGTTCTTCGATCAGGGCGATGACGATCTCGTCGGTCACCAGTTCCCCGCGCTCCATCACGCCCGCCACCTTCTTGCCGAGCTCGGTGCCCGAGGCGATGGCGGCGCGCAGCATGTCGCCGGTGGATAGCTGGACCATATTGCGGCCATCAACCAGGCGCTTGGCCTGGGTGCCCTTGCCGGCGGCCGGCGGTCCGAACAGGATCAAATTCATAGCTTAAATGTCCCCTCCCGCCGGCCATCCCCATGGCCGGCGCAATTGACGGCGCGGGCTTTAGCGCCCGCGTCCGCCGCGCAGCTTCGACTTCTTGATCAGGCCTTCATACTGGTGGGCCAGAAGATGCGACTGAATCTGGGTCACGGTGTCCATCGTCACGCTCACCACGATGAGGAGCGAGGTGCCGCCCAGATAGAAGGGCGCGTTGTAGAAGGCGATCAACGCCTCCGGCAGCAGGCAGACGACGGTGATATAGGCCGCGCCGATCACGGTCAGGCGGGTCAGGACAAAGTCCAGATACTCCGCCGTTCGCTTGCCGGGCCGGATGCCAGGCAGGAATCCGCCGTACTTGCGCAGGTTCTCCGCGGTGTCTTCCGGATTGAACACGACCGAGGTGTAGAAGAAGCAGAAGAACACGATCAGGGCGCCGTAGAGCACCATGAAGGCCGGGCGGCCGTGCTGGAGCTCGCCCACCACGCCCGGCATCCACTGCAGGTAGGCTGGCAGGTCGGCGCTGGCCAGGAAGCTCATGGCCGTCGCCGGCAGCAGCAGCAGGGACGAGGCGAAGATCGGCGGGATCACGCCCGCGGTATTGATCTTCAGCGGCAGGAACGAGGTGTCGCCGCCGAACATGCGATTGCCCTGCTGGCGCTTTGGATACTGGACCAGCAGCCGGCGCTGCGAGCGTTCCATGAAGACGATGACCAGCACCACGGCGATGGCGAGCGCCGCGATCAGGAAGAGCGCGACGCCTGGCAGGGCGCCGGTCTGGGTCATGGAGAACATCTGGAAGATGCCACGCGGCAGCACGGCCACGATGCCGGCGAAGATGATCAGCGAGACGCCGTTGCCGACCCCGCGGCTGGTGATCTGCTCGCCCAGCCACATCAGGAACAGCGTGCCGCCCGTCAGGGTCACGACCGTGGAGACCAGGAAGAAGACACCGGGATTGTTCACCAGGCCGGGGCTGTTCTGCAGCCCCACCGCGATCCCGAAGGACTGCAGCAGCGCCAGCAGCACGGTCAGGTAGCGGGTGTACTGGTTCAGGGTCTTGCGGCCCGCCTCCCCGCCTTCCTTGCGCAGCTTTTCCCAGGGCGGATAGACCGTCCCCAGCAGCTGCACGATGATCGAGGCCGAGATGTAGGGGCCGACGTTCAGGGCGAAGATCGCCATCCGCTCCACGGCGCCGCCGGAGAACATGTTGAACATGCCCAGGATGCCCTGGGACTGGCCCTGGAAGGCGTTGGAGAAGGCGTTGATGTCGATGCCCGGGATCGGGATGTAGGTCCCGAGCCGGTAGACCACCATCGCCATGATGGTGAAGCCGATACGCTTGTGGAGCTCCGTCGCCTTGGCGAAGGCGCCGAAGTTCATATTGGCGGCGAGCTGTTCGGCGGCCGAAGCCATAGGGTACCCCGAAGCTTTAAGACCGGTCGTACATAGGGCGTCCGACCGGCGGTGTCATCTGGCGTGGCCGTCCCCTCCCCTCATCGGGGAGGGACGGACCCAGGCGGACTTAGGCTTCGGCCGATTCGGCGGCGGCCGGGGCCGTCGTCGTGATCTTGCCGCCGGCCTTTTCGACCGCGGCCTTGGCCGCGGCGGACGCCGAGTGGACGGTGATGTCGAGCTTGGAGGTCAGGGCGCCCTTGCCCAGTAGGCGGACGCCATCCAGTTCACGGCGCACGACGCCCGAGGCGATCAGCACCGCCGCGTCGATGGGCTTGCCGGCGTCGAGCTTGCCGGCGGCGATCGCCTGCTCGAGACGCCAGAAGTTCACCTCGGCGAACTTCAGGGCGTTGGGATTGTTGAACCCGCGCTTGGGCATGCGCATGTGCAGCGGCATCTGGCCGCCTTCGAAGCCGGCGATGGCGACGCCAGAGCGCGCCTTCTGGCCCTTGACGCCGCGGCCGCCGGTCTTGCCCTTGCCGGAACCTTCACCGCGGCCAACGCGCATGCGGTTCTTGGTGGAGCCTTCGCGCGGCTTCAGTTCATTGAGTTTGGTCATGTGACGCCTCTCCTTGGAGATCAATCGCCGGGCTCACGCCCGACTCGGCTGATGGAAATGTCAGAAGGGCGGCGCAAGCGCCGCCCTTCGAAGTCTTGCTAGAGAAGCCTTTAGGCCTTGGTCTCGACCACTTCAAGCATGTGGGCGACCTTGGCGATCATCCCGCGCACCGAAGGGGTGTCTTCCAGGGTGGAGACACGGCCCATCTTGTTGAGGCCCAGGCCCACCAGGGTGGCGCGCTGGTCCTTGGTGCGGCGGAGCGGGCTGCCGGTCTGACGAACAGTGACAGTAGCCATGGTTCTTATTCTCCGTCGCCGGCGGCGCTGGCGCCGTCGGCGCGGCGGCCGATCACGTCAGCGACCTTCTTGCCGCGCTTGGCGGCGACCTGGCGGGGCGAAGACTGAGCCTTCAGCGCCTCGAAGGTCGCGCGCACCATGTTGTAGGGGTTGGACGAACCGACCGACTTGCCGACCACGTCCTGGACGCCCAGGGTTTCGAGCACGGCACGCATCGGACCGCCAGCGATGACGCCGGTGCCGGGAGGCGCCGAGCGGACCATGACCTTGCCGGCGCCCCAACGGCCGTTGCCGTCGTGGTGCAGGGTGCGGCTCTCGCGGAGCGGCACACGGATCATCGTCTTCTTGGCTTCTTCCGTCGCCTTGCGGATCGCTTCCGGCACTTCACGGGCCTTACCGTGACCGAAGCCGACGCGGCCCTTCTGGTCGCCGACGATCATCAGGGCGGCGAACGAGAAACGACGCCCCCCCTTCACGGTCGCGGCGACGCGGTTGATGTGCACCAGTTTCTCGACGATGTCGGAATCGGCGCGTTCTTCAGCGGGGTTGCCGCGGTTGCGGTCGCGACGGTTACCGTCGCCGCCACCTTGTGAGTTTCCACGAGCCATCTGCGTACCCCTAGAAGTTCAGGCCGGCTTCGCGCGCGGCGTCGGCGAGGGCCTTGACCCGGCCGTGGTAAATGTAGCCGCCGCGATCGAAGACGACATCCTTGACGCCCTTTTCGATGGCGCGCTGGGCGACCAGGGCGCCGACGCGGGCGGCGGCGTCCTTGTCCGAGCCCTTGACCTTCTTGTCGTCGCCTTCCAGCGAGGACGCGGCGGCCAGGGTCACGCCACGAGCATCATCGATGATCTGGGCGTAGATCTGCTTGGACGAGCGGAAGACCGACAGACGCGGGCGACCATTGGCCAGCGACCGCAGGCGAATGCGCGTGCGCTCGGCGCGGCGCTTGGCGGTGTCACGAGGAGAAAGAGCCATGACCTACTTCTTCTTGCCTTCCTTGCGACGGACCACTTCGCCCGCATAGCGGACGCCCTTGCCCTTGTAGGGCTCGGGGGGCCGGAGCCCGCGGATCTTCGAGGCGATCTCGCCAACGACCTGCTTGTCGATGCCGCTGATCTTGATTTCGGTTTGCTTGGGCACCGCGAAGGTGATCCCGCTGGGCGGGGGCACATCCACGTCATGGCTAAAGCCGAGCTGCATGGAGAGCGCGTCGCCCTTCATCGCGGCGCGGTAACCGACGCCCACCAGTTCGAGGGTCTTCTCGAAACCGGCGGTCGTCCCCTCGACCATGTTGCTCACCAGGGTGCGCGAGAGGCCCCACATGGCTTGCGCCCGGGTGTTCTCGACGCTCTTGGTCAGGAGCAGCTCAGCGCCCTCCTGCTTCACGACGATTTCTTCCGGCAGCGTCCAGGAGAGTTGGCCCTTGGGCCCCTTCACCTCGATGGTCTGACCGGAGATGGTGACCGTCACCCCTGAGGGGACGGCGACCGCCTTCTTTCCGATACGGGACATTCTAGTAGACCCTGCAGAGGACTTCGCCGCCCACGTTCGCGTCACGCGCGGCCGTGTCGGACATGACGCCCTTCGGCGTCGACAGGATCGAGATCCCAAGACCGTTCTTCACGGGCTTCAGATCCGAGATCGACGAATAGACGCGACGGCCAGGCTTCGAAACGCGGCGGATTTCCACGATGACCGGCTGGCCGTCGAAGTACTTCAGCTCGATTTCGAATTCCGGGAAGGCGCCGGGCACCTGAACCAGGTGGTAGCCGCGGATGTAGCCTTCGTCGGCCAGCACATCGAGGACGCGCGCGCGCATCTTCGAGGCCGGGCACAGGACTTTCGAACGGCCGCGGGTCGCGGCGTTCTTGATGCGGGCGATCATATCGCCAACGGGGTCGTTCACCATGAGACCCTCCTCACCAGCTCGACTTCACGAGGCCAGGAATCTGGCCATTCGATCCCAGATCGCGCAGGGCGATCCGGCTCATACGCAGCTTGCGGTAATAGGCCCGCGGACGCCCCGTGATCTCGCACCGGTTACGGATGCGGGTCTTGGACGAGTTGCGCGGCAGTTCGGCAAGCTTGAGGCGAGCTTCGAAGCGTTCTTCGAGGGGCAGGCTCTCATTGTTCGCGATCGCCTTCAGCGCCTCGCGCTTGCCGGCGAATTGCTTCACCAGCTTCTTGACCATCTCGTTGCGGTTTACGGCGCTTTTCTTAGCCATCTGTTCTTTCCTTCCCGCCGGTTACGCTTGAACGAACGGGAATTGGAATTCCTTGAGAAGCGCGCGCGCTTCGTCGTCGGTCTTCGCTGTCGTGGCGACGATAATGTCCATGCCCCACATCTGGTCGATCTGGTCGTAGTTGATCTCCGGGAACACGATGTGCTCCTTCAGACCCATGGCGTAGTTGCCACGACCATCGAACGACGTCCGCTTCAGGCCCCGGAAGTCCTTCACCCGCGGCAAAGCGATGGTGATCAGACGGTCCAGGAACTCGTACATGCGATCCGCGCGAAGGGTGACCTTCGCACCGACCACCATGCCCTCGCGCAGCTTGAAGCCGGCGATGGAGTTGCGGGCCTTGGTCGGCAGCGGCTTCTGGCCGGCGATCGCCGCCAGGTCCGCGATGGCCGAGTTGACCTTCTTGGAGTCGGCCACGGCCTCGCCGATACCCATGTTCAGGACGATCTTGTCCAGCTTGGGGATCTGCATCTCATTGGTATAGGCGAACTGTTCCTTCATCGCCGCGCGGATGCGCTGGCGATATTCGGTTTTCAGCCGCGGCTCGTAAGCTTGCTCAGCCATTGATCACCTCACCGGTCGTCTTGGCGACGCGGACCTTCTTGTCGCCATCGACACGGAAACCGACGCGGGTCGGCTTGCCCTTGGAGTCCACGATGGCGACGTTCGAGACGTGCAGCGCGGCTTCCTTGCTCTTGATACCGCCCTGGGGATCGGCCTGGGTCGCACGGGTGTGACGCTGAACCAGGTTCAGGCCTTCCACGACGACGCGCTCTTCCTTAGGCATCACCTTCAGGACGGCGCCTTGGCGGCCCTTGTCCTTCCCGGCGAGGATCACGACGCGATCCCCCTTCTTGATCTTCGCGGCCATTACAGCACCTCAGGCGCGAGGGAGATGATCTTCATGTGGTTCTTGGCGCGCAGTTCACGGGGAACCGGGCCGAAGATCCGCGTGCCGATCGGCTCGCTTTGCTTGTTCACGATCACGGCCGCGTTCTTGTCGAACCGGATCACCGAGCCGTCCTTGCGCTTGATGGCCGAGGACGTGCGCACGACGATGGCTTGCAGCACATCGCCCTTCTTCACCCGGCCGCGCGGAATGGCTTCCTTGACGGAGACGACAATCTTGTCGCCCACGCCGGCGTAACGACGGCCAGCGCCGCCGAGCACCTTGATGCACATCACACGACGCGCGCCGGAGTTGTCGGCGACTTCGAGGTTAGTCTGCATCTGGATCATGGGATCAGACTTTCCTTACGAGCCCTGGACAGCGGCGGCCTTAGGCAGCGCTTCCCAGGTCTTGGTTTTCGATTTCGGCGCGCATTCGATGATGCGGACGATTTCGCCGGCCTTGTAGACGTTGGCCTCGTCATGGGCGTGGTACTTCTTGGACCGACGGACGGTCTTCTTCAGCACCGGATGCAGGAAGGTCCGTTCGACCTTCACCACGAGCGTCTTGTCACCCTTGTCGGAGACGACGACGCCTTCGAGAATTCGCTTGGGCATGTGTCGTTCTCCTTAAGCCGCAGCCTGCTTGGCGCGCAGGATGGTCTTGATCCGCGCGATGTCCTTGCGGACTTCGTTCGAGCGGTGGGTCTTCTCGACCTGGCCCGTGGCGGCCTGGAAGCGCAGGTTGAACTGCTCTTTCTTCAGGTTCAGCAGGGACTCGGCCAGTTGGTCGGGCGTCATGCCCCGGACGTCATCAATCTTCATCACGCGGCCTCCGCCACAGGGGCGTCGATCCGCGTCACGATGCGGGTCTTCACGGGAAGCTTGGCCGCGCCGAGGCGCAGGGCTTCACGGGCCACATCGTCCGGCACGCCGTCGATTTCGAACATGATCCGGCCCGGCGCGACGCGCGCGGCCCAGTACTCAACGGCGCCCTTGCCCTTACCCATCCGGACTTCGGCGGGCTTGTCGGTGACGGGAACGTCCGGGAAGATCCGGATCCAGACCCGGCCCTGACGCTTCATCTGACGGGTGATCGCGCGGCGGGCCGCCTCGATCTGACGCGCGGTGATCCGCTCGGGCTCAATGGTCTTGAGACCGTAGGAGCCGAAGTTCAGCGTGAAGCCGCCCTTCGAGTTCCCGTGGATCTTGCCCTTGAACTGCTTGCGGTACTTGGTTTTCTTGGGTGACAGCATAGCTCTGGATCCTACGCTCCGGCCTGGTCGCGACGGTCACGGCGCGGGCCACGGTCAGGACGGTCGCCCGAACGGTCACGTCCGCCACCTTCGCCGGCCGGGCCGGATTCAGTGGCCAGGCGCTTGTCCAGGGCCATCGGGTCATGATCGAGGACTTCACCTTTGAAGACCCAGACCTTCACGCCGATAATGCCGTAGGTGGTCTTGGCTTCGGTGACGCCGTAGTCGATGTCCGCACGCAGGGTGTGACGCGGCACGCGGCCTTCGTGATAGCTTTCGGTCCGCGCGATTTCCGCGCCACCGAGGCGGCCGGCCACTTCAACCCGCATCCCCTTGGCGCCCAGACGCAGCGCGCTTTGCAGCGAGCGCTTCATGGCGCGGCGGAAGGCGATCCGGCGTTCCAGCTGCTGGGCGATGTTCTCGGCCACCAGTTGCGCGTCGGTCTCGGGCTTGCGGATCTCGACGATGTTCAGGTGAACCTCGCCGTCGGTGATCGTGTTGACGTCCTTGCGGAGCTTGTCGATGTCCGCACCCTTCTTGCCGATGATCACGCCAGGGCGCGCGGCATAGATGGTGATGCGGCACTTCTTGTGGGGACGCTCAATGATGATGCGCGAGACGCCGGCCTGATAGAGACGCTTCTTCAGCATCTTACGGACCTTGATGTCTTCGTGCAGCAGCTTGCCGTATTCCGGGCCGTCGGCGAACCAGCGGCTGTCCCAGGTACGGTTGATGCCGAGGCGAAGCCCGACCGGATTTACTTTCTGACCCATCAGGCAGCCTCACCCAGTTCGCGGACCACGATGGTGATCTCGCTGAACGGCTTCTCAATGCGCGACGCACGACCGCGGGCGCGGGCGGCGAAACGCTTCATGACCAGGTTCTTGCCCACGAAGGCCTCGGCGACGACCAGGGAGTCGATGTCGAGGTTGTGGTTGTTCTCGGCGTTCGAGATGGCCGAGGCGAGCGCCTTGCGGACATCTTGGGCGATGCGCTTGGGGCTGAACTCGAGTTCGTTGAGGGCCCGCTGCACCTTGAGGCCGCGGATCGACTGAGCGACCAGGTTCAGCTTCTGGGCCGAGGTGCGCAGGGTGCGGACCTTGGCCATCGCTTCGATGCCTTGGAGGCGCCGGGGTTTCGCTTGCTTGGACATGCTACTTCCTCTTCGCCTTCTTGTCGGCGGCGTGGCCGGGGAAGTACCGGGTGGGCGCGAACTCACCGAGCTTCATGCCAACCATGTCTTCGCTGATCAGCACGGGGACGTGCTTCTGGCCGTTGTGCACGCCGAACGTCAGACCAACGAACTGCGGCATGATGGTGGAGCGGCGCGACCAGGTCTTGATCACGTCCTTGCGGCCCGAACCCTGAGCGGTTTCGGCCTTCTTGATCAGGTATCCGTCGACGAACGGACCTTTCCAGACGGAACGGGTCATGGATTAACGAGCCTTCCGAGCGTGGCGCGAACGGATGATGTACTTATCCGTCGTCTTGTTGGTGCGGGTCTTGGAGCCCTTGGTCGGCTTGCCCCACGGGGTAACCGGGTGACGACCGCCCGAGGTGCGGCCTTCGCCGCCGCCGTGGGGGTGATCGACGGGGTTCATGACGACGCCGCGGACGTGCGGGCGGAAGCCCATGTGACGCGTGCGACCGGCCTTACCCAGCACCTGGTTCATGTGATCCTGGTTGGACACCGCGCCGACCGTGGCCATGCAGGTGTCCTGGACCATCCGAAGCTCGCCCGAACCCAGGCGGACCTGGGCGTAGCCGGCGTCGCGGCCGACCAGCTGGGCGTAGGCGCCGGCGGACCGGGCGACCTGGCCGCCCTTGAGGGGCTTCAGCTCGATGTTGTGAATGATCGTGCCGATGGGCATGCCACGAAGCGGCATGGCGTTGCCCGGCTTCACGTCGGCCTTTTCGGAGGCGATCACCTGGTCGCCCACCTTCAGGCGCTGCGGAGCCAGGATGTAGGACAGCTCGCCGTCCTCATACTTGATCAGCGCGATCCAGGCGGTGCGGTTGGGGTCGTACTCCAGGCGCTCGACGGTCGCGGGCATGTCCCACTTGCGGCGCTTGAAATCGATGGTCCGATAGAGGCGCTTGGCGCCGCCGCCGCGGAAGCGGACAGCGATACGGCCACCGCCGCCACGACCGCCGGACTTGGTCAGGCCCTGAACCAGGGACTTGACCGGGCCGCCCTTGTGGAGCTCGGACTTGTCGACCAGCACCAGGCTACGACGGCCCGGCGAAGTCGGATTGTAATGTTTCAGAGCCATCTGCTTAGAGCCCCGTGGTGATGTCGATCGACTGGCCTTCGGCCAGGGTCACGATGGCTTTCTTGACGTCCGAGCGACGGCCCGGACGGCCACGGAAGCGCTTGGTCTTGCCCTTGACCACCAGGGTGTTGACCTTGGTGACCGTGACTTTGAACAGCGCTTCGACAGCGGCGGCGATTTCGTCCTTCGTCGTATCCTTGGCCACGCGGAAGACGACCTTGTTCTGCTCGGAGAGCAGGGTGGCCTTCTCGGTGATCACAGGCGACAGGATCGCGTCGTAGTGGCGGGCGACGGGATTAGCCATCACGCGGCCTCCTTCTCGGCGAAGCGGGCGTTGATCGCATCCACCGCGTCCTTGGTCAGGACCAGCGTATGGCGACGCAGCACGTCGTAGACATTCAGACCGGCGTTCGGCAGCACATCCACGTTGGGGATGTTGCGGGCGGCCAGGGCGAAGTTGTTGTCCACTTCGGCGCCGGCGATGATCAGCGCGTTCTTCAGGCCCATGGTGTCGAACTGGGCGCGAAGCGCGGCGGTCTTCGGATCGGTCAGCACCGCGGCGTCCAGGACAACCAGCGAGCCGGTTTTCACCTTGGACGACAGCGCATGGCGCAGGGCCAGGGCGCGGAACTTCTTGGGCAGGTCGAAGGCGTGGCTGCGGACCACGGGACCGTGGGCCTTGGCGCCGCCGACGAACTGGGCTGCACGGCGCGAACCGTGACGAGCGCCGCCGGAGCCCTTCTGCTTGTACATCTTCTTGCCCGTACGAGAGACCTCGTTGCGGACCTGGATCTTGTGGGTGCCGGCGCGGCGCTTGGCGAGTTGCCAGGTGACCATGCGCTGGAGGATATCGCCACGGATCTCGTCGATGCCGAACACGGCGTCGGACAGTTCGATCGAACCGCCCTTGGCGCCGTCAAGTTTGATGACGTCGAGTTTCATTATTCTGCGCCCTCGGCTGCGGGGGCTTCGGCCGAAGCCTCTTCCACCGGCGCCGCGTCAGCGGCGGGAGCGACCTGGCCAGCCTTGCGGAAGCCGCCGGGGACCGGGGCTTCAGCCGGACGGGCCGACTTGATGGCGTCGCGGATCTTTACGTAGGTGCCCTCGGTGCCGGGGACCGCGCCCTTGATCAGGATCAGGCCGCGCTCGACGTCGATGCGCCAGACCGAGACGTTCAGGGTGGTGACGGTTTCCTGACCAAGGTGGCCAGCCATCTTCTTGCCCTTGAAGGTCTTGCCCGGGTCTTGACGTTGACCGGTGGAGCCGTGCGCACGGTGAGAGACCGACACCCCGTGGGTGGCGCGCATGCCGCCGAAGTTCCAGCGCTTCATGGCGCCCTGGAAACCCTTGCCGACCGTCTTGGCCGTCACATCGACCTTCTGGCCGGGGACGAAGTGGTCGGCGGTGAACTCCGCGCCCACGTCGATGAGGTTGTCCTCGGTGACGCGGAACTCGGCCAGCTCATGCTTGGGCTCGACTTCGCTCTTGGCGAAGTGACCACGCATGGCCTTGGAGGTGTTCTTGGCCTTCTTGGCGCCGGCTCCGAGTTGGAGGGCGACATAGCCGTCTTTATCCTGGGTCCGATGAGCGGTGACCTGACAGCCTTCGAGGCTGAGGACGGTCACCGGCACATGGGTTCCCGCTTCATCGAAGAAGCGCGCCATGCCCAGTTTCTTGGCGATCACGCCGGTACGCATCGACCGATCCCCTCTAGAGCTTGATCTCGACGTCCACGCCGGCGGACAGGTCGAGCTTCATCAGCGCGTCCACGGTCTGCGGAGTGGGGTCGACGATATCGAGCACGCGCTTATGCGTGCGGATTTCGAACTGCTCGCGCGACTTCTTGTCGATGTGCGGCGAACGGTTGACGGTGAATTTTTCGATGTGCGTCGGCAGGGGGATAGGCCCCCGCACGGTCGCGCCGGTGCGCTTAGCCGTATTTACGATCTCGCGCGTGGAATGATCCAGCACGCGGTGATCGAAGGCCTTGAGCCGGATGCGGATGTTCTGACGATCCATATCGCTCTTCAATTTCCCCTACAGACGACGTCCGTCCGCGTGACTTTGACCATTTCAAAGACCAACCCAAACGCCTCTCAAGAGAGACGCTCGTACGCGTAAGTCCGCTAAAAACGACATAGGCCCGCGCGAAAGATTTCCGCGAGGGCCCCGCCCGACGCCCTGATTTCTCGAGGCCTCGGGTCGTTCCGCGAACCGCGTCTGCGCTTCAAATCACTTCGAAGCGCACAGCCGATCCAACAGGAGGCGCGTCTATACGTGTGCGACTCGGCCTCGTCAAGGCCAGCAACCGCCCCGGTTCAGGAAGTTTTGAGGGAGCCGTTCAATAGCAGGACAGGCCGCTGCAGAACTTCCTGCCCTTGGGCCGGCCCCAGCGGACATTTCCGTTCCCATCGTATGAAACGTTGGCCTGGCCGGCCAGCAGCCGCACGGTGATGAGCCCCGAGCTGTTCATCTTGGCGTACAGGATTCCGGCGGTTCCCCGGTGATCGATCCGGCCGGACCCGTTCATCACCAGGTTGGCGGTGGAGACCACCCCATCCCTCACGATGATGGATCCGGCGTCGTCCACTGTGGCGGTCAGCTTGCCGTCCACACGGTTGGCGATCACCTGGCCGGCTCCCGACTGGCTGAGGATCACGCCGCTGGAGAAGGCCCCCAGGCGCCAGGTCCCGCAGCCATCGGCCGAGAGCCTGAGCGCCTTGCCCCCGCCGACCTGGCCATGGATCGCCCCCTTCGAGACGATCTCGGCGTCCAGGGGGACCCGCACCGTCACGGTGGGAAGGTCGCTGATCAGCCGCGTCTGGCCCCAGCGGCTGACACCGGTGGCCTTGCAGGAATAGCCGAACAGCCAGGGGATGGTCTGCTCCAACCAGGAGCTCGCCCCGCTGATCCGGGCGCCGCCGCCGGCCATGGGGTGAATGGCCAAGCTCCTGTCGGCGACGACGGCGAAGTCCTGCCGCGCCTCCGGAATCACAATGACCCTCGCCGCCGGAGCGTCGAGGGTCAGGACCGGCCGCGCCGCAGCGAGGCTGGGGACGGCCAGGGCGAGCGCGAGACAGGAAAGTCGCTTCATGGCCAGATCAGGCCACAGAAGTTTACATCTGTAAATCCCGCGCCTCGGAGAACCACTTCATGCGGCGCCAGAACTAGCCGACGCTGACATTGCCCGAGCCGACGATGGCCTTGGAGACCTCGCCGGTGACGGACTCCACGTGCACATCGCCAGAGCCCGCGATCTTGGCGTTGAGGCTCCCGGCCACCCCGCCGAAGTCGACACTCCCCGAGCCGGCGATGGACGCCTCCATCTCGCTGGCCTTGCCGGCACGGATGTTGACGTCGCCGGAGCCGGCGATCTTCACGCTCAGTGGGCCGGCGATCGAGGTCACGTTCACATCGCCGGAGCCGGCCACGGAAATCTCCAGCGCGCCATTGATCGCCTGGGTGCGGACATCCCCCGACCCCGCCACCCGCAGCAACGCCTGGCCCGAGGACCCGGCGTGGGTGTCGCCGGAGCCCGCGATGTTGATGCTCAGCTTTCCGGCCACGTTGCCAACCGTCCAGTCGCCGCAGCCGGCGTTGGACAGCTCCAGGCTGTTGGTCTTGCCCACCGAGCCGAACACCGCCCCGCCGGCCTCGATCCGGGCGTCCTTGGGCATGCGGACCACGATCTGGGGCATGTCCTCATAGGCGATGTCGCCGACGCCAGCGACATAGACCCGGGCCTTGCCGCCCTCGCTGCGGCAGCTCTTGATCTTCCGATCGAGATCGCCGTCGACGATGGTCTTGCCGCCGGCGCTGCGCACCTGCAGCGGCAGGCTCGGATTCGTGGTCAGGAACTCGACCTTGATATCCTGGCGGGCCTCAGGGATCACCACCACGCGGGCCACGGCGTCCTTCACCTCAACGGTGGCGGCGTTGGCGACGCCGGCGGTCAGGCCCAGGGCGGATGCGGCGGTCAGAACGGTCAGAAGACGCATGGCGATCTCCTCCTCTTGTTGAGCAGTCTTGAGGGGAACCTAGAGCGCCTCGCGGGCCTGATCAGCTTAATTCGAGGTCATGACACGGGGGTCATCTGGCGGCCGCTTCGAAGGCCGCAAGCAGCCGCTCATGGCGCCATTGTTCGCGGGCCTTGTCGCTGACCGCGATGAGGTCGGCGCAGGGGCCGGGCTTCGGTTCGGCCCTGCCGATCTGCCGCGCGCAGGCCTTGGCCGGGCGGCGATAGACGCCGGGATCTGACCATAGCCCCTCCCCCGCCAGGAAGGAGAAGGCGATGGCGTTGCGTGCCGAGGCCTTGAGGTCTCCGTAGCTCGCCCCGTCGTCCGCAGCGCGGGCATATTCGTGGGAGAGGTCGATCCGCAGGATGCCGGCGTCGTCGGTCGAGAGGCTCACTGGCACCCCGCGCTGGCGCAGCCACGCATAGGGGTGGGCCTTGCCCGACACGCCGAGGATCGCCGCGTTGGAGGACAGGTTGACCTCCACCAGGACCCCCTTCGCGGCCATCTCGGCGGCCAGGGCCTCGGCCCCGGTCTCCAGCGGCAGGTCCACCCCGTGGCCGATGCGCCGCGCCCCCGCGACACGCACAGCCTCGGCGACGTGATAGCGCAGCTCTTCCGGCGTCGCGTAGTCCATGGAGAGTTCGCCGGCGTGCAGGGCCGCCTTGGCGGTCCGGCCGTGGTCGGTCAGAAAGTCCACCATCCTCATGTGCAGGCTGTAGTGGGTGATCGACAGGGGATGGTCCTCGGGCGCCACCATCTGCAGACCCACCCATCGCTTGTCGGCGGCCACCAGCGCCACCCCCAGCTGCAGCTGCGCGAAGGTCTGCTCCGGCGGCGCGACCCGGCTGCTCTGCACCAGGTAGCGGACAGTCACCTGGCAGCCCGGCTGGGCCGCCGGCGTGCCGCACTTCATCAGGCTGCGGGCGCGGGCCTCCATCGCGTCGGTGTCGGCGATGGCCGCTGCAACCAGGGACTCCAGGCCCGCGGCGCTGTTGGCGGTCTTCTGGAGGGCGAGGTCGCCCCCTTTCCAGCCCACCTGGGCGCCCCTGACGCGGCTGGCCACCCCCTGCGGCGTCACCATGGCCTCCAGATAGTAGGTGTTCTGCCGCGCCAGGTTGTCCATCACATGGGCCAGCATGTCCCCCTCGCGCCTGGCGCCCGCCGCCCCGAACCGCCCAAACGATCCGAAGAACTGGTCGTGCCCCGAGCGGTCGAGGAAGCCCGGGTTGCGCACCGGAAAGCTGTCGATCATCGCCGCCCTCAGGACTTCGTCGGTCTTGACGGCGCTGGCGGGCTTTAGATCCTCGCCCGGCTGGCATGGAGGCGTGACCGCGAGGGTCTTCGCATTGATGCAAAGTCCGTCCTCGGCGGCCCAGGCCAGCAGGGTCTCGGCGAAAATCGCGCCGGAGATGTGATTGTGCAGTTCGCCGCCCTTGGGCATCGCACGAGTGAAGGCGGTCAGTTCCCCACCGGTCATCCTGGCCACGTCCGGCGCGGCCTGCGCGCCTTGGCCTACCAGGGCGAACGCGAGGCTCGCCGCAGCCCAGTATCTCGCGATCATTCACCCCTCCCCTTTGCCGCAAGCGGCCCGAGGCCCAGGCCCAAGTCAAGGTCGCTCTCGATCCAACCTCCACCTTGCACTTTTCCGAACGTGTGCCCCGCCCTAGGGTGGCGGCAGGGACGTTTCACAATCGAGAGCGCAGAGATGAAAATCGGGGCATGGATTGCGGGCTCAGCCGCCGGTGTTGGCGCGGCGGCCTTGGGAATTGCGGCGCTCGGCGGGGCCCAGGCCCAGGGCTACAACGCTCCGCCGCCCGGAAGCTACTGGCAGAGCTGCCAGAGGGTGCGAGTGGTGGGCACTGTCGACCCGCTGTTGGTCGCCGAGTGCCGTGACCGCAACGGCCGTTATCGCAGCACCTCACTCCAGTTCGAGGCGTGCCGCAGCGAGATCACCAACCAGGACGGCGCCCTCACCTGCATGCGGGGCGGCCGCGGCCCCGGCGGCTGGCAGGGCGGCGGCTACGGCAACGGCGGATATCAGGGCGGCGGATATCAAGGCGGAGGCTACCAAGGCGGAGGCTACCAAGGCGGATACCAAGGTGGTGGCTATGGTGATGGCCGCCCCCCGGGCGGCGGCTACGGTGGCGGCTACGGAAACAACGGCGGCGGCTACGGCGGCGGCTATGAACGCCCCAGGCCCACGGGCGGCGTCATCACCCTCTTTGACGGGATCGGTTTCGCCGGCGCCGGCTACCGCGCCACCAGCGAGGTCACCAACCTGCCCAAGCAGTACAACGACCGCGGCCTCAGCCTGAAGATCGAGCGCGGCGAGTGGGAAGTCTGCACCGACAAGGACTTCGGCGGTCGCTGCCAGACCTTCCGCAAGGACGTGTCGGACCTGAACCAAGTGGGCATGGCCTACGCCATCACCTCCATGCGGCAGGTTCGATAACCGCGCAAAGAAAAGGGCCGCCCGGGTTTCCCCGGACGGCCCTGATCTTGGCTGAGAGGCTGGAGCCTACTCGACGATCTTGGCCACGACGCCGGCGCCGACGGTGCGGCCGCCTTCGCGGATGGCGAAACGCAGGCCCTGGTCCATGGCGATCGGGGTGATCAGCTCCACGTCCAGTTCGGCGTTGTCGCCCGGCATGATCATTTC
>NZ_JAUYAF010000066.1 GCF_030693625.1 Phenylobacterium sp.
GCCGGTTTCGGCGCGGCGGCGACAGGGGCCGGGGCGGGCTTGGGAGCGGGCGTCGGAGCCGGCGCCGGCGAGACGGCGGGCGCCGCCGCTGCGGACACGGGCTTGGCGGGGGCTGGCTTGGCGCCGGTGATCTTGCCGATCAGAGAGTCGAAAGCGGCCCAGAAGCCGGAGCGCTTGTTGTTCGTTTCCATAAGAATCTCATGATAGGAGCCGGCCACGCTGACGAATTTGCCGTCGGGCAGATGTGATGCGACCGATCGTTGTGCGTCGTCGACGACCAGCTTGTCGTCTCCGGCCGAAACGATGACCACGGGGATCTTGACGCTCCGCAGGTTTGCGGGATTGGCGAGGTAGGCGGTGGCGCGGAACGCGAAATCGAGCCAGCCCCAGGTGGGGCTGCCGAGCGCCAGGTCCCGATTGGCCGCCACCTGAGCCCGGGTGCGGGCGAAGCGGACGGGATCGTGGGTGAGGACATTGCCCTCGAAGACTTCACTGAATGGGTCGGCAGGCGTGTCCTGTACGTACTGGCCGCCACGGCCGGTCAGGCTCTTCCAGGCGGCCATCAGCTTGGCCTGGTAGGGCGGGGTGTTTCCGGTGCGTACCCCCAACATGGGTGCGCAGAGCACGGCGCCGGCGAAGCGGGGCGACTCGCCCTTGGCCAGGGCCAGCAGGGTCAGGCAGCCCCCCATGGAATGGCCCACCGCGATCCACGGCTTGGGCAGGCGCGCCTCGAAGGCCGCCAGGATGGCGTGATAGTCCTCGACGAAGGTCTGGTAGCCGTAGGCGTGGCCCTTCAGGCGGTCGGGCAGCTCGCGATGGGACAGGCCCTGTCCGCGCCACTCCTGGACCAGGACCGTAAAGCCCCGCGCCATCAGGTCCTCGACCACCTCGAAGTACTTCTCGATGTGCTCGGTGCGGCCGGTGCTCAGCACCACCGAGCCCCGCGAAGCGTCCTTGGGTTTGAAGATCGCCGCACGCAGCTTCGCGCCGCCCGAACCGACCACCCATTCGGCGACGCCGCCCGCCGGGATCGGGGCGGAGGGGATGGAGACCAGGGGCGCGGCCTCAGCCATGGTCGGCCACCATCTTCGAGAACAGCTGCTGGACCTGGGGCTGCAGGGACATGGCCAGGCCCATGTCAGACAGCCGCATGCGCCCCTTCATGACCGCGGTCATGGGGTCGAGTTGGCGCTTGCCCATGGCCTTCATGTCGTTCTGGCTGATGGTGATGGTCAGGTCGGCGGGCTTGTCGTCATTGCTGACGACCCCGCCGTCGATGTGGATGAAGCCTTCGCCCTTGAGGTCGAACTTCACGGACTTGCCGAGGCCGGAGTCGTCGCCCACGCCCGTCCGCACCCGTTCGGTCAGTTCCTGCAAGCTCGCCAAGGATCCAGCCCTTCCCGGTGGGTGTAAGGGGCACCTTCGCCTCTCGCGCGAATGATGTAAACGGCGACGCTTTTCTCAGGGTTAGCGAAGGGTTTCAGGGCCTGCGGATCAGCCCGCCTTGACCGGCGCGGGACAGACGTCGCCCAGACGGCGCGCATCGGTGGTGAAGCGACCGCCGAGCGGCAGTCCGGCATAGGTGGTGTCCACATCGGCCACCAACTTGAAGGTGCTGGGGGAATAGCTCCCCTTGGCCTCGATGGCGACCTGACGGCCCTTCTTGCTGGCGCAGGTTCCCTTGAGCGTGATCTTGCCGTCCTGGAAGACCCGGGTCGGATAGGTGCAGGCGTAGTGGCGGTTGCTGGGGCCCATGGTGAACTTGGCGACCTCCGACGGCGTGATGCAGCGCCGCTCCTTCTTGGTCTGGCTGATCACCGCCTGAACCTTGTTGGTCACCTCCCAATAGCCGGGCTGGATCGTGGACTCCTGGGCCAGGGCCGGCGCCGCGGCGGCCAGGGTGATCAGGCCAGCAGTGAGGATTCGCAACATGTTCCAGCTCTCGAACGAATGATGCTGACAGAATAGCGCATCAAGGTGGCTCAAGTCTGACCCGGCGTTTCGGGTCCCGTTCATCTTGCACATCGCGGGACCGGCGCGCATAGTTGAGAACGCTTCGCAAGAACGGGAAACGCCATGAGGACGCTCGAGCTCGCCGACCTGGACCAGATCTACCGCCAGCCGGGCAAGCTGGTGATCGACAAGGCCCTGGCCACGGTTGACAAGCATGGCAGGAGCTTCATCGCGCTCTCACCCTTCTGCGTGGTGTCTTCGGCGGGGGCCGACGGGTCGATCGACGTCTCGCCTCGCGGTGGGGAGCCGGGCTTTGTCCATGTCAGCGAGGACGGGCGGACGATCTTCCTGCCCGACCGCCCGGGCAACAATCGCCTCGACACCCTCCGCAACCTGCTGGCCGGACCTGGGCGGATCGGGTTCATGTTCATGATCCCCGGCTTTGACGACGTCTACCGCGTGAACGGCCGCGCCAGCGCCAGCGCCGATCCGGACCTGCTGGCTCAGTTCGTGGAGTTCGGGAAGACGCCGCGCCTGGTGCTGTCCATCGCCGTGGAGGAGGCCTTCTTCCACTGCCCCAAGGCGATCATGCGCGGCCGACTGTGGGAGGCCGAGGCCCAGGTGGACCGCTCGGCCCTGCCCACCCTGGCGGAGGTCATCTTCGACCAGCTGAACATGGGCAAGGTTCCGGTGACCGAAGAGGTGATCATGGCCGACTACAAGACCCAGCTCTGAGGTCTCCCCCGTCCACGGGGGAAGGCGCCGACAGCTAGCCTGCCCACAGGGCTTCGATCCCCAGTTTCACCGCGCGCGCCATCTGCGCGTTGATGGCGGCGGCGCCGACGAAGGGCTGGTGCGCCTGGGTGAAGACGGCGACGGCATAGCGCGCGCCATCCGGCCAGGTGATCACCCCCACCTCATTGCGCACGCGGCCGAACAGGGCGCCGCTCTTGGCGGCGAGCGCGCCGCCGTCCGGCACGGCGGCTTCCAGGCGCCTCGTAACCTGCCGACCCATCACATCACGCAACATGGCGCAGGCCGGCGGCAGGGCCGCGGTGTCGTTCCAGACGGCCGCCAGCAGGGTGGTCATGTCCCGCGCGGTGGTCCGCGAACCCCGCGCTGGGTCGAGGGCCGCGACGGCGGCGATGCGGCCCGGATCGGTGCTTCCGGCGTGGGCGGCGGGACCCAGTTTGCCGGACTGGGCGGCCAGCAGTTCGGCGTAGTTCCGGAACTCCAGCTCCACCGCCATGGTGTCCAGCATCGCCTTCAGGTCGCTGACGATCCGCGTTTCCCGGCAGCCGCAACTGACGGCGCGGGCGTTGATGGCGTCGAGGCCGATGCGGGCGATCAGCAGGTCGGTGGCGGCGTTGTCGCTGAGGGTCAGCATCATCGCAGCCAGGTCGCGCAGGGACAGACGCACCGGATCCTGGAAGTTGGAGATCCCCACCGGGCCTGGCGTCACGACGGCGGGGCGCAGGTCGACCTGCTTGGCCGGATCGATCTCCCCCTCGGCCGCCCGGGCGTAGAACTCCAGGGCCACCAGGACCTTGAACACCGAAGCCGGGACCACGGGACGGTCGGCCTCGAAGCCGAACTCGGCGCCGGTGGCGAGGTCGCGCACATGCAGGGCGCCGTCACAGCCGGCGGCGGCGAAGCCCGCGGCGATCTCGGAAGTGTCGGGATTGGCCATGGACCTCAGGTCGGTTTGACGAAGCGCAGGGTCATCCGGTCGCTCTCGCCGATGGCGTCGTACTTGGCGTGGTTGAAGGTCGGGTCGGCCGGCTGGCCACGGGGCGAGGAACGGCGCACCGGCGGCAGGGTCCAGACCCCAAAGGGATGGTCCTTGGTGTCCTTGGGGTTGGCGTTGATCTCCGAGGTCTTGTCGAGGATGAACCCCGCCTCCTGGGCCAGCTGGATCGCATAGGCCTGCTGCACGTAGCCGTCGGCGGCCAGCACGTCCTGCACGACCCCGGGCGAGGCGCGATGCTCCTCGATCCCCAAGGCCCCGCCCGGCTTCAGGGCCACGAAGGCGTCATGGAAGGCCTTCTCGGCGATGCCCGCCGCCATCCAGTTGTGCAGGTTGCGCATGAACAGGACCAGGTCGGCCGACCCCGCCGGCGCCACCGCGCCGCTGGTGGGGCCGAAGGAGGTGATCTCCACGTCGCCATAGAGCTTGGGCTGGGCGCGGATCTTGCGGCGGTAGGCGGCCACGATCTCGGCGGCGGCGGGTTCGCCAGGATCGTTGGTCTGCAGGTCGGCGGCGAACAGCTTGCCGTCGGTGGCCGCCAGGTAGGGCGCCAGGATGTCGGTGTACCAGCCGGCCCCCGGCCAGAACTCCACGACCGTCTGGCCGGGCGCCAGGCGGAAGAACTGGAGCGTCTCGACGGGGTGTCGCCAGGGATCGCGGACCTTGTCGAGGGGGTCGCGCCAGGCGCCGGCCACCACCTGTTCCAGGGTCAGGGGACCGGCCTTCGCGGCGGGCGGCTCGTCGGCCTTCTTGCCGCAGGCGGCGAGCGCCAAGGTGGAGCCGATCATCGCGCGCCGCGACAGAGAAACTGCTGAGAGCATCTACGAACCCGAACCCCTGGCGAACCGCCCCGCCGGAGTAGCCTCAGTCGGCGGGACGGTCAAAACCCCGCGGCTCAGCGGGGTTTGACGAAGCGCAGGGTCATGCGGTCGCTCTCGCCGATAGCGTCGTACTTGGCCCGGTCAAAGGCCGGATCGGCAGGCTTGTCGCCCTGCGTGTTGCGACGCACCGGCGGCAGGGTCCAGACGCCGAAGGGGTGATCCTTGGTGTCCTTGGGATTTGCGTTGACCTCCGATGAGGCGGCCAGCTTGAAGCCGGCCTTCTCGGCGGCGGCGACCACATTGGCGGTGGAGACGTAGCCATCCCGGGCGTCGGCGTTCTGCGGCCGCGGATCGGAGCGGTGCTCCTCGACGGCCAGGACTCCGCCCGGCTTCAGCACGGCGTAGAAGTCGGCCATGGCCTTGTCGAGCATCGGGGGCTGCCAGAGCCAGTTGTGGATGTTGCGCGCGGTGATCACCATGTCGGCCGAGGCCGATCCCAGGGGCTTGGACTCGGCCCCGAAATTCACGAAGCCGACCTTCCCGAACTTGGCCTCGTCGGCGTACTTGGCCTCGAAGGCCTGGCGGCCCTTGCGGGCGCCGTCGGAGAGCTTGGGATTGTCGAGGTCGGCGGCGCTGGCGATGTAGGTTCCGCCGGTGGCCTTGGCGTAGGGCGCCAGGATCTCGGTCCAGTAGCCGCCGCCCGGCGAAATCTCGATGATGGTCTGCTTGGGCTTCACGCCCCAGAAGGTCAGGGTCTCATAGGGGTGGCGGGCGGCGTCGCGGACGGTGTTGGCCTCGGTGCGGGACGGGCCGGCGACAGCGGCCTTCAGCGCCTTGTCCTCCGCGGCTTGGGCGGCGGGAGTCACGGCGATGACCGCCAGGGCGGAGAGCAGGACGAGCGAGCGGGCGGACATCGAGCGAACCTCAGGGTGTTTGGGACCGCGCGACCCTAATGGCCAAGCCTTCCTTGGCAAGGCCCCGCGCCATGACGTTTGCGTCAGAACAAACCCCCCTTGAAGCCCGAAAAGAGGCGCCTACCTAAGATCTCGAAGGCGCTGGAAATCCGGGCCTTCCAGGCCGCGCGTGACTTCGGTGCGTGCGACGCCTGCATCCCTGACCTGCAACCTTGCTTAAGCCAAGAAGGATGTAACCCACATGCGTACTGTCGATTTCTCCCCCCTCTATCGTTCCGTCGTCGGCTTCGACCGTCTCGCGGCCCTGCTTGAAACCGCCAGCGCGGACGCCGCCACTGGCTATCCGCCCTACAACATCGAGCGCACCGACGAGAACGCCTACCGTATCGAGATCGCGGTGGCGGGCTTCCGTCCCGACGAACTGAACATCGAGGTGAAGGAAAACCTCCTCACCGTACAAGGCCGCAAGGCCGCCAATGACGACCAGCGCCGCTTCCTGCATCGCGGCCTCGCCGAGCGTGACTTCGAGCGCCGGTTCCAGTTGGCCGACTATGTGGTGGTCACCGAGGCCAAGCTCTCCGACGGTCTGCTGGCCATCTCCCTGAAACGCGAACTCCCGGAGGCCCTCAAGCCCCGCCGGATCGAGATCGCCACGGGCGAGGCCACCGGCCTGATCGAAGGTGAAAAGGCCGCCTGATCCCCTCTCAGGCTGGCTCACCGGAAGGGCGGCGCGGCGACGCGCCGCCCTTTTCAGTGACCCTCTCCGCGGATCCACGGTCAACGACGCCGCATCTTGTTGGCCGTGAAGCGCAGTGTTTCGCAGAGGAAATACAATGAACTGAAGATGATACCCGGCGTTCAGCCAGGGCTCAGATCGATGATGTCATATTCAGATTGCAAGATCAGACCGTGGCCCGGCCTGATCGTCTCGGTCATCGCTAACAACAACTCGCCCGCCACCGCCCTCAGCCTCTCGCGGTCTCCGGGCTGGTTCCGCCAAGGACATCATGAACCGCACCGTTCCCGCCGCCGCCGTCCTCGCGCTGATGGCGTTCGCCGCGTGCGCGCCCAAGGCCGAGAAGACCGTCGCGGCGATCGATCCGACGACCTCGGCGACGGCGACGCCGCCCGCCATGGCCGAACACCGGACCCTGGACGGGATGCTGGCGCGCGCCCGGGAGCGCTTCGCCACGGCCGACCTTAACCAGGACGGCAAGGTGACCACCGAGGAACTGGAGCAGGGCCGCGCCGACCGCGAGGTCTCCGGCCCGCGCTGGGGCGCCGGCGGCCGGCTGATGCGCGCCGACACCGATACGGACGGGGAGGTCACCCTGGCTGATGTGGAGGCTCACACTCGCAAGCGTTTCGCCCGGCTGGACACCGACAAGGACATCGTCGTCAGCCCCGGCGAGACGCGCGCCGCCCTACAGCCCGCGAACTAGAACTCTCCGTGCCGCCCCTCGCCGGCGGCGAAGCGAGCCGCTCCCTGAACCGCCGAGCCTGACCTGAGGGTCTCACGGCCAAGGTCGACCTCGTTGGTGGTGGCGGTCGGCCAATCCATCGACCACTGGGCGATGGCCGAGGCGCGGTCGCTGCGCAGGCAGGCCTGGGGGAAGGCGCTGAGCTGTTGCGCCAGCTCGATCGCGTGCGTCAGCGCCTCGCCCTTGGGGACCAGCCGGTTCGCCAGGCCAATGGCGTAGGCCTCCGCCGCCTCGACCGGTCGTCCTGTGAGGATCAGGTCCATGGCCCGGGAGTGGCCGATCAGGCGCGGCAGGCGCACGGTGCCAAGGTCGATCAGGGGCACCCCGAACCGGCGGCAGAACACCCCGAAGATCGCGCCCTCCGCGGCCACCCGCAGGTCGCACCAGGCCGCCACCTCGATGCCGCCGGCCACCGCATGGCCCTCCACGGCGGCGATCACCGGCTTGGACAGTTCCAGCCGCGTACAGCCCATGGGGCCAAGGTCGCCCTCGCGATGCAGCGGATTGCCGTGTCCTTGGCTGACCCCCTTCAGGTCGGCGCCCGCGCAGAAGGTCCCGCCCCGCCCCTGCAGGACGGCCACGTCCAGGTTGGGGTCGGCGTCGAAGCCCTTGAAGGCCTCGTAGAGCTGCTGGGCGGTGGGGGCGTCGACGGCGTTTCGGGCGTCCGGCCGCTCGATGGTGACGACCGCGATGCGCCCGATGGTTTCCACGCTGACGGTCTGCACGGGAGCCTCCTTCTGAATTCAGGAGGTCAGGCTACGCTGCTGACGCCGCGTCAGCGAATGCTCAGGCGGCGGCGCGGGCGAGTTCGAAGCCGAGGGTGGCGTACAGCTGCACGTCTCGGATGCTAGCCCCGCTCAGCCGGGCGTCGGTGAGGTCGCAACCGCGCAGGTCCGCGCCGTCCAGCACCGCACCGGTCATGTCAGCCCCCTGGGCCAGGGCGTAGCGAACATTGGTCCGCTCGAAACTGGCGGCGGTCTGGCGGGTGGCGCTGAGCGGCAGGGGCGCGAAGATGGCGCCGCGCAGGTCGGCCTTGGTGAGGTTGGCGCCGGTCAGCCGCGCGCCGCGGGCGTCGGCGTCCCGCATGCAGACCCCTCGCAGGTCCGCGCCGTCCAACTGCGCGCCCTGCAGATGAGAGCCGGTGAGATCAAGACCGACCATGATCGCGCCCTTGGCGCTCATGGCGCTGAGCCGTAGCCCGCGCAGGCGATCGGCCAAGGGGCGCAGGTCTTCATTGTCGAAGGTGGCGGGCTTCCCCTCGCGGCCGCCGGTCTGGCACCAGAGGTGATTGCTTTGGGCGCGGGCGAACAGCTCCTCCGCCCGCTCGATGGCGGCCGCGGTGGGGGCGCGGATGGCGCCGGACATGTTGGCGCCGTAGGTGCGGGCCTGGGCCACATCGACCCCGGTGATCGTTGCGAAAGAAAGGTTGGCGCCCTCAAAATTGGTGTTGGCCACGTCGGCGCCGTCCAGCATGGCGCCCGACAGATTGGCGTCCTTCAGGTTCGCGCCGGACATCTTGGCGCCCTTCAGGGAGCAGTCGGTGAAGTCCGAGGCGAAAGCCGAGGCGTCGTTGAGCTGCGAGCCGTCCAGGGTCGCGCCGGCGAAGATGGCGTTGTCCAGCTGGCCCTCGCGGGTCTGGTGCACCACAGAGGCCAGGCCCTTGGAAGGATGCGGAAGGGCCACCTGGCCAACCCGGAAATCGGCCTGGGTCAGGTCGGCCTGGGAGAGATTGGCGCCGCGCAGGCAGGTGCCGCGCAGGTCAGCGCGGACCAGGCGGGCGCGGCGCAGATCGGCCTTGCGCAGATCACAGCCGAACAGGATGGCGCGTTCCAGGTTGATCCCGGCCATCTTGGCGCCGTCGAAGATCGAAGCCGAGACGTCGGCGTCCGCCAGGTTACGACCCGCCAGGTCAGCGCCGGAGAGATCGACGAACTTCAGGATCGCACGCTTGCCGCCGGGCCGCCGGGCGATGAATTTCTCATGGCCGGAGACGATCAGCTCGATCTCGCCAGCGGACAGCTTTCTTCGCCCGGACAATGTGATGTTGGTCATGCGGACAGGCTCTGGCGAACGGCGATCTGTGGGAATTTCTTAGACCCCAGATGCAACCGAACCCTTAAGCTTGACGCAACGTGATCATATTGTCTCGCCCAGGCCCCGGGCGCCCCACTTCTGGGCGCCGGTGAGACTGGCCTGCCGCAACTGGGCGTTGGTGAAGTTGGCCCGGCTCAGATCGGCGTCGATCAGCAGGACGTGGCGCAGGTCGGCGCGCGCCAGGTCGGCGTTTTTCAGGCTCGCGCCGGTGAGATTGCAGGGCAGGATGCGGTCGCCCCCGAGCAGCAGGGGCCCCATCTGGGCGTCGCGCAGATCGGCGCTGGCCAGCTTGGCGCCCATCATGCGCGCGCCCCTGAGGTCGGCGCGGCGCAGGTTGCAGGCCCGCAGGTCGGCGCCCTCGAGGTTCGCGCCCTGAAGCTGCACGCCCTCCATGTCGAGGCCGTAGAACACTGCGCCCTTGGCCGAGAGCGCCGTCAGGTTGAAGCCGCGGACCGTCTCCAGGGCCCGCAGGTCGGCGTTGTCGAACACGCTCGGCGACCCTTCCGCCCCGCCGGTCTCGCACCAGCGGGCGTGGTCGCGGATCATGGTCTTATAGGGCAGGTCGGAGACCGCCTTGCCCGAGGGCTGGTCGGTAAGCGCGCCGCGCATGTCGGCCTGGCTGATGTTCCAGGAGTAGGTCTTGGCGCCCACCAGGATGCAGTCGCGCAGGTCCGCGCCCGCCAGGTCCGCGCCGGAAAGGTCGGCGCCGGCCATGTTGGCGCCGGTCAGGGTGCATTGCTTGAGGTTGGCCCGGACCAGCTTGGCGTCCTTGAGCACCGCGTCGGTGAAGTCGGCCCGGACGGCCATGACGCCCGACAGGCGCGACCGCTCCAGGTTGGCGCCGGCCAGGATAGCGCCCTGCATCTCGCCCGCCCGGTTCTGGTGCTCCATGACCTTCAGGCCCTGGACGCGGTCCACCGAGGCGATGGAGCCTTCGCGCAGGTCGCATTCAAAGAGGTCGGCGCCGGTCAGGTTGGCGTTCCGCAGGCAGGCGCCGCGCAGGTCGGCCCGGCGCATGGAGGCGTCGGTGAGATTGGCGTTCTGCAGGTCTGCGCCGAACAGGTTGGCGTGGTCCAGGCGGGTGCCCTGCAGCTGGCAGTCGGAAAGTATGGCGCCGGTGAAATCGCCGTCACACAGATTGCGCCCGCGCAGGTCCAGGCCGGTGAGATTCTTCCAGGCGAACACCGCCCGGGCGCCGCCGGGTTTGGAGGTCCAGAGCCGGTCATGCTTGGCGCAGATGGCGTCGACTTCAGCCTGGGTGAGGGGCTGGAGATCCTGGATGGTTGCGGTTTGAAGCGACATGGGAGGCTGGGGGACCCTGAACTTACTGTCCCCAGAATAGGTTCTCGCAATTAACACGCTGTTTCCGCCACTTAGCGAAAACACGATGAAGAATCACTAAGTCCCGGGCGGCTGGTAGTCCGCGTACAGGCTCCCAGCCTCGGTCTCCAGCAAACCAAGCTCCACCTTGAGGCCGGCGGTGCGCAACCTTTCCGTGCCCCGCCCCGACGCATAGGTTGAGGCGTCGGTGCAGGCGATGACGACGCGCGCGATCCCGGACGCCACCAGCCGTTCCGAGCAGGAGGCCGTTCCGGTGGACCTCTGGCCGCAGGGCTCCAGGGTGAGGTAGGCCACGGCGCCACGGGCGGCTTCCCCGGCCTGATCCAGGGCCTGTTCCTCGGCATGGGGGCGGCCGCCAGCCTGGGTGACACCCTGCCCCACCACCGCGCCTCCGGCCACGATCACGCACCCCACGGAGGGGTTAAGGCCGGTCTTCCCCAGCTGGGTGCGGGCCAACGCGATGGCGGCGCGCATGTGGTCGTCGTCGGTCATGCCGGGTTTGTGAGGCGCCCGGGGCGTTCCCCGCAAGCCCGCGCGGTTGAGCCGGCTTCGCCCCTCGCCCATAGTCGGGCCTGGACGGGAGGGCTTCGTGACCGACGCACTGGTGATCAGGGGCCTCAACAAGACCTTCCGGACGCCCGCCGTGGACAACCTGGACCTCACGGTCCGCTCCGGCGAACTCTACGCCTTGCTGGGCCCCAACGGCGCGGGCAAGACCACCACCCTGCGCATGGTGGCGGGCCTGCTGAAGCCCGACACCGGATCGATCAGCGTGTTCGGCGTCGATGCGCTGGCCGACCCCATGGCCGCCAAGCAGCTCATCGCCTGGGCGCCGGACGAGCCCATGCTCTACGACCGCCTGACCCCTCTGGAGTATCTGGAGTTCGTGGCCGGACTTTGGGGCGTCGAGGCGGCGACCGCCAGGAACCGCTCCGAGGAGCTGCTGCGGATGCTCGGCCTCTGGGACGAGCGCGGCCGCCGATGCGAGGGGTTCTCGCGCGGCATGAAGCAGAAAACCGCCCTCGCCGGTGCCCTGATCCACGATCCGAAACTGCTGATCCTCGACGAACCGCTCACCGGCCTGGACGCCGGCGCCGCGCGCCAGGTGAAGGACCTGCTGACCGCCCGCACCCGGGCCGGGGCGACGGTGATCCTCACCACCCATATCCTTGAGGTGGCCGAGCGGATGGCCGACCGCATCGGCATCATCCAGCACGGCAGGCTGCTCATCGAGGGCCGTCTGGAGGAATTGCGGGCCCAGGCCGGGGATGGCGACGCCAGCCTGGAGGACCTGTTCCTCGACCTCACTGGCCAGACCGAGGCCGCGCCCGCGTGATCGCCAGGCCGGGCTCGACCCTGTGGCTGCTGGCCCACGAGATGCGGCTGGGCTGGCGCACCTTGCTGGCGCGGCGCGGCGAGAACCGCCGCGGCGGCTGGATCGCGCTGGCTACCGTCGGTCTGGTCACCCTGGCCGGCGGCGTGCCGATCGGCCTGATGCTGCGCCGGGTGGAGATCACCGTGACCCCGACGGGCATCCTGCTGGCCGACGCCATCCTGGCGGTGATCTTCAGCCTGATGCTGTCCCAGACCCTGGCCGCCGCCGCCGATGTCCTCTACGACCGGGGCGACCTGGACCTGCTGTTCTCCTCGCCCATCGATCCGCGCAAGGTGCTGACCGTGCGGTTCGCGGCCATCGCCCTGAACCTGTTCCTGGTGTTCTCGGCCTTCCTTGGCCCCTTCCTGATCCCCATCGCCCTGATCGGCCACCCGCCTTGGCTGTCGGCCTTCCTGGTGCTGGCGAGCGTGGCCATCGCGGCCACGGCCTGCGGCTTGGTGGTGGCCATGGGCATGTTCGCCGCCATCGGTCCGCGACGAACCCGCACCATCGCCCAGGTGACCTCGGCCCTGATCGGGGCGGGGTTTTTCCTGGTCACCCAGGCGCGAAACATCTTCGGCGCCCCGGTGGGTTCGGTCTGGAGCGACCTGGTCGCAGCGGCCACGGCGCCGGGCGTCGTCATGCCCCCGGTGGCGGCCCTGCCCCTGCGCGCCCTGCTGGGCGACCCGGGCGCGGTGGCGATCCTGCTGGTGACCGCCCTGGCGATGTTCGCCGGCGTGAACCTCTGGCTGGGGGGCCGGTTCGCCGCCGACTCCGCCGCCGCCGCCGGGGCCGAGGCCAGCGCGGTCAAGGCGCGCACCCGGCCCGTGGCCTTCACCGGCGGGGCCTTCGCCGCCACGGTGCGCAAGGAGCTGCGGCTGATGAGCCGCGATGCGGCCCTGATGTCCCAGGTGATGCTGCGGGTGCTCTACCTGCTGCCCCTGGCCTTCGTCCTGGTGCGCAACGCCGGAAGCCAATCCCTGCTGGCCCTGCCGGGCGGGGCCGCAGCCCTGGCCTTCGTGGCCGGCCAGGTGGCCGCCAGCCTGGCCTGGATCACCGTCTCGGCGGAGGACGCCCCCGACCTGATCGCGGGCGCGCCCACCCCTATCGCCATCGCGCGCCGGGCTAAGCTGGCGGCGGCCTTCATCCCGGTCGCCGCCCTGCTGGCCCCCATCCTGGTCACCCTGATCGTGCTGGAGCCACGGGTCGGCCTTGCGGCGACCGCCGGCTGCGCGGCGGCGACGGTGGCTAACGGCCTCATCAACATCTGGTATCAGCGCCCGGCCAAGCGCTCGGAGTTCCGCCGCCGCCGGGGGTCGAGCTGGATCTCCACCCTGGCCGAGGTCGCGGTGGGGGTGTGCATCGCCGCGGCCACCGGCCTTGCCGCCGCGGGCCTGGCCTGGGCGCTCATTCCGGCCTTGCTGGCGGGTCTGCTGTTGCTGGCCGTCCGCCGCACGGACGCCCAGATCGCCCAGGCCCTGCGGGTCGCCGCACGCTAGCTTTTAAGCGCCGTAGGTCGGCAGTTTGGTGGCGCGGGCCTCGTCCAGATACCGCGCGGAAACAGGCTTCAGGGCGGCGTCCAGCTCGATCAGCAGCGGGTTGCCGGTAGGGATCTCCACATCGATGATGGCGGTGTCGCTGAGGCCGTAGAGCAGCTTGACGATGGCGCGCAGGGAATTGCCGTGGGCCGCCACCAGGAGGGTCTCGCCGGCCGCCAGCTTCGGCGCGATCTCGGCGGCCCAGTAGGGGGCGACGCGGTCCAGGGTGGTCTTCAGGCTCTCTGTGTCGGGCAGGGTCGCGCCGGCATAACGGCGGTCGCCTGCGAAATCGAACTCCCCGCCGGGCGCCAGCGGCGGCGGCGGCACGTCATAGGAACGCCGCCACACCTTGACCTGATCGTCCCCGTGCTTCTTGGCGGTCTCGGCCTTGTTCAGGCCGGTCAGTCCGCCGTAGTGGCGCTCGTTCAGCCGCCAGTCCTTGGTTTCCGGAACATAGACCTGGCCCGCCGCCGTCAGGGCCAGCCAGCAGGTACGGATGGCGCGTGTCAGGACCGAGGTGAAGGCGCGGTCGATCTGGATGCCGGCGGCCTTGATCAATTCCCCGCCCTTGGTCGCCTGGGCTTCGCCCTCGGGCGTCAGGTCCACGTCCACCCAGCCGGTGAAACGGTCTTCCAGGTTCCAGCGGCTCTGGCCATGGCGCAGCAGGATCAGGGTGGGCACTGGGAAACCTCCATTCGCGAGCGAGGCCTGCGGGCTAGGGTGCGCAGCCGGTGAGGTCAAGGGTTCGCTGGCCCGAGGCGATTGGAGCCGCTATATCGGCTTGACCATGCGTGACCGCCTGTTCTTCCCCGCCATCGCCCTGGCCGCCCTTGTGATGGTGGCCCTGGCCCTTGTCTGGCCCCAGGGCCTTGGCGACCGCTCGCCGGGCGTCTTCGGGCGCACGCCCACCCAGCGGACACCGGCGGTGCAGGCGGCGATGCAGCGGGAGACCGAAGCGGCCAACAGGCGCGTCAATCAGGCCCGGCAGGCGGTCTCCGACCTGCAGAGCCAAGCCATATCCCCGACCCAATGACCGAATTCGACGCCGTGGCCGTGGGCCGGCGAGTGCTGGCCGCCGAGGCTGACGCCCTGACCCATCAGGCTGACGGCCTGGGCGCGGCCTTCGCCAAGGCCGTGGACATACTCTACGCCGCCAAGGGCAAGATCGTCTGTTCCGGCATCGGGAAATCCGGCCACGTGGCGCGCAAGATCGCCGCCACCTTCGCCTCCACCGGCGCGCCGGCCTTTTTCGTTCACGCCAATGAGGCCAGTCACGGCGACCTGGGCATGATCGCCGAGGGCGACGTGGTGCTCTGCCTGTCGAAGTCGGGCGAGGTGAAGGAACTGGCTGATGTCCTGGCCTATTCGCGCCGCTTCCATATCCCCCTGATCGCGCTAACCGCCGACCCCCAGAGCGCGCTGGGCAAGGCGGCCGATGTAGTCCTGCAGCTGGCCGACGCCGCCGAGGCCACCGCCGAGGTCAAGGCGCCCACCACGTCAACCACCCTGCAGATCGCGCTCGGCGACGCCCTGGCCGTCGCGCTTCTTGAACGGCGAGGCTTCACCGCTCGTGACTTCAAGACCTTCCACCCCGGCGGCAAGCTGGGGGCCATGCTGCAGACCGTCGGCGACCTGATGCACGGCGCAGCCGAACTGCCATTGGTCTCCCTCGACACCCCCATGGCCCAGACCCTGCTGGTGATGACGGAGAAGGCCTTCGGCATCGTCGGCGTCACCGGTCCGGACGGCGCGCTCCGCGGCGTGATCACCGACGGCGACCTTCGCCGCCACATCGACGGCCTGATGGGCCACACCGCCGGCGAGGTCATGACGCCTGGCCCCAAGAAGACCGCGCCCCCGGGCATGCTGGCCGGCGAGGCCCTGGCCCTGATGAGCGATCCCCTGCCGATGGTCACCGTGTTGTTCGTGGTCGAGGGCGAAAAACCGGTCGGGATCTTGCGGGTTCACGACCTGGTGCGCGCGGGCGTGTAGCAATCGTCACGAAACATAAGTCCAAGGCATGCGTTCGCATGGTCTTAAGGCCTCAAGACCCCTAAGAAGCCTGATCGAACACATCGATGGAGTCCTGATGCATCCCGTTCCGCGCGCCGACCTCGTTCCCAACACCCTGGACTACGAAATCTATCCACTCGTGAAGGCCACGGGTTTCAGGGAATACGACGCGCGTTGGCTGCTTGGGCCTGACATCAACCTGTTGGGCATCGAGGCCCTGGGCCTGGGTCTCGGGACCTATATCCAGGAACTGGGCCAGACAAAGATCGTCATCGGCCACGACTTCCGGTCCTATTCAATTTCCGTGAAGCAAGCCCTCACCGTCGGCCTGCTGGCCGCGGGCTGCGAGGTTCTGGACATCGGCCTGGCCCTGTCGCCCATCGCCTATTTCGCCCAGTTCGACCAGGACGCCCCCTGCGTGGCCATGGTCACCGCCAGCCACAATGAGAACGGCTGGACTGGGGTGAAGATGGGCGCCCAGCGGCCCCTGACCTTCGGCCCGGTCGAGATGGGCCGGCTGAAGGAAATCGTCCTGGGGGGCCTGAGCCAGATGCGCCCGGGCGGCTCCCTGACCCACGTCACTGGCGTGCCGGAACGCTACGTCGCCGACATCGTTCGCCGGGTGGCCGTGAAGCGGCCGCTGAAGGTGGTCTGCGCCTGCGGCAACGGGACCGCCGGCGCCTTCGCCCCCGACGCCCTGCGCCGCATGGGGGTCGAGGTCATCGAGATGGACTGCGAGCTCGACTGGACCTTCCCGCGCTACAATCCCAATCCTGAAGACCACGAGATGCTGCAAGAGATGGCCAAGGCGGTGCGCCAGCACGGCGCCGACCTGGCCCTGGGCTTCGACGGCGACGGCGACCGCTGCGGCGTGGTGGACGACACCGGCGAGGAGATCTTCGCCGACAAGATCGGCCTGATGCTGGCCCGCGACCTGTCGGTCCTGCACCAGAACGCCACCTTCGTGGTCGACGTGAAGTCCACGGGCCTCTACGCCACCGACCCGGTCCTGGCCGCCAACGGCGCCAAGACCGTCTATTGGAAGACCGGCCACTCCTACATCAAGCGCAAGACCGCCGAACTGGGCGCCCTGGCCGGCTTCGAGAAGAGCGGCCACTTCTTCTTCAATGATCCCCTGGGGCGCGGCTATGACTGCGGCCTGACCGCCGCCGCCGCCATCCTGGCGATGATGGACCGCAATCCGGGCAAGAAGCTCTCGCAGCTGAAGGACGCCCTGCCGATCGCCTACACCTCGCTGACCATGTCCCCCCACTGCGGCGACGAGGTGAAGTACGGGGTGGTGGACGACGTGGTGGCCGAGTACGAGGCCCTGGCCAAGGCCGGGGGCACGATCCTGGGCCGGAAGATCGTCGAGGTGATCACCGTCAACGGCGTCCGCGTGGCGCTGGAGGACGGTTCATGGGTCCTGGTGCGGGCCTCCTCCAACAAGCCAGAGATCGTGGTGGTGGTGGAGAGCACCCAGTCGGACGCCGACATGCGCGCCCTGTTCCGCGAAGAGGTGAAGCCGCGCCTCGCCAAGCGGCCTGAGGTCGGCGCCTACAACCAGGAAGTCTGATCGCACGGCGCCACTTTTGCTGCGCTGCAAAAAGATGTACCGGCCTGACGCAGGGCCAGCACGAACTCGGGGGTAGATGATGCACGTTACGATGATTGGCACCGGCTATGTAGGCCTGGTGAGTGGGGCCTGCTTCGCCGACTTCGGCCATGACGTCATCTGCATCGACAAGGATGCCGGCAAGATCGAGCGCCTGAAGGCTGGCGGCATCCCGATCTACGAGCCGGGTCTCGACGTGCTGGTGGCCCAGAACGTCAAGGCCGGCCGTCTGTCCTTCGACACCGAGGCCGCCGAGGCGGTGGCCAAGGCCGACGCGGTGTTCATCGCCGTGGGCACGCCCTCGCGCCGCGGCGACGGCCATGCCGACCTTTCCTATGTCTACGCCGCCGCCGAGGAGATCGCCGGCCTGCTGGACGGCTTCACCGTGATCGTCACCAAGTCCACCGTGCCGGTCGGCACCGGCGACGAGATCGAGCGCATCATCAAGGCCAAGCGCCCCGACGCCCAGTTCGCCGTGGTCTCCAATCCGGAGTTCCTGCGCGAAGGCGCGGCCATCGAGGACTTCAAGCGTCCCGACCGCGTGGTGGTGGGTCTGGAGGACGAGCGCGCCCGGCCGGTTATGACCGAGCTCTACCGCCCGCTCTATCTGAACGAGACCCCCATCGTCTTCACCAGCCGCCGCACCAGCGAGCTGATCAAGTACGCGGCCAACGCCTTCCTGGCCCTGAAGATCACCTACATCAACGAGATCGCCGACCTCTGCGAGGCGCTGGGCGCCGACGTGCAGCAGGTGGCCAAGGGCATCGGCCTCGATAAGCGGATCGGCGGCAAGTTCCTCAACGCAGGCCCTGGCTATGGCGGCTCCTGCTTCCCGAAGGACACCCTGGCCCTGGTGCGCACCGCCACCGACGCCGGCAGCCCCGTGCGGCTGATCGAGACCACGGTGGAGATCAACGACGCCCGCAAGAAGGCCATGTCCGGCAAGGTCGCCAAGGCCCTCGACGGCGACCTGACCGGCAAGACCGTCGGGGTCCTGGGCCTGACCTTCAAGCCCAACACCGACGACATGCGCGACGCCCCCGCCCTCGACATCCTCCCGGCCCTGCAGGCCCTCGGCGCCAAGGTTCAGGCCTATGACCCCGAGGGGGAAGAGGCCAAGCACATGCTGAAGGATGTGGACTTCAAGTCCGACGCCTACGAGGCGGCGACCGGCGCCGACGTCCTGGTGATCATCACCGAATGGGATCAGTTCCGGGCGCTGGACCTGGATCGCATCAAGGGCCTGATGAAGACCCCGACTCTGGTGGACCTGCGCAATATCTATAAGCCCGAGGACATTCGCTCGCGGGGCTTCAAGTACGCCTCCATCGGGCGCGCGTAGCTCAGGGCGAGCGACGCTCGCCGGGCGTCGCGGCAAGGATCGGGTGAACCTGCGGCGTCTAGCTCAGCAGGTTGAAGAGTACCGTTCCGATCCAGAGCGCACCGGCCCAGAAGGCGACGGCGAGGAGCGCGACGAAGGCGAGGCTGGCGATCGAGCTGGTCGCCCGGATCGGCCCTCGCGTCGCGCCCGCGATAACGGGACTACGCTGCATGTGTCCTCCCAAGGACTGTCTTCTTTTCCTGCCGGGGCCGGTCGAGCGGCCCCAACATTACGAAGCTGACATGAATTCTCGGAGTTGAACAGCCTGGGAAACCCTTTGTTCAGCTTGCCGCGGGGCGCGGGCCTTCAAATAGGCGTGTAGCAGGTTCGTTCTGCGCAGTTGCAGACCGGGCCGGAACTCAGGCCGCGGCCTTCTTCACCGCGCCGACGATGTCCTTGATGACGTCGCGGACCAGCTTCTCGTCGTCGGCCTCGGCCATGACCCGGATCAGGGGCTCGGTGCCCGAGGCGCGGACCACCAGGCGCCCCGTGCCCGCCAGGCGCACCTCCGCGGCGGCCAACACCTTCTTGACCTGCTCGTCCTCCAGCGGCTTGCCGCCGGCGAAACGCACGTTCTCCAGGCGCTGGGGCACCGGCTCGAACTGGTGGGCCAGTTCGCTCATCGGCTTGTCGGCCAGTTTCAGCACCGCCAGCACCTGCAGCGCCGCCAGAAGGCCGTCGCCCGTGGTGGAGAAGTCCGACAGGATCATATGGCCCGACTGCTCGCCCCCCAGGTTGAAGCCGCCCTCGCGCATGCGCACCATCACCGCCCGATCGCCCACCGCGGTGCGTTCCAGCTTCAGGTCCCGCGCCGCCAGGAAGCGCTCCAGGCCAAGGTTCGACATCACCGTGGCCACCACCCCGCCGCCGCTCAGGCGGTCGCGCTTGGCCCAGTTGTCGGCGATCAGGGCCATGATCTGGTCGCCATCGACAACGTGGCCCTTCTCGTCGCAGATCAGCAGGCGGTCCGCGTCGCCATCCAGGGCGATGCCGATATCGGCGCGATACTCGCGCACCGCCCGGACCATGGCCTCAGGATGGGTGGAGCCGCATTCCTCGTTGATATTGGTGCCGTTCGGATCGACCCCGATCTTGATGACCTCGGCGCCCAGTTCGTACAGCACCACCGGCGCCACCTTATAGGCTGCGCCATGGGCGCAATCGATCACCACCCGCAGGCCCGCCAGGCTCATGCGGCGCGGGAAGGTGGCCTTGGCGATCTCCACATAGCGCGCCTGGCTGTCGTCCACCCGCGACACCCGGCCCAGCGCCGTGGGCGCCGCCAGGCCCTCGGCCAGGGGCTGGTCCATCAGGGCCTCGATCTCCAGCTCACGCGCGTCCGACAGCTTGTAGCCGTCGGGGCCGAACAGCTTGATGCCGTTGTCGATGAAGGCGTTGTGAGAGGCCGAGATCATCACGCCAAGGTCGGCCCGAAGGGAGCGGGTCATCATGGCCACGCCCGGGGTCGGCATCGGCCCCAGCAGGCGCACGTCCATGCCCACGCTGGCGAACCCGGCCACCAGGGCAGGCTCCACCATGTAGCCCGAGAGCCGGGTGTCCTTGCCGATCACCACCATGTGACGGCGATCGTCCTGCGACATGAACAACTTGCCCGCGGCCAGCCCGACGCGTAGCGCCACCTCGGCGGTCATCGGGTGGCTATTGGCCTGACCGCGAATGCCGTCAGTTCCGAAATAGGCGCGTTTTGTCATCAGGAGGCAGCTCTCGAAACGATACGAAACTGAGATTTAGTCGACGCCGCGTTTGCGAATGCTAAAGGCGGCGTGGGCTTTCAAAGATTATTGCGCCTTCGTTTGACAAAAGGAACCTCGGGTCCATGTGCGGCATCATCGGTATTGTCGGGACGGCCCCGGTTCAGGATCGTCTTCTGGAGAGTCTGAAGCGGCTGGAGTACCGCGGCTATGACTCCGCGGGCATCGCCGGCGTCGTCGGCGGCAAGGTCGAGCGCCGCCGCGCCAAGGGCAAGATCCGCGCCCTTGAGGACGTGCTGGCCGCCCAACCCCTGAAGGCCATGGTCGGCATCGGCCATACCCGCTGGGCCACCCATGGCGCGCCCACCGAGGCCAACGCCCACCCGCACCAAGCGGGCAAGGTGACGCTGGTCCACAACGGCATCATCGAGAACTTCGCCGAGCTGCGCCGCGAACTGGAGGCCAAGGGCCGCAGCTTCGAGAGCCAGACCGACACCGAGGTCATCGCCCACCTGCTGGACACCAACCTCGCTGCCGGCCTGGAACCCCTGGCCGCCCTGAAGGCCACCCTGGACCGCCTGCACGGCGCCTACGCCATCGCCGTCCTGATCGAGGGCCGCGAGGACCTGATCCTGGGCGCGCGGCGCGGCAGCCCGCTGGTGGTGGGCTACGGTTCGGGAGAGATGTTCCTGGGCTCAGACGCCCTGGCGGTCGGCCCCTTCACCACCCGCATCGCCTATCTGGAAGAGGGCGACTATGTCGCCATCGACCACAGCTCAGCCTCGATCTTCAACGAGCTCGGCCAGGCCGTGACCCGCGAGATGCGTGTCGTCTCCCCGTCCGCGGCCCTGGTGGAGCGCGGCAACTACCGGCACTTCATGGAAAAGGAGATCCATGACCAGCCCGACGCCTGCCAGCACACCCTCTCGGCCTATCTCGACCCGGTCAGCGGCAAGGCCACGGCGCCCGGCGGCGTGGACTTCGCCAAGGTCGACCGCATCCAGATCATCGCCTGCGGCACGGCCTTCTATGCCGGCCTGATCAGCCGCTACCTGTTCGAGCGCCTGGCCCGCATCCCTGTCGATGTCGAGGTGGCCTCGGAGTTCCGCTACCGCGAGCCGCCGGTGACGCCGGGCACGCTGGCCATCGTCGTCTCCCAGTCGGGCGAGACCGCCGATACGCTGGCCGCCCTGCGCTGGTGCAAGGGCCAGGGCCTGCAGACCGCCGCCGTGGTCAATGTCCACGAGTCCACCATGGCCCGCGAGGCCGACGTGCTGTTCCCCACCCATGCGGGTCCCGAGATCGGGGTGGCCTCGACCAAGGCCTTCACCAGCCAGGTCGCGGCGCTGACCGCGCTCGCCATCGCCGCCGGCGCGGCGCGCGGCATGTTCGACGCCGCCGAGGAGGCGCGCCTCTCCAGGCTGCTGCTGGAGGCGCCGCGCCTGATCGCCCAGTCCATCGCCGTGGAGGACGCCATCCGCGCCCTGGCGCCCGACCTCGCCAAGGCCCGCGACGTGCTCTATTTCGGCCGTGGTGCCATGTCGGCCCTGGCCCTGGAAGGCGCGCTGAAGCTGAAGGAGATCAGCTACATCCATGCCGAGGGCTACGCCGCCGGCGAGCTGAAGCACGGCCCCATCGCCCTGATCGACGAGGCCACACCGGTGATCGTCATCGCCCCCAGCGACGCGCTTTACGAAAAGACCATGTCCAACATGAGCGAGGTGATGGCGCGCGGCGGGCCGATCATCCTGTTCACCGACGCGGAGGGCGCGCAGAACGCGCCGGCCGGGGTGAAGGTGATCGTCGTTCCCACCTGCGATCCCCTGGTGGCGCCCCTGGTGTTTTCCGCTCCTATCCAGCTGCTGGCCTATCATGTGGCCGTCCAGAAGGGCGCCGACGTCGACCAGCCCCGCAACCTCGCCAAGTCGGTCACCGTCGAGTAGCGGGCGCGCAAACGACGCGTCGCGGCGGTTCGTCACAAGGCGGTAATGGATTTCGTGCGTTGGGTCCTCTAGGCAAAGGCCGACGGAGGACTGCATGACGAAACCTGTGCGCAAGGCTGTGCTTCCCGTGGCGGGTCTGGGGACCCGGGTGCTTCCCGGCGCCAAGACCACGCCGAAGAACATGCTGAACATCTTCGACCGCCCGATCCTCTCCTATGTGGTGGAGGAAGCGCGCGCCGCGGGGATCGAGCACATCGTCTTCGTCACCGGTCGCGGCCAGGGCGCCATCGAGGACTATTTCGACTCCAATCCCGAGATCGAAGGGGCGCTGGAAGCCAAGGGCAAGACCGACATCCTCGCCGAGGTCCGCGCCGACCTGCCGCGTCCCGGCGGCATGAGCTTCGTGCGCCAGATGGCGCCCCTCGGCCTCGGCCACGCCGTCTGGTGCGCCCGCCACATCATCGGCGACGAGCCCTTCGCCGTCATGCTGCCCGACATGCTGATGGCCGCCGAGGTCCCGGCCCTGGCCCAGGCCGTGGCGTCCTACGAGCAGGTGGGCGGGAACATCATCGCCGTGGAGCCCTGCCCCGAGGGCGAGGCCCACAAGTACGGGATCGTGGCCCTCGACGGCCAGGACGGGCGGCTGAACCGCATGACCGGCATGGTGGAGAAGCCGGCCCCTGGGACCGAGCCCTCGAACCTGTTCATCTCCGGCCGCTACATCCTGCAGCCGGAAATCTTCGAGCTGCTGGAGCGCCAGGGCAAGGGGGCCGGCGGCGAGATCCAGCTCACCGACGGCATGGTGCAGCTGATGAAGACCCAGACCTTCCACGCCCTGGAATATGACGGCGTCACCTACGACTGCGGCGACAAGATCGGCCTGTTGCGGGCCAATGTCGCCTTCGCCCTGCGCCGGCCCGAGTTCGCCGATGCGGCCCGCGCCGCCATCCAGGCTCTGCTCTAGGAGACCTGAGCCTTGCGCCTCTTCGTCTTTGGTTACGGCTTTTCCGCCCGCGCCTTGGCGAAACGCCTCATGCCGCAAGGCTGGACCGTGGCGGCGACGTTCCGCGACCATGGCGGGTCGGAACGCCTGGCTGCCGAGGGGATCGAGCCCGTCCCGGTGGCCGACCCCGACGCCATCGCCGCCCAGATGAGGGCGGCCCAGGCCATCCTGATCACCGCCCCGCCGACCGACCATGGCTGCCCTGCCCTGCCGGCCCTGGTGCGCCCCATGGCCCGAGCCGGCGCCTTCCCCGACTGGATCGGCTACCTCTCCACCACCGGGGTCTATGGCGATCGGCGCGGGGGCTGGGTGTTCGAGGACAGCCGCCTGGCCGCCCAGTCCACCGAGGGCGCCCGCCGGGTCGGCGCCGAGCGCGACTGGCTCGAGGTGGGCCGGGGCATGGGCCTGACCGTCACCATCCACCGCCTTCCCGGCATCTACGGCCCCGGCCGTTCAGCCTTCGACCGCTTGCGGGAGGGCCGCGCACGCCGCGTGTCAGCGCCCGGCCAGGTGTTCAGCCGCATCCATGTGGATGACCTGGCGGCCGGGCTGGAGGCCTCCATCGCCCGCCCCCGCGCCGGCGGAATCTACAATCTCTGCGACGACGAACCAGCCCCCAACAGCCAGGTGGTGGCGCACGCCGCCAAGCTGCTGGGCATCGCGCCGCCACCTGAGGAAACCCTCGACCTAGAGGCCCTCACCCCCTCGGCGCGGCGATTTTACGCCGAGACCAAGCGGGTCTCCAATGCGCTCGCCAAGGCCGAACTGGGCTGGCTGCCGCGCTACCCGACGTACCGTGAGGGCCTGGCGGCGATCCTGGCGGCCGGCGGCTAGTGGGCCAAGCCCGGGCGTAGGTCCGCCGGTTCCGGCCAGGCTTGCGAAGCGTCCGGAGCCGCGGCGCGGACGCCGGCGCCAAGGTCGCGGGTGGCGCTCGGCTGCACCGAAAGGGCGAATTCCGCGATCATGTCGTTGTACAGGTCGGCCCGCTCCATGGGGCCCAGGTGGTTGACGTCCTCCACCACCTTCAGCTGGGCGCGGGGGTTCTCCCCCGACATCACGCCGCTGGCCTCCAGCTTGGTGATGATGTCCTTGTCGCCGCCGATCACCAGGATCGGCACGGTGCAGCGGGCCAGGGCGCCGGTGGCGTCCCAGTTCAGCATGGCTAGGTTGCCCTTCATCTGCACCGAGGGCGGGTTGCGGGTGACCAGCAGGGTGACGTGCTCCAGCTGGCTGGCGGTGACGAAGTCGCCGAACCCCAGGCGGTTGGCCATGTGCGCCGAGCCGCTGAGATAGCTCTGCCAGGCGCTCAGCCAGACCAGGGGGTGCAACCACTTGGCCAGGTGCATGGCCGGTTCCAGCACTGGCTTCTGCAGCGCGCGGAGCAGGCCGCTGAAAACCATGGTCTTCAGCGGGTTGGTATAGGTGGTGTTCAGCAGCACCACGCCGGCCACCCGGTTCAGCAGCTCGGGATGGTCGCGGACCAGGGTCTGAATGGTCATGCCGCCGATGCTGTGCCCCACCAGGACCACGGGGCCTCCCGGGGTCGCGCGCAGCAGCCCGCCCAGGTCGGCGGCGAAGTCGGGCAGGCAGACCTGCCGGTTGGCGGCCAAGCGCGACTTGCCCAGCCCCGGCAGGTCCCAGGCGATCACCCGGAAACGGTCGGAGAGGTCCTGCTTGGCGTAGTTCCAGAAGGTGCTGTCCATGCCCCAGCCGTGGGTGAACAGGATGGCCGGCGCGCCGGCCGGGCCATGGGTCTCCACATAGAGCTCGGCGCCCGTGGCGCCTGGCGTGACCTTGCCGTCAGAGCGGACCGCGCGGCTGGGCCGGGTGTCGCGGTGGGTGAGCAGGGGCAGGACCAGGAAGCGACCGAGGGAGGACCAGGCCAGCAGGCCAAGTCCGGTCCAGAGCCGCCAGGCTTCCCGGGCGCGATAGATGTCGCCCTGGGCGTCGAGGAGCCAGGGGGCGTCGTACCAGCTCCACAGCAGATAGCCGCTGGTCACCAGGACGGCGAGGGAGAGCAGGGAGGTGAGAAGCCGAAGGATAGACAGCAGCGCCATGGCACGGATCCGATAGGAGAGAGTCCCTCGACCAACACCGGCAGGGCCCGCCTGTTCCGCCCCATCTGCCTGTTTCGGCGCGGGTTTTCCGCTGTCCGGACACCTTTTTCCTGTCACACGGGCGCGACATAGGCTTGGCTGGCGTCGCGCCAGCTTCTGAGACCACCATGACCGAGCCCGGACGACTGAAGAAAAGCGAATCCCTGGAGATTCGGATTCCCTATCCCACCAAGGAGGCCTTCATGGCCCGCTGCCGCGCCGACGGCCGCTCGGCCAGCGAGGCCCTGCGCGCCTTCATCGACCAGCAGCTCGAGGCGCCGGCCAAGCCCCGTTCCCCCCGCAAGGGTCTGCGTCTTGTCGTCGGCGCCGCCATCGCCGCGGCGGTGGGCGCCGCGGCCCTGCCCTCGCTGGCCCGGCCCAGCCTGGGCGCCGCACAGTTCGACCGCATCGACGCCGACCATGACGGCGTCCTCAGCCGCGCCGAGTACGCCGCCCGCTAGTCCAGGCGGTGGAAGGCGCGGCTCGCGTCGAACCGCATCACCCAGGTCCAGGGCTTGAAGATCGAGGCCCCGCCCTTCCACGACAGCATGATGAAGCGCGCCTTGCCCACCAGGTTCTGCGCCGGGACGTAGCCCACCCCCAGCTCCTGCGGCCAGCGGCTGTCCAGGGAGTTGTCGCGGTTGTCGCCCATCGTGAAGTAATGGCCCCGCGGCACCACGAAGACCTCGGTGTCATCGCCCGGGTGGCCGGGCTCGCGATCGAAGGTGACGTAGCTGCGGCCGTTCGGCTTGGGCTCGGCGTACTGCATCACCCGCACCCACGGAGCGCCGGGGTCCTCGATCATGCCCAGCGGCCGGCGCGGGGTGGCCCTGCCGTTGACGAAGACCTGGCCGCCCGCCACCCGGATGCGGTCGCCGGGCAGGCCGATCAGCCGCTTGATGTAAGTGACGCTCTTGTCGCGAGGCAGGTGAAAGACCACCACATCGCCGCGTTGAGGCGCCTTGCCCAGGATCCGTCCCCGGAACAGCGGCGGGCTGAACGGGATGGAGTGGGCGCTCCAGCCATAGTCGTACTTGGAGACGATGATGTAGTCGCCCTTCAGCAGGGCGGGCTGCATGGACTCCGAGGGGATCGTGAAGGGCTGGAAGAAGATGACCCGCAGCACCAGGGCGAGCAGCAGGGCGGCGGCCACCGTCTTGGCGATCTCGATGAACTCGGAGGCGGCGGTCTTGGGAACGTGCTGGCTTGTCATGGCGTCGGTCTGAGCCACTTCCGCCGCCAGGGCGATCAAAGTCCTGTCCGGACAGGCCGCTTCTCAGTCCGGACAGACCTCCTCGAGGGCCGCCAGCAGGCGCGCCAGGTCCTGCGGCCGCGACAGCCGGTGGTCGCCGTCCTTGATCAGGCTGAAGACCACGTCGTCGCTGTTCAGCGCCTGGGCCAGTTCCAGGGCGTGGCGCCAGGGAACGTCGGGATCGGCCCCGCCCTGCAGGATGCGCACGGGCGCCTGGATCGGCACGGGCCCGGGCAGGATCGACCAACGGGCGCCGTCCTCCAGCAGGTTGGCGGTGATGGGATAGGGATCGCCATAGTCGCTGGGCCGCATCCAGACGCGGTCGCGGGCCAGGGCCTCGCGGCCCGCCGCGTCGATCTCCGGCGTCATCAGCTTCTCGGTGAAGTCGGGGGCGGGCGCGATCAGCACCATGGCCTTGAGCCGCTCAGCCCGCACCGCGGCCGCCAGGCAGCTGATCCAGCCGCCCATGGAGGAGCCCACCAGGACCAGCGGTCCCTCGGTCAGTTCATCGAGGACCGCCAGGGCGTCCTCGCGCCAGCGTGTGATGGTCCCCTGCGCGAAGTCGCCGCTGGACTCGCCGTGGCCGAAATAGTCGAAGCGCACATAGGCCCGGCCGGTCGCCTGCGCCCACTCGGCGATGGCCTGCGCCTTGGTCCCGGCCATGTCGGAGCGGAAGCCCCCCAGCCAGACCACGGTGGGGCCGGCGCCCGCCACCTTGCCCCACGCCACCTGTTCGCCGTCCGGCCGCGCCAGGAAACCCGTCTCTTCGCTCATCGGCGATCAATAGCCCGTGCGAGGGCGCCCGTCAGCGTGCGTCGGGCTTTACGCGGCGCCGCAGTGCGTTATGCAGATGGCCGTGCCACTGCCTCCCAACTTCACATTGCTGCAGGTCGTCCCCGAGCTGGAGACCGGCGGCGCCGAACAGACCACGATCGATGTGGCCAACGCCGTCGTGCGCGCCGGTGGCAAGGCCCTGGTGGCGACACGCGGCGGCCGCATGACCGCGCGCCTGGAGGCCGACGGCGGGCGCCTGGCCCAGATGCCCGTTCAGTCCAAGAACCCCCTGGTGATGCTGGGCAACGCCGCGCGCCTGGTGGACCTGATCCGCAAGGAGAAGGTCAGCCTGGTCCACGCCCGCAGCCGCGCCCCGGCCTTCTCCGCCCTGTGGGCCGCCCAGGCGACGGGAACGCCCTTCGTGGCCACCTATCACGGCATCTACAACGCCAGGACCAAGCTGAAGCGCTGGTACAACGCGGTGATGACCCGCGGCGACCTGGTGATCGCCAATTCCGACTACACCCGCGACCATGTGCTGAGAGAGCATGCGCTTCCGGCCGAGAAGATCGTCACCATCCCCCGCGGCGTCGACCTGGATCGCTTCAACCCCGCCTGGGTGACCCGCGAGCGGATCGCCGCCCTGCGCGAGGCCTGGGGGATCACGCCGGACGACAACCGCGTGAAGATCCTGCTGGGCGGGCGCCTGACCCGCATCAAGGGCCACCCCACCATCATCGAGGCCGCCGCCCGCATGAAGGCGGCCGGCCAGTCGAACTTCCTGATCATCTTCGCCGGCGACGACCAGGGCCGCACCGACTACCGCGAGGAACTTGAAGCCTCGATCCGCGACCAGGGCCTAAGCGCTGAGATCAAGCTGGTGGGCCATTGCGACGACATGCCGGCCGCCTGCCTGGTCTGTGATCTCGCCATCCTGCCCACGACCGTTCCGGAGTCCTTCGGCCGCACCGCCGTGGAACCCCAGGCCATGGGCCGCCCGGTGATCGCCTCCAGCCACGGCGGCGCCACCGAGACTGTGCTGGACGGCAAGACCGGCTGGCTGGTCCCCCCCGGCGACGCTCCGGCCTGGGCCGCCGCCATGACCCACGCCATCGAGGCCGGGCCGGTCGAACTTCGCAGGATGGGGGAGCTGGCCTCGGCCCGCGCCCGCCAGCTCTATTCCGCCGAGGCCATGTGCGCGGCCACCTTGGGAGCCTATGAACGCGTGCTGGAGGCCAGAGCCCATGGCGCGTGAGATCAAGAAGATCCTGGTGATCAAGCTGTCGGCCCTGGGCGACTTCGTCCTGGCCCTGGCGGCGATGAAGAAGATCCGCGAGGCGCACAAGCGCGCCCACATCACCCTGCTGACCACCCCCCAGTTCGAGGGCCTGGCCAAGAGCTCGCCCTATTTCAACGCCGTGGAGACCGACGGCAAGCCCAACGGCCCCGGCGAATGGCTGGCCCTGCGCGGCCGGATCAAGAAGGCCCGCTATGACCGGGTCTACGACCTCCAGACCTCGGCGGCGTCCAACCGCATCTTCCAGATGCTGCGGCCCTTCCCCCCCGAATGGTCAGGGATCGCGCTGGGCTGCGCCCTGCCGCACAAGAACCCGCACCGCAACGCGATGCACACCCTGGAGCGCCAGGCCGACCAGCTGAAATATGCCGGCATCTATCCCGACGCCCCCACCGAGCCGGGCAGCGCCCCGCCGCCGGATCTCTCCTGGGTGCTGCGCAAGGCGCCGCAGGAACGCCCCGTGGCCGGCGGCGTCATGCCCCGCCCCTACGTCCTGTTCATCCCCGGCGGCTCGGCCCACCGGCTGGACAAGCGCTGGCCCGTCGACCGCTACGGCGAGCTGGGCAAGATTCTCTACGACCGCGGCTTCGACATCGTCATCCTGGGCGGCCCCCAGGAGAGCGCTGAGGCCCGCCAGATCCAGCGCTATGTGGGCAAGGCCCGCGACCTCACCGGCCGCACCGACTTCGCCCGCATCGCCATCCTGGGCGCCAAGGCCGCCCTGGTGGTGGGAAACGACACCGGGCCGCTGCACCTGGCCGCCGCGACGGGGGCGCCGACCATCGTCCTGTTCTCACGGGCCTCGGACCCCAGCCTGTCGGCTCCGCGCGGCCATGTCGCGGTCCTCCAGGCCGACAATCTGGGCGATCTGGCTGTGGCGAGCGTCGCACAGGCGGCGAATGCTTTGGCCCCAGCTCCCGGCGGCGCTTGATCGCGGGGGGCCGCAAGGTCATATACTGTCCGCACGACCCCGGAGCGCTTTGCGTGGCCGGTGCGTTCGCCTTGAAATAGCTCACGGAGCAAAAGCCTATTCGCCGCCCCATGCAGGCGCCGCCCGTCAAAGACGGACCGCGCATCAATGACGACATCCGCGTCCCAAAAGTTCTGCTCATCGATCAGCACGGTGAGAAGCAGGGCGTGATGCCGACCTCTTCCGCTCTGGAGGCCGCTGAAGAAGCTGGCCTCGACCTGGTCGAGATCGTGCCGAATGCTGATCCGCCCGTCTGCAAGATCCTGGACTACGGCAAGTTCAAGTTCCAGGAGCAGAAGAAGAAGAACGAGGCGCGCAAGCGTCAGAAGGTGGTGGAGATCAAGGAGATCAAACTCCGTCCCAACATCGACATCCACGACTACGAAGTCAAAGCGCGTTCCATGCATCGCTTCTTCGAAGAAGGCGACAAGGTGAAGGTCACCCTGCGCTTCCGTGGCCGCGAACTGGCCCACCCCGAACTTGGCATGAAGCTGCTCCAGCAGGTGAAGGCCGACTTCGAGCCGGTGGCCAAGGTCGAGTACGAGCCCCGCATGGAAGGCCGCCAGATGATCATGATCCTGGCGCCCCGCTAGAGCCCGGCGAACCATACGATTTAAGCGGCCGTCCCCCAGGGGCGGCCGCTTTTTTGTGGTCTCAGGTGAACCGCGACAACCAAGCCTCACGCTGGGTCTTTACGGCTCCACCGGGGCAGCCTAACACCGGATCATTATGTCTGAATCCGAGCCGTATAAGGCCCCGGTGCCGCGTTTTGCTGCGGCGTCGCTGATCGCCGTTATCTTCATCAACATGTTGGGCTTCGGGATCATCGTTCCGTTGTTGCCCTTCTATGCCGACTCCTTCGACGCCGAGCCCTGGCAGATCGGAGCGATCTTCGGCGCCTATTCGGTGGGAGCCTTCTTCGGCGAACCGCTGTGGGGACGGCTTTCGGACAAGTACGGCCGCAAGCCGCTGTTGATCTCCACGATCATCGGCAACTGCCTCTGCTACCTGGCGCTGGCCTTCGCCCCCAATATCTGGGTGGCCTTCGCCATCCGCCTTGTGGGCGGCCTCGCGGCCGGGAACGGCGCGGTGGTCCAGGGCTACATCGCCGACGTCACGCCTCCGGAGAAACGCGCCCGCCAGATGAGCTATCAGGGCGCCGCCTGGAACGTCGGCCTGATCATCGGCCCGGCCGTCGGGGGCTTCTTCGCCCACACCGGCATGGGCCCGGCCGGATTCCGGATTCCCCTGTTCATCGCCTCTGGCCTGGCGGCGCTCTGCGTCGTCGCCATCATGTTTTTCATCAAGGAAAGCCGCGTCCGGGAGGAGGGCATCAGCCATCGCCCCAGCCGCTGGTCGGCCATCGGCGAGGCGGTCAGCCATCCGGTGATCGGCCGCATGATGCTGCTGACCTTCCTGGTGGGCTTCGCCTTCACCGGCATCGAAAGCCAGTTCGGCCTCTGGTCACAGGCCCGGTTCGGCTGGGGCCCGCGCGAGATCGCGGTTTGTTTCGCCTTCACCGGCGCCACCGCCTTCTTCTTCCAGACCATGATCACCGGCCCGATGTCGGAGCGCTTCGGCGAGGGGGTGATGTTGTCGGTCGGCATGGGCATGACCGCCGTCGCCGCGGCTCTGCAGGTGTTCTCCGTCAGCGGCCCCATGACCATCGCCCTGATGTGCCTGACCGCGGCGGGCCAGTCGGTGGCCTTCCCCAATGTGGGCGCCATCATCTCGCGCACCGCCGACCCGCACAGGCAGGGTCAGATCATGGGTCTCAACAACGCCACCGGCGCCCTGGCCCGGGTGGTGGGGCCGGTCTGTGCCGGCCTGATGGTGCCCGTCATGCGCGATGGGCCTTTCATCCTCGGCGCCCTGGTGGTGGCGCCGGCCATCCTGCTGGCCCTGTCGGCCACCCGAAGATCACGGCTCCTGACCGAGCCGCCAAAGCCTGAGCCATGACCCCGCCGGGCGCGGGCGTTCCGAGCGACAAGCAGGACCTCCGCGCCCTGATCATCCTGCTGTCGGTGGTGTTCCTGAACATCGCCGGCTTCGGCGTGGTGATCCCGCTTCTGCCCTTCTTCGGCCAGGCCTTCGACGCCCCGGCCTGGCAGATCGCCCTGCTGTTTTCGATGTTCTCCTTCGGCCAGTTCCTGGGGGAACCCTTCTGGGGACGGCTGTCGGACCGGGTGGGCCGCCGCCCCGTGCTGATCGCCACCATCGCCATCAGCGCCCTGGCCTATATCGCCCTAGCCTTCTCCCCCAACATCATCTTCGCCTTCGTGGCCCGGTTCGCCGGCGGCTTCTTCGCGGGCAATATCTCCACGCTTCAAGGCTGCATGGCCGACATCACCCCGCCGGAGAAGCGCGCCGGGCGGATGGGGGTGATGGGCTCGGCCTTCTCCATGGGCTTCATGACCGGCCCTGCCCTGGGCGGCCTGCTGGCCCAGCCCAGCCTCGGCCCCATCGGCTTCCAGCTGCCCCTGTTCGCGGCCGCCGCGCTTGGCCTGGCCTCGGCGGCCGGCGTCTTCTTCTTCGTGCGCGAGACCCGGCCCGGCACGCCGGACGTTCGTCCGCGTGGCCGTCAGGTGGCCCTGCGCGAGGCCTTCGCCCATCCGGTGATCGCCCGCATCCTGATCATCTCCTTCGTCATCGTCTCGGGCTTCGCCGGCATCGAGGCCACCTACGGCCTGTGGACCGCCGCCAAGTTCGGCTGGGGCCCCCGCGAAATCGGCTTGGCCTTCATGGTCATCGGCGTCATCGGCGCCTTCAGCCAGGGCATCGCCACCGGCTGGCTGGTGGCCCGGTTCGGCGAGCCCCGGGTGCTGATCGCAGGTCTGTGCCTGATGTTCGTCGGCATGCTCGTGCAGTTCACGTCGCAGGTTCCGGCCCAGGCGGTGCTGGGCCTGGCCATCGTTGGCTTTGGCCAGTCCATCTGCTTCCCCAATCTGGTGGGCCTGATCTCCAAGGCCACGCCGCCGGACCGCCAGGGCGAGATGCTGGGCCTCAACATGTCCAATAATGCGCTCGCCCGCATCGGCGGCCCCATCTATGCGGGCCAGCTCTTCAGCCTGGTCTCCCCGGGCGCCCCCTTCGCGCTCACCGCCATCCTCATCGTCCCGGCCCTGATCCTCGCCATCCAGGTGGCGCGCCGCATGCCCCATGTCGGGCGAACCGGCTAGATCCACGGGAACCGGCAGGCTGGGTCTCGGGAGACTCAAACCCTTGCTTTCCCCCAGCCTTTCGCGTATTCGCCCTCCCCTTCGGAACCGTCTGGCCAATGGCATGCCAGGACGGTTCATCAATACGCCAGAGGACGGGGCTCACGCTCCGCAGAGAAATGCCGAAACTGAAGACCAAGTCAGGCGCCAAGAAGCGCTTCAAAATCACTGCGTCTGGCCTCATCAAGGCCGGCGTCGCGGGCAAGCGCCACCGGCTGATGAGCCACAGCGCCAAGTACATCCGTCAGAACCGTGGCACGAAGGTCATGTCGTCGTCCGACGTCAAGACCATCAAGTCCTACCTGCCCTACGGCCTTTGATCGGAGCACTGACACATGGCACGCGTTAAAAGGGGCGTCGTCGCCCACGCCCGTCACAAGAAGGTTCTTGAGCAGGCCAAGGGTTTCTACGGCCGCCGCAAGAACACCATCCGTACGGCCAAGGCCGCGGTGGACAAGGCCGGCCAGTACGCCTACCGCGACCGCAAGGTCCGCAAGCGTAACTTCCGCTCGCTCTGGATCCAGCGCATCAACGCCGCGGCCCGCATCGAGGGGCTGACCTACGCGACCTTTATCCACGGCCTTGACCTGGCCGGGATCGAGATCGACCGCAAAGTCCTGTCGGACATCGCGGGCAACGACCCCACCGCGTTTAAGGCCATCGCTGAGAAGGTTCGCGCCGCTCTGGCTTGAGGCCCGGGAGCCCTTGGCTCCTAAAGCATTCAAAGCCCTTCGGCCGAACCGCCGGAGGGCTTTTTGCTGTCCTCTTCCCGCGCCCTGTCACCCCCTCTAAGAACGCCGTGTCATGACCGCCAAACTCGAAGCCGACCTCACCGCCGCCATCGCGGCCGCCCCTGACCTCACGGCCCTGGAGGCCGTCCGCGTCTCGGCCCTGGGCAAGTCCGGGGCGATCTCCGACCTGCTCAAGTCGCTGGGGGGCATGTCCCCCGACGAGCGCCGCGAACAGGGTCCGCTGATCAACGGCCTGCGCGACCGCGTCGCCGCCGCCATCACCGAGCGCAAGGCCGGCCTGGAAGCCGCCGAGCTGGACGCCCGGCTGGCGGCCGAGCGCGTCGATCTCTCCCTGCCGCCGGCGCCGCGCCGCAAGGGCGGGGTCCATCCCACCATGCAGGTGATGGATGAGATGATCGCCATCTTCGCCGACATGGGCTTCTCCCTGGCCGAGGGGCCGGACATCGAGACAGACTTCAACAACTTCACGGCCCTGAACTTCCCCCCCAAGCACCCGGCCCGGGAGATGCACGACACCTTCTTCCTGCCGGAGAACGAGCAGGGGGAGCGCAAGGTGCTGCGCACCCACACCAGCCCGGTGCAGGTCCGCGTCATGAACCGCACCAACCAGAAGCCGGCCGCCCCCTGGATCGCCTCAGGCCAGGAGCCGCCGATCCGCGTCATCGTGCCGGGCCGCACCTTCCGCAAGGACAGCGACCAGACCCACACGCCCATGTTCCATCAGATCGAGGGCCTGGTGATCGACAAGGCCATCCACATGGGCCACCTGAAGTGGACCCTGGAGACCTTCCTCGGCCGGTTCTTCGAGACCCCGGACGTGGTCACCCGCTTCCGCCCGCACCACTTCCCGTTCACCGAGCCCAGCGCCGAGATGGACGTGCAGTGCGACCGCTCGGGCGACGAGGTGAAGATCGGCCAGGGGACCGACTGGCTGGAGATCCTCGGCTGCGGGATGGTCCACCCCAATGTGCTGCGCAACTGCGGCCTGGATCCTGACGTCTGGCAGGGCTTCGCCTTCGGCTGCGGCGTCGACCGCCTGGGGGTGCTCAAGTACGGCATGCCCGACCTGCGCGACATGTTCGCCACCGATGTCCGCTGGCTGCAGCACTACGGCTTCTCGGCCTTCGCCGCGCCGAATCCCGCCACCGGCCTGAGCTGAGGAGAGCATCATGAAATTCACCCTCTCCTGGCTGCGCGAGCACCTCGACACCACCGCCTCCACCACCGAACTGGTGGAGGCCATGACCATGGCCGGCCTTGAGGTCGAGCACGTCGCAGACCCCGCCACCAAGCTTGCGGCCTTCACGGTCGCCAAGATCGTTGAGGCCGTGCAGCACCCCAATGCCGACCGCCTGCGGGTCTGCCAGGTGGACACCGTCGACGGCCGCAAGGAGATCGTCTGCGGCGCCCCCAATGCGCGCGCGGGCCTGACCACCATCTACGCCCCCATCGGCGCCTATGTGCCGGGCCTCGGCGTGACGCTGGTGGAGAAGCCAGTGCGCGGCGTGGTCTCCAACGGCATGCTCTGCTCGGCGTCCGAGCTGGAGGCCGCCAGCGAGTCCGACGGCATCATGGACCTGCCAGACGATCTCGCGGTCGGGACCCCGGCCGCCACGGCGCTGGGCCTGGAGGCGGTGATCGACTTCGAGGTCACCCCCAACCGCCCCGACTGGCTGGGCGTCGTCGGGATCGCCCGCGACCTGGCCGCCGCGGGCCTCGGGACCCTGAAGGACATCGCCGTCGCACCGGTCCCCGGGACCTTCCCCAATCCGATCGCGATCAAGCTGCCCGTGCCAGAGGCCTGCCCGGCCTTCTCGGGACGGCTGATCCGCGGCGTGAAGAACGGGCCGTCCCCGGCCTGGCTGGCCCAGCGTCTGACCTCCATCGGCCTGCGCTCCATCAACACCCTGGTGGATATCACCAACCTGATCACCTACGACCGCGCCCGGCCGCTGCATGTCTATGACGCCGCCAAGCTGACCGGCGGCTTCGTCGAGGCCCGCATGGGCCGCGACGGCGAGGAGGTCGCCGCCCTCGACGGCAAGACCTACGCCGTCACCCCCGATATCTGCGTCATCGCCGACGCTTCGGGCGCCATCGGCCTAGGCGGGGTCATGGGTGGCGAAAGCACCGGCTGCTCGGAAACCACCACCGACGTCTTCCTGGAAAGCGCCTGGTTCGACCCGATCCTGACGGCCCAGACCGGGCGCTCCACCGGCATCAATTCCGACGCCCAGTACCGCTTCGCTCGCACCGTCGATCCGCAGTCCCTGGTCCCCGGCCTCGAGCTGGCGACGAAGCTGATCCTGGAGCTCTGCGGCGGCGAGGCCTCAGAGGTCACCCTGGCGGGCGAGGCGCCCACGCCCCCCACCACCATGACCTTCGACCACACCTATGTGAAGCGCCTCTCGGGTCTGGACATCGGCGACGCCCGGATCGACGAGATTCTCACCAAGCTCGGCTTCGCGGTGGCCGGCGACCAGGTCACCCCGCCGTCATGGCGCCGCGACGTCGAGGGCAAGGCCGACCTGGTCGAGGAAGTGGCCCGCATCCAGGGTTATGACGCCCTGCCCGCCACCCCCCTGCCCGAACTGGCGCCTGCCGCCGGCGGCGTGCTCACTGTGCGCCAGGGCCGGGTCCGCGTCGCGCGGCGCGCCATGGCCGCCCGCGGCTATGCCGAGACCATCACCTGGAGCTTCACGGCTCGGGCGACGGCGAAGCTGTTCGGCGGCGGCGATGCGAAGCTGGTGGTGACCAACCCCATCGCCTCCGATCTGGACTGCATGCGGCCATCCATCCTGCCCAACCTCATCGAGGCCGCGGGCCGCAACGCCCGGCGCGGCTTCCCCGACCTGGCGGCCTTCGAGATCGGCCCGCTCTATCGCGGCGACGAGCCGCAGGACCAGATGACCGTGCTGGCCGCCCTGGTCGCGCCCCACCCGCCCCGCCGCTGGGACGGCGCGAAGTCCGATCCGCTTTTCGACCTCAAGGCCGACCTGATGGCGATCCTGGAGGAGATCGGCGCGCCGAACCTGCAGCTGGTCCAGGGCTCGACCTCCGACTGGTGGCATCCCGGCCGCTCGGCCCGACTGCAGCTTGGCCCCAAGACCGTGGTGGCCGAGTTCGGCGAACTGCACCCGCGCGTGCTCAAGGCCCTGGACGTCGACGGCCCCCTGGTGGCCTTCGAGCTGAACCTGGACACCATCCCGGAGGGCAAGCGGAAGTCCACCAAGACCAAGCCCGCCCTGGACATCTCGACCCTCATGCCGCTCAGCCGCGACTTCGCCTTCGTGGTGGGGTCCGAGGTGGCGGCCGGCGACCTGGTCCGTCCGATCCTGGCCGCCGACAAGGCCCTGATCGCCGACGCCCGGGTCTTCGACGTCTATTCGGGTCCCGGTGTGCCCGAGGGCTCCAAGTCAGTCGCCGTCGAGGTCCTGGTCCAGCCCCGCGACAAGACCCTCACCGAGCCCGAGATCGAGGCCCTCTCGGCCAGGATCGTCGCCGCGGCCGAAAAGACCGTGGGCGCCAAGCTGCGGCGCTGAGGCGGCCTATTCCCGATCCTGGGTCAGGCGCTCGCGGGCCTCGCGCTCGACATCGGCGACCAGGGCGTCGGCGGCGTCGTTCTTGGTCTCGACCACCGGGTGGGGCGCCGGCTCGTGCGCGCTGCCGGCCTTCAGGCCGAGGGCCGTGAACGCCTCGCCGCCTTCCTGGCCGAACAGGCTGCGCACCCGCACGTCCATCTGCGGGTAGGGGACCTCGATCTGGGCCGAGCGCAGGGCGTCCTCGATCGCCCAGGTATAGGCCGCGTGCATGGCCGCCGGTCGCTTCACCGCGTCGAAGGTCGGCCACACCACCAGCTCGAAATTCAGCGCCGAGTCGCCGAACCCGATCAGCCACACCTGGGTCTTGCGGTCCTCGGTCTCCGGCAGGGTGAAGGGTGTGGCGCGCGCGGCCTGGATCACCACGTCGCGCACCAGGGCCTTGTCCACCCCGTAGGCCACCGAGAAGGGCACATGGATCCGCCGGGTGCCGCCCTTCAGGGTCCAGTTGATCACCTGGCTCTCGATCAGCTTGGAATTGGGAATGACGACATTGAGCCCGTCATTGGTGCGCAGCCGCGACGCCCTGGGCCCCACCTCGACGATCACCCCGCGCACCCCGTTCTCCAGCTCGATGAAGTCCCCCACATGGACGTGGGGATCGAAGATCAGCACCAGGCCCGAGACGAACTCCCGCACGATCCCCTGCAGGCCAAGACCGACCCCCACCCCCAGGGCGCCGGCGAAGACCGCCAGTGAGGTCAGGTCGATCCCCAGGGTGGACAGAGCCACAAAGAACCCGGCCACCACCAGGCCGTATCCCGACAGCTTCTCGACGATATAGATGATGGGCCGCCCGCCCCGGGCGCGACCGCGCCATCGGCTCAGGCCCCCCGACACCAGGCGGGCGGCGATGAATCCCGTTGCGACGATGACCGCGGCCACCGCGAGCTTGCCAGCTGGGACCAGCCATTGGCCGGTGGCGAACCAATCCCAGACCGTGGCGGACAGCTTCTCCAAGCGCGCACTCCCATGGGCGCCCGGCGCTCAGGCGCCGGGACACAGCATTTCCGGAGCTACGCCTTGGAGGCCGGCGGGTTCCCGCCAACGCTCTTGAATCGCCCCAGGCATCATCCCATACATCCAACATGACCACGTCCAGCCCCGGGAAATCGCCCAAGCCTAAGCCCGTCCTCGAACGCTGGCTGGAGACCGGCCTGTTCCGGTCCCGCTGGCTGATGGCGCCCTTCTATGTCGGCCTCATCATGGCCCTGGCCGCCCTGGTCTTCGTCTTCTTCAACGAGGCGTGGCACGAGTTCCAGCACATCCCGACGATGAGCCCCGAGGAGGCCATCCTCATGGCGCTCTCCCTCATCGACCTGTCCCTGGCCGGCAACCTGCTGCTGATCGTCACCTTCTCGGGCTACGAGAATTTCGTCTCCAAGATCGACACCGGCGACGACGAGGACCGCCCCTCCTGGATGGGGACGGTGGACTTCTCAGGCCTGAAGATGAAACTGATCGCCTCCATCGTGGCGATCTCCGGCATCGCTCTGCTGCGGGCCTTCATGCGCCTGTCGGAGAACGAGCCGATCCCCGACCGGACCCTGGCGTGGCTGGTGGGCATTCACCTGACCTTCGTGGTCTCCGGCGTCATGCTGGCCCTGATGGACCTGCTGGCCTCCAAGACCGACAAGCACTAGCGCTTCAGGCGAAGTGGGAACCGGTTCGCCGCCCGGAAGCGCGGCAAACAAGCGCTCGGCCCTAGAAAGGCCAGGTCCGGCGTTTCCGACTGAACCCGAGATAGCCGATATTGGCGCCCAGGCGCAGGCCGACGCCGGCGCGGATCGGCGCCAGGATGACCTCGTCGGACTGCAGGTAGTTCACACCGAGCCCGCCCACGAGATAGGCGGCGCCCTCGACGCCCGGGAACCGTTGGAAGAGGATCTCCGGGTACTGGAGATTGTAGCAGAGGGTGAAGACGCGGCTGGCGTTGCCCCCCAGGTCCCAGCCCACCGAGGGGCCCTGCCAGTAGACCTCCATCGGCGCGCGGTTCTTCATGTACAGCAGGCCCTTGCCGTAGCGGGCGCCGACCGAGATCGCGCCTGAGGCCTCCTGGCCGGCGATATAGGCCGTGGGCCGGCCGTTGTCGCGGAACACCCGCTCGATGGCCCCGCCCGCGGCCTCCGCCGTCACGCCCAGGAAGTCAGAGACGTTGTTGACCATCTCCTCGCGGGTGAACGGCTCGGCCGGAGCCTCTCCCGGATTGGGGTAGGTCTGATTTGGGTGATTCTGATTGGGATAGGCCGGCGGCGACGCCGGATAGGTGGGCGTCTGGTAGGGCCCGTTCTGGCCCGGCTCCTGCGCCTTGGCGGCCCCGGCGGCGCCCAGCGTGGCCAGGCCCGAAACGATCAGTGTGCGGCGATCCATGGAACGTCCTCGAGTGAAGGCGAAACAGCCTCCCATCCCCTGGCGTCATCAATGCGGCGGTCCAGCTTAACACCTGATTAAGCATGATGGCGCTGCAAGCACCCCTCCACCCTCGCAGGCGCGCCGGAATGTGGTAGAGGCTGGCGCACCATGAGCACCCCTCTTTCCAGAATCCGCAACTTCTCCATCGTCGCCCACATCGACCATGGCAAGTCGACCCTGTCCGATCGCCTGATCCAGGAGACCGGCGGCCTCACCAAGCGTGAGATGACCGAACAGGTGCTGGACAACATGGAGATCGAGCGCGAGCGCGGGATCACCATCAAGGCCCAGACCGTGCGCCTCGACTACACGGCCCGCGACGGCGAGACCTATGTCCTGAACCTGATGGACACTCCCGGCCACGTCGACTTCGCCTATGAGGTCAGCCGCAGCCTGGCGGCCTGCGAGGGCTCGATCCTCGTGGTCGACAGCAGCCAGGGCGTCGAGGCCCAGACGCTCGCCAACGTCTATCAGGCCATCGACAACAATCACGAGATCGTCCCCGTCCTCAACAAGATCGACCTGCCCGCCGCCGAGCCCGAGCGGGTGCGCCAGCAGATCGAGGACGTCATCGGCATCGACGCCTCGGACGCCGTGCTCTGTTCGGCCAAGACCGGCGAGGGCATCGCCGACGTCCTGGAGGCCGTCGTCACCCGCCTGCCGCCCCCCAAGGGCGACCGCGACGCCCCGCTGAAGGCCCTGCTGGTGGACGCCTGGTACGACCCCTATCTGGGCGTCGTCGTTCTGGTCCGCGTCCTCGACGGGGTGCTGAAGGCCGGGATGAAGGTGCGCATGATGAATGCGGGCGTCACCCACCAGATCGACCGCATCGGGGTCTTCAAGCCCAAGCAGACCGAGACCGGCGAGCTTGGCCCGGGCGAGATCGGCTACATCACCGCCCAGATCAAGCAGGTGGCCGACGCCGCCGTCGGCGACACCATCACCGATGAGAAGCGCCAGACGGCGACGGCCCTGCCGGGCTTCCGCGTCGCCCAGTCGGTGGTGTTCTGCGGCCTCTTCCCGGTGGACGCCGCCGACTTCGAGGACCTGCGCGCCGCCATCGGCCGCCTGCGCCTGAACGACGCCTCCTTCACCTACGAGATGGAGACCAGCGCGGCCCTGGGGTTCGGCTTCCGCTGCGGGTTCCTGGGCCTGCTGCACCTGGAGATCATCCAGGAGCGCCTCAGCCGCGAGTTCGATCTCGACCTGATCGCGACGGCGCCTAGCGTGGTCTACAAGATCGGCCTGAACGACGGCAGCGAGCTGGAGTTGCACAATCCGGCCGACCTGCCCGACCCGGTGAAGATCGCCACCATCGCCGAACCCTGGATCAAGGCCACCATCCTGACCCCGGACGAGTATCTCGGCTCGGTGATCAAGCTGTGCCAGGATCGCCGCGGCGAACAACGCGAGCTGTCCTATGTCGGCTCCCGCGCCCTGGTGGTCTACGACCTGCCGCTCAACGAGGTGGTGTTCGACTTCTATGACCGGCTGAAGAGCGTCTCCAAGGGCTACGCCTCCTTCGACTACGCCATCGAGGGTTACCGGGTCGGCGACCTGGTGCGCATGTCCATCCTGGTGAATTCCGAGCCGGTGGACGCGCTCTCCATGCTGGTCCACGCCGACCGCGCCGAGGCCAGGGGCCGGGGCATGGTGGAGAAGATGAAGGACCTCATCAGTCCCCACATGTTCCAGATCCCGATCCAGGCGGCCATTGGCGGCCGGATCATCGCGCGGGAGACCGTGCGCGCCCTGCGCAAGGACGTGACGGCCAAATGCTACGGCGGCGACATGAGCCGCAAGCGCAAGCTGCTGGACAAGCAGAAGGCCGGCAAGAAGCGCATGCGCCCGTTCGGCAAGGTGGAGATTCCCCAGGAAGCCTTCATCGCGGCGCTCAAGATGGACGCCGATTAGCGACGACTCCCCTTCTCCCCTTGCGGGAGAAGGGACCTGCTTGCGCGCCCCTTGCCCCGGCGCCTCACCCTCGCCTACAAATCGCCCACAAGCTTGGCTATGCCGCCGGCCCGTCCTTGAGGAGTTCTCGAATGCGCAAGATCCTGGTTCTCGCCGTCGCCGCCGCCGCCATGCTGACGTCTGCCTGCAACACCATTTCCGGCGCGGGCCAAGACGTCTCGGCCGCCGGCCGTGCGGTCAGCGGCGCCGCCGACGACGCCAAGCGCTAGGGCCGCGGCTTCCTGGCGTCCTCCCCGGAGGACGCCAGCGGCGTGATCTGGCGCCCGGTGGCGCGACCGTTGAGCCCGGGTTCGCGCAGCCCGTCCTGAAATTCATGAGCCTTCTCCGCGCCTTGCTCCCGAGCAGGTTGCGCGGACGACGCCTTCCCGCTGGCGCGGTGGGACCTAACGACGCGCCCATCTGGGGGAACTTCAAGCCCCGCCTGGGATTGCGAAGATCATGTTCCCGATGCGACCGCCCGCCACCTTGGACTCCCAGGGTCCCGATACACATATGGCGGTCATGTCCCGTCATGAACGCCCCACCCTTGTCCAAGCCATGATCCGCGGCCTGCGCGGCCGCTGCCCCCATTGCGAGCGCGGCAGGCTCTATTGGAAGTACCTGAAGGTCGAGCCGCGCTGCCAGGTCTGCGGCCACGACATCGCCCAGTACCCCGCCGACGACGGCCCGGCCTATTTCACCATCCTGATCGTCGGCCACCTTCTGGTGGCGCCGCTGCTGCTGTTTCCGATCATCTGGCAGGCGCCGGCAGCGATCATGCTGCCCGCCACCCTGATCCCCCTGGCGGCCGCGACCCTGGCCCTCCTGCCCCGGGTGAAGGGGGCCTTCATCGGCCTGCTCTACGCCCTGAAGGTCAAGGAGCAGGACGCCCATCTACACACCGCCGATATCGTCGACTAGGTCCGCTGGAGCGTGACAGCCTGAAGTGGGGACCGATTCAGGCGCCCGTCACGCTCCTATTTTCGAAGGAGCCCTTTCCTTTCAGATTCTCTGGAAGGAAAGGGCTCCGGCAACCTTAACCGGCGGCGCCCGTTCTCAAGCTTGATCGCCTGGCCACCCGGCCAGGCTCTTGGGAGGCTTGAGCCATGTCGCTGGGGACCATTCTACTCATCATTCTCGTGCTCGCCCTGATCGGCGCCCTGCCCACCTGGGGTCACTCGCGCTCCTGGGGCTACTTCCCCTCCGGCGGCCTGGGCCTGGTTCTGGTGATTGTCCTGGTCCTGGTCCTGATGGGCCGGATATAGCGCAAGCGCCCTTCGCCTGAACGCAAAGACCCTCTAGCATTCCCCCCAAAGTGAGTTCGTTGGGGGGGATGCATGACGGTTACCGAGAGCGGCGGAGAACTTTCGTCAGAGGCCATGGCGCCGGGGCTCACCTCGATGCAGCGGTTCAGGGCCATCCTGGGCGGCTCGGCCGGCAACTTCGTCGAATGGTACGACTGGTTCGTCTACTCCTCCTTCGCCCTCTATTTCGCCAAGCACTTCTTCCCCAAGGGCGATGAGACCGCCCAGTTGCTGCAGGCCGCCGCGGTGTTCGCCGTCGGCTTCCTCGCCCGGCCCATCGGCGCCTGGTTCATGGGCCTCTACGCCGACCGCGCCGGCCGCAAGGCGGCCCTGACCGTCTCCGTCTCCATGATGTGCGCCGGCTCCTTCGCCATCGCCATCATCCCCGACTATTCGATGATCGGCACCGCCGCCCCGGTGGCCCTGGTGCTGGCGCGTCTCGTCCAGGGCCTGTCGCTGGGCGGGGAGTACGGCGCCAGCGCCACCTACATGTCGGAGATGGCCGGCAGGAAGCGCCGCGGCTTCTGGTCGAGCTTCCTGTTCGTCACCCTGATCCTGGGCCAGCTCACGGCGCTCGGCGTCCTCATCCTGCTGCAGAACATCCTGTCGCCGGAGGATCTCGCCCAATGGGGCTGGCGCATTCCCTTCGCCATCGGCGGGGTCCTAGCCATCGTGGTGTTCTGGATTCGCACCGGCCTGGAGGAGAGCCAGTCCTACCTGACCGCTCAGGCCGAGGGCGCGGAACGCTCGCGGACCATGCTGCTGTTCGTGAAGTTCCCCAAGGAGACGGCGACCATCTTCGCCCTGACCTCGGCCGGGTCCTTGGCCTTCTACGCCTACACGACCTACATGCAGAAGTTCCTGGTCAACACCTCGGGCTTCACCAAGGACATGGCCACGGCGATCACGGCGGCCGCCCTGCTGGTCTACATGATCGCCCAGCCGGCCTTCGGGGCCCTGTCGGATGTCGTGGGCCGCAAGGCCACCCTGCTGGCGGCCTTCCTGCTCGGGAGCATCTTCACCTATCCCATCTTCTCGAGGATCGCCGTGACCTCCGACGCCACCATGGCCTTCGCCCTGATGTGCGCCCTGGTGCTGATCCTCTCCGGCTACACCGCCGTCAACGCGGTGCTGAAGGCCGAGCTTTTCCCAGCCCATGTGCGGGCGCTTGGCGTCGCCCTGCCCTATGCCACGGCCAACGCCATCTTTGGCGGCACCGCGGAATATGTCGCCCTGTGGTTCAAGAAGGAGGGCATGGAGAGCGGCTTCTATGTCTATGTCGCCTCCATCATGGCCATCGCCTTCCTGGTGGCGCTCACCCTGCGCGACACCAACAAGCACAGTCTGATCATGGAGGACTAGGGCATGCCGCTCTCGCCCCTGGACCTGACGGCGCTCCTCGTCTTCGCCGTCGCCTGGCTGGCCTATGAGCCCCTGCTCAAGGCCGCCGCCCGGGGCCGGGGGGCCATCAACACCGACCTGACCCTCATCCGGCTGACCTGGATGAAGAACATGGCCGGGCGCGAGAACAAGTTCATGGACGGCCAGCTGCTGGGCCACGTCCTGAACTCCGCCTCCTTCTTCGCCTCCTCCAACCTGATCCTGATCGCCGCCGCGGCGGGCGTGCTGTTCGGCGGCGAAAGCACCTTCCGCTCGGCCTCCAGCCTGGTGGTGATCAAGACCTCCACCCGCCTGCTGTTCGAGTTCCAGATCGCGCTGGTGTTGGTGGCCCTCGCCCGCGGCCTGCTCGACTTCATCTGGGCCATTCGCCAGATGAACTATTGCATCGCCGTGGTGGGCGCGGCGCCCGACACCGAGGACCAGGCCTTCAAGGACCGCTATGGGGAGGCCGCCGCACGCCTGCTCAACCCGGCGCTCTCGGCCTTCAACGCCGGCGTGCGCGGCTACTATTTCGCCCTGGCGGCGGCGGCCTGGCTGTTCGGACCCATCAGTTTCCTGGTCGTCACCCTCGGCGCTGTCAGCCTGCTGATCTGGCGCCAGCGCCATTCCAAGGCCGCCGCCGCCATCCGCGAGCTCCGCGCGCTGCTGGGAACTGGTCCGGTTCCTCCCGCTGCGGGTGAGGAACGCTAGAGCCCCAGCTCCTTCCGCTTCGCCCGGGTCAGCTTCGCGGCGATCAGGGCATGGGCCGTCTTCAGCCAGTCGGCCGCCTCGTCAGGATCCAGCCGGTCCGGCTCGTCGAAGGACACCCACTTGGCCCGGGCCAGATAGGGGGCGGGCTTGGCCATCCCGCTCTCCGTCATCACCTCGTAGGCGAGGTCGGTGACCTTGAACATCAGCCGCCCGCCCAGGCCGACGATGGCGAAGATCTTGCCGCCCACCTTGTAGACGTCGCTGCCGCCCCACTGGACCACCTTGGTGGCCCCTGGGAAGCTCAGGGCGCAAGCCTCCAGCTGCGCCGGAGTCACGGGGGCAGGCCCAGTTCGCGCCGGCTGGCCTTGTCGAACTCGGCAGGGGTCATGGCGGTCCTTGTGGCTGGAGAGCTCAATATACGGCGAGGGTGCGCCATTCGCCCACCACCCAGCTGACGTCGCGCACAGGATATGACACTGTTATGCGAACGCTCAGGGAGGCGATGATGGGTGACAGACTGCGCGGAGCGCTGGTCCTCGGGGCGATGCTCAGCCTAGCCACGACAGGCATCGCCTGGAGCGCCGGCGGAGGTGGCGGGGGCGGCGGCGACATGCCCAGCATGTCGGCCCCGACCTACGATCCGGCCGCCGAGTATGTGAAGGGCGTCGAGGCCCTCAACGCCAGCAAATTCAAGGACGCCGAGCGCGCCCTCGGCCGGGTCGTCGACGCCCTGCCCCAAAACGCCGAGGCCTGGCGCCTGCTGGGCCTCGCCAACGCCGGCCAGAACGACCTGAAGGGCGCGCGCCGCGCCTATGAGAAGGCCTTGAAGCTGGAGCCCGACAGCATCGAGGCCCGTCGCGGCCTCGGCGTGGCCCTGGGCGGTCTGAAGGACGCCAAGGCGCAGGCTCAGCTAGACTGGCTGAGGGCCCGCGCCCAGGTCTGCGGAACCTGCGGCGACGCCCCCGCCCTCGGCGCGGCGGTGAAGGCCGTCGAGAGCGCCATCGCCGGCGCCGCGGTGGCGGCCTCCGGCTCGCTGCTGCTGGCTGTCCCCGCCGCCGGGGACCGCGCCTATCTGGCCGCCGTCAGCCTGATCAATGAGCGCCGCTATGATGAGGCCCTGGCCTCCCTGGCCGCCGCCCGGGAGGCCCTGGGGCCGCACCCCGACATCCTCACCTATCAGGGCTACACCTGGCGCAAGAAGGGCCAGCCCGAGCAGGCCGAGGCCTATTACCGCCAGGCCCTGGCCATCGCGCCCGATCATCGCGGCGCCACGGAGTATTACGGCGAACTGAAGGTGGAGCGCGGCGACCTGGCCGGGGCGCGGGTGATGCTGGCCCGCCTGGACCGCATCTGCGCCTTCGGCTGCGCCGAGGCCGAGGAACTACGTCGCTGGATCGACGCCGGCCGCGAACCATCAAGCTAGCCACCGCCTTCGCCCTCATGGGGATCGTCGCGGTCCAGGCGGCCGATACGCCCCTGCGCGCCCAGGCCTGGCTGGCGCCCCAGGCCGATCTCGTGCGCGCCCTGACGACCACCCCGCCGGAGTGCCTGTCGCCCGCGACCGGTCCCGAGGCCCGCCTCGCCGTGGAGGTGGGCCGCGCGGCCTTCCGCACCCCGACCGTCCTGGGGGGCCAGGCCGCCCGCGCCGGACTGACCTGCGAGACCTGTCACCGCTCAGGCCGCGACAACCCCGCCTTCCTGTTCCCCGGCGTCTCCGGCCCGGCCGGCACGGCCGACGTCACCTCGTCCCTGTTCAGCTCCCATCGCGGCGACGCGCTCGATGACCCTCGGCCCATCCCCGACCTCAGCCGCGGCCGCAGCGGACTCAAGGTCGCACCTGAGGACCTGCCGCCCTTCATCCACGGCCTGATCACCCAGGAGTTCGACGGCCGCGAACCGCCCGCCGTCGTGCTGGCCGGCCTGGTCGCCTATGTCCGAGCCCTCTCGCCCAGCGCCTGCCCCCGCGCCGGCGCTGTCCCCGTCACGGTGGCCAGCCTGATGTCCGACGTACGACGCGCCCTCGCCGCCGCCGACGCCCTGGCCGCCCGTGGCGACCGTCCCGCCGCCGGGGTGATGATCGCCGCCGCCCGCGCGCGGCTCGGCCTGATCGACGAGCGCTACGCCGCCCTGCCCCGCGAGCGCAGGCGCCTGCGGGCCGCCGACACCCGCCTGTCGCAGGCCGCCCAGGCCCTGCGCGAGGACCGCCCCGACGCCCGGCGGCGGCTGGCCGAATGGTCGGCCGACAGCGTGAAACTGGAGGCCGCGCTCACCCGCCGCGAGGGCCGCTCCCTGTTCGATCCCGACCATCTTGCCGCCGCGCTCGGACGCCGCTTGCCCGGGCGAGCTTCCTGAGTATATTGCGCGCCTTCGCGACCGACCTCCGGGCCGTTCGCGACGGCCGGTGAGGTGGCGGAGTGGTCGATCGCGCACGCTTGGAAAGCGTGTTTAGGTGAAAGCCTAACGAGGGTTCGAATCCCTCTCTCACCGCCAAAATCCAAGCGGTCTTTTTTAGTCAATGAAATCAGCCCCCTGGGGCAAAGCGGACTGTGCCGCGTACCCCGGAACGTACCCCGCTGAGTACCCCCTCAACGCAGAAGCGCGTCGTGATCGATGGGGAGACCGGCCACCCTCAGTTCTCGGGCAAGTTCTTGTTTCCACGTGGCCCCCGCGTCGAACGGCACGTAAGCTACTGCCTCGAAATCTGAGGGCCGCTCGACACCAGGGGCGACGAGTGCACAAACCCTGCTCGCCCCGATCAGCCCGATGAAGAACCCGAGCTCGAAGACGACGTTCTGTCGCGCTCGTGCGCTGGGGTGGCTTTTAGTATCGCTTGCCAGTCGTCCCAGGTCGTCAGCAGTCATCAGGACCACCGCAAATGCTGCAGCTGATGCTTCCTCAATGAACTTGGCCATCAAGGTGCGGCCGCCATTCGGTTGTTCGTGCAGGATGATCACCTCGAGCCCTAGTCGCTCAAGAAACAGAGTGACGCTGGCCTTCGCGCCGTCGTCGCGCCCGTGAACTAGGAACACCCGCTTCTTGATGTCTTCGCTCCGCGCTTGTGGGCCAGCGCGCGAACTGGGCGCATGGGCAGCGCCTGTGCGTGGATGCTCGGGTGTCCACAACGTCCAGCGCCAAGCACATCAGACCCAGGATCGCGGCTATGTAGAGGACGAAGGTGGCCTTCACGAAGTTGCCGAGCCGGGCGCGATTGGCCACGATCTCCATGCGCAGGGTGGCGTAATAGCTTGCGCCGTCGGGGAGGGACGGGTCGCCGAAGGTGGTCGGATGCATGGCGACGCCCGCCGTGTTGCGAAACCCGGTCAGCCGCCACCCCGGCGCCTTCACCCCCGGGTCGAGGCCCGAGTTGCGGCTGTCGGCGACATAGCGAAGGCTCCGTTCGTCCAGAACCGCCTCCTCCACCAGGATCTCCAGAGCCTGGCGGTCGAAGGGATAGTTCTGGAGGTCGAAGTCCTGCCGGAAGACGCCGGAGATCTTGCGCGTCGACCACCACTTGCCCCCCCTTTGCAGGGTGGCGTCGAGGCCCTCCTCGGTCTCCGCGGCGTTCAGGAACTCCAGGCTCTCAAGCGGGTTCAACTCGCGCTCGGGACAGACGCTCCACATCCAGAAGTCTGCCTTGAACGTGCCCTCAGCGGCGTTGATGTCGTGCACGGACACGAACCAGGCGCCCAGGCGGCAGGTGATGGCCTGCGTGGGGGCGGCCAGGGCCCGGACGGGTGCAGCCGCCAGCATCAGCAGCCCCAGGATCGCCAGGGCGAGCGCACGGTGCGGAAACTTCATGGTCAGCTATTGGCAGACCTTGGCGTGGATGGCGCTCGCCCCGGAGCCCGGCGTAATCGGCTTGACCGCGCCTGACGCGGGCTGGTTCCATAACACTGCGCCCGCGGCGTCGTAGGCGACATTGCCGAGATCGGAATAGACATTCCCGGCGCAGTTGATGGACATCTTCTCCACCATGGCGCTGACCATCACCGAGCCAGAGGCCTGCGGCGGGTTGAACTCCGCCCGCATTACGGCGGTCACCACGCCGTTCGCGCGGGTGACGGTGGCCGGGTCATAGAAGATGGTCTCGGGCCCAGTCACGGCCAGGGGGGTCCACGTCTGGGCCTGAGCGGCGGCGGCGCCAAGCAGCTGGCAACCCAAGCCGAGAACAAGAAGGCGGCGCATGAATATCTCCTGCCGTTTACTCAGTTCGGTCGGCAAGAATGCCGATTGGCGAGCCGACAGCAAGACCGGCCCTACCCGGATCGTGGGCCTTTGCAATCCCTGATGGCTCACCCCACGAGACACAACTCGCTAGATTGCAAAACATCGTTATGCGGGCTTGCCGAGGGGTAGCCTCGCCGGTCTATGGTCAAGCTTGGGGGGCCGGGACCATGATCCACATTTCCGAGGCGGCGAACTCGCGGCGCAACCGGCTGATCTTCCGCTGCGTCCTGGAGTTCCTGCTCGACGAAGGCCGCAGGCTGATCGACCGGCACGGAGGCGGCTTCACCCGGGGCGTTGTCCATATGGCCGTGGCGCAGGCTTCCCGGAGCCCGGGCGGAAATGTTCGCGGCGGCATCAGTGTCCGGGCTATCGCTCAGTCCCTCGGGCTCGCCTATGAAACCACCCGCCGCCAAGTCGCGGTCCTTGAGTCCGCGGGTCTTGTAAGCCGAGCGGGGGACTCCGGGGTCACGATAGCCGCAGGGGCTCCCGCACCGCCTTTGGCTTGGGACCTGGAGCGATGCGAGGGCCTGCGCCGCCTGATCGCCGATCTCAAGGGTCTCGGCTACGCTTTCGATCCTGGCCCTGGCGCCACACCGCAGCGGGACGAGGACCTGGCTGCGCCCCTGGGCGCTCTTCTGGACGCCTTCATTTTGCGGGTCCTGGAGGCCGGCGTCGCCCCGTACGGCTCGATGCTGGACGCCTTGATCTTCTCCGGCTTGATCACGACGAACGCTGGCGACATCACCTATGATCGCGAACTCGCTCAGAAGTACGCTTGGTCCAATAGTCCGCCGCCGGATGAGCTGCGCCGGCCGGTCACCATAGCCGAGCTTTCCGAGAGGCTGGGCCTCCACCACGAGACCATCCGCCGCCATGTCGTGCGCTATGTCGCTCAAGGCTATGTGGCGCGCACGCCCGGCGGCTACCTGTCGAGCATGAGTCGGCAACAGTCGCCGGAAATCCTGCAGGGCGGCCAAATCATCGTTCAGCGCTTCCTGCAACTGGTCCAGGCCGCCCGCCAGATGGGGCTGGACGTCGAGGCCATCAGTCCCAACGTCCGCGCGCCCACCCGGCGCGGGGTGACGCTAGCGACTTAGAAGTGCGCCTTGAGACCTGCCGAGACCACCCCATTGCCGTACCCGGCAAACGCATCGCGCCTGACGAGCGCTCGCTTGCGACGTCGCAGGCTGACGGGTGTTCCGGCCCGATGGAAACCTGGCGGCCTGTCGCCCGCGCGCCCTACCCGCCCGTCATCTCACGCAGGTCGCGTTCGGCGGCGATGTAGCCGAAGGCGAAGCGGCTGCGGCCCTGCAGGATCTGCTCGAATACCTCGCGGGCGAGGTCGGCCTGGCCATTGTAGAGATACCAGTTGCCCACCCCGTAGCCCTGGGTGGCGTACAGGGTCTCCAGGTCGTGGATCACCTGGGAGCCGAGGTCGGGGGTCAGCAGATCCTGCGGCTCGAATTCGCCCCGGTACATCCGCAGGCGGCGATAATAGGAGGGGCCCTCGACGAAGGCCTCATCGGGCAGGCCGTGCGGGATCGAGGCCAGCACCTGCGCGGCGGCGGCCTCGTCGCCCCGGCGCCGCAGGGTCATGTAGAGCCAGTCGTTGCAGGCGGTCAGCCCGTCGTGATCATCGGCCCGCACCCAGTCCAGGCAGCGGCGATAGGCGGCCTCGGCGGCGTCCCAGTCGCCCAGCAGGTAATGGGCCAGGGCCAGATGATACCAGGTGTTGAACTGGATGCTGGTGGGGGGCACCGGCAGCTCGTTGTCCTTGCCGTCCGGCTCGATCCATTCGGGCTTGCCCTCCAGCAGCTCGGCGGCGCGGGCCAGGTCGGCCAGCCCCTCGGCGAAGCGCCGGGTCGACAGATAGCGGTGGCCGCGCTGGCGCAGGAGTTCGAAGGAGTCGGGGAACCGCTCCAGGCCCTCGCTGAACACCGCGATCGCCTCTTCGATCTGATAGCGGAACCCCAGCACCCGGCCGCACCAGACGGTGTTGGGGAGGGAGGGGTCGGCCTGATAATTGGATCGGGCGCTCTCCAGGGTGCGGCGGGAGCGTTCACGGATACTGTTTTCGGTCATGCCCCCAGTGAAGCGCCTGGGGCCGGACACGTAAAGCCCTTAGCCGGCCGCGGCGCTCGGAGCCTCGGGCTTGGCGTAGCGCTGGCTGACCCGGCGCAGGCCCTCGAGGATCGCCTTGGTGCCGTTGCTGTCCTTGCCCGCCTCGGTGTGCAGCAGCAGGCGGAAGGCCCGCAGGTGCACGGCCACGGCGTTGGGGTCCCAGGTCTTGCGGGTCTTCAGATAGTCGGTGAGGTCGGCCAGGCTGACCAGGGCGGTGTCGATGGGCGCCAGGCCACAGGCCGTGGGCACACCGATGGCGGCGCTGGCGATGGCGTAGAGCTCCTCGGCGACGGCGGGGTCGTACTCACCGTTGGCGCGGCCCGCGCACAGCTCGGCCTGGTCCAGGGTCACCCGCAGTTCGTCCAGGCACTCGGCGCGCAGGCTCTCCAGCCCCGCCCCGGCCCGCTTGACCGCGTCGGCGACGGGAAGCCCGCCGGGCGTGCGCAGCAGCTTGGCCAGCCGCACCACCGGAACATGGATCTTTACCGCGCTCAAAGGGTCACCCGTCGTGTCTTCAGCATGCCGTCGATGCTGTCCTGTTCCATGTTGGGCTCGCTGGCCTCGCCGACATCGCCGACCAGGTCGTCGCGCCGCCGTCCCACCTGGCCGGCCGGCACGCCCTCGTTCTTGAAGCGTCGGTCAGGGCCCATATAGCTGTCGCACTCCACGAACCGCCGGCCCTCGCGGGCGATCCACAGCACGCGCTCCAGCACGGCGATGGGGGTGAGCGGCTTGGTCATCACGAAGTGGGCGCCGCAGTCGCGGGCCTTCTGCACGGCGCCGCCCGGGGTATGTCCCGCAGTCAGCAGCACCGGCGCGTAGCAGTTGGGTTCGATGCGCGAGCGGCGCAGCCAGCTCACGAAGTCATAGCCTTCGCCGCCGGGGCCCAGCGCATCGGCCACCACCAGGTCCAGCTCGACCTTGGCCACCAGCCCCTGGGCTTCCTCAACGTTCTCGGCCCGGTGCAGCACCTTGGCGCCGAAGCCGGTGAGGATCTGCACCAGGATGCTCATGCCCATGGTCGATTCCTCGAGGATGAGCACGGAGGCCCGCTCGAGGTTGAACCGGGCGCGAGAGTCGGGGCTGAGACCCATTCTGTCCTTCGAACCGGGCTTGGGTGCTTCCCTAAGGCCCGGTCATCTCTTGCGTTTCGCCGTCAAGTGCGACGATTCACTGTGACCAGAGAGGGTTAAGAAGACCTTCCAAGGGGTGCGACAGGGCGCCCCACAGGCAGGGCTTGCAGCCAGCGACCCTGGGTAGATTTGGGCGTCTCCTTTCCTCCCCCGTTCCGCTTCGCTTCACAGGGGAGGAAAGGCAAAAAATGCTGCGCAGTATTCCCGCAGCAAAACGCCCTCCCCGGTCTCCCGGAGAGGGCGAAATTGCTGCACTCCATGCTGCGCAGCATGGAGTGCGGTAAGTCGTTGATTAAGCTCTACGCTTCGTTGCCGAAGATCACCGTGCCGGCCGCGGCGAACATGCCGCCCACGCCCTGGCAGACGCTGATCTTGGCGCCGTCAACCTGGGCCGCCGCGGTGCCGCGCATCTGACGCACGCTCTCCATCAGGGCGTACATCCCGTACATGCCCGAGTGCATGTAAGACAGGCCGCCGCCGTTGGTGTTCATGGGCAGCTTGCCGCCGATCGCGGTGTTGCGCTCACGCACGAAGTCCTTGGCCTCGCCGGGCTTCACGAAGCCCAGGTCCTCCAGGCCGTACAGCGGCAGGTGGGCGAAGGCGTCGTAGATCATCAGGTGATCGACGTCGGCGTGCTTGATGCCGGCTTCCTCGAAGGCCTTCTTGCCCGAGACGCGGAACGCCTTGGAGGAGTTGAAGTCCTCCATCTGACTGACCATCGGGGTCTCGACGCTCTCCCCGGTGCCCAGCACATAGACCGGCTTGTTGGGGAAGTCCTTGGCCCGGTCCGCGCTGGTGATGATCAGGGCCCCGCCACCGTCGGTGACCAGGCAGCACATCAACATCCGGAAAGGCCAGGCGATCATCGGCGAGTTCAGCACGTCGTCGACGGTGATCGGGTCCTTGAACGAGGCGCGCGGGTTCAGGGCCGCCCACTCCCGCTGGATCACCGACACCGTGGCCAGGTCCTCCTCGGTCACGCCGTAGGTCTTCATGTAGCGAAGCACCGGGATCGTGAACATGGTGGGCGGGCTGGTGACGCCGTAGGGCATTTCGAACTGGCCCATCAGCGAGGTGGCGTTACGGCCAAAGCCGCCGGCGCCGACGCGCGAACGGCCCGATTCCCCGTGGGTGATCAGGATGGTCTTGGCCAGGCCCGCATTGATGGCGGCCGCCGCGTGGCGGACGTGCAGCATGAAGGAGCAGCCGCCGACGCTGGTGCCGTCGGCATAGGTGGGCGTGATGCCCAGATACTGGGCCAGTTCGACGGGGCTGACCCCGGCGGTGGCGACGCCGTCGATGTCCGAGGGCTTCAGCCCCGCGTCCTTCATAGCGTTGAGGGCGGCGTCGGCGTGCAGACCCAGGACGGAAACGTCCGGAATCTTGCCCATCTTGGTGGTCTCTGCGGCCCCGACGACCGCGACTGATTTCGGTTTCATATGCGTTCTCAGCCCTTCGCCGGTTCGAACAGGGGAAGGGAAATGTCGTCGGTCTGCTTCTCGAACTTCACCTGGACCTTCATGTCCAGCTGCAGGGCTTCCGGCGTCTGCGGACAGCCCACGATGTTGGTCATCAGACGAGGACCTTCATCCAGCTCCACCACCGCGATGGAGTGCGGCTCCGTGCCCATGTCGGGGCGCGGACGGTGGTTGATGACGTAGGAGTAGAGGAAGCCCTTGCCGCTGGCGGCATAGACCTCGACATCGCGCGATCCGCACTTGGGGCAGAACGGGCGGGGCGGGAAATAGCTGTGGGTGCATTCGGTGCAGCGCTGCAGACGCAGTTCGCCGTCCTTGCAACCCTCCCAGAAATGCCGGGTCTCCGGCGTGGGTTCGGGCAACATTCGAGCCATATGAAAATTCGTCCCTGATCAAATTCGTCTTGGCCCTCGAAACGAGGGCGCTGCAACAAACCCGAGGTTGGCCCGCTTGTCGATTGTTAACGTCGCCCGATGTGAGGCCAACCCCATGGAAATTTCGTCCGATCTCGCCCGCTTCGTCGAGGCCCAGGCCCCGGTGATCGACGCCGTCCGCGCCGAACTGGCGGCGGGCGCCAAGCAGACCCACTGGATGTGGTTCGTCTTCCCGCAGCTCGCGGGCCTGGGCCGCAGCGCCACGGCGGCGCACTTCGCGATCCACGGCCTGGAGGAGGCCCGCGCCTATCTCGCCCACCCGGTGCTGGGGCCGCGCCTGCTGGACTGCACGGCCCTGGCGACCGCCATCCAGGGCCGCACCGCCCGCCAGATCTTCGGCGCCCCGGATGACCTGAAGTTCCGCTCCTCCATGACCCTCTTCGCCCAGGCCGCCAGCGACCCCACGCCTTTCCACACCACCCTCACCAGATACTTCTCCGGCCAGCCTGACCCCGCGACCCTGAACTTGCTTTCCTCCCCCGGTCCGCTCCGCGCCACAGGGGAGGAAAGGGCGCCCATCCCCACCGAAAGGCGCTAGATGCGTCTGATGTCTGAAAGCGTGATCGCGCAGTATGGATGGTCCAACCGCCTGGCCCTGGCCTTCGCGCCCCAGGCCCAGGCCGGCCACACCCCGGCGCGCGTCGTCGCCCAGCACCGCGACGGCTATCTGGTGGCGACCGACCAGGGCGAGCTGCGGGCCAACCTGTCGGGCCGCCTGCACCACGAGGCCCAGGAGGCTGAGCCGCCATCGGTCGGCGACTGGGTGGCGCTGGCGCTGAACCCGGCCGAGGGCGCGGCGACTATCGAGGCGGTCCTGCCCCGTCGCACGGTGCTCACGCGGCGGGCCGCCGACAGCCTGGGCAAGCTGCAGGTCATCGCCGCCAATATTGATGTGGTCTTCGTCGTCAGCTCGATGAACGCCGACCTCAATCCACGCCGGATCGAGCGCTATCTCGCCGCCGCCTGGCAGAGCGGTGCCCGGCCGGTGGTGGTGCTCACCAAGTCCGACCTGTCCGACGATCCGCAGGGCCAGGCCGCGGAGATCGTCGCCCTGGCGGCCGGCGCCCCGGTGCTGCTGGTCTCGGCCCGAGACGGCGTGGGTCTCGAGGCCCTGCTGGCCCAGGTCGCGCCTGGCGAGGTCTGCGTGCTGATCGGTTCGTCCGGCGTTGGCAAGTCCACCCTGGTCAACGCCTTCCTGGGGCAGGACCGCATGACCATCGCGGCGATTCGCGAGGCCGACGACCAGGGCCGCCACACCACCAGCCATCGGCAGCTGGTCCTGCTGCCGGGCGGCGCCCTGCTGCTCGACACGCCGGGCATCCGGGAGGTGGGTCTGATCGACGCCGAGGACGGCATGAGCGAGGCCTTCGAGGACATCGAGCAGCTTGCCGGAGACTGCCGTTTCAACGACTGCGGCCACAGCCACGAACCGGGCTGCGCGATCCAGGCCGCCCTGGCCAGCGGGGCGCTGGACCCGGCCCGCTGGGCGAACTTCCAGAAGCTGGGTCTTGAGCTGGCGGCGGTGGAGCAGAAGGCCGACCGCATCGCCAAGGCCACCGAACGCGGCCGCCTCGCCGCGCGTGCGAAAACCTACCGCGCCACCAAGCGAGACCACCGGGGCGGCGCCGACTGACCCTGGCGTGCGCCAGGCCGCGTGGCCCTACACTCGAATGTTTTTTCAAAATAAGGCCCTCGCCGCGCGATGAACGCGTTAGGGAGAGGCCAAACCACGAAAGATCAGCCATGCCCGCCTACACCATCGTCACCACCAGCGCGGCCCAAGGCAGCGACGCGGCCGAGATGAACACGCTGACCGACGACTTCACCGCCGAGGCCGAAGCCGTGGGCTATTCGCGCCGCATGGCCGACGAAATGCTGGGCCTCGCCAGCCAGCTCTCCCTCGACTTCGACTACAGCAATGTCGCGCTCTATGACGGCGACCTGCTCGACGAAGACCTCGATCCCGACCACCCCGCCCTCATCGGCGTCTGGGTGCTGGACGAAGACGGCGCCGCCTTCGTCCCCGCCGACGAGTTCCGCGAAGCGGTCACCGAACCCGCCTGATCCGACGACGGGCTCTCTTTCCTCCCCCGTTCCGCTACGCTGCACAGGGGAGGAAAACTCCAGCGCACGCCCGCAAGCTTGGCAGCCGGCGTCCCACACCTATATCGCCCCTGACACAGAGGGCGCCGCCGTGACGGAACAAGCATTGAAGCCAGGGTTCGAGATCCACGGCGACGCCGAGGCCCTCGCCCGCGTGTCGCCCCTGGCTCCTCCCGGTGTGAGCACTCAGCTAAACTGAGCCCCCACACATCGGGACCAGACACCTAAGGCTCCCCCAGCTTGACCGCGCGCGCCGTCCGAATGACTGTACGGCGAGGCTGGAAGGAGGCTGGCGCATGTATCGATCCATCACAGCGCTCCTAGGCGTCGCCCTGTTGCTGGCAAGCCAGACCGCCGTCGCCCAATCGTCCGTGGCGCCGCCCGCCGTGGCGCCATCGCCCCCCCCCGCCGTGCCCTGGTGCCCGCCCGGCCAGACTAAGACCGCGGCCGGCAAGTGCGTGGCGCCCGCGGTGGCCCCTCATGTCGCGCCTGCCCAGACGCCTACGATCTATCAGACGGTGGGCGGCGTTCGCACCGCCATTGCTGGCCCTGGAGCGGCGTCCGCGCAGCCGCCCGTGGCCGCCAAGCCCCTCGCCGCCGTACCGCTTCACGCCGCCAAGCCCTCGGCGACGGCCTATGCCAAGCCGGCGGTCGCGCCCCCGCCGGTCGCCGCGATCCCGGCCGCCAAGCCACCGCCCTTCAACATCGCGATAGGCGAGCCGAGCGGTGACTGCGCGACCCGAGGGCCGAAGCTGATCCATGACAGCCGCTCACCGGGCGGCTGCGCGCCTTGCCCGCGTGGGCGCGTGCCCAACACAGCCCGCCAGGCCTGCGTCATCCCAATCCCCCGCCGCTACTGACCGAGATCCGCCATGCGCAGCCTGCTGATCACCACGACCCTGTTGGCCCTGGCGAGCGCCGCCCCGGCCCTGGCCCAGTCGTATGCCCACGCGACCTCGCAGTATGACGACCGGGACGACAGCCACGCTCCTCAGGAGAGCCGCCACGACGATCGCCAGCACAACCGCTACGACGACCGTCAGGGCTCGCGCCACGATCGCGGCCAGGCCTATGACGGGCGCGGCGCGGCCCCCGGCGGCGGCTACGGCTATCGAGACAACGGTCAGGGCGCCTATGGCGACCAGGACGCTTATCAGCAGGACCGCTACCGGCCGGCGTCGCGCCGCCACCATCGCCGCGCCAGGGCCTCCGCCGTCAGCCGCTACACGGCGGCCGGTCGGCCCGTCTATTACAATGACGGCATGATCCGCACCGGCCGCGACTATCCGGCCGGAACCGTCGGATTGAACGGCTACTAGCTCGCTAGTGCGGGATGTAGGTCCGCAGCACGTCCTCGATGATCCGCTCCAGCTGGCCTAGCGTATTGCAGGGCTTGGCCACGTGGCAGAAGCGTTCGTAGCGGTGCATGACGCTGTCGCCCTGGCCCCAGTAGCTTTCGGGCTCGGGGTTCAGCCAGATCATCGCCCGGCAGCGCTTCTGGATCGTGGCGAACAGGTCGATGCGCGGGTCGGCATAGTTTGACCGCGCGTCGCCCAGGAAGATCACCGTGGTGTGGCGGTCGATCTGGTCCAGGTGCAGGTCGCAGAAGTCTTCCAGGCTCTTGCCGTAGTCGGTCTGCTGGAAGCCGATCTTCTTCAGCACTTCGAGGATGGCGGTCTCGACCTTGTTGTCGTCCATCAGGTCGTTGACGCTGATCATCCGGCCGGAGAAGGCGAAGGCGTCCATGCGGTCCACCACCTCATTGAGGCTGTAGAGGAAGGTCAGCAGGAACTGGGCCGCGGCGGCGACGGATTTCGAGACGTCGCAGATGGCCACGATGTTCGGCTTCTCGACCTTCTTGGTCTTCCAGATGATGTCGAAGGGCATGCCGCCATAGGCCATGGACTTGCGCAGGGTGCGGCGCACATCCAGGTGGCCGAGCTGGGCCTTGCTGCGCCGGCGCGAGTAGCGGTCGGCCAGACGCTTGGCCATCTTCTTCACCAGGGCCTGCATCATCACCAGGTCGGCCGGATCGATGCCGCCCTCGGCGTTCAGCGCCTTGCGGGCCAGCAGCTCCTCGCGGAGGTTCTTGCCGCTTTCGGCGGCATAGAGTTCGTGCTGGCGGTCGACGAAGCGCTGGGCCTCTTCGGTGAGCGCCTTCTTGCCCGACTCCAGCCGCGCGACCAGGGCCTGGCTGCGGGCGTCCTCCAGCTTCTTGGCCGCGGCGATGATCTGCTCGATCTCCGACAGGCCCATCTCCTCCATCATCCGCCGGGTCAGGCGGCTGCGCTGGGTGGACAGCCGGATCGACGAGACCTGGGCCCGCTCGGCGGCGGCCTCCATGGCCTGGGCCAGGGCCGAGACGTCGCCGTTCAGCAGCATCTGGGCCAGCTCGGAGGCCTCGACCTCCGGCGGCATGCCCTCGGGTTCGCCGTCCTCACCAGGCGGCGGGGGCGGTTCGAGCTGGAAGGTCTCGCGGGCGAAGAAGGTCTCGAAGGTCTCGTCGAACCGGGTGACCTCGGCGGCGGTCTTGGCCAGGGTCGCGCACAGGGCGTCCTTGAACAGCTCGCGGTCGGCGAAGCCCACCGTGGCCACCGTCAGGTGCGCGTCGATCGCCTCGACGGGCGAGACCTTGACGTCCGCGGCCCGCAGGGCCCGGAGGAAGTCTTCCATCGCGCCTTGCATGGCGGGACCCTCAGGCCAGGGGCCGGCGGATCAGCTCGACGATCTGCGGCTCCACGGCGGCGATGTCCTGCTCGAACTTGAGCAGCACGTTGAGACTGTCACGCACGACCTCGCCGTCCAGGCTCTCGGCGTTGAGCAGGATGAGCGCGCGGGCCCAGTCCACGGTCTCGGAGATCGAGGGCGACTTGCGAAGGTCCAGCGTGCGCAGGGATTGCACGAAGCTCACCAGCTCATGGGTCAGCTTGGCCTCGATGCCGGGCACACGGCTGGCGACGATCTTCCGCTCCAGGGCGGCGTCGGGCAGCGGGATGTGCAGGTGCAGGCAGCGGCGCTTCAGGGCGTCGCCCAGGTCGCGCACATTGTTGGAGGTCAGGAAGACGATCGGCGGGGTCTTGGCCTTCAGGACGCCGAGCTCGGGGATCGAGACCTGGTAGGCCGAGAGCACCTCCAGCAGGAAGGCCTCGAAGGCCTCGTCGGACTTGTCGATCTCGTCGATCAGCAGGACGCAGCCGTCGTCTTCCCGCAACGCCTTCATCAGGGGGCGCGGCTCCAGGAAGGGCTCGGAGAAGAACAGGTCGCCAATGCCGTGCAGGCGGTCCATGGCCTCGTCCATGCTGCCGCCGGCCTCGGCCAGCTGGGCACCCATGCGGTCCTTGAGGATCTGGGTGTAGAGCAGCTGCTTGCCGTACTTCCACTCGTACAGGGCCTTGGACTCGTCCAGGCCCTCATAGCACTGCATGCGGATCAGCGGCAGGCCGAGCAGGGCGGCGGTGGACAGCGCCAGTTCGGTCTTGCCTACCCCGGCGGAGCCTTCCACCAGGATGGGCTTCTGCAGGTGCACGGCCATGTACAGGGCGGTGGCGATGCGGCGCGAGGCGATATAGCCGACGCCGGCCAGGCCCTCGATCAGGGCGTCCACCGAAGCCATGGGGCTGCTGGCGGCGGCCGAATATGCCGCCGGGGCTGAAAGGGTCAAAGTCGTAGCTTTCAAAAATGGCGCAAAGCACGCCGGAGAGGACGTCAATGGCGCCAGTGTGCCAAGCCGGGCGCCCCTTGTGCAACCCTTCGCGTGGCCGCGGGCGAGTCGAGCTGCGCTTTACCTGCGCTTCACACCCCTGAATTTATGGCTAAGCCATGCGCCTACTCCCGGCCCTCCTCCTCGCGCTGCTGGCGGCTGGCCCGGGCTGGGCTGGCGACCTGGCGGTCAGCCTGAAGCCTCCGTCCGGCTAGCCGGTGACGGACGCCCTTGGCGTGGCCGGGGGCCGCTCAGGTGGACTCCGTGCTGCGCCGCCTGGGGATGTTCAAGTTCCTGCGAACCAAGCTGACCCTGCTCTACGCCGCCCTGTTCGGCATGACCCTGATCCTGATCTCGGTGGCGGTATTCTCGGCGATCTCCAGCGCCGCCCAGCCGCTCAATGAGCTGCTGGTCTTCATGCGCGACGACGAAGCGCGCAGACGCACCTACGGCTGAACGCGCCCGTCTAGTGGATCATGTTCATCGCGCCTGGGGCGGGGCGCAGGTCGACCTTGACCTCCCGCCGCCCGCCGGCGGCCGGGACAGAGATCGTCTTCGCGACCTGGTTCCGGGCGGTCTTCATATAGGGCTGCCAGACGGTCATGGCCGCGTTTCCAGCCGGCGCATTGCGGATCAGGGCCACCCCGTCGGCGCCGGTCTTGGCGGCGTAGGCGGTGTCCACCACCACCACATAGGCGATCATCTGGTCGTGGATGTTGCAGCCCAGGGCCACGACGCCGGCCTTGTCGAACACCACGCTGCGGCTCTCGTCGCGGCCATACAGCTTCAGTTCGAACTTCTTGGTGGGCGAGAAGGAATAGACGTGGTGGCGCACCTTGTCCTTGTTGGGGAAGGTCACGTTGCTGCCCGTCGGTACGATGAGGACGAAGGGGTTGAAGCTGATGTTCTGCTGGGCCACCGAATAGGGCCAGGTGAACTTGATCGGCGCGCCTGCCGCGCCGCCGCCCAGCGGCTTCAGCGTCACCACGGCGTCCTTCACCGGATGTCCCGCCGCGTTGCGGACCTCGACCGAGAGATCGCCGGCCTCGGCCTGGGAGGCGAGGGTCAGTGCGGCCACGGCCGCCAGGATGATTGCGCGCATGCCAGCAGCATCGCCTGCTCTCGTGGCCGCGCGGTTAACAGGATGGGCGAACCTTCCATCAACAGGTTTCGATCATGCTTTCCTCAAGGAATTGGGCAGACCCGCAGGGGGGCGCCGCCGAGGAGGATCGGTCGGATGACAGGCAAAACGCAGGCGGTCTTGCTCGCCTTGACCCTGGCGATGACGGCGACTCTCGCCCAGGCTAGGGATCGCGAGACCAGCGGCAAGCTGCTGCTGACCGGCGGCGTCACCAGCCTCGAAGGCGCGGGCGGCGGCGGTTTGGCGACCTGGGCGACCATCACCGGCTATGAGACCGTGGACGAGGTGGGCGCCAACGCCCACGCCACCCTGGTGCAGTTGCCCGACTACCAGTTTCGCGCCGGCGGCGTGGCGGTCGGCTTCCGTGATCGCGTCGAGATCTCCTACACCCGCCAGTCCTTCGACACCGGAGACACCGGGAGCAAGCTCGGCCTGGGCCAGGGCTTCACCTTCAACCAGGACATCGTCGGCGTGAAGGTTCGCGTCCTCGGCGACGCCGTCTACGCCCAGGACAGCTGGGTCCCGCAGGTCGCGCTCGGCGTCCAGTGGAAGAAGAACGACAAGGACGCCGTCATCACGGCCATCGGCGGCAAGGACGACTCCGGCGTCGACTACTATGTGGCCGCCACCAAGGTGCTGCTGAACCAGAGCCTGGTGCTGGACGGAACCCTCCGCGCCACCAAGGCCAACCAGACCGGCCTGCTGGGCTTCGGCGGGAACAAGAACGACGACTACGAGCTGCAGTTCGAGGGCTCGGCCGGCTACCTGGTCTCCAAGCGGCTGCTGATCGGGGCGGAATACCGTAGCAAGCCCGACAACCTGGCGGGGCTGAAGGAGGATGACTGGGTCGACATCTTCGCCGCCTACGCCTTCAGCAAGAACCTCTCGGTCACCGCGGCCTATGCCGATCTCGGGACCATCGCCACCTTCAAGGACCAGCGCGGTCTGTACCTTTCCATCCAGGCAGGCTTCTGATGTCGAACCTCCGCACTCTGATGTTCGCCGCGGCCCTGGGCGCCGCCGCCCCGGCCTTCGCCGAGGAAAAGCCGGTCGATCCCTACACCCAGTCCAACGCCAACGCCGGAGCGACCCCGTTCACGGGCGAGCAGATGCTGGCGGCCTTCAACGGCCGCGAGGGCGTGGCTCGTATCGTTGACGACACCCTGGACCGCAGCGTGGCCGACCCGAGGCTGACGGACATCTTCCGCGCCACCGACATGGAGCGCCTGCGTCGCACCCTGAAGGAGCAGGTGGCCCATTTGCTGGGGGCGCCGGTGGACTATACCGGCCGCGACATGAAGACGACCCACAAGGACCAGGGGATCAACACCGCGGAGTTCAACCTCCTGGTCGAGCACATGCAGTTGGCCATGGACAAGGAAGGCGTCGCCTACCGACACCAGAACCAGCTGCTCGCCAAGCTGGCCCCCATGAAGCGCGACGTCGTTACGCGCTGAATCACCTCATCCAGACACAAGAAAGGCCCGGGCGACGCCCGGGCCTTTGTCGTTCTGGGCTGAGGGGCCCCTAGTACTTCAGGGTCACCGTGGCCATGACGGTGCGCGGGGCGCCGAAATAGGCGGTGCGGATGCCGCCCACCGAGGAGAATTCCTGAGCGTCGGTCTTGTAGACCTCATCGGCCAGGTTCTTGCCGTAGAGGCCGGCCGAGACGCGCCGCTGCGAGCTCTCCCAGACGATCTGGGCGTCATAGAGCCAGTAGCTCGGCTGGAAGATGCCGGGGAAACGGGCCCGCGTGGTCAGGTTGGCGTTGTCGATCGCCAGAGCCATCTCCGAACGGTACCGGGCCTGGGCGCCGATGCTGACGAAGCCGGTGTCGCCGAGATCCCACTCGTAACGGCCGGCCACCCGACCCGTCCATTCCGGCGAGAAGGCCGGGGTCTGCCAGGAGCGATCCAGGGTGGTGAAGCCCGTCGCCGGGGCGACGGCGGCACGCTGCTCGGAGAACTCACCGTACTCAGCGTTCAGGTAGCCGAGCTCGGCGTTCAGGCTGAGGCCTGCGATCGGGTTGGCCGCCAGTTCCAGTTCAGCCCCGTAGATCTTCAATTGGCCGGCGTTCAGCACGGTGAAGTCGATGGCCGGGATGGGCTGGGTGGGCGAAGTGACCGAGTGGCCGACACGGGCCTGGAAGTCCTGGTAGTCGTTGTAGAAGATCGTGAAGTTGGCCCGGGCGCGGTTGTCGAACAGCTGGGTCTTCACGCCGCCCTCATAGGAGATGGCGGTTTCGGGGGCATAGGGCTGCTCTTCGCCGGGCGCATTGGCGCGGCCGTTGAAGCCGCCCGACTTGAAGCCCTTGGAAACGCGTCCGTAGAAGAACACATCTTCGGTGGCCTGGTAGTCGAGGCTGACCATCGGCGAGACGTCGTCCCAGGTCTCCTCAGCCTTGAAGGCGAAGGTCCCGTTCAATGCGCCCAGGTTCGAGAAGGTCGAGGTGGTGCGGGCGTACTTCTTCTCTTCGTTGGTGTAGCGGACACCGGCCGACAGCCGCAGCTGCTCGGTGAGCGCGTAGCTGGCGTTGGCGTAGGCGGCCCAGCTGGTGGTCTTCAGGTCGTCGTCCACGGTGCGGAGGAAGCTGAAGGGCGCGGTATAGGCGTTGGCGAAGGCGGCCTGATGGGACTTCACGGTCTCCCTCAGATAGTAGACGCCGCCGATCACCTGCCAGGGGCCGTTGTTGTAGGCCAGCTGCAGCTCCTCGCTCACCTGGTCCTGGTCGACCGCCACCAGGGCGTCGGTCAGCTGCAGGGCCGTGGCGTCGAAGTCGATATAGTCGTCGCTGTCGAGATTGCGATAGGCGGTGATCGACTTCAGCGACAGGGTGTCAGTCAGGTCGTAGGCGACCGTGACGGCGGTCCCCCAGTGCTCGAAACGGGTCTCATTGGGCAGGCCCGGCGTGGTGGTGGTGCTGAAGTTGAACTCCGGGATGGCCAGGGGCACGGGATAGAGCACGGGACCAAACGCCGAGGTCAGGCTGTTCTGAGCCTGGCCGACGCTGAGGCCGGACTTGTCCTTGGTGTAGTCGGCCGAGGCGTTGACGCTGAGCCGCTCATTGGGGGTCCAGGCCAGGGCGACCCGGCTGGAGAAGGTGTTCTTGTCGTTGTACTCGGCGCCGTTCACCGGATCGGTGACGTAGCCGCCGCGCGCCGAGCCCATGGCCGCGAAGCCGAGGGCCAGGGTGTCGCTCACCGGGCCCGACAACGCGACCTTGGCTTCGAACAGGTCGTAGCTGCCGACGCTGACGGAGCTTTGCGAACGGACGGTCTGGTCGGGCTGGCGGCTCACCAGCTTCAGGGCGCCGCCGATGGTGTTCTTGCCATAGAGCGTGCCCTGCGGGCCGCGCAGAACCTCGACGCGGGCCAGGTCCAGCAGGTCGAACTGGGTGCCGCGGATACGGCTGTAATAGACGTCGTCAACATAGACGCCGACCGCGGGGTCGAAGGTCTGCAGAGCGTCGGGCTGGCCGATGCCGCGGATGTAGATGTTGGTCGAATTCGACGAGGCGCGGCCCTGGACGAGGTTCAGGTTCGGCACGGCGCCTTGCAGGTCGGTGATCGCCGTGGCGCCCTGCCGCTGCAGGGTCTCGGCGGTGAAGGCCGAGATGGCGACCGGGGTGGTCTGCAGGTTTTCCTCGACGCGGCGGGCGGTGACCACCAGCTCTTCGACTTCACCGGGGGTGGTGGTCTGGGCATAGCCCTGGCCGGCGAAAACGCTCCAGGCCGCGCTCGCGGCGAGCGCGAGCTTCCAATTGGTTCGCATAGGTCCCTCCCATGGCGCCCGGACAGGCGCCTCATTGAGCGTGACCGTGGCCTCCCCGAGGGGGAGCGTCAATTATTCATTCATCGTGGAGTGAATTTGAGATCAGACGCTTTGCGACCGATGCAAGCGCGCCACAGAATCTTCGGTGAACGTTAGGCCGCGCCGGCGAAATAGGTGTCCAGGGCGGCCTTTGCCTGAGGCTCCTCCAGGGTCGGCGCGTGCCCAACGCCGGCGATGTCGACACGCACCATATGCGGCAGCAGCGCCCCCATCCGGTCGGCGACCGCATCCTCCAGAATGTCGGAGTCGGCGCCGCGCACCAGCAGCAGGGGCCTGCCCGTCGCCATGGCCGTGAACAGCGGCCAGAGGTCCGGCGCGGCGGCGGCTGGCGCGGCGGTGGGAGCGACCTTGAAGACGTCGGAGATGGCGGGATCATAGTCGAGGGCGAGCCCCTTGTCGGTCTCGCGGAACACCCGGCGGGCGAAGCGGTCCCAGTCGACGTCGGTCAGGCCCGGCAGGGCCTCACCATTGACGGCCTTGGCGTAGGCGGCGGCGTCGGCCCAACTCGCCACCTGCGGCGCGCCGCCGACATAGCCCGCGATCCGCGCTAGGCCCGCCGCGCCCACCTCGGGCCCCACGTCGTTGAGCACCACCCCGGCGATGAGATCGGGGCGCATGGCCGAGAGGGTCAGGGTGATCAGCCCGCCCATGGAGGTGCCGACGAAATGGGTGCGACTGATCCCGCTTTGCTCCAGCAAGCCGATGACGTCGCCTGCGTAGACGGCGGGGTTGTAGTTCAGCGGGTTGGCGTCCCAGGCCGAGCGCCCGCGGCCGCGCACGTCCAGCGCCAGGACGCGGCGGCCCGAGGCGGCGATGCGAGGCGCCACCACCTCGAAATCCCGGGAGTTGCGCGTAAGGCCATGCAGGCAGACCACAGGCGTCCGGGCCGGGCCGTCCGCGGGCGCATAGTCCCGCGCAAACAGGGTCAGACCGTCGGCGCTGGTCCAGGTTCTCATCGCGGCGTCGGTCATGGCGGGCTCCTGATATGGGGCAAGAGCACGCCGGTCCGGCGTCGAAGTCAATCACTCAGCGTTGAATGAACATTGACATGCGAGTGACGCGCGTCACGGTCGGGGATCACCTTTGAGACTGAGGCGCGGCGCGCCATACTCAAGGGGCGAACCGTTGAGGAAGGCCGTATGGCGACAGCGTTACAGTCCAAGGCCGCCGGCAGGACCCGCGCCCAGAAGAGCTTCGAGACCAGCGAGCGCATCCTGGACGTGGCCGAGGCCGAGTTCTCCCGTCACGGCTTCGACGGCGTCACCCTGCGGGCCGTGGCCAAGAAGGCCAAGGTCGATACCGCCCTGCTGCACTACTATTTCGACTCCAAGAAGGGCCTGTTCGACGCCGTCTTCCTGCGCCGCGCCGAGGTGCTCAACAAGGACCGCATGGAGGCCATGGACCGCTATGAGGCCGAGGCCGGCGACGACATCACCGTCGAGGGCGCGGTGGCGGCCTTCCTCAATCCGGTGCTGGAGCGCTGCGCCAACGCCGGTCCGGAATGGCGCGCCTATTTCGCCCTGATCGGCGTGGTCAATAACACCCCCGTCTGGGGCGGCGAGACCATGACCCGCTACTTCGACCCGGTCATCCACCGCCTGATCCGCGTGGTGCGCCGGGCCCTGCCCTATGCGCGGGAAGAGGACCTGTTCTGGTCCTATCACATGCTGTCGGGCAGCCTGACCCTGACGCTGGCCGAGACCGGGCGCATCGACACCCTCTCGGGCGGCCTCTGTCGCTCGGAGGACATCGCCGCCGTCACCCCGCGCATGATCGCCTACGCGGCGGCGGGATTCCGGGCGGTGTGTAAAGGCTAGAGCCCGTAGGGCCGGTAAGGCCCCGCGATCAGCTGCTCGAACACGCCCATGCCCTTGATCGGGTCTTCGCCGGGGGTCGAGAAGGTGACGCGGCTGAGCGCCTGGATGTGCCAGTTCTCGGGGCTGGCTAGGTTGGCGGCGCCGAGATCGATGTCCTCGCGCGCGATGGCGAGCTCACCCTTGTACCCGCCATGCCGCCACTCCGGATGCCCGTAGCCGATGCCGCGCATCAGGAAGGTCAGGAAAGGCTCGAACTTCACACTGGCCGCACCCTGGGCGAGCGGGATGTTGAGGGTGCCGCCCTGGGCGTGGCGGGTGCCCGGGATCATCGAGACGTCGTCGATCCTGGCGTGCTCGCTGTGATAGCCGCCGCCCTCTCCCGCCCCATCTGGCAGGATGACCGCCCGGGTGTTCCACGGCGTGCCGTCCGAGTCAGCGTTGACGTGGAAGAAGACGCTGCGGTCGGCGAAGTTCAGCGGGGTCCACTGCCAGAAGAAGCCGGTGATGGTCTGGGGCACGGCGGGCTGCGGATCGGGCGCCCCGATCGGCCGGATACCCCAGGAGCGATCCCGCGTCCCGACGCTGCCCGCCGCCAGGGTGACGCGCTTGCCGTCCACCTCGATCCAGCCGGTGCAGCGTACGTTCTGGGTCAGGCGGGTATAGTCCATGAAGGCGCGCGGTCCGTTGCGGCGGGTGAAGCGCGGCTCCTCGATGGGAAAGGTGCGGCCCTCGAAGACGAGTTCGGCTGAGATCCCCTCCGAAGCCGCGACGGTCACCTTCAGCTTCTGCAGGGGCTCCAGCACCTCGATGGTGATCGGCCCGCAGGACAGCTCCATCCGCTCGCTGTTCAATACCCGGCTGACGTGGAGGCAGTGCTCCACCCCGTCCCGCACTACGGCGAAGTGGGCGTCTGCGATGTTGAGGTTGGGATAGACCCCGAAGGCGACGGCGAAGAACTCGGTCCCGTCCGGCTGGTAGCCGTTGAAGAAGTAGCGATCGTAGAAATTCCGGTCGGTGCCCGAATAGGCGATGGGGTCGGGGGTCTGATGGATCGGGAAATCATCGGCCTTGGTGAGCATCGGGGTATCCTCCGGCGCGCGTGTTTTCGTTGTCGGTATTGCCGCCGCGCGTGTCAGGGCAGTATCAAGTGAACAAAGATAACAAGACAAGGGAGAGCGTCGATTGCTGACCTCGCGTAAGCTTACGTAGGGTCGACAAGCGACCAGGTGCAGATGAGCGCAGCCGACATCACGTTTTCCCAGTCCACGGTCGCTCAAGGCCCGTCGAGCGCCCAGTGAGCCATCCCCTTGAACCCCGCCTCGCGGCCTATATCGCCCTCCAGATGCCGCAGGCCACCGGGGTGGCCGTCCGCGACCTGGCGCGCATCTCCGGCGGCGCGTCGCGGGAGACCTATCGCTTCGTGGGCTCCTGGAATGAGGGCGGCGAGGCCCGCGAGCGCAAGCTGATCCTGCGCCGTGATCCGCCTGCCAGCCTGATCGACACCGAGCGCCGCATCGAGTTCGAGGCGTATCGCGCCTTCCACGGGACGAGCGTTCCGGCGCCCGAGATGCTGTGGCTGGAGGAGGGCGACGGTCCGCTGGACCACCCCTTCTTCATCGCCGAGGAGATCGCGGGGTTCCAGGCCGGTCCGGGCCTGCTGTGGGCCGAGCCCTATCTCGGGACTCACGCCAAACTCGCCGAGCGCAAGTGGACCATCCTCGGCGAGATCGCCAAGGCCGATCCGGTGGCCAATGGTCTGGCCAACGTCATGCCCGCGGTCGCGGCGGGGGACTGCTGGCGCCGTGAACTGACCTACTGGGAAGAGGTCCTGAACGACGACGAGGCCGAGCCCCTGCCGATCATCCGGGCGGCCATCCGCTGGCTGCGCGCCAACCCGCCGCCGCCGGCCCAGAAGGTCGGCGTGGTGCACGGCGACTACCGCACCGGCAATTTCCTCTATGACACGGAAGGGCAGATCCACGGCGTCCTGGACTGGGAGATGGCGCATCTGGGGGACCCGCTGGAGGACCTGGGCTGGAGCCTCAATCCCATCTGGAGCTTCGGCCGCGGCCTGGCCGGCGGCCTTGTCCCGGACGCCGAGGCCATCGTCATCTGGGAGCGAGCCAGCGGTCTGGTGGCCGACCCCGCCGCCTTGCACTGGTGGACCTTGTTCAACTGCGTGAAGGGCCAGGCGATCTGGGTTTCCAGCGCCCGGGCCTGGCTGGACGGCGGCAACCGCGACCCCATCATGGTCTACCCCGCCTGGGCCATGACCAACGCTCAGGACCGGGCGGCGCTGCAAGTCATGGGGCGGCTATGATCCCGTCAGTACCCGCCGTTCTCGTCGATCTGGCCGGCAAGGTCGCCGCCAACGCCGCGCCCAATGTGAACCCGGTCGATCGCGCCAGCGCCCTGGGGCTGTCGGCCATGCTGATGGGCCTCGCAGCCGAGAGCTGGGATAGCGCCGCCCACCACCTGGTGATGGAGAACCGGGCGTTCCGCACCCTGCTGGCCAAGGGCGCGGCCTACGTCCCGCCGCCGGTGGAGCACGCCGAGGACGATTTCCGGCTCTCGGCCCTGGCCGCCGAGAACGGCCGCCTGCGCGGCGCCCTGATCACCCTGCAGATCGCCGTCGAGGGCCGCGACGAGGCCATCAATGACGCCATCTGGGCCGAGCTCCTGGCGTCCACCGAACGGCGCAAGACCCAGGGGTCGGCGGTCTAGATCTTGCGGTCCTGCCAGTAGGCGTCGCGCAGCACGCGCTTGTAGAGCTTTCCGGTCGGCAGGCGGGGCATCTCGGCGATGAAGTCGATGGAGCGCGGGGCCATGTAGCTGGCGAGCCTCGCCTTGGCGTAGGCCAGCAGTTCCTCGGCCAGGTCGTCGGTCGGGGCGTGGCCGGGCGCAGGCTCGATCACCGCCTTCACCGCCTCGCCCATTTCCGGATGCGGGATGCCGAACACCGCCACGTCGGCCACCTTGGGATGGGTCACCAACAGGTCTTCAATGGCCTGCGGATAGATGTTCACCCCGCCCGAGATGATCATGAAGGACTTGCGGTCGGTGAGGTACAGGTAGCCGTCGGCGTCGAGGTAGCCGACGTCGCCCAGCGCGTTCCAGTTGGGGTGCTTGGGGTGCCGGGCGTCGGCGGTCTTGGCGGGATCGTTGTGGTACTCGAAGGTCGGGGCGTCGCGCTCGAAATAGACCAGGCCGGTCTCGCCCACCGGCAATTCCTCGCCGTTCTCGTCGCAGATGTGCAGCACGCCCAGCGCCGCGCGGCCGACGGAACCCGGGTGTTCTAGCCAGTCCTCCGAGGTGATGAAGGTCGAGCCCGAGCCCTCGGTGCCGGCGTAGTACTCGTAAAGGATCGGGCCCCACCACTCGATCATCTGGCGCTTCACCTCCACCGGGCAGGGGGCGGCGGCGTGGATGGCGACCTTGTGGCTGGAGAGGTCATGGCGGGCGCGGGCCTCCGGCGTCAGCTTCATCATGCGCACGAACATGGTGGGCACCCACTGGCTATGGGTGACGCGGTATTTCTCAATCAAGGCAAGGGCTTGCTCGGCGTCGAAACGCTCCATCATCACCACCGTGCCGCCGAAGGACTGCACGCTCATCACATAGGCCAGCGGGGCGGCGTGATAGAGCGGGGCGGGGGAAAGGTAGACGCTGTCGGCGCTCAGGCCATAGCGGTTGACCGCCTGGCGGGCGGCGAAGCCCTCGGCCGGCGTGGCCTGGGGCAGCGGGCGCAGGATGCCCTTGGGCCGCCCCGTGGTGCCCGAGGAGTAGAGCATGGAGTCGCCCATCCACTCCTCCGCCAAGGGCTCGGGCGAGGCCGACGCCAGGGCCTCCTCGTAGGACTCCCAGCCGGGTATGGTCCCGCCCACCATCAGGCGGATCGGGCAGTTGGGGATCAGGTCGGCCAGGGCCTGGGCGGTCTCGCGCTTCTCGTAGGAGGTGATCAGGGCCTTGGCCCCGCAGTCGCCGATGATGTAGGCGGCCTCGTCCGGGGGCAGGTAGCGGTTGATGGTGGTGACGTAGAGCCCCGACCGGAAGCCCGCCCAGACCGGGTCCATGAAGGCCAGGTTGTTCTCCATCAGGACCGCGATGTGGTCGCCCCGGCGCAGTCCCCGGGCCTGGAGGAGCCGGGCCACGCGGTTGGACCGCTCGTCCAGCTCGCGATAGGTCACCACCTGCCCGGTGTCGGCGGAGATCAGGGCCGGCTTGTCGGGCGTCAGGCGGGCGTGGTCGGGCAGGTACATGGTCTCTTGCTCCCCTTGGCGTCCGTCTGATCGCGGCTCGCCAGGAGGTGACGATGGAGCCGGAACCCTTGGCAGGCAAGGCCTAGCCGTCGGTGACCGGAGTCAGGAAGGTGCGCTCCTCGTGCAGGATGAAGCGCTGCTGCTGGGCCAGGGCGAAGTTGGCGGCCCCGGCCGGGTCGGTGCGCAGGCGGGCGCGATAGGTCTCGTAGGCGGCCAGGCTCTGGAAGGATATCAGGGCGTGGGCCACGTCATTGGTCCCCTCGTGCGGCAGCCAGTAGCCGACCAGGTCGCCGCCGCAGGCCGGGATGATGGTCAGCCAGTTCTTCGCATAGGCCTCGAAGGCGTCGCGCTGGAAGGGGTCGATGACGTAGCGGATGTGGCAGGTGATCGTCACGTGTTGGTCTCCACGGAGGGTAGATAAGGCCCCTCTCATAGGCCGCCCTAGGGCGGGGAGATTTCGACCGTGATCGAATTGTCGTCGCGCGCATCGAGGGCTAGGCTGGGCCTATGAAACTCGGCCCCGACATCGCCCGGATCGGCGCCCTGCTGGGGGATCCGGCGCGGGCCAACATGTTGACAGCGCTGGTCGGCGGTCAGGCGCTGACGGCCGGCGAACTGGCCCGGGAGGCCGGTATCACGGCCTCGACGGCGAGTTCGCATCTGGGCAAGCTGACCGACGATGGCCTGTTGGTGAGGGTCAGACAGTCACGCAGTGTCTATTACGCCCTGGCCAGCGAGGAGGTGGCGGCCCTGCTGGAGACCCTGATGGGCCTGGCCACCCGGGCCGGCCACCTGCGCACGCGGCCCGGTCCCAAGGAGCCCGCCCTGCGCCGCGCCCGAGTCTGCTACGACCACCTGGCCGGTGAGCTGGCGGTGGCGATGCTGGACAATCTGCTGGCCCGTGGGGTGATCGAGGACCGGGGCGGCGCGCTCAGCCTGGGGCCTGACACCGGTTTCCTGTGCGCCTTCGGGGTCGAACCCGAAGGCCTCCCGCGCGGCCGCCGTCCGGTCTGCAAGGCCTGTCTCGACTGGAGCGAACGCCGCAGCCATCTGGCCGGCTCGCTGGGGGCGGCGATGTTGACCCGGATCTATGAGCTGGGTTGGGCGCGGCGCGGCAAGGGCACGCGGCTGGTGACCTTCAGCGCCCCCGGCCTGGCGGCGTTTGAGGCGGCCTTTGGTTCCGAGTGCGGGTCGGTCAGACCGGCGCGCCCGCCGTCGTCCGGGCCAGGACCCGCAGCGTCAAACCCGGCTGAATGACCGTCCAGCCGTCACCGACGACGCGATGGTCGCCCTGGACAATGACCGTCTGGTAGGGCGCGAACCGGGACGTATCCAAGACTTCGCCCGGGGACAGCATGACCATCCGAGCGCTCGCCTTGAGACGGAGCACGATGCAGCGCGACGCATTGATGTCGTTGTAGAACACCGCCGTGGGACCCGGCGACTCGCGTGCGATCAGCCGCGCGCCGCCGATCTCCAATCCCATCACCTCGCGGTCCGGCAAGATCGTCCGCACCCAGGCCTCATCGAAGGCCGATGAGAGGATGGCCAGGGCCGCGAACAGGCCAAGCCAGATCTTCTGGAGTTCCAGGCGGGTGAGGGTCAGGCCGGCGGCCATGAGGGAGGCCAGCACCGCCAGGGCGAACACCGGATAGGCGAAGTTATCCAGGGGCCACCGCGCGCGGTCAGGCCGGTAGAAGGCCGACATCGCCGTCGCGTCCCAGGGGAACAGCATCACGCCCCCCAGCAGGCAGGCGACAAGCCCGACAAGGCTGAGGGAGACGGCCACGGCGAGCCCAACCCGGGTCCGCCGACCGTCGAAGGCGCCCGGGCGAACCATCGCTGGCGCCGCCGTGAGCCAGAGGATCGGCACGAAGAACTCGAAATACCGGCCCCACAGCCGGTCGGTCTCGGTCGCCGCGAGGGTGCTGATCTTCATCGCGAAGATGGTGACCATCGCCACAGTGGCCAGCAGACCGATCAGGGTGAACAGGAAAACCAGGTCCGCGGGACCGGGGCGGAAGGTCTCGCGGTCCTCTCGCCATCGGCGATGGATGTCGATCAGGCCCAGCAGGATGGGAGGACCGGCCAGCAGGCCGCAGGCGCATACCATGCAGAACAGGGCCTTGGCGCCGCCCAGCGCCGTATGCGCGGTGATCGACGCCGAGAGGGCCTGGCTGTAGCCGGCGCCGACAAACAGCAGCGGGTTGTCGAGCGGCGGCCCGGCGACGACCTGAATGAGGCTGCCCAGGGCGAACGTCGCGACCCCATAGATCAACACCCGCAGGAGCAGGGTCGCGATCTTCTCGCGGGGCGAGAGCAGGAAATCCATCACCGCCAGGGCGATGAAGGAGGCCGCCATGGCCAGGCCATGGGGCTTGATCAGGATCAGGAGGGCGGTGAGCGCCCCCAGGACCAGGGCATGGACCAGGGGGCGCGCGCGGTAGAGGCGCGCCGTGACGAAGATCATCACCCCCAGCAGGCCGACGTACCAGCCCTCGGGCAGGGCCGTGAACACGAAGCGATGGTAGGGGAAGACCAGGACCAGCAGCAGAAGGTAGGGGCGTATCGACCCGGGAACCTCGGCGCGCACGGACCGGTAGACTGCCAGCAGGCCGGCGAAATAGGCCATGGCGCCCAGCACGCGCGCGGCTTCAAGGACGGAGGGCGTGAGTTCGCCCAGCCCCCGCAGGATCCAGAGGAACACCGTGTTGTCGACGCGCGGCACCTCGGGCGCATGACGTGCGATCATCTCGCCGCTCAGAAGCGCCCGGATGAGATAGGCGCCCTCATCGGTGGCGAACAACGGAAGGTCGAGAACAAGCCGTTGGGAATAGAGGCCCAGCAGGGCCGCGGCGACGGCCCACCCAAGGGAAAGGGCGCCAACCTCCCAGAGGCGGCTGCTGCGCGCGAGCGACATCAAGGGCCCGGCCTCGCGCGTGCCAGCATCACGCCGCTCGGCTCCCGGGCCGGACTGCGCCGACTGAGTCCCGTCCGTCGAGGGCGTCATGTCGAGGCGGTCCTTCAACGCGAAGCTTGGCGTTGGAAGGGGAAACACTCCGCCTGCGGGTGGGTTCCCGGGATAGCTACTGCAAATTGAGTTGGCAGCTTGCGGCCGCGAGCGGGCGCCGCGCGCCAGAATTACGGTGACCGTGCATATTAATTCGGTTGGGAACCAAGAACTGGCAGTTCAATTGGCGCACTGTCACCGAAATTCCGGGGCGGCGTTCGGGCCAGGACCGGCAATGTCAAACCCGGCTGAATGACCGTCCAGCATTCTCGACCGACCGCCAGACGTGACCGTCGGGGACAGGCTCGAGGTTAGATCCGGGGGCGGACATCTCGTCGGTGACCGCCGCGCGCCCTGTTCTCCAACAGCGAGTCTGGACCAGAATTCAACTAAGAAGGGTTAAAGCAGGCGAAAAACCCGGTTGACGGGTAACGCCTATGAGTATTTGGCGTTTCGCCTCATGGCGACATCAAGACCACGAAAAACGGCGATTGACAGATCCAAAGTTCAAGACGAACCATTAACCTAGGGGCGAGGCAAAGTCGCGATCCTCGGGCCTTCAACATTGCGACAATGTGGGGCGAAAAGCGGGGCGTCAGTTCTCGCTGCTCTGGGAGGACAAGAAAATGCCATCAATCCTGCGCTTGCGCAGCGCGCTCATCATGGGCGTTTCTGCCGCCGCCTTTGGCGCTCTTTCCGCACCTGCCATAGCGCAGGACACCGCCGGCAGCTCCAACATGATTGAGGAACTGGTCGTCACCGCCGAGAAGCGGGAACAAAGCCTGCAGGACGTCCCCATCGCGATCTCGGCCTTCACCAGCCAGCAGCGCGACAAGGTCGGCATCAGCACGGTGCAGGACCTGACCAATTTCACCCCGGGCTTTGTCTACCAATCTGCAAACGATCGCGCGAGCATGCGAGGCATAGGCCGCCTCACCAACGTCCACTCGGTCGACGGCGCTGTGTCGATCTACGTGGACGGCCTGTTTACAACCTCGACAGTGCTGGCCGGCGGCCCGCCTTTGGATGTGGAGCGGGTCGAGATTTTGCGCGGCCCTCAGGGCACCCTCTATGGCCGCAACGCGATCGGCGGCACCGTCAACGTCATCTCCGTGCGGCCGACTGAGGACTTCTACGCGGAGGTCCGGGGGATTGTGGAGAATTATGAATTCACAAACTTCCAGGCTGCGATTTCGGGTCCAATTGCGGATGGCCTGAGGTATCGGGTTTCAGGCTACAAGCTCGACCAGCGGGAAGGCTACTACGAGAACGTCAATGGCCGCCCTTCTGAAGGCAGCAAACGTGACGAGTATCAATACCAACTCCAGTTGGAAGCCGACCTCGGTGAGAACGCTGAACTCTGGGCCTCATACAAGACCCTGTCCTGGCACAACCGGGGCGGACCCGGCGCCCGCGCAGGCTTTCTCAACGGGCAATACGAGACAGGCCTCCTCGATCCCAACTTCCCGGTCGTTTACAATTCGGCCTTCGGCTACAGCAACGGAATCGTACCCGGCAGCCTTGTGCAGTTTAACGGCGGCGTCACGAAGACCAATCCAGCGCTGACTGACTCTCACAAGTTCAACACAAACCTCACCCAACGCGTACGCCTAAGCGATGTGAATTCATTCACAACGCAGTTCGTCTACCATGCACAGAATTTCGACATTAAGTATGTGGGCGGAATTCAGGAGTACAACTACGATCTCTACGGGGACACAGACGCCACCAACGTCCAGTCCTACCAAATCCCGCTGGCGGCCGGGTCGCTTTGCGGCAATGTCGCCGCGTTGTTCGCCGTCGGCGCCTCCACGGTCAATTGCTCACCGCTGACCGTCAACGCCAACAACGGCTATCACTACTTTGAGTACCCAAAGTGGTATAGCAACGAGATCAACATCTCCTCGACGACGGACGGACCGGTTCAGTGGATCGTGGGAGCGTTCGACTATCAGGAAAAATACACCGGCACGGGAAGCACCGCCGACTTCTTCCTTGTCGGGCCCAGCAACCTGAGAACGCCAGTGCTCGGCGCAGCGCAAAATCCAGACCAGTTCTGGTCGACCGGCACCTACGCCCTCACCACGCAGAGCCGGGCGCTTTTTGGGCAGGTTGACTGGGACGTCACCGACACCCTGAAGTTCACGGTGGGCCTCCGCTACACCAAGGACAAGAAGTTCGGGACCGAGAACCGCCGCATCGTCTGCAACTCCGATGCTTGCTATCCTGGGCTATACCCAGCCCTTGGGCTCAGCGGCTTTGGCCCGGGAACCGCAGCAAACTACGGGAGCCTGCTTGGCAACCTGGGGGCTCTTCCGGCTGTCGGGCAGGCGCTTGGTTTGGGCAACGCGTTGGCAGGCCTCGGTGGCCTAGGCAACGGCGCCTTTGACCTGACCGACACCCTTGCGACAAAGAGCACCGCGGGACTGATCAAGGGCGTCACCAGTCCCTCCGTGTGCACCGCCGGGGTCTGTCGGCAGTACACCATCAGCAGCGCGACGGGCATCGCCAGCCGCGCGTTGAGCGACACCTCTGACGCCACAACCGGGACTGCCGGCTTGCAGTGGCAACCGGACGACGACACGATGGCCTATGCTCGCTACAGCCGAGGCTATAAGGCCTTCGGCTTCTCCGCCGGCGGTTTCCTCGCCGTGCCCAAGGCCGATGCGGAGTTCGCAAATGCCTACGAGGTCGGGATCAAGAAGAACTTCCCGACTCTCCAACTGAACGCCGCCTTGTTCTACATTGATTATCGAGACCTTCAGGCGCCGGTCACGATCAGGGTTGGCCCAACCAACGTCGGCCAGTTCGTGAACATCGCCAAGTCGCGTTCCAGCGGGCTGGAGTTGAGCGCGATTTGGCAGCCAGCGCCGCCGATCCGCTTAACCTTCGATTACGGCTACAACCCTACCAAAATCCTGGAGAGCGTATCGCTCGTCGATGTCAACGATAACGTCACCACGACGGCCGTCAGTGTTAAAGGAAATAAGCTCCCGCAAGCGCCCGAGCATAAGGTTGCGTTCAACGGCGCCTATACCTTCGACACGGACGCAGGCGCCCTCACTCTAGGGGCGACCTACCTTTACCGGAGCGAATCCTACGCCAACGTCTTCACGCGCAGCTACAACATGGCGCCTTCCTGGGACCAGGTAGACCTTCGCGCGTTCTGGCAGCCGACCGGCGGCAAGTACACCGTCATAGCGTACGTCAAGAACGTCTTTGATACTGAAGGCTACGCGGCGGCGGTCGCCGGGTCCCAGCGCAATGCCCCGGCCACCGGGGCTGCCCAGAACCTGGAGATAACGCCGCCTCGGCTTTTGGGCATGGAGCTCCAGTACCGCTTCTAGCGAAGTAGCTGAGCGGAAGGGGCGGCGAAGGTCGTCGTCCCTTTCGAAGCCGGTCAATATTGAGACGACCTCTATCCGCAACTGGACGTGAAGATAAGCCAGCGGGTCTAGAGGACTTCGACGCTCGCCTGACCATTTGCTCGGCGACAGCCTCCCATAGCCGCCGCAACTGGCGCCCTCGGCTCTTTGCCGGGGGCGTTTCCTTAGGGACTTGGGCGGCCACGACGGTCATGCCAGCCGCTGGATTCGCCACAAACGTTGCAGGCGCGCCCGGCGCGGGGGCATGGATATGGCCAAGGCCCTGCATTGAGATCAAACGACGGGATATGCTCGCCTTGAGCAGTGTTTCACGGATCTCCAGGCGACCGGGACCGCTCAAGGCGACCTCTTCAAAGCACCTCCCCGCCCCTAGAGCATGATCGCTTGAGACGGAACCGCGCAGCGGTCCCGGCTCATGCGTGAATCATGCTCTCGCTTATATCTGGAGCCTGATCCACCGCATCGGCGGACTCGCGAAGCGATTCCACCTCAACGGATCAGGCTCTAGAACTCTTCCCAGCCTTCGCCCTGGGCCTGGGGTTCGAGCTTGCGGGCGGTGGCGGCGCCGCTGGGGGCCGGGATGCGGCGGGCCGGGGCGGTGGGGGTGCGGGCGTTGGGGCGCTGGGCGGCGGGGCGCAGGGCGACGCCGGCGGCGCCGACGTCGAACTTGTTGATCAGGGTCATGAGGGTGTCGGCCTCGTTGCGCAGGGAGTGGCCGGCGGCGGTGGACTGCTCGACCATGGCGGCGTTCTGCTGGGTCATCTGGTCCATCTGGGTGACGGCGGTGTTGACCTGATGCAGGCCGGTGGCCTGTTCCTGGGCGCTGGCGGCGATCTCCGAGACCACGCCGTTGATCTGCGAGATCTGGACGGCGATGCGCTCCAGGGCCTCGCCGGTCTGACCCACCAGGGATACACCCTCGTTGACCTGCGCCGTGGACGCGCTGATCAGGGCCTTGATCTCCTTGGCGGCTTCGGCGGAGCGCTGCGCCAGGGCGCGGACTTCCGAGGCGACGACCGCGAAGCCCTTGCCGGCGTCTCCGGCCCGGGCGGCTTCCACGCCGGCGTTCAGGGCCAGCAGGTTGGTCTGGAAGGCGATCTCGTCGATGACGCCGATGATCTGACTGATCTCCTGAGCCGAGGCCTCGATCTTGCCCATGGCCTCGACGGCCGAGCGCACCACCTGCGCCGAGTCGTCGGCGTCGGTGGTGGTCTTGGCCACCACGTCGCGGGCGTGGGCGGCGCCCTGGGCGGTGCGGGTGACAGTGGCGGTGATCTCCTCCAGAGCCGCGGCGGTCTCTTCCAGGCCGGCCGCCTGCTGCTCGGTGCGACGCGACAGGTCGTCGGAGGCCTGGGAGATCTCGTTGGCGCCGTTGCGGATGCCGCCGCTGGAGCTGGCGATGCCGGCCATGGCGTCCTGAAGCTGGGCCACGGCGGTGTTGAAGTCGGTCTGCAGGCGCTGGTACTCGGCCGCCACGCTCTCGCTGAGGCGGGCTGTGAGGTCGCCGCGGGCCAGGCGTTGCAGCTCACGGCCCATGGCCTCGACCACGGCCTTCTGAGCCAGGCCCGAGGCCTCGAAGGCGGCCTCCATCTCCTTGAGCTTGCGGTCCAGCTCCTGCTGGAAGTTGGCGGCCTCGGCGGCCAGCTTTTCACGCTCGATGCTGCCGGCCTTGAAGACCAGCATGGCGGCGGCCATCTCGCCGATCTCGTCGGCGCGGCCCACGGCCGGAACCTCGACGCTGTTGTCGCCCCCCGACAGGCGGCGCATGGCGCTGGTCATGGCCTGGAGCGGGCGCGACACGCCGCCGATGACGATCTTGAAGCCGAAGGCCAGGATGCCGGCGGCGGCCAGGCTCAGCGCGCCCATCACCAGGTGGAAGAGGTCCGACGCGCGGGCCGCGGCGGCCCCGTCGGCGCGGGCGGCGGAGATCTGCAGGTCGACCAGGGCGCTGACCTTGTCGGACACCGGCTCGATGGCGGGATACATCTCGGCGGCGGTGAAGGTATCCAGGCCGGCCTGGTCCTGGGCCGCCAGCAGGGTCTGGAGCTTGGTGACGGCGGTGTCGGCCCCGGTCATGGCCGAGGTGACGCCCTGGGCCAGGGTGGTCTCCTCCGGCGTCATCCTGGTCTGGGAATAGGCGCTCCAGGACTTGTGGAGCTCGGCGGTGGCGGTGTTGACCCTGGCCTGGCCGTCGGCCCAGGGGAGCTGGCCGGTGCGCACCTTCCAGGCGGTGTCGACGATGCTGACGGCGTACATGTCGCTGACCGTCTTCAGCTGCTCCATGGGGACCACGCGATCGGCGACGATGGTCTTGATCTTGGCGTTGGCGAAATCCAGGGCGAACCAGCCGCAGAGGCCGATGACCACAAGGGCCGCGCCCAGGGCGCCGATGGAAAAGGTCAGCTTGGCCTTGATCGTCTTCAGCATTGGCGGCTCTTGCGGTTGCCGCCGGCTCGGCGGGCGTGGGGAAAACCCAGGAAAAACAGGGTAAACGTTACGTAAACCGCCTAAGCTTCGCCGCTGAAAAATCGGTTAATACAGAACAATGTTCGCCGAGACTGCCTGCGGCGGATTGTCCGGGGGCGAGGAGGAAGCTGCGATGGCCACCCGGGGCGATCTCGCGCGCCTCGCTCTGGGACGGCGCCTACCAGGAGTCGATCCAGCGCAGCTTCTTTTCCGTGCGCACGGGGACCGGAGGCAGGGACTTCAGCCCCGACACAACCCAGCGCCGGGTGTCGGCCGGGTCGATGACGTCGTCGAGATCGGTCCCCGCCCCCCGCGCCAGAGCCTTGCCCGCCGCATAGGCCCGGGCCACCCGCTCGTCGAAGCTCTTCTTGCGCTCCACCGGGTCGGCGATGGCCGCCAGCTCGTTGCGGTAGCCGAGCTTGACCGAACCCTCCAGCCCCATGCCGCCGAACTCGCCCGTCGGCCAGGCGACGCAGAACATGGCGGCCTGATAGCTGCCGCCGGTCATGGCGATGGCGCCCAGGCCGTAGCTCTTGCGCAGGATCACCGAGAAGATCGGCACGGTGAGGTTGGCCCCAATCACAAACAGCCGCGAGCAGTGGCGGATCAGGCCGGTCTTCTCCGCCTCCGGTCCCACCATGTTGCCGGGCGTGTCCGACAGCGACAGCAGGGGTATGTCGAAGGCCTCGCACAGCTGCATGAAGCGAGCGGCCTTGTCCGAGGCGTCGGCGTCGATGGCCCCGCCGATATGGTGCGGATTGTTGGCGAACACGCCGACCGGTCGTCCCTCGATACGGACAAGGGCGGTGATCATGGCCAGGCCGAATTTGGGCCGCAGCTCCAGGACCGAACCCTCGTCGGCGATCAGCTCGATCACCTTGCGCACGTCATAGACCCGCAGCCGGTTCTCCGGGATCGAACGGCGCAGCAGCCGCTGGTCGGCGCAGGTCCAGTCCGCCACGGGACCCTGGAAATAGGAGATGTACTGCTTGGCCAGGCGCACGGCGTCGGCCTCATCTTCGGCCAGGACGTCGATGGTGCCATTGGCCTGCATGACCTTGAGCGGGCCGATCTCCTCAGGGCGGAAGACGCCCAGGCCGCCGCCCTCCACCATGGCCGGCCCGCCCATGCCCAGCGCCGAATCCTTGGTGGCGATGATCACGTCGCAGCAGCCGAGGATGGCGGCGTTGCCGGCGAAGCAGCGGCCGGAATTGATCCCCACCAGGGGCACGGCGCCTGATAGCCGGCCCCAGAACTCGAAGCCCCGGGTGAAGCCGCCGCCCTCGGTGTCGCCGGGCCGCCCGCCGCCGCCCTCGGTGAAGAACACGGTGGGCACCCGCCAGCGCAGGGCGATCTCGCTCATCCGGTCGAGCTTCTCGTGGTTGTGCGCGCCCTGGGTGCCGGCCAGCACCGTGTAGTCATAGGCCATGACCGCGACCCGGGCCCTGTCCTCCGAAAACCGGTCGCCGTTCACCTGGCCCAGCCCCATGACCATGCCGTCGGCCGGGGTGGTGGCGATCAGTTCGTCGAGGGTGTTGCGCCGCCTGCGCGCCGCGATGGTCAGGGCGCCGTATTCCGTGAAGGTGCCCGGATCGCAGAGGTCGTCGACGTTCTCCCGCGTGGTCCGCTGTCTGGTCTTCCGGCGCCGGGCCACCGCCTCGGGCCGCGCGGCGTCCAGGGTCAGCCGATGGCGCTCCAGCACCTCGGCCAGGTCGGGGCGGATGAAATCGAGATCGATCACCTCCTCGGCCTCGCCGGCGCCGCCTTCCACCTCGACCTCCTCGAGGAAGGCCAGGGGATGGTCCTCGAAGACGGTGTCGCCCTGCGCCACCGTGATCTCGCGCACCACGCCGGAGAAGGCGGCGGAGACCACATGCTCCATCTTCATGGCTTCCATGATGAACAGCGCCTGGCCCTCGCGGACCGTGTCGCCGACCGCGACGGTGAGCGCGATGACCGTGCCCTGCAGCGGCGCGCGCAGGGGCCTGGTCCCCTCCGGTCCCTCGGCCTCATCCTCTTCGGGATCGGCCGTGACCCGCTCGGCCTTGCCCAGCGCCAGGACCGCCAGGGGATCGACCGCGTCGATCTGCACCCCCGCGCGCTTGGCGACACCGCCGGCCGCGGGGGACTCAAAGTACAGCCTGGGGGCGTCGGCCGTGGCGGCCAGCTCGCCCATGGTCTCCTCGATGAAGCGGGTGTGGACCTCGCCCGCCGCCACCGCCGGATGGGCCAGCAGGCTTTGCAGGAAGCCGATATTGGTGGGGGCGCCCGCGATCTTGAATTCCGACAGCGCCCGGTGCGCCTTGGCCACGGCGACGGGCAGGCCGCCGGAGCCTGCGTGGACAATCAGCTTGGCCAGCAGGGAGTCGTAGCGGGCGCTGGTGCGGTAGCCGGCATAGCCGAAGCCGTCGACCCGGACCCCAGGCCCCGACGGGGGCTCGAAGGCCGAGAGCAGGCCGCCGCCCGGCCGCGCCGAGCCGTCCGCGCCCATGGTCTCCAGGTTCACGCGGGCCTGCACCGCCACGCCGCGCGGCGACGGGACCTCGTCCTGGGTGAGGTTGAGGTCCGCCAGGGAGCTACCCCGCGCCACCTCGATCTGCAGGCGCACCAGGTCCAGGCCCAGCACCTCCTCGGTGACGGTATGCTCCACCTGCAGGCGCGGATTGGCCTCGATGAACACCAGACGCCCGCCCGGCTCCACCAGGAACTCCACGGTCCCCAGGCTGCGATACCGGGCGGCCTGACCCAGGGCGACGGCGGCCTCGAACAGCCGCTCGCGGATCGCCATGGGCAGGGTCGAGGCCGGCGCGACCTCCACCACCTTCTGGCGTTGGCGCTGCAGGCTGCACTCGCGGTCCCAGAGATGAGAGACGCTGGTCCCGTCGCCGAGGATCTGCACCTCGATATGCCGGGCCCGGGGCAGGAACTGCTCGACATAGAGCGAGCCGTCGCCGAAGGCCGCCAGGGCCTCGGAGGCGCAGCGCTCGAAGGCCTGCTCCAGCTCGTCTGCCGACCGGGCCGGACGCATGCCCCGGCCTCCGCCGCCGGAGACCGCCTTGACCATCGCCGCCCCGCCGGCGCCCAGCCCCGCCAGGAAGGCCTGGGCCTGTTCCAGGGTCGTGGCGCCGTCGGTGCCCGGCAGGATCGGCACATTGCAGCGGGCGGCCAGCGCCCGGGCCTGCCCCTTGTCGCCGAACAGCTCCAGGGTTTCGGGGCTCGGCCCCACGAAGGTCACGCCCGCCTCGGCGCAGGCCCGGGCGAAGGCGGCGTTCTCGCTGAGGAAGCCGTAGCCCGGATGGACGGCGTCGGCGCCGACCTGCCTGGCGATCTCCAGGATCTGCGCGCCATCGAGATAGGCCGCGGGGCCCGAGCCCTTCAGCCCCATCGCCTCATCGGCCTTGCGGGTATGGAGGGATGAGGCGTCATCCTCGGCGAAGACCGCCACCGTGGCGATCCCCATCTCGGCGGCGGTGCGGGCGATACGCACGGCGATCTCGCCGCGGTTGGCGATCAGAAGCTTCTTCACGTCCCCTACCCTTTCGCGGCCGCCAGAGCGCGCCAGGGTTAAGTGGACCCCGGTTAACCCGTCCGGCGCGTTCTAACTTTATGTTTGAGAGCCTTTTTGAACGGATCAGATGATTCCATCTGATCCTAAAAGGCTCTCGGCCGTCTCATTGGTCTTGGTTTCAGCGCACCGGAGGCGACAACAGCCCTTCGAACAGCGGCCGCACATAGAGGTTCACCGCCTGGCCCGGCGTCACCGCCGCCGCCCAATGCCGCAGCTCGGCGGCCGCGTTGATCGCCGCGGTGATCACCTGGGCGCCGATATTGGTGTCGATGGGCCGAATGGAGCCGTCGGCGATTCCGTCGCTGATCAGCGAGGCGAAGCGGTCGGAGATGCGGTCGAACTTGGCCACCAGCTTGGGCTGGATGGATTCCGGCGCCGAGGTCAGGGCCGAGGTCCGCAGCAGGGGCGCATTGCCTGACATCTGGTACTCCACCAGGGCCGTGGCCACGGTGGCCAGGGTCTGGAGGCCATCGGTGGTGACGGCCTCGGCCTGGCGGATGGCCCGGCGCATCACCTCGATGGTGCGCTCGAAACAGGCCTCCACCAGTTCATCCTTGGTCTCGTTGTGGTGGTAGAAGGCGCCCTTGGTGACATTGAGCCGGGCCGAGATCTTCTCCACCGAGGCGCCGAGATAGCCCTCCTCGTTGATCAGCTCGGTGGCCGCCCGCAGGAAGAGCTCGCTGGAGATCTCTCCGCCCTCGGGCGGCTCGGGGATCAGGCCCGGCAGCGGCCTGGGATCCCACACGGCGCCGGCCGCGGCCAGGCCGTCGGCGGTGATCGACAGCAGGCGTTGCGTGACCCGGCCATAGTCCTCGGGATCGTGCCGGTGCAGCCAGACCGGCGCCCAGAAGATCTCCGACAGCAGCATGTGGGCGCGCGCGTTCAGCTCCAGGCGGGTCAGGCTGGCGGTTTCCGGACCGTCCAGCAGGCCCCGCGCGCGGCGGAACATCGCCACATAGGCGTCGTTCACCGGAGGGGAGTTCAGGGCGCGCACGTCGTTGAAGGTCGTGAGCGGCTCGACCTCGGCCAGGGCCATGCGACGGTGATAGTCGAGATAGGCGTCGAAGAACCGGGTCAGGCGGTCCCGCACATCGGTCCCGGCCTCCCCAGCGACCAGGAACTGGCTGAACCCCTCCACGCCCTTCAGGAAGCAGGCGGCCGCCAGCTCTTCCTTGTTCTTGAAGTAGTAGATCACCCCGGTGGGCACGAGGTTCAGGCTGGCCGCCACCTCGCCCAGCGTCATGCCGCGCACACCCTTGCGGTTCAGCACCTCGACGGCGGAGGCGACGATGGCGGTCTTGCGCTGTTCGAACCGGCGGGTCGGACCACGGGTCGTCTTCGCCGGCGGCTCAAGGATATCCGTCATGTCTCCACCCGCTACGCGCGGGCTGTCACCGCGTCTTCAAGTCCACCCTAGCCCGACGAAGGGCCTCGGCGGAAGACGCCGAGGCCCTTGAGCGGTCAGACGCTCTTCAACGCCTCGGTATTGATCGGCAGGCTGCGGATCCGCTTGCCGGTCGCCGCGAAGATCGCGTTGCACAGGGCCGGCGGCGCGGGCGGCAGGGCCGGTTCGCCCAGGCCGGTCGGGGGGTTGTCGGTGATCAGGAAGTGCACCTCCACCGGCGGCGCGTCGGCGATCCGCATCAGCGGATAGTCGCCGAAGTTGCCCTGCACCGCCGCGCCGTTCTCGATGGTGATCAGCTGGCCGAGCGCCGCCGACAGGCCGTCGAGCACCGAGCCCTGCACCTGGTTGATCCCGCCCGCCGGATTGATGATCTGGCGGCCCACGTCGGCGGCCACCCACACCTTGTCCACCTTCACCGCGCCATCGGCCGCGACCGTGGCCTGCACCACCTCGGCGAAATAGCCCATGTGGCTGAAGTGGAAGGCGATGCCCATGCCCGTGCCCTTGGGCAGCTTGGTCTTGCCCCAGCCGGCCTTCTCGGCGGCCAGCTTGACCACGCCGCGCATGCGGTCGGCGGCGTAGCCGCTCTGGCCCGGCGTCCCCACCATGGCCCCGTCCCCCAGCAGCTTCAGGCGGAAGGCCACCGGATCGGCGCCCGCCGCGTGGGCCAGCTCGTCGATGAAGGACTGCATGACGAAGGACAGCGCATTGCTGCCCGGCGCCCGCAGCGGACCGGTCGGCACCCCGGTGGGGATCAGCGACAGGTCGTAGCGGAAGTTGGGCACGAAGCGGGCCGGGAACTCGTTCTGCGACATGCCGGCGCTGGAGGCGAACTTGCCGTCGTTCCCGAAGCTGACGAAGTGGTCGCGCCAGGCGGTGACCGCCCCGCTCGCATCGACGCCGCCCGACAGGAAGTGGTAGCCCCCCGGACGGTAGAAGTCGTGCCGCAGGTCGTCCTCACGGCTCCACACCAGCTTGACCGGCGCGCCGGCCTGCTTGGCGATCCAGGCCGCCTCGACCATGTAGTCATTGGCCAGCCGGCGACCGAAGCCGCCGCCGCAGCGGGTCATGTGCAGGCTGATGGCGGCGGGGTCCATGCCCAGGGTCTTGGCCACCAGCTGGCGGCCCGGCTCCGGGTTCTGGGTCGGCGCCCAGATCTCCAGCTTGCCGTCCTTGAAGGCGGCGGTGCAGTTCATCGGCTCCAGGGCGGCGTGGGCGATGAAGGGATAGGAATAGGCCGCCTCCACCGTCTTGCTGGCCGCCTTCATCCCGGCCGCCACATCGCCGTCATTGCGCTCGGTGCGCAGGGGCGCGGCCTTGGAGAGCGCCAGCGCCTGGGCGTCGTAGTCGGTGGTGGACTGCTTGGAGGTGGGATGCTCAGCCCACTGGATGTTCAGCTTCTCGCGGGCCTTGTGGGCCTGCCACCAGCTGTCGGCCACCACCGCCACGCCGGGCAGCAGGCCGCTGAGCTCGGTTCCGCCCTCGACGATGAAGGCGTGACGCACACCCTTCACCGCCTTGGCGGCGGCCAGGTCGGCGCTGGCCACCTTGGCGCCGAACACCGGCGCCTTGTCGAAGGTGGCGTAGAGCATGCCGGGAACCACCACATCGATCCCGAACAGCGGCTTGCCGGTCACCAGGCCGGCGCTGTCCACCTGCGGCATGAAGCGGCCGAGGATCTTGTAGTCCTTGGCGTCCTTCAGCGGCACGGTCTTCAGGTCCGGAGCCGGCAGGGTCGCGGCCTTGGCGGCGAGCGAACCATAGGTCGCCTTCTTGCCAGAGGCCTTGTGATAGACGACGCCAAGCGCCGTGGTGCATTCGGCGACCGGCACGTTCCAGGTCTGGGCGGCGGCGGCCACGATCATGGCCCGGCCCGCGGCGCCGACCCGGCGCAGCTCGTCCCAGTGCAGGGGAGTGGCCATGCTGCCGCCGGCGAACTGGCGGCCATAGGTGGCGGGGTCGCCGTCGGCCTGCTTGGTGGTGACCTGGGCCCAGTCGACGTCGAACTCCTCGGCGATGATCATCGGCAGGGAGGTCTTGATGCCCTGGCCGATCTCCGGGTTCTTGGAGACGATGGTGACCTTGTTGTCGGGCGTCAGGCTGACATAGGCGTTGAGCTTGGCCTCAGCGGCCGGCGCGGCGTCGGTCTTGCCGGCCACGCTGAAGGACAGCATCAGCCCGCCGGCCAGGGCGCCGGTCTTGAGCAGGTCGCGGCGCGAGGCGCCCTCGGTGAAACCGTCGGCCATCTTAAGCCTCCACCTTCTGGCCGGAGGCCTGTTTGATCGCCGCGCGGATGCGGACATAGGTGGCGCAGCGGCAGATGTTGCCGCTCATCGCCGCGTCGATATCGGCGTCGGCCGGCTTGGGCGTGGCGTTCAGCAGGGCGGTGGCCGACATGATCTGGCCGGGCTGGCAGTAGCCGCACTGGGCGACGTCCAGCTCGGTCCAGGCGGCTTGGATCTTCTTGCCGTTGGCGGTGGCGCCGATCCCCTCGATCGTCACAACCTTGCCCGCGCCCACCGCCTCGATGGGCAGGGAGCAGGAGCGCACGGGCTGGCCGTCGACATGGACGGTGCAGGCGCCGCACTGGCCGACGCCGCAGCCGAACTTCGGCCCGAGGATCCCCAGCCCGTCGCGCAGCGCCCAGAGCAGGGGCGTGCCCTCCTCGACGTCCACGTTCTGGCTCTTGCCGTTGACGTTGATCTTGAAGACCATGGCGCCGTCCCTCCGAAATATCTTGTTGGGACAAGCCTAACCGCGACGCGACGCCTTAGCCAGTCAGGGGAATGATCCCGGTGAGGATTCCTGCGGTCAGCAGGACAAGGGACAGGGCCACGGCCCAGGCCAGGGTGAACCTCTGGTGCTGGGCCAGCTCCACCCGAACCAGGCCCACCAGCAGGTAGGTGGACGGCACCAGGGGCGAGAGCAGGTGAACCGCCTGGCCGGTGAGCGAGGCCCGCGCCATCTCCACCGGGCTGATCCCATAGGTCGCCGCGGCCTCCGTCAGGATCGGCAGGATGCCGAAATAGAAGGCGTCGTTGGAGATGAAGAAGGTGAAGGGCATGGACAGCAGGGCGGTGATCGGCGCCAGGTACGGACCCAGCACCGGCGGGATCAGGCCAGTGACGCTGCCCGCCATCGCCTGCGTCATCCCGGTGCCGTTGAGGATGCCCGTGAAGATGCCCGCCGCGAAGATCAGGGCGATCACCGGCAGGATGTTGGGGGCGTGGGCGGCGATCCGCGCCTTCTGGGCGGCCAGCGAGGGGTAGTTCACCACCAGGGCGATGGCCGCGGCGATCATGAACAGCACCGGCAGCGGCAGCACCCCCAGGATCAGGGCCGCCAGCAGGCCAAGCGTCAGGGCCAGGTTGACCAGGATCAGCTTCGGCCGCTCGGTGCGGTCGTTGTCGTCTGTCAGGTCGCGGACCAGCGCCTCATCGTCGGGCGCGCGCAGCTGGCCGGTGGAGGACAGGGCGCCCAGCCGCTTCCTCTCGCTCCGGCCAAGGATCCAGGCGACGAGCAGGATGAAGGCCATCCCCGCCAGCATGCTGGGGATCATCGGAACGAAGATGTCGGCGGCGTCCAGCTGCAGGGCGCTGGCCGCCCGCGCGGTGGGCCCGCCCCAGGGGGTGATGTTGGTCACCCCGCAGGCCAGCATCAGCAGGCAAGCCAGGATCAGGGGATTGAGCCCCATGCGGCGGTACAGCGGCAGCATGGCCGCGCAGCAGATCAGGTAGGTGGTGGACCCGTCGCCATCCATGGAGACCACCAGGGCCAGCACCGCCGACCCCACGACGATCCGCACGGGGTCCCCGCCGACCGCGCGGACGATCGCGGCCACCAGGGGATCAAACAGGCCCGCGTCGGTCATCAGGCCGAAGTACAGGATGGCGAAGGCCAGCATCACGCCGGTGGGCGCCAGAGCCTTCACGCCGTCGAGCATCATCGGACCCAGGTCGGAGCCATGCCCGGCCAGCAGGCCGAAGACGACGGGGGTCAGGATCAAGGCCACCAGGGCCGAGACGCGGCCTGTCATGATCAAGGTCATGAAGGTCGCCACCATGGCGAAGGCGAGCAGGGTCAACATGGGCGCCAACCTCGCCGAGAATCTGCTGGGGTGGAAGCGACTACGCGTCCTTCTCCCCTTGCGGGAGAAGGTGGCCCTGCGGAGCAGGGTCGGATGAGGGGTCGATAGACCTCTCAGGCAAAGTCACTCCGTCAACCCGGCCGCAGCGAAGCGGAGAGCCGGGACCCAGGAGTCCAGCCCAGTCACCTGGGTCCCGGGTCTCCCCTGCGGGTCGCCCGGGATGACGGTTATTGTTCCGAAAGCGGAGCGCGACCCCTTGTCTGTTGGGGTGGTGCTAGATTGTGGCTGTCTTCCGGGACGTCCGCCTGGCGTTGGCGCGCCAGGCGGACTGTCGGTGGAGGGACCGCTAACCCCTGAGCTATTGAGCTGAGGATGAGCAGG
>NZ_JAUYAF010000067.1 GCF_030693625.1 Phenylobacterium sp.
CGGGGTGGCGGCGGCCGGCGTGGCGGCGGCGGCCGGCGGCAGGGTGGGCTCGACGGCGGCGGTCTGCACGGGCGGCAGGGGGGTCAGGACAGTGCCGGCGTCATCGGCGGCGGCCAGGGCGCCGGTGGCGTCGACGCCGACGTCCAGGGCGCCGGTGGCCACGCCGTTCTTCTTGGCGCATTCGGCCAGGGTGACCTCGCCGACGTACTGGCCGGCCACGAAGCAGCGCAGGGGCCGGGCGGGGTCGATGCCGCCGTCGTCGGCGGTGGTGGTCTCCACCACCAGGCCGCCCTGCGACGCGGGCGGGGCCGCGTCCCTGTCGTTACGGGTCTTGGAGACCATGCCGATGGCGATGCCGAGCCCAGCCATCAGGGCCAGGGCGCCGCCGATCAGGGCCAGCACAATCCGTCGATCATTGAACATATCCATGGCCTCTCGCTAGACCGCGCGTGTGACGGTTTCAAGCGTTCGTGATCGGCAGGCGATCTAGCCGCCGCCGCCGAGGCGGTCGAGGGCGGCCTGGTAGTTGGCGATCTGGTTGGTCAGATAGGCCGGGACATTGCCCGTCGCCTTGGCCTTTTCGGCCTTCCTCTGGGCCTCCGGCGTCGCGGCCTCCTTGAGGTCCTTGTAGGCGGTGCGGATCACATTGAGGGCCGAGGCCAGCTCGGCCTTGGTGTGGGAGATCTCCTCGGCGTTGCTGAGGTTCATCGCCTTGTCGAGGCCGAGACCGTAGAAGGTCCCCTTCCCGTCCGCCGAGGTGGCCTTGCCGTCCTTGCTCAGCACGGTGGTGCGCACCACGCCCTCGGGAATCCCCAGCAGAGCCAGGGCGTCGCGGCCGGACTTGCCCGGCGCGAACTCCAGGATGTTGCGCGGGTTCTGCGGCTTGATCTGCAGCTTGCGCTGGCCGTCGGAGGTCACGACGCTGACGTCGGCCTGGTAGTTCAGGCCGCGCTTCAGCTTGGTGACCAGGCTCTCCATGGTCTCCCCGGCCTCGATGGTGATGGTCTTGAACGTGCCGCCATTGCCGCCCTTGACCTGGAACTGGTCGCCAGGCCGCACGGCGCTGACCGCGCTGAGCTGGACGGAGTCGGTCATGTCCAGCGTGCCCTTGGGCAGGCCCAGGCGGTCCAGCGCGCTGGCCCCGGAATTGTCCACGGCGATGGCGGTGGGGGTGGCGTAGCCGTCCTTGCCGGTGAACCGGCGGGTGAAGCCGGTGGCGCCGGTGTCAAGGTTCAGCTCGGTGAGGAAGCCGTCCTTCTTGCCCTTGGCGTCAAGGTCGGGAAGGTCCGTGCCCGCCTGGCCGGTGAGATAGACCCGGCCCTCGGAGAGGGCCATGCCGGTCACCTTGTCGTCGCCGGCGCCGCCGTAATAGGCCAGCCGGTCACCGGCGCCGGCGCTCAGGTCGGCGGAGATCCGCGCGGCGAAGGCGTCGAGTCCGCTGGTGTAGGCCCGGGTGGTGACGCCGGCCGACAGGCTGTCGCCGCCGGCCGAGCCCGCGATCACCAGCTGGCCGCCGTCCAGGGCGAGGCCCGCGATGGCGCCGCCCGACAGGTCGCCCAGGTCGCGCGTGGCGGTCTCGACCGGGGTCCCGCCGGAGATATCGAAGCGGTGGATGACCGCGCGGCCCGACTCGTTGTTGGCCAGGATCAGGGAGCCGCCGTCCACCACCAGGCCGCCGGGGCGGTCGGAGCCGGCGGAGCCGACGCTCTGGACGAACAGGGTGGTGACCTTGTTCTTGGCGTCGGCCTTGAAGCCCTCGACATAGCTGTCCCAGCCGCCGAGCCCGGTGGTCCCGGGCAGGCTGGATTGGGCGCGACCGGCGACATAGACGCTGCCGTCGGCGCCGAAGGCGATGCTGGTGGCCTCGTCGTTCTGGCGCGCGCCGCGGCGCTCGGTCCAGAGTTCCTGGCCATCGCCGTCCATGACGGTGACGAAGCTGTCGGACTGGGTGGCGAAGCTGCCGGTGGCGCCGGAGTTCAAGGCGCCCTCGGCCGCGCCGCTCAGGTCGCCGGTCACCTTGCCGGCGATGGCGATCTTGCCGTCGGCCGAGACGGCCAGGGCCATGCCGGTGGCGTTGGACGACGCCCCCAGGGTGCGGGTGAACAGCAGCTTGCCGGCGGAGTCATACTTCAGCAGGGCGACATCCTGGTCGCCCTTGATGGTCTGGCCGGAGACCTTGTCGGAGACATCGGCCAGGACATAGACCGACCCGTCGGAGGCGACCTGGGTGGCGTGGACCGTGCCCACGGACTTTTCCATGTCCTTGGCCCAGACCCGGCCGTCGACATAGTTGGCCTCGCCGGTGGGCTGGGGCGGCGGCGTCACGTCGGCCGTGTCGGTCTGGACCTTCAACAGCTGACTGACGATCACCCCGTCCTTGGTGGCGGACTTGCCGTCGGGATCGGGATTGCCGACGCTTTGGGCGAGGTAGATGGCCGGCTCGGTCTTGGGGGCCGAGAAGGTCAGGGTGTCGCCGGAGTCGATGTTGAACTTCATCGCCCACTGGTCGGGATTGACGCCGACCTTGGTGGCCTTGCCGCCGATCTGGATCATGCGGTCGCCGCCAGGGATGCGCAGGGACGAAACGCGGGTCCCGACCTCGGCGGCCTCCAGCTTGCTGTTAATGTAGGACAGGACGTTGCTCATGCTGCGCGGCGTCGCGCCCATCTCGTTGAGGTCGATGGCCACGTCGTGAACGACATTCACCCGCTTGATCGAGATGTTGAACTTCACCTCGCCCTGGAAGGCGTCGATCGGCGCGCTGACGTTTCCCGACACCAGCGGCGGCGTCGTGTAGTCGGTCTTGGCGCGGGTCACCCCGACGGTGGACTTGGCCTTGTCGGCCACGGTGGCCGTGGTCAGGCGCAGCTGGTCCAGGTCGAGCTTGTCGGTATAGGCGGTGATCTCGCTCAGGCCCTTGGCGAACACTGACTGGATGCGCGCCTTGTCGGTGCTGCTGAGGTTCTTGCCGCCTATCTGATCGACCACACCGGCCAGGGTGTCGATGCCCTGATAGAGGGCGAACAGCTTCTTGTAGTCGGCGCTGGCGCCGGCGAGGTCGAGCTGGGCGGCGTCCTCATTCACCAGCTTGCGGCCGAGCATGGCGTTCTTGACCGCCGTGGTCATCAGCGACGGGGTGTTGGAGGCGGTCTGGGCGCCCGGCAGCCACGGGGCGCTCGGGGCGTACTTCTTGGCCGGCGCACCGCCACCGGCCGACGTCAGGGGCACGCCGGCGCGGCCCTGGTAGTAGTTCAGCAGAATGTTGGTGTCGAAGGTGATGGTCATGAATTGCCGTCCGCGGACATAGATCCGCGACCAGATCTTCGCACGTCAGGCAATGACGAGGGGTTAAGCCACAGAGTTAAGACGACAAAGGCCCGGGCGCGAAACGCCCGGACCTCAAGACGTTCCCGGTGTGGGGACGCGCGCAACTTACTTGAACAGCGACAGGATGATCTGCGGCGCCTGGTTGGCGATCGAAAGCGCCTGGGCGCCCAGCTGCTGCTGGACCTGGAGGGCCTGCAGGTGGGCGCTTTCCTTGGCCACGTCGGCGTCCACCAAGTTGCCGATCCCGGCCTGCAGCACGTCGGTCAGCTTGGAGACGAACTTGTTGTGGTTCTCGATCTGCTTGGCCTGGGCCCCCAAGGCGCCCAGGGCCTGGTTCACATTGCCGATCGAGGCGTCGAGGTCGATCAGGGCTTGGGCGGCATCGGCGATGGTGTTGATCGAGGCCGTGGGCAGCATGGTGATGATGCCCATGCCCAGGCTCATGTCTTGCCCGGAGAGGGTGATGTAGGCGTTGGCGTCGGCGTTGGCGAGGAAGCGGATGGAGGTGGTGGTGCCGTCCAGGATGTCGGCGCCGTCGAAGTTGGCGTTCTGGCCGACCTGGCTGATCTGCCGCAGGATCGACTTGAAGTCGGCGTCCAGGGCGGTGCGGGAATTGGTATCCAGCGAGGGGTCCTGGGCGGAAACCACCTTTTCCTTCAGCTGGACGAGAAGGTCGGAGATCGACTCGCCGGCCGCCATGGAGACTTCGGCGATCGACTGGGCCCGGTCCAGGCTCATCTTCACCGCCGAGAGGGCGCCGATGTCGGCGCGCTGCCCCTGGGCGATGGACCAGACCGAGGCGTTGTCCTTGGCGTTTGCGATCGACAGGCCCGTATTGATACGGTTCTGAACGTCACTCAGTTCATCGTTGGTCTTGTTCAGGTTCTGCAGCGCGACGAGGGCTGACTTGTTGGTATGAACGCTGATTGACACTACCCGGCCTCCTTGGCGCGCCCGCCCCCTTCAACCGGCTCTTTTGCGAGTCGGTGGGACCGGTCTTCCTGCGCTGGAAGCTATGGAATCATGGTGTCCAGAAGGTTAACGCCCATATGCGAGCGGCTGCCGACCGGTTTCCCGGGGCAGTGAGACCATGCAGATTCAGAGGCTGTTGAGCCTCGTCAGACCTTGGCGCGGATTACCGTGCCGGCGGCGTAGCCCTCTTCCTCCCGCATCTTCAGGAGTTCTTCCCTCGGATACTGCGCCACAATGTCACCGGTCCGCCGGTCGACTGTCTTGTAGACGTAGGAGCCCGCCTGTTCCTCGATGACCAGCCGGAAGTCCGCCTGACTTTCGTCCCCGGCCGCGATCCTGACCGCGAGCGGTGCGGGTGCGGCGTGAACCTGCGGTTGCTGGTTGAGGGTCCGGTCGGTGATCGACGCCAGTTTCGTAGCCTTGGTTTCCATTTCTCCCTTCGTTGACGGGGGGTGCCCGTGAACGTCCCTGTTTGACCGAAATCGGCGGGGAGGACTTCGCCCTCCCCGCCAGGTCCGGCCGGTGACGAGGCGTCGCCGCCTCGAGCGCCTGCTTAGCCGCGGAAGAGGCTGAGCAGACCCGAAGACGAGCTGTTGGCGATCGAGAGCGCCTGGACACCCAGCTGCTGCTTGGTCTGCAGCGAGGTCAGCCTCGCGCTTTCCTTGGCCAGGTCGGCGTCGACGAGGTTACCCACCCCGGCGTCGATCGAGTCCTGCAGTTTGCCGATGAAGGTCAGGTGGGCGCCGAGCGACTTGGAGCCCGTACCCATCTTCGACAGAGCGGTCGAGACCGTGGTGATCGCTGTACCGACGGTGGCGATCATGGCCGCGGCTGTCGTCTGGGTCGAGATCGAGCCCGTGCTCAAACCGATGCCGGCCAGGGACAGGTCCTGGGCCTGGACCGTAATCTTCGAGCTGCCGTCGTCATTGGCCAGGGCGGCGATGGTGGTGCCGGTGGCGCTGATCATGTTCACGCCGTTGAACGTGGCGTTTGAGACCGACTTCGCGATCTGGTCGCGCATGGCGTTGAAGTCGTCGTTCAGGGCTGTCCGCGAAGCGGTGTCGAGGCTGGAGTCGGACGCTGCCAAGGCCTTTTCCTTCATCTGCAGAAGCAAATCGGAGACGGCTTCGCCACCGGCGATGGCGACGTCTACGGTTGATTGCGAGCGCTGCAGGGAGTCCTTGACGGCGTTCAGAGAGCCGGAGGTGGCGCGTTGGTTCTGGGCGATGGCCCAGATGGCGCCGTTGTCTTTCGC
>NZ_JAUYAF010000032.1 GCF_030693625.1 Phenylobacterium sp.
GCCGATCACACGCTCACGAAGATCAACTGACAGCGCCTTGCTCATAGGTGCCAGCCTCCGTCACCAGCACAGAGCTTGAATCAGAATCCGCGGGCCCTGGGAATCCCCAACGATTCAATCAGGTCGCAGAATGCTCTAGTCTAGGCGGCCAGGACGCCCCGCAGCGCGGTGACCAGGACCCGGGTTTCGACGGGCTTGGGCACGCAGTCGTCCATGCCTGCTGAGAGGTATCCGCGGGTCTGCTCGGGCTGCACGCTGGCGGTGACCGCGATGATCGGGGTCTTGTCACGCCCCAGCTCGACCTCGCGCCGGCGGATGCTCGAGGTGGCGGTCACCCCGTCCATCTCGGGCATGTGGATGTCCATCAGTATGGCGTCCCAGGCCTTGGCTTCCCAGGCGGCCACGGCCTCGACTCCATTGACGACGCACTCGGCCGCCAGGCCCAGCTGTTCCAGCAGGGCGCAGAGCACCAGCCGGTTGGTGGCGTTGTCGTCCACCACCAGGATGCGCAGCTTGTCGTCCATCGGCGCGGCGACCTGCGGCTCAGCCGGTGCGGCGCAGGCGGGCATGGGGACCTGAAGGGTGAATGTGGAGCCCAAACCCAGCTCGCTGATGAACCCTATGGTTCCACCCATCAGCTCCGACAGCTCCCTGCAGATCGCCAGGCCCAGGCCCGCGCCGCCGAAGCGCCGGGTCGAGGAGCCGTCGGCCTGGACGAAGCGGTCGAACATGGCCGCCTGCTGGTGCGGGGCGACGCCGATCCCCGTGTCTGTGACCTGCAGGATGATATCCTGGCCGGCAAGGGCGAAGGCGACACGCACCTCGCCGGCCACGGTGAACTTCAGCGCGTTGGAGAGCAGATTGCCGGCGATCTGGCGCAGGCGCGCGGCGTCCCCGAACCGCCATCCCCGGGCGGCGGGATCCAGGGTCAGGGTGAAGGCCAAGCCCTTGTCGGCGGCCAGCGCTCCATAGATCGCCGCCAAGTCGTCGGTCAGGCGGTCCATGTCGAAGGGTTCGGGCAGGATCTCAAGACTGCCAGCCTCGATCCGGGAAATATCGAGCACATCGTTGACGACGCTGACCAGGGCCCGGCCCGAGGCGCCAATCGTGGCCAGGTGTTCCCTCTGCGCTGAGGTCAGCTTGGTCCGGCCCATGATGTCCACCAGCCCAAGCACGCCGTTCAGCGGTGTGCGGAGTTCGTGGGCCATGGTCGCCAGGAATTCCGACTTGGCGTGACTGGCGGCCTGGGCCTGCAGGGCCAGGGCCTGAGTCTCCTCTCGACGCACCTCCGCCTCGGCCTCCAGGATCTCCTTCTGCACGGCGGCGTCGCGGAAGGTGACGACGGCCTTGGCCATCAGACCGACCTCGTCGCGGCGTTCGACGGCGGGAATTGCGACCGAATGGTCGCCCCCCGCCAGGCGGTTCATCGCCGAAGTCAGCCGCACGATGGGATTGGCCATGTTGCGGCGAAGCGCCAGCCCCATCACCGCCGCGCTCAAGGCGGCGAACAGCACGCCCAGCGCCAGGGCCGAGCCCATCGCCCGCATGGCTTCGGCCGAGCGGGCCGCGCTTGCCTCGACCGCCCTCTGGCTCTGCGCCTGGATGGCGTCCAGGGCCTGCTCGGCGGGCGCGATCAGGTCATCGGCCGTGCTTTCCGGACCCACCATCCGGGCGGCGATAGACCTGGTGGCCGGCACGTGGGCCAGCGCCATCGCGCGATCGACCGCTCGGTCGGTCCAGAGGTCATGGGCCGACTGCGCCTCGTCTATCCACGCCTCCAGCGCAGGGTCCCCAGCGGCCAGCCGGTCCAGGTCCGCCATTCGGGCTTGGAAGTGCGGTCGGTGCACTTCGGCGATCCGCCGGGCGTAGAAGGGGTCGCCGGAAATGATGTAGCCGCGAAGCGAGGCTTCCTGGCGGGCCAGGGCGAAGCGGGCGCTACTGGCCGTGGCCGCGACCCTGTGGGCATGATTGTCCGCCGCGCTCGCGTCCTGGACCACGCGAAGATTGATCGTCAGGACCACCCCCATGGCGGCGATCGCCGACAGGACCACGGCGAAGGCCAGGGTGAGCTTCCAGGTCGCGGGCAGATTGTTCAGGCGGGTGGCCAGGGCCGATCTCCCTGCGCCTGGGCCTCTTGAATCGCGTTCGGCCACGAAGGTCCCCGTCCGGGCGCAGGTGATGCGTGCGTTGGACGGAAACCTTGGCCACGGGCTCTCAACACCGGGTTAAGGCGCAGCCTGCGGCGCGGGACAAACGGCCGCACCGTATTGGGTGCAACCTGAGCTTCTAGCCCCCCGCCAAAACCTCAGCGAACAGCGCGGGGTCCACATTGCCTCCCGACAGCACCAGGCCGGTGGTCCCGTCGCCCCAGGCCTTGACCTTGCCGCTCAGCAGGGCGGCCAGGCCCACTGCGCCGCCGGGCTCCACCACCAGTTTCAGGCTAGAGAAGGCGTAGCGCATGGCTGCGGCGACCTCGGCGTCGCTGACCACGGCGATGTCGGCGACATTCTGCTGCAGGATCGGAAAGGTCAGCTCTCCGGGCGCCGGCGACTCCAGGGCGTCGCAGAGCGAGCGGGTGGTGGGCCTCAGGGTCTGTCGCGCGCCCGCCTGCAGGGAGCGCAGGGTGTCGTCGAAGCCCTTCGGCTCCACACCCACCAGGGCCGTGCTCGGCGAAAGCGCCTTCACCGCCGTGGAGACCCCCGCCATCAGGCCGCCGCCACCCACCGGTGACACCACCACGTCGAGCCCGACCCCGAGGGACTTGGCCTGGTTCACCAGCTCCAGCCCGACCGTGCCCTGGCCTGCGATGATGTCCAGATCATCGAAGGCCGGAACGACCAAGGCGCCGCGCTGAGTGGCGATCTCGGCGGCAATCGCCACGCGGTCCTCGGTCAGCCGGTCATAGAGGCGGACTTCGGCGCCATAGCCACGCGTGGCCTCCACCTTCACCGACGGTGCGTCGGCCGGCATCACGATGAGGGCGGGAACGCCCAGCAGCCTGGCCGCCAGAGCCACCCCCTGGGCGTGGTTGCCCGAGGAGAAGGCGACAACCCCGGACTTGCGTTGCGCGGCGTCCAGTTGGGCCAGCCTGTTATAGGCTCCCCGGAACTTGAAGGCGCCGACCCGCTGCAGGGTCTCGGGCTTTATGAGCACCCGGCGGCCCAGGCGGTCGTTCAACGCCGGGCTTTCGATCAACGGCGTCTCCACCGCATGGCCGTGGATCCGCGCGGCGGCGGCCTGGATGTCGGCCAGGGTCACGGTCATTTGGCGAACACCATAGCGTCGTCGGCGAAGGCCTTGAACTCCAGCGCATTGCCGGAGGGATCGAGGAAGAACAGGGTCGCCTGTTCGCCAGGTTGCCCCTTGAACCGGATCTGCGGCTCGATGACGAAGCGAGTGTCGGCGGCCTTCAGCTTGTCGGCCATCTCCTCCCACTGGGGCAGGGTGAGGATGGCCCCGAAGTGGCGCACGGGAACGTCCTCGCCGTCCACGGCGCTGGTGGACCTGTGCCCCACCTCGCCCGGCGAAAGGTGAGCGACGATCTGGTGGCCGTAGAAGTCGAAGTCGATCCAGTCGGGGCTGGAGCGGCCTTCCGGACAGCCGAGCAGGCCGCCGTAAAAGGCGCGGGCCTCTTCGAGATCGCGGACGGGGAAGGCGAGGTGGAAACGGGGCAGGGTCATGTTCGCCTCATAGACCCAAGGGCGCGGCCTGGCGAAGCGCCGATTTCCGCAGGCGCGCCTTGACGGCGGGGGCGCCTGGATGCTCTACACCCGACGAACACGACCCTGGCGCCCCAGAGGCCCGGTCGCGGTTCCTAAAATCGGTCAAGTCCACCCGCCGAGTTGCCTGTCGAAGGGCGTGGTTGGATCCCCTCGGCGGGCTGGGAGATCGTATTCCATGGGCAATGTGACAGTTATCGGGGCTCAGTGGGGCGACGAGGGCAAGGGCAAGCTGGTGGACTGGCTGTCCAATCGCGCCGACGTCGTCGTGCGTTTCCAGGGGGGCCACAACGCCGGCCACACCCTGGTGGTGGGCAACCAGGTCTACAAGCTCTCCCTGCTGCCCTCGGGCGTGGTTCAGGGCAAGCTGTCGGTGATCGGCAACGGCGTGGTGGTGGACCCCTGGCACCTGCTGGAGGAGATCGCCAAGCTCGGCGGCCAGGGCGTCCAGATCACCCCGGACCTGCTGGTCCTGGCCGACAACGCCTCCCTGATCCTGCCCCTGCACCGCGATCTGGACCAGGCCCGGGAGGCCGCGGCCGTCAACAAGATCGGCACCACGGGCCGAGGCATTGGCCCGGCCTATGAAGACAAGGTCGGCCGCCGCGCCATCCGCGTCGGTGACCTGGCCGACCGCGACGCCCTTGAGGCCAAGATCGACCGCCTGCTGGCGCATCACACGCCCCTGCGCCGGGGCCTTGGCCTGCCGGAATATGACGGCGCTGAACTGCTCGCGGCCCTGGAGGAGATCGCCCCGAAGATTCTTCCCTTCGCTCAGCCGGCCTGGCGATTGCTGGACCAGATCGTGAAGTCGGGTAAGCGGGTGCTGTTCGAGGGCGCCCAGGGCGCGCTCCTCGATGTCGATCATGGCACCTATCCCTATGTCACCTCCTCCAACACCGTCGCCGGCCAGGCCGCCGCGGGATCAGGTCTCGGGCCCAAGGGACCCGGCTATGTCCTGGGGATCGTGAAGGCCTATACGACCCGGGTCGGGGAGGGGCCGTTCCCCACCGAACTGTTCGACGAGATCGGCCAGCACCTGGGCACGGTGGGCAAGGAGTTCGGCGTCGTCACCGGCCGTCCCCGCCGCTGCGGCTGGTTCGACGCTGTCCTGGTGCGCCAGTCGGTGGCTTTGAACGGCATCGACGGCATCGCGCTCACCAAGCTCGACATCCTCGACGGCCTGCCGACCTTGAAAATCTGTGTCGGCTACAAGCTGGGCGACAAGACCTTCGATTACCTGCCGGCTGGTTTGAAGGCCCAGTCGGCCCTGGAGCCGATCTACGAGGAGATGGAGGGCTGGACCCAAAGCACCGCCGGGGCCACCTCCTGGAAGGATCTCCCCGCAAATGCGGTGAAGTATGTACGCCGGGTCGAGGAGCTGATTGGAGCCCCGGCCGCCATGGTCTCCACCAGCCCGCAGCGGGACGACACCATCATGGTGCGCGACCCTTTCCAGGACTGAGGAGAGCCAAGGCTCGCCGCGACGGATCGTCGCGGCGAGCGACACTTGCCGTCAAGGCGATCTTTACGGACGGGCCCCATATTGGGCGGAGCGTTCCCAGGAGCCCCCGCACCCGTGTTCAACGAAGAAGGCAAGCTCATTCAGCGCATGGTCCCCATGCTGCAGAGGGTGCTGATTGTTGATCCGGCGCCGGCCAGCGCGCGCCTGCTGGCTGACCTCATGCGCAATATCTCGGCCGGCCAGCTCTGGAACGCCCCGAATAACCGCAAGGGTCTGGAGGCCGCGGAGCTGGTCAATCCGCAGCTGATCTTCGTCGAGCTCTCCGGCGACAAGGTCGATGGCGTCGATTTCGCCCGCCGTGTCCGGCACAGCGAATTCAACTGCCGCCAGGCGCCCATCATCATGGTGACCGCCACCGCCACCGCAGCCGCCATCCTGGGGGCCCGCGACGCCGGGGTGCACGAATTCCTCCGCAAGCCCTACACCGCCAAGGACCTGTTGCGCCGCCTGGAGGCTGTGACCCTGCGGCCGCGAGACTGGGTGGAGGCGGTCGACTATATCGGTCCCGACCGGAGGCGGTTCAATTCCGGCGACTATACCGGCAAGCTCAAGCGCCGCTCCGACATCAAGACCACCCCGGACGCCGCGCGGATCACCCAGGCGCTGAAGATCCTGAAGTCCGCGGTCTCCGCCGTGGCCACCGACCCAAAGCAGGCCCTGCGCTCCATGCAGGCTCAAGCGGTGGATCTGCAGAAGGCCGCGGTGGCGGTGGGCGACCTGAAGCTCGTCACCACCGTGGCTGACTTCCAGCGCTACCTGGCAGGCGCCGCGGACCGTGGCGTGCTGATCCCGGAAGAGGTAGTCCGCAACGCCGCCCCCCTGCTCGCCCTGCTGCCGGCCGACGAGCTCAGCCGCAAGCCCTCCGACCGCGCCGTGGTGTCGGTCTAGGCGCAGCAAAAAGTCCTCCCCGTTTCCGGGAAGGGCTTGCTTGGTTCAGTCGGGCCGGATCAGGCGTTGACCAGGTTCCGCTCCTCGGCGGCGGTCCGCATGGACTTCTGCAGCTTCTCGAAGGCGCGGACCTCGATCTGGCGCACGCGCTCGCGGCTGACGCCGTACTCGGCGGCCAGTTCCTCCAGGGTCGACGGATCGTCCTTCAGCCGGCGCTCGGTCAGGATGTGACGCTCGCGGTCGGTGAGCTCGGTCATCGCTTCCTGCAGCAGGCCCATGCGCTGGGTCCGCTCCTGGTTCTCGGCGACCTGGGTCTCCTGGCTGACCGAGGTCTCATCCTCCAGCCAGTCCTGCCACTCACTCTCACCGTCCACGCGCAGCGGCGCGTTCAGCGAGGCGTCGGGGCCCGACAGCCGGCGGTTCATCGAGATGACTTCTTCGTTCAGCACCCCCAGCTTGGTGGCGATCTGCGCCACCTGATCGGGGTGCAGGTCCCCGTCCTGGAAGGCGCTGATCTGGCTCTTGGCCTTGCGCAGGTTGAAGAACAGCTTCTTCTGCGCCGCCGTGGTGCCCATCTTCACGAGGCTCCAGGACCGCAGGATATACTCCTGGATCGAGGCGCGGATCCACCACATGGCGTAGGTCGCCAGGCGGAAGCCCTTGTCGGGCTCGAACTTCTTGACCGCCTGCATCAGGCCGACATTGCCCTCGGAGATCACTTCGCCGATCGGCAGGCCGTAGCCGCGATAACCCATGGCGATCTTGGCCACCAGGCGCAGGTGGGAGGTCACCATGCGATGGGCGGCCTCCGGGTCTTCATGTTCCTTCCAGCGCTTGGCCAGCATGAATTCCTCATCCTTGGCCAGCATCGGAAACTTCCGGATCTCGGTGAGATACCGGCTCAGGCCGCCATCGGGCGACATCACGGACAGCGCGTTCGTGGCCATGGATCAAATCCCCTATTTCCCGGACATCTGGGTCGCCGCGCTTGGTCTGCGCGCGTCCGTCCGCCCCCTCAACCAACTAGATAGGTATCGGGTTTCAACTGCGGAAGGGCGTTGGGAGGAACGACCTATAAGTCCGACTGCTCAACTCAGGTATTTCTATTCCCGCGCCGTGGCGTCATCAAGGCGCCCGGTCCGCAAGCTTTCTCACAGGGCTGAGAGCAAAGCTTCCAGCTTGGCCATATCCGGCGGCAGGGGGCTCTCGAAGCGCAGGGCCTCGCCGGTCACTGGGTGGACGAAGCCCAGCACCGCGGCGTGCAGGGCTTGGCGGCTCAGACCGGCCTGCGCCATGGCCTCGCGCACGGCAGGCGTGGGCGGTCCCGAGCCATAGACCGGGTCACCCAGGCAGGGGCATCCCTTTGAGGCCAGGTGCACGCGGATCTGATGGGTGCGACCGGTCTCGAGCGTACATTCCAGCCGCGCGGCCTGGGGCTTCTTCTGTTGGCCGAACACCGTGCGAGTCGAATAGTGGGTGATGGCCTCGCGGCCGCCGGATTTCAGCACCGCCATCTTCTTGCGGTCGGTGGAGGAGCGGCCGATCTGCGTGACGATGGTGGCCTTGGCCGGCGACGGCGCGCCGCGCACCAGGGCCACATAGACCCGGTCGATGTCGTGGGCGGCGAACAGGGCCGAGAGTCCCTGGTGGGCGGCGTCGCTCTTGGCCACCACCACGATGCCGGAGGTCTCCTTGTCGATCCGATGGACGATGCCAGGCCGCGCCACACCGCCGATCCCCGACAGCGAGCTGCCGCAATGGTGGAGCAGGGCGTTGACCAGGGTGCCACTGGGGGTCCCCGGCGCGGGGTGCACCGCCATGCCGGGGGGCTTTTCCACCACGATCAGGTGAGGGTCCTCAAAGTGCACCGTCAGGGGGATGGCTTCGGCTTGCGGTTCCGCGGCCTCCGGCGGCGGGATCAGCAGTTCATAGTCGCCACCCTGAGCCTTGGCGGAGGTGTCGGTAAGCACCTTTCCCTCCCGGGTCACCATGCCGGCCGCCATCAGCGCCTGGATACGGGCTCGCGACAGATCCGGCAGGTGCTCGGCCAGGGTCTTGTCCAGCCTTCCGCCTGCGTGTTCGGGGGCCAGGGTCAGGCTGACTGTTTCGCCGGGCGGGGCGTCCTCGTCATCAACGAAACTCATGTTTGGCCTATCCCGCCCCGCGCAGGGGCGGTCGTAAGGCGCTGGGCGGCCAGCCGATCTCCACTGAGCGAAAGCGGCTTGAGCCCAAGGCCCGGTTTTCGCGAGAAGGGCGTGACGGCATGGGCCACAGTCCCACAGGGCCGGGCGACCACGCAACCGTGAGGTCGCCGGCGACGGTGAGCAGGCCGCCGCGTCGGCTTCCTCCTGCGAGGCCGCTGGGACGGCGACGGGTTCGTGGAGGATCCCAATACCTGGCTCCTGGCCTGCACCTCCGGTTCACAGGGCAAGTGCGTGCTCTGGGGCTACGACCCTTGGGGCAAAACGCCGGACGGGCGGCCGCTCGCCGACTTCTACCGCACCTGCCAGCAGACCGTGCGGGCCGACTAGCTGGGCGATGGCGCGCCCCACACCAAGAACGGCACGGAGATCGACGTCGTCGATATCGCCGACGGCCAGCGCCACGACACCGCGAACAACCCGGACTACATCTTCGAGGCGGGCTGGGGCCCCACCGGCGCGGTCTGTGTGGCCGCCGCCCGGGCCAGGGGCGTCCTGATCTTCACCCGGATCAAGCCGCGCTAGAGGCCGCTCTTCTCGCTCGAGTCTTCCTCATGGTGGGTGATCGACCCCTCGGTGAAGAGGAACTCCTTGAGCTGCTCGGCGAACTGATCGTCGTTGCGTCGAATCCACTCGAGCGCCATGGCGGCGTGCTCGATCTCCTCGTGGGCGTTGTGCAGCAGGATGGCCTTAAGCTCGGGGTCATCGCAGTCGTCGGCGCGCTGCCGGTACCAGTCCACCGCCTCCAGCTCCTCGATGAGCGAGGAGATGGCGTAGTGCATGTTCAGGGTCTTCTTGGACAGCTTCTCGCGCGGGACGTGAAGGCCTTCGCTGGACATCTCATGCTCCTGTCGTAACTCCCTGCTCTATGGCATGCGCAATCGAGATCACGCGAGCGTGGAAACACCATGACCATCAATAGGCGTTCGGCCCTGGCGTTCCTTGGCGCGGGCCTGGCGACACCGGCTTTCGCGCAGGCGCCGTCGCGCTACGCAGGCGCGGTCGCCTTCAAGCACGGTGTCGCCTCGGGCGACCCCCTGGCCGACCGGGTGATCCTCTGGACCCGCATCACGCCGGCGCAGGCCACCACCGGCGAGATCGCCTATCGCTGGCGGATCACCCCGACCGGCAAGACGAGCCTTTTCCGTCGGGTGAAGACCCTGACCGGCGAGGGCGTCACCAGCGCCGCCCGCGACTTCACGGTGAAGGTCGATGTCGGCGGCCTGAAGCCAGGCGTGCAGTACAGCTATGAGTTCGAGGCCAATGGGGTGGTCTCGCCGCCCGGTTGGACCCGCACCCTTCCGGTGGGCAAGACTGCCGATGTGGTGCTGGCCGTCGCCTCCTGTTCGCTGTTCCCGAACGGCTATTTCCACGCCTACAGCGCCATCTCCGCCCTGGCCCGCGTTGACGCCGTGATCCACCTGGGAGACTACATCTACGAGTACGGCGGTCCGGGCTCGTACGGCATGGACAGCAAGGTCGCCTGGCAGCGGCCCCATGAGCCCAACCATGAGATCGTCAGCCTGGCCGACTACCGGACCCGGCATGCCCAGTACAAGTCTGACGTCCAGCTTCAGGCCGCCCACGCCCGCGCCGCCTGGATCGTGGTGTGGGACGACCATGAGACCGCCAACGACAGTTTCGCCACCGGCGCCCAGAATCACACCCCGATCGATGAGGGCCCCTGGAACGAGCGCAAGGCGACCGCCATCAAGGCCTATTATGAGTGGATGCCGATCCGCGAGCCGGCGGACGGCGCCTTCTCCATCAACCGGACCTTCCATTTCGGCGACCTGGCCAGCCTGGTGATGCTGGAGACGCGGCTGACCGCCCGGGACCGCCAGCTCAGCTATGACCGGGACCTCAACGGACTGGACGGCAAGCCCGACCTGCCGGGCTTCCGCAAGAAGCTGGCCGACCCCTATCGTCGGATGATGGGCGAGCAGCAGGAAGCTTGGCTCGCGTCGGAGCTGAAAGCCTCGGTAGCCGCGGGGCGCACCTGGCAGGTGCTCGGCAATGAGGTGCTGATGGCCCGCATCGGCATCCCCAGCGCCCGCAAGGAGATGGGGGAGGCGGCCTATGCCAAGGCCCTCGCCGCGTCCTCGGACTCGGCTCGCAAGCGGATCGCCCGGCTCGGGGACTTCGCGAAGATGGACCTGCCCTACGGTCTGGACATGTGGGACGGCTATCCCGTGGATCGTGAGCGGGTCTATGCCGCAGTGAAGGCCGCTCAGGCCCGGGCCATCGTGCTCGCGGGCGACAGCCACGCCTTCTGGGTCAATGAACTCTTCGACGACGCCGGAGCCCGGGCAGGGGTTGAGTTCGGAACCACCGGGATCACCAGCCCGGGGGGCGGCGACAGCCTGCCCACGTTCCCGATCGGCGAGGTGTTCGCGCAGGCCAACAGGGAAGTGTTGTTCTGTGATCAGAACGCCAAGGGCTTCCTGCTGCTGACCCTCACCCCCAACGAGGCCAAGGCGGACCTCATGGCGGTCTCCAACATCACCGAGCCTATCTATGACACCCGCGTGGTGAAGACCTATCGGGTGACGCCGGAAGCGGGCGGCCTGTCGGCGCCGACCGAGGTCTAGCGGCGCTCCAAGGCCAGGCGCAGGCCGAAGGCCACGAACACCCCGCCGGTGGCCCGGTCGAGCCAGCGCACGACCGCGCCGCGCTTCAGGACCCTGGCGATCGGCTGGGTGGCGGCGATCAGCAGGGAGAGCCACGCCACGCCCAGCAGGACATGGATGGTGGTCAGCAGCAGCATGAACGGGGCGGCCGGAACCCCTGCCGGCAGGAACTGCGGCAGGAAGGAAACGTAGAAGACCCCCATCTTTGGGTTCAGCACGTTGGAGAGGAAGCCGCGCCGCATCCAGGCCGTGTCGCCGCCCTTCATCGCCGGCGCATCGGCGACCTCGAAACTGTGGCGTGGCCGCAGGATAAGCTCGATCCCCAACCAGACCAGGTAGGCCGCGCCCGCCCATTTCAGGATGTTGAAGGCCAGGGCCGAGGCCTGCAGCACCGCGCCCAGGCCCACGGCCACCAGCCCGCCCCAGACAAAGCAGCCGGCGAGTATCCCGACCATGGCCAGGACAGCACGCCTGGGACCTTCCACCGCGGCGGTCCGCAGGATCAGCGCGGTGTCCAGGCCGGGCGTCAGGGTCAGGAGTCCAGCCGCCACTGTGAAAGCCAGCAGCGCCTGGACGATGGTCACGGCAGACGTTCCTTCAGCTTGCCGTTCTCCACCACCCGGTAGAAGCAGGTGCGGAAGCCCGTGTGGCAGGCGCCGCCGTCGCCCTCTGGCGTCACCTTCAGCAGGATGGCGTCCTGGTCGCAGTCGATGCGAACCTCCTCAACCAGCTGAATCTGGCCGCTGGTGGCGCCCTTGTGCCAGAGCTCATTGCGGGAGCGGCTGAAGTAGTAGACCTCGCCCGTCGCGAGCGTCCGCTCCAGGGCCTCGGCGTTCATATAGCCCAGCATCAGCACCTCGCCGGTCTCCGCATGGGTGGCGATGGCCGGGATCAGGCCGGCGGAATCGAACCGCGGGGCGAGCAGGTCGCCGCGTTCGAGGATGTCCTTGGAGGTCGCGGTGGGGAAGGTGGGCTTGGCCATGGCGGCATATGGCGCCGTTCACAGCCTTCGCGCTAGCCTCGCAGAATGAGTCTCAAGGACTGGATCAAGAGCCGGGTGGCGACGATGGACCTGGCCGCCCGTCCCTGGGCGGCGCGATCGAGGTTCAACGCCTTCGCCTATGAGTTCCTGCTGTTTGGTCTGAAGCAAGCCTGGGCCTGCCTCTATGGCGGGGCGATGGTGGCCCTGCTGATCGCCAGCCACTTCTGGTGGCCGGCCGATGCGGCCCTGGCCCGCTACGACTTCCTGCTGATCGCCGCGCTCACCCTCCAGGTCCTGTTGCTGGCCACCAAGCTGGAGCGATGGGACGAGGCCCTGGTGATCGCGGTCTTCCACGTGGTCGGCACGGTGATGGAGATCTTCAAGACAAGCCACGGCTCCTGGATCTATCCGGAGGCCTCGGTCCTGAGGATTGGCGAGGTGCCGCTGTTTTCGGGCTTCATGTACGCCGCCATCGGCAGCTATATCGCCCGCGCCTGGCGATTGTTCGAGATCCGGTTCAGCAAGTACCCGCCGCTTTGGGGGCCTTGGCTGCTGGCGGTGCTGAGCTACATCAATTTCTTCAGCCACCACTACATCGTCGACATCCGCTGGGGTCTGTTTCTCCTGTCGGTGTTGCTGTTCGGGCGGGCCAGCTTCCAGTTCAGGCCGGACCGCAAGGCCCGGACCATGCCCATGCTGCTGGGCTTCCTGCTGGTGGCGGTGTTCATCTGGTTCGCCGAGAACATCGGCACCTTCACCGCGACCTGGACCTATCCGCAACAGGCCGCGGAATGGCGCCCTGTCGGCCTGGCGAAGCTGGGGTCCTGGTATCTGCTGATGATGCTGAGTTTCGTGCTGGTGAGCCTGGTCCACCGGCCGGAACCGGTGGACCCAAATGCTCGAGAGTCCTAGCGGTTGACGAAGTCCAGGAACCGCTGACGCAGGGTGGGGTCGGTCTTGAACACGCCCGTGAACTGGGTGGTGATGGTGGTGACGTGCCGATGGTGCACGCCCCGGGTGGTCATGCACTGGTGGGCGGCGTCGATCAGGACGGCCACGCCGGCCGGCCGAAGGCTGTCGGTGATGGCGTCGGCGATCTGCTGGGTCATGGTCTCCTGGGTCTGGAGACGGCGGGCGAAGATCTCGACGACCTTGGCCAGCTTTGAAATGCCCACCACCCGGTTGGTGGGCATGTAGGCGACGTAGGCCTTCCCCAGGAACGGCGCCATGTGGTGCTCGCAGTGGCTCTCCACCTCGATCTCGCGCAGCATGACGATGTCGTCATAGCCCTGCACGTCTTCAAAGGTGCGCGAGAGTTCCTTGGCGGGATCGAGGCTGTAGCCTTCGAACCACTCGCCATAGGCGTCCACCACCCGCTTGGGGGTGTCGATCACGCCTTCGCGCCTGGGGTCGTCGCCGGCCCATGCGATGAGGGTGCGGACAGCCTCCATCGCCTCTTCGCGCGTCGGGCGCTTCACGGCTTCAAGATCAACGCCGGACGTTCCGACGAGGGTTCGGTCGCGAGTACCAGCGTCCATGTGAGATCGGTTCTTTCCAGGGCTGAGTTGCGCCGGGACGAAGGTCCCGGAAAGACGCGTGGCCACCCTTATACGTAAGGCGAAGCTTTCCGGTTGCGAGACCGTGGCTTCCCTGACGCCCCATCTGTATATGGGGCGCAAGCCTTTCCCGGCAACTGTTACGCAGCGTCAGACCCTATGACTTTGAATCTCTACGACACCATGGCCCGCGCCAAGCGGCCCTTCGCCCCCCGCGATCCGAAGCGGGTGACGATGTATGTCTGCGGTCCGACGGTCTATAATTACGCCCATATCGGCAACGCCCGGCCCGTCGTGGCCTTCGACGTCCTGTTCCGTCTGCTGCGCCATACCTATGGCGCGGACGCGGTGATCTACGCCGCCAACGTCACCGACGTGGACGACAAGATCAACAAGAAGGCCGCTGAAGAAGGCGTCGACATCTCGGTCATCACCGACCGCTATCTCGATATCTACAACGCCGACATGTCGGTGCTGGGCGCCCTTCGTCCCACCCATCAGCCCCGCGCCACCCAGACCATGGACGCCATCATCGCCATGATCGGCCGGCTGGTCCGCAACAACGCCGCCTACGTCGCCGAGGGTCACGTGCTCTTCGACACCCAGGCCTATTCCGACTACGGCAAGTTGTCGGGTCACCCGATGGAGGACATGATCGCCGGCGCCCGCGTCGACGTGGCCCCCTACAAGCAGCACCCCGCGGACTTCGTGCTGTGGAAGCCGTCGAAGGACAACGAGCCGGTCTGGGAAAGCCCCTGGGGTCCGGGCCGGCCCGGCTGGCACATCGAGTGCTCGGCCATGATCGAGCAGGCCCTGGGCCTGCCCATCGACATCCACGGGGGCGGTATCGACCTGCTGTTCCCGCACCATGAGAACGAGATGGCCCAGGGCCTGTGCGCTGGCCACGAGCATGGCCAGGGCGCGGAGGCCGAATACGCCCGCTATTGGATGCACAACGGCTTTCTGAACATGGGCGCCGAGAAGATGTCCAAGAGCGTCGGCAATGTCGCTCTCGTTCACCAGCTGATCCAACAGGCGCCGGGGGAGGCCCTGCGCTGGGCGCTTCTGGTGGGCCAGTACCGGGCGCCATTGGACTGGACCGAGGAGCTGATCGAGCAGTCCAAGAAGGCCCTCGACCGCCTCTACGGCGCCTTGCGCCGCTCCAGCGAGGTGAAGGCGGAGGCCACCGGGCCGTCCGTCGCCTTCCTGGAAGCCCTCGAGGACGACCTCAACACGCCCGCCGCCATGGCTGAGCTGTTCGCCATGGCCACGGCCCTGGAGACCGCCCGCGGCGACGATCGGGCCTACGCCAAGGGCGAGCTGCTGGCCTCGGCGAACCTGATGGGCTTCCTGTTCGCCGATCCGGAGTACTGGTTCCAGGCCGGGGTCTCCGACGAGTTGCGCGACAAGGTGGACGGCCTGATCGCGGACCGTGTGGCGGCGCGGACCGCCAAGGACTGGGCCGCCGCCGACCGCATCCGTGGCGAGCTCACCGCGTTGAACATCGAGGTCATGGACAATCCGACCGGCGCGACCTGGCGGATCAAGGAACAGAGCTGATGCCGGCGATCAATGCCCCCAAGGTCTTCACCCCCGGCGCGGGCCTGACCTTCAAGAAGTCCGGCGGCGGTGGCGGACCAGGTGGTGAGAAGATCGAGCACCGCATCGGGGTCCAGGCCCCGGCGCGGGTGATCTGGGAAGTGTTGGCCGACCTGGACGCCTGGTCGGAATGGAACCCGCTCTACACCCAGGCCGTGGGCAGGATCGCTATCGGCGACACCCTGGTCCTGACCCTGAACCTGCCCGGCGAGTCGCCCGAGACCATCCGGCCGGTGATCACCGACTGGACCCCGGCCAATCTGCTGCACTGGAAACTGAGCTTGGCCGGCGGCCTGGTGCGCAGTGTCCGCTATCTCGAGATCGACGAGCTGGCTGAGGCGAGCTGCATCTTCGCCAATGGTGAGATCATGGGCGGCTTGCTGGGCCGCTACGTCGCCAAGCGGATGGGCCGCAAGATGTACCGCGGCTTCGCGGCCATGGGGGAGGCGCTGAAGGTTCGCGCCGAGGCCCAGTGGCGGGCGGAGAGTGGAAACCCCACATCGGCCTCATGATCGACGAGCTCTATTCCACCAAGCTGCTGAAGCTGGCCGCGAACCTGCCGCACAGTGGTCGCCTGCCCGCGCCGCAGGGGTCGTCGGAAAAGGTGTCCAAGCTGTGCGGCAGCCGAGTGACCATCGACGTGATCATGGACGGCGACCGCGTCGGCCAGTTCGCCCAGGACGTGAAGGCCTGCGCGCTTGGCCAGGCGTCCGCGGCCGTGCTCGGCGCCCACGTGCTGGGGGCGACGCTCGCGGAGATCGAGATGGCCCGCGATCAGTTCCGTGCTATGTTGAAGGACGGCGCAGCTGCGCCTGTTGGACGTTTTTCGGACCTAGAGATGCTCGCGCCCGTGAAGGATTACCCGGCCCGCCACACCTCGACGCTACTGGCGTTCGAGGCCGCGACCGATGCTGTCCGGCAGGCGAGCACCCGAACTAGCCGCGCCGGCATAGCTTGATCGCCACCAACCGTCGGCGTAATCGCTGCGGTTGATTTGCAAGGCGTCTGCGTCCCGGCATGACCTTTTATGAAACCTGCGTCAGAGGTGGGCTCCGCGCTTACAAGCTGACGCTTTCGCCCTGGATCGGGCGCCAATGCCGGTTTCTTCCGACCTGTTCGGAATATGCGGCGGAGGCCCTGATCGGGCACGGCCCCTGGCGCGGCTCCTGGCTCGCGGTCCGGCGGCTGTGCCGCTGTCATCCTCTGGGCGGTTCGGGCTATGACCCGCCGCCCCCGCCGCGCGGGAAGCCCAAGGGCTCCGCCCGGAAATGGACGTGTGAAACATGATCGACCTGATTTTCCCCGACGGCTCCCAGCGCCAGTACGAAGACGGCGCCACGGGCCGGTCCGTAGCCGCCTCCATCGCCAAGTCCCTGGAAAAGCGCGCCGTCCTCATCAAGCTGGACGGCGAGCTCTATGACCTGGATCGCGCCCTACCTTCGGGCGGTGTGTTCGAGATCCTGACGCGGGACGCGCCCGAGGCCCTCGACACCATCCGCCATGACGCCAGCCACGTGATGGCCGAAGCGGTGCAGGAGCTGTTTCCCGGCACCCAGGTGACCATCGGCCCGGCCATCGAGGATGGCTTCTATTACGACTTCGCCCGGGCCACGCCCTTCAGCCTGGACGACCTGGCCAAGATCGAACAGCGCATGAAGGAGATCGTCGATCGCGACGAGCCGATCACGCGCGAGGTCTGGAACCGCGAGGAGGCCATCGCCCACTTCACGGAGATCGGCGAGGCCTACAAGGCCGAGATCATCTCCGACCTGCCCGGGACCGACGAGATCACCGTCTACCGTCAGGGCCAGTGGAAGGACCTGTGCCGGGGGCCGCACCTGCCCTCCACCAAGCATGTGGGCAAGGCCTTCAAGCTGACGAAGCTGGCCGGCGCCTACTGGCGTGGAGACCACCGCAACGCCCAGCTGCAGCGCATCTACGGCACGGCGTGGGCCAGCGAGGCCGACCTCGAAGCCTATCTGACGCGCATCGAGGAAGCCGAGAAGCGCGACCACCGCAAGATCGGCCGGGCCATGGACCTCTTCCACCTGCAGGAAGAGGCCAAGGGCATGATCTTCTGGCACCCCAAGGGCTGGACCCTGTTCCGCACGGTTCAAGACTATATCCGTCGCCGTCTGGACGCGGGCGGCTACCAGGAGGTCAAGACGCCCCAGATCATGGACCGCGGCCTTTGGGACCGTTCCGGGCACTGGGAAAAATTCGGCGCCAACATGTTCGTCTGCGAAACGACGGAAGGCGAAGAGCTGGCCGTGAAACCGATGAACTGTCCGGGACACATCCAGATCTTCAACGTGGGGCAAAAGAGTTATCGGGACCTGCCGCTGCGGCTAGCCGAGTTCGGGGCCTGCCATCGCTATGAGCCGTCGGGCGCCCTGCATGGGATCATGCGCCTGCGCGCCTTCACCCAGGACGACGCCCACATCTTCTGCCGCGAGGACCAGATCGAGGAGGAGACGACCAGGTTCGTGCGCCTGCTCAACTCGGTCTATTCCGACTTCGGCGTGCACCTGGACAGCGTCAAGCTTGCCCTGCGCCCTGATCTGCGGGCCGGCACCGATGAGGTCTGGGACATCGCCGAGGACAAGCTCGAACGGGCCGCCCGCCAGGCGGTGAACATTGGGATCGAGCGGATGCCGGGCGAGGGCGCCTTCTATGGTCCCAAGCTCGAGTTCCACCTGCGCGACGCCATCGGCCGGACGTGGCAGTGCGGCACCCTGCAGCTCGACTTCGTCCTGCCCGAGCGACTGGACGCCGAATATACCGCGGAGGACGGCTCCAAGCAGCGGCCAGTGGTCCTACACCGGGCGGTGTTCGGGGCCGTGGAACGCTTCCTGGGCATCCTGATCGAGAATCACGCCGGGGCTTTCCCGCTCTGGCTGGCCCCCACGCAGGTGGTGGTCGCCACAATTACGTCCGATGCCGATGACTATGCCTTGGCGGTCGCTCAAGAATTGCGCGCGGCGGGCCTGCGGGTCGAGACAGATCTTCGCAACGAGAAGATCAACTACAAGATTCGTGAGCACAGTCTCGCCAAGGCCCCGGTGATCGCCGTGGTCGGGCGGCGGGAAGCCGAGGAGGGCAAGGTGGCTTTGCGGCGGTTTGGATCGGATGGGCAGGAAATCCTTTCGCTCGCCCAAGCCGCGAAGACCCTTGCCTTGGAGGCCTTAGCGCCCGATGTTGCTCGTTCCACGGCGGCGGCTTCGGCTTCGCCCCGTGAACCGGTCGGGGCCAGGGAGGCTGGATGAACGGCATCGCCGCACCGATCGTCGCCTTCGAACCCGCGCCAACGCCTGATTTCGTAAGGGCGCGCCGCAAGGTGTCGGTGGTCATGGTCGTGTACATGACCGGTGCGGCCCTCGAGGAAAGTGTCGCCTGCGTTCTGGCCGATCCCGCGGTCGATGAGTTCGTCATCGTCGACAACGGTTCGACCCGCATGGAGGCGGCGCGCCTCAGCGACCTCGCCGAGCGGGACCGCCGCGTGGTTCTGATCAGCGGCCAGGGCAATGTGGGCTTCGCGCGCGGCGCAAACCTGGGGGCCCGGGCCGCCAGCGGCGAGGTGATCGTCTTCCTCAATCCCGACGCCTTCCTGCAGCCGGGCTGCGTCACCGAACTGGTGCGCGCCATCGAGGGTCGTCCGGTCCCCTGCATCGTCGGCGGCCGAGTGCTGAACACCGATCGCACGGAGCAGCGCGGCGCCCGCCGGGGTGACATCACCCCGATCAGCGCCCTGATGAGCCTTAGCCACCTCTCCAAGCGCGTTCCGGCCTGGAGCCGGTACGAAGTGCACTGGGAAAACGAAGCGCCCCCCGACTCGGTGGCCGCCATCCCCACAATCTCCGGCGCGTGCTTCGCCATGCGCCGTGAGGACTTCGACGCCGTCCAGGGCTTCGACGAGGGCTATTTCCTGCACGTCGAGGACGTGGACCTGTGCTGGCGCGTGCGCCGCGCCGGCGGCATCGTGCTGTTCCAACCGAAGGCCGAGGTGGTCCACCTGGGCCACACCAGCCACGCCAGCCCCATCAAGGTGGAATTCCACAAGGGCGTCGGCCTGGCCCGCTATTTCCGAAAGCGGGCGGAGAGCATCTCCGAGACGTTGCTGGCCTGGCTGCTCTCGCCGATCATCGTCTGCACCGCTGTCGCGCGCCCCGTCATGTGGCGCGTGCGCGGCCGCGCCACTTAGGGCTCCTCAGGCGGGGAACAGCCCCGCCCGCGCCACCGACGAGGTCGGCGGTTTTCCCAGCAGATCCGACACCCATCTGGCCGTGCTGATCAGGGCCGACAGGTCGTAGCCGGTGGAGAATCCCGCCCGCTCCAGCATGTAGACCAGGTCCTCGGTGCCGATGTTCCCGGTGGCGTCCGGCGCAAAGGGACAGCCTCCCAGGCCGCCGCAGCTGGCGTCCAGGATATCGACGCCCGCCTCAACCCCGGCATAGGCGTTGGCCAGGCCGGTGTTGCGGGTGTCGTGGAAGTGCAGGCGCAGCTTCTTGGTCCCGATCACCGCCTTCACCGCCTCGACCCGGGCCCGCACGGTCCAGGGGTCGGCGACGCCGATGGTGTCGGCCAGGGCGATCTCGGCGATGTTCAGGCTCGCGGCCTCGCGGGCCAGGGCCACCACCTGGTCCTGGCTGACCTCCCCGTCGAAGGGGCAGCCGAAGGCGACGGAGAAGGTGACGCTGATCGGCGGTCCGCCCTCGGCCTCCCGGCGCGCGGCGATGGCGGCAAGGGCCGCCATCTGCTCTGCGGCGCTTGCGCCCTGGTTGCGGATGCCGAAGCCGTCGGTGGCGCAGACCACCACGTTGGCCTCGTCGCAATTGGCGGCCACCGCCCGCTCCCAGCCCTTCATGTTCAGCACCAGGCCGATGCGGGACCGTCCGGCGGTGGTGGGCAGGCTCTCCATCACCTCCTCGGCGCCGGCCATCTGGGGCACGCGCTTTGGATTGACGAAGGACACGGTCTCCATCCGCCTGGCGCCGGCGGCCTCCAGCCGGGCGATGAAAGCCAGCTTCTGGTCGACATCCAGAAGGGCCTTCTCGTTCTGAAGGCCGTCGCGCGGGCCGACCTCGACGATCTCTATGAAGCGGCTCATGGCGCGGCCTCCGGGGGCGTGGGCGGCGGGGCGTAGATGCGCAGGGTGGTCTCGTCGCCGTTGGAATAGTCCAGGCCGCTGACTTCGCCGATCTGGCGCGGTTTCAGCCCGCGCGCCTTGATGGCGGCGTCGAAGGCCTTCTGCTCGCGGCTCTCCACCACGGCGGGGCGGTTGTCGGCCAGGGCCTCGGCGGCCTGGTCGGGGCCGCCCAGGTCGGTGGGGGTGCCCAGGGCGAAGACCAGGCTGGGCTCGGCATAGCCGGCCACCGCGACCGGCGCGGGCGCGATCCCCTGGCGGGGCAGCAGGCGGGCCGCGGCCAGGGCATGCTCGGTGCGTTGCGAGATCCACAGCGGCTCCAGCCGGGGCGCGAAGGCGGCCGCCAGGGCGGTGTGGCCCAGGATGCCCAGGCCGCAGGCGGTAACCAGGGCGGTGGCCGCCTGGCCGCGCATCAGCAGGTAGGCGCCGGCCAGCCCCGCCGCCGCCAGCAGGGCGCCGGTGACCAGGGCCGCGGGGAGGTCGGAGGCGTCGCCGTACTCGGCCATCAGATAGCCCACGCCGACCGCCAGGAGCAGGCCCACCAGGGCCGACAGGCCGGCGCCGGCCCAGCGCACGCGGCCGCCCAGGGTCTCGCGCAAAGCGGCCGCAGCCAGCCAGGCCAGGGCGCCATAGGTGGGCAAGGTGTAGTGGACCAGCTTGGTGGGGGTCAGCTCGAAGACCAGGAAGGCCGGAACCAGCCAGGCCAGTGCGAATCGCACGCCCGGCTCGGCGCGGTTGCGCCAGCCGAACACCAGGGCCGCGGGCAGCAGCAGGGCGGCCGGGAAGAACAGCAGCGGGGTCGCCAGGGTGTGATAGCCGGGGGGCGCGCCGTGGCTCTCCTGGCCGCCCGCCAGCTTGGGCGCCAGATCGCCCACCACCGCAGCGCTCCAGAATCCGCCGTCGGTGGCGACCGTCACCGCCCAGGCCCACGGTCCGATGACCGCGGCGAACAGGATCAGGCCCCAGCTCCAGCCCAGGCGCTTCAGCCAGGGCGCCTTACGGTCCCAGATCCAGAGGGTCGCGGCGGTGAGGGCCACCACCATCAGTCCGACCGGCCCCTTCACCAGCACGGCCACTGAGAGGCCCAGCCAGAACAGCAGCCGCGTCAGCCGTCCGGCCGGCGCGCCGTTGAGGCTGCCGGCATAGATCCGCCCCAGGGCGGCCAAGGCCAGGGTGGTGGTTCCCGCCAGCACCGCGTCTGTCTTGGCGATGAAGGCTTCGGAGGACAACAGCAGGGTTGAGGCGAAGAGGCCCCCCGCCAGCAGGCCGGTGGGCCCGCCGAAGAACACCGCGGCGCCCCAGGCGCAGGCCGCGGCCGCCAGCATCGCTCCGAGGAGCGAGGGAATCCGGTAGGCCCAGATGTCCCGCGCCTCGGATTGAGACAGCAGGGCCACCGATCCAGCCTGCATCCAGTAGATTCCCACAGGCTTCTTGAACCGGGGCTCATCCTGGAAGCGGATCACCACGAAGTCGCCGGTCTCCAGCATCTGGGCTGTCGCCTGGGCGAAGCGTGATTCGTCGCGATCCAGCGGCGGCACGGCGAAGACGCCGGGCAGGCCTGCCAGGAAGGCGATCAGGGCGGCCAGGGCCGGCCCACGCCAACCCCGGCTCCAACGTTCGATGAAGCCGTCCAGAGTCATGAGCGCTTGAATAGCACGATCCTTCCAGGCGCCGACTTTTCCGGTAAGGAGAGGACATGGCCATATCCGCAGCCTCAGCGCCCGACATCTCCGTGGTGGTTCCCGTCTTTGACGAGGAGGGGGCCGCGCCCGGCCTGGCGCGGGAGATCGCCGCCGCCTTCGAGGGCCGCAACTACGAGATGGTCTTTGTCGACGACCGCTCGCGGGACGCCACCGTGGCCGCGCTCACCGCCCTGAAGACCGAGCTGCCCCAACTCCGCGTCCTCAGCCACCGCTCCAATTCCGGTCAGAGCCGCGCGATCCGCACCGGTGTCCTGGCGGCGCGCGGGGCCATCATCGTCACCCTGGACGGCGATGGGCAGAATGATCCCGCCGACGGCCCCAAGCTGGTGGACGCCCTGCTCGCCGGTCCGGCCGACCTCGCCCTGGTGGGCGGCGAACGGGTCAAGCGCCAGGACAGCCAGGCCAAGAAGATCGCCTCGAAGTTCGGCAACGGCGTCCGCAAGCGTCTGCTGAAGGACACCGCCAACGACACCGGTTGCGGGCTGAAGGCCTTTCGCCGAGAAGCCTTCCTGCGGCTGCCCTATTTCGATCACATCCACCGCTACATCCCGGCCCTGATGATCCGCGAGGGTTACCAGGTGGATTTCCGGCCGGTGAACCACCGCCACCGCCAGACCGGCGCGTCGAAATACACCAACTTCGGCCGGTTGATGGCCTCGGTCTCCGACCTGTTTGGGGTGATGTGGCTGCAGACCCGGTCGCGCAATCCGGGCGGGGCCGACGAGGTCTAGCCACCCCAGCCAGGTGAACCATCTTTGCGGGCGCCGCCAAGTCGGCTAACCCTGGTGTATCGCCGGGGGGCCGGCCAAGGGGGTTTCCGCGATGTTCGCCGCGTTTCCGCTGCTGCTGCTGCCGGTGCTGGTCTACAATCTGATTGCGCTCACCTTGACCGGGGGGTTCTCGGCCTTCGACGCCTCGACGCGGATGAACGAGGAACTCTTCGTCATCCAGATGACCTCGCGGGCCGCCTGGCCGGTGAGTCTGGGCGACCTCTTGCTGGCCGCGGCCCTGGTGGTGCTGTTCATCGAGCTGCTGAAATCGACCACCAGCCGGCGGATCGCCATCGTCAATCACTCCCTGTCGATGATCCTGTTCATCGTCTGCCTGGTGGAATTCCTGCTGGCGCCGGCCTTTGCGACCTCCACCTTCTTCCTGTTGACGATCATGGTGCTGCTGGACGTGCTCGCCGGCTTCATCGTCACCATCGTCTCGGCCCGCCGGGACGTGGACTTCAACCCCGACGCCATCTGATCAGATCTAGGTGAGGGCCGTGAAGATCAGGGCCACCACGGCGACGTCGAACATGCGGATAATTGCGAACATGGGGCGCCCCGTTGGGATGGTTACCCAATCGTTCAAGCAAGACCGGCGCCAGAGCCGGGGGGGCTGATGGCCCTCTTCTTCGACGCGGCCTGGTTCGACGCGCAGCTGGCCGAACGCGGCCTCTCAAGGCGCGTGATGGCCGCCGCCGCGGGGATGAGCGAGGCCGATCTCACCCTGGTGTTCAAGGATCAGCGGGAGCTGTCGGCGGGCGAGGTGGCGGCCTTCGCCGAACTGCTGGGCCTCGCTGCGGCTGAGATCGCCCGGCAGGCGGGGGTGTCCACGCCGGTCCCCGGCGGCGGGCCAGAGGCGCGGATCACGGCGCTGGAACGGCGGGTGGCGGCGCTCGAATCCGAGTTGGCCCGGCTTAGACGCTAGATTTCGGTCTTGCCGATGGAGCCCTTGCGGGTGCGGCGGTCAGCCTTGCCGGACCATTCGGTGGCCCCATAGACATTTCTTGCCGCGCCGAGCGTCTCGGGTCCGCCGCGCAGACCGCGGCGTTGGCCGTCCTGGCCCATGAGCTGGGCGCTGAACACGCTGGCGCCCTCGGCCGAGCGGTCGGGAATCGGACGCACCGGCTCGCCCGCGACGATCGCCGGGACGCTGCGGTCCTCGTTGTCGTGGATATCCTCGGAGTCGTCCGTCCGCGCCCGTTGGGCCCGGCGGGCCTGGGCGGCTCTGCGAATGGGGTCGATCGGCGAGGTCATGACGACCTGATCCTGACCCCGCCTTCGTTAAAAAACTGGAGCGTCAGGTTTTCGAGATCAGTTTCTCGATCTGGGCCTGCATCTCCTCCATGCGCCGCTTCATCTCGTCCAGGGCCGCGTCGGCCGCCGGAGCGGGGGCGGGTTCGGGCGGCCGCTGGGCCGCCGTGGGTTCGTCGGTGCGGGTGTAGGCGAAGGGCGAGAACATCTTCATCGCCCGGTCGAACAGGGCCAGGTTCTGGCGGATCTGGTCGTCATAGACCCCGATGCCGGCGCCTTGGCCGAGGGTCGAGAACTGGGTGCGCATCCGCTCCTGCTGCTCGGCGAAGGTCGAGAGCGACAGTTCCAGATAGGACGGCAGGAAGGCCTGCATGGAGTTGCCGTAGAAGCCGATCAGCTGGCGCAGGAACTGGATCGGCAGCAAATTCTGCCCCTCGCGCCCTTCCTCTTCCACGATGATCTGGGTGAGCACCGAGCGGGTGATGTCCTCGTTGGACTTGGCGTCATAGACCACGAAGTGGACGCCCTGCTTGACCATGTCGGCCAGGTGCTCGAGCGTCACATAGGAGCTCGACGCGGTGTTGTAGAGCCGCCGGTTGGCGTACTTCTTGATGACCACGCGGTCTTCGTTGGACTTGCCGCTGTTACCCTGAGCGTCCGCCATCCCAAATCCTTCTTTGAACCCGCCCCCCGCGGCGCGCCCCTATCTTGCGGCGCAGTATCGCGGATGCGAGCGCGTTCGCAAAGCGCGCTGCGGTGGAACGCGAACGATTTCACCCCCTTGCTCATTCGGGAGCGGTTCTCGATAGATAGAGGTTCAAGCGCTTGAAGGAGCCCGCCATGTCCGACGTCGTCATCGTCTCGGCCGCCCGCACCCCGGTCGGATCGTTTAATGGGGCGCTCGCCGCTCTTCCGGCGCATGAACTGGGCAAGATCGCCATCCAGGCCGCCATCGAGCGCGCCGGCATCACCGCCGCCGATGTCGAGGAGGTGATCATGGGCCAGGTGCTGCAGGCCGGCGCCGGCCAGGGCCCCGCCCGCCAGGCCTCCATCAACGCCGGCATCCCGCAGGAAAGCCCCGCCTGGAGCCTAAACCAGCTCTGCGGCTCGGGCCTGCGCGCCGTGGCTCTGGGCGCCCAGCAGATCGCCGACGGCTCGGCCGGCATCGTCATCGCCGGCGGCCAGGAGAGCATGAGCCAGTCGCCGCACGCCTCGCAGCTGCGCACCGGCACGAAGATGGGGGACACCACCTTCGTCGACACCATGATCAAGGATGGTTTGCTGGACGCCTTCCACGGCTACCACATGGGCCAGACGGCCGAGAACATCGCCTCGCGCTGGCAGATCACCCGGGCCGAGCAGGATGAGTTCGCCGTCGCCAGCCAGAACAAGGCCGAGGCCGCCCAGAAGGCCGGCCGGTTCGCCGGCGAGATCGCGCCGGTCACCATCAAGGGGCGCAAGGGCGACACCATTGTCGACCAGGACGAATACATCCGCCACGGCGCCACCCTCGACAGCGTCTCGGGCCTGCGTCCGGCCTTCAACAAGGAAGGTTCGGTCACCGCGGCCAACGCCTCGGGCCTCAATGACGGCGCCGCGGCCCTGGTGCTGATGAGCGCCGAAGAAGCCAAGAAGCGCGGCCTGAAGCCCCTGGCCCGAATCGCCTCCTGGGCGTCGGCCGGCGTCGATCCCGAGATCATGGGCACGGGCCCGATCCCCGCCAGCCGCAAGGCCCTGGAAAAGGCCGGCTGGTCGGTGGGCGACCTTGACCTCATCGAGTCCAACGAGGCCTTCGCCGCCCAGTCGATCTGCGTGGTCCGCGACCTGGGTCTCGATCCGGCGAAGGTGAACGTCAACGGCGGCGCCATCGCCATCGGCCACCCCATCGGCGCCTCGGGCGCCCGCATCCTGACCACCCTGCTGCACGAGATGAAGCGGTCGGGGGCCAAGAAGGGCCTGGCGACGCTGTGCGTCGGCGGCGGGATGGGCGTGGCCATGTGCGTCGAGCAAGTCTAGCCATTCACGCAATACCCAACGCCGGAGCAACCGGCGCGGGAACCGATTTTAGGGAGAAACGGGAATGGCGAGAGTCGCATTTGTCACGGGCGGAACCCGGGGCATCGGCCGGGCGATCTGTGAGCGCCTGAAGGCCGACGGCATGAGTGTCGCGGCTGGCTACTCCGGGAACGAGGAGGCCGCCGCCGCCTGCGCCAAGGAACTGGGCGTCATGGTGGTCAAGGGCAATGTCGGAAGCTTCGAGGACTGCGAGCGGGCGGTGAACCTGGTGACGGCCGAGCTGGGCCCCATCGACGTGCTGGTCAACAACGCCGGCATCACCCGCGACGGCGTCTTCCACAAGATGAAGCCCGAGCAGTGGTCCGAGGTCATCCGGGTCAATATGGATAGCGTCTTCAACATGACCCGCCACGTGATCGAGGGCATGCGCGAGCGCGAGTGGGGCCGGATCATCAACATCTCGTCGATCAATGGCCAGAAGGGCCAGATGGGCCAGACCAACTACTCCGCCGCCAAGGCCGGGGTCATCGGCTTCACCAAGGCTCTGGCCCTGGAGAACGCCCGCAAGGGGGTGACGGTCAACGCCATCGCGCCGGGCTATATCGACACCGAGATGGTGCAGGCGGTGCCCGAGAACGTGCTGGCCTCGATCATCAGCCAGATCCCGGTGGGCCGGCTGGGCAAGGGCGAGGAGATCGCCGACATGGTGGCCTTCCTGGCGGGCGAGCATGCCGGCTACGTCACCGGCTCGACCCTCTCGCTCAACGGCGGTCAGTACATGGCGGGGTAGGGCGCCCGCGCCACACCCCGGGGATCAAGGCGTGTGAAGCTTGAGCCTAGGCCTATTGGCGTCCAAAAAGCGCCCCACTCGTCGAGCATCACACCCCCCTGATGAGAAGCGAAACTCCGGCGCCTGCGTGCAAGCTTGCCTTCGTCACGGCCCTGGCCGTGGCGGGGCTGGCTGGTCCGGCCTGGGCCGGGCCCGCCGACAATCTGCGGGAGAGCCTGTTCGGCCAGCACCCGGCGGCGGGTCGCAACCAGTCGCCGCCGGTCGCCCGCTATGTCAGTCAGGAGGGCGACGTCTTCGTCCTCGACCGCAGCCAGAACCGGCCGCTGCTGAAGTTCCAGGACAGCCCCGAGGTCTGGGCGCTCAAGCCCCAGCCCGCGCCGCGCGGCGACATCATCTACAAGAACGACCTGGGCGAGCCGGTGCTGCGGGCCACCCGCCTGGGGGGCCTGACCCTGTTCACCGAGGACCGGCCCGGCGGGACGGCGGCGGCCCTGGCCGGGGGTGGTCCGGCCCTGCGGCTGCCGGCGCTCGGGCCCCAGCAGCTGCTGGAGCGCCTGGCCCAGGCCAGCGCCCGGGCGACCCGGGCGGCGCGCCGGCTGATCCCCTTCGAGGCCGACGCCTCGCCCGCCTCCTCGGCCCTGGTGGCCGACGCGGCCCTGGTGACCTCCGAGGCGGTGATCCGGATGTCCAAGCGGCCCGGCGGTCCGGCCCTGATCGCCCGCTTCAGCAAGGTCAAGCTGGTGGAGGGGCACAGGCCCAGCGCCTCGGTGCAGCAGGGGGTCATGCGCATCACCATCACCCCCCATGACGGCCTGGCCGGCCGACCCTCCTCCGACCGGATCATGGCGGCTGCCGGCAGTCGCTGACCTGGTGACGGCCGCGGAGGGAAGACAACGCCCTTCCGCGGCCCCGACGCGCCAACCGATCCTTATCCCGTAAGGGCCCGGGCCGGCCGACATAGGCCGACAGGTGACCGTCGAGGTGCCGCCAAGTGTGCGCGCCTAGCCCTTGAAGGCGTCCTTGGCGGCGCGCACCGCGCCGAAGGCCTCGTGCGGGGCCATGCCGGGCTTGAGCAGGGGGGCGCGGAGGAAGGGGTTGGTGGCCTTCTCCAGGCCGATGGTGGTGGGCACGGTCCACTCGCCGCGCTCGCGGGCCGCGAAGATCGCCTCGGCCCGGGTCTTCAGCTCGGGGCTGGCGTCCACCGACAGGGCGAAGCGGGCGTTGGACGCCGTGTACTCGTGGGCGCAATAGACAGCGGTGTCATCGGGCAGGGCGGCCAGGCGCGCCAGGCTGTCCCACATCTGGGCCGGCGTCCCCTCGAACAGCCGCCCGCAGCCCAGCGTGAACAGGGTGTCGCCGACGAAGGCCACCTTGTCGGCCGCGTCGTGGAAGGCGATGTGGCCCAGGGTGTGGCCGCCGGACTCGATCACCGCAAAGCGGGTCTCCCCCAGCTTCACGGTGTCGCCGCCGGCCACCTGGCGGTCGACGGGGGTCAGGCGCTCCACCTCGGCGGGGCCGACGACGGTGGCGCCGGTGGCCGCCTTGATCGCCGCGTTGCCGCCCGCGTGGTCGGGGTGCCAGTGGGTGTTGAGGATCAGATCCAGCTTCCAGCCCAGCTTGGCCAGCTCCGCCAGGATGGCCGGCGCGTCGGGGGTGTCGATGCAGGCGGCCAGGCCGGTGGCGTCATCGCGCACCAGGAAGCCGTAATTGTCCGACAGGCAGGGGAACTGGTGGACGGTGACCGACATGGCGACTTCTCCCGGCGTCTCTTGTCCCTCGGACTTAGGTTGGGGGTCGCGATAAGTCGAGGGCCACCCTAAGTTCCCCCTCATGCGCCGCGATGTCCTCGAGCTCCGCCAGTTCTACGCCTCCAAGCTGGGGCGGGCGGCGCGCGAGATGACGGCGCGCAAGGTGCTGGAGACCTGGGGCGACGGCCATGCGCTCGATATCCTCGGCCTCGGCTACGCCACCCCGTTCCTGGGCGCCCTGCGGCCCACGGCGCGCCGGGTGGTGGCGGCCATGCCGGCTCAGCAGGGGGTGGAGGTGTGGCCGGCCGGCGACCGCAACCTGGCGACGCTGACCGCCGAGGACGCCCTGCCGTTCCAGAACGCGCTGTTTGACCGCATCCTGGCGGTCCACGCCATCGAGGAGAGCCCCGATCCGGTGGGCCTGCTGCGGGAGGTCTGGCGGGTGCTGTCGCCCTCGGGCCGGGTGATCCTGGTGGTGGCGGCGCGCAACGGCCTGTGGGCCAACGCCGAGGCCACCCCCTTCGGCCACGGCCGCCCCTATACGCGGGGCCAGCTGGCCGAACTGCTGCGGGAGGCCGAGCTGGAGCCCTCGGGCTGGACGCGGGCCCTGTACCTGCCGCCGGTCCCCTGGATGGCCGGCTGGGCCGAGGGCTTCGAACAGGCCGGCTCGCGCCTGTGGCCGGGGTTCGCGGGCCTGGTGCTGATGGAGGCGGTGAAACAGACCTTCGCCGTCAAGCCCCGCGCCCACCGCGCCCGGGTCCGGGTGGCGGTCCCGGCCCTCAATCCCCTGCCGGCCGGCCGGGCGCCTGTTTCCCGGGCGCCGCGCCGATCCGACTAGGCCCCCCCTTGGAGTGGGGCCCGGTTCGCCCTAGCTTGAAGGTTCACACGGCCGCCCAGGCGACCAGGAGCGTGACAGCCTGAAGTGGGTACCGGTTCAGGCGCCCGTCACGCTCCCAACATTGGCTCTAGCCGGAGTAACGCCCATGAAAATGATCGTCGCGATCATCAAGCCCAGCCGCCTCGACGCGGTGCTGGACGCCGTCACCGAGGCCGGCGCCTCGGGCCTGACGGTCACCGAGGTGCGCGGCTACGGCCGCCAGCGCGGCAAGACCGAGGTCTATCGGGGCGCCGAGTACGAGGTGAAGCTGCTGCCCAAGGTGAAGCTGGAGATCGCCGTCCCCGACGACATCGCCACCGCCGTCATCGAGGCCGTGTCGCGCACCGCCAACACCGGCAAGATCGGCGACGGCAAGGTCTTCGTGCTCGACCTGGAACAGGCGCTGCGGATCCGCACGGGCGACAGGGACGCGGCGGCGATCGCGGGGTAGTTTCCACCCGCTCATCCCGGCGAAGGCCGGGACCCAGGTGAAATCCACGTCGGTGTTCGCGAAGCCAGACCTCGACCGGCGATAACCTCCAGCCGTGCGGGATGAATCTGGGTCCCGGCCTTCGCCGGGATGAGCGGGGGTAGGGGCGGCGGCGTTCGACCAACCCGTTCGTGTGGTTCGTGGACAGTCCTGAACAGCCTGGGGGCGCCGCGGCCGAAGCCGGAAGGGGTTGACGGTGGTGTGACGGATGTCCCCGAACGCCCGTCACGGATGTCTCCGGTCCGAACACCCGCAGGCGGGAGAGGAGAGTTCAGCGGCAGGCTTCCAGTGGTCCCTCCTCTCCCCCTTCGCGGGGGAGAGGGTAGGGTGAGGGGGCCGTTGGAGGGGGGCTGTCCCCATACGAGCTTTGCGGCCCGAGAGAACTCATGGGGCGATCCGCGGCTGGCCGGGTAACATGGTCTGATCACCCCTTGTGAGGCGCGGCATGGCTGGGAAGACTATGACCTGGATCGCCGGCGCCGGTGTCGTGGCCGCGTTGGTCACGGGGGGCTTTTATGCGGGCCATGGCGCCGCGCAGCGGGAGTCCTCCGACACCCAGGTCAGGAGCCTCGGCGTCTTCAGTCAGCAGACGGAACGTGTCCTGGCCGCGACGGTCACCAACCTCCAGGCCGAGAACCGGCTGGTGGTCTACCAGTATACCGGCGACGTCCGCGTGGCGGCGGAGAAGTCCGACCTGGGAGGCTTGCTGAAGACCAGCCAGGAACTCACCGTTCCGGCCACGGTCAGCTACTTCGTGGACATGTCGCGACTGCGGCCGGAGCACCTCACCTTCGACAAGGAGACGCAGACGGTTCACGTGAAGCTGCCGCCGCTGATGATCGGTGATCCCGCCTTCCAGCCGGAGCGCGCGCGGGCGGCGAACGGCGGGTTGCTGACCCTGAACGCCGATGTCGTCCAGGACCTCAACCGGGTGAACTACAGGTCCGCGCGCAGGGCGTTCGTGCGGCAGGCGCAACAGCGACAGTTCGTGGACCTGGCCCGGGATCAGGCGCGGAAGAATGTCGAAGCCTATTTCGAGATTCCCCTGCGGGTGGTCGGATCGCCGAACATCAAGGTCACGTCGTCGTTCTAGTTGAGCGTGGGCCTGAGGCTCTCGGCGGCTCACCGTGAAAGCGCGATTGCGTGCGCCCTCACCGTGAGCCCCGCGAATACCTATTCGTGCTCGCCGTCCGCGCGCCGTGCCGAGGCGGGCGCGAAGAGAGACGGTCTCTTTTCCGCGGCCGTGTAGGTGGCGACGGTGATGGCGGCCGCCGCGATCAAGGCGATGTGGCCGACCAGGCTGATGGCGAGGAATGTATAGCTGCCGATGGCGATCGCAAAAGACGCGGCCCACATCCAGCCCAGAACCTGGAGGATCATGTGCCGCGTCGGGATGTCCTGAACATGGCGAAGGGGATTTACGTTGTGGTTGAACACATAGTTCCAGGCAAATACGACGAGTCTTCTCATGACTGTTCCCCTTGATTTGTTGATGCAAATTGATCTGTTTTTCCGGGCGAGGGACCATCAGACCCGTCTGTGAGGGTCGCGCGGGCCCGCCAGGCTTCAATGGCCGGTCCGATGGACGCCAGCTCCCGCAGCACGTGGACGCCTGGCTTGGGACGCAGGCCGGAGCAAGCGCCGCCAGCCCATATCTCGGTGGTCCCGGGCACAAGGCCCCGGAGTTCGGCGAGCCCGGCTGACGCCTGGGCCGCGGGAATTATGGCCGAGAATGACAGGGCCAGGATGTCGGCCTTGTGCGCCCTCGCGGCCGCGGCGATTTCAGGAATCGGCGTCTGAACCCCAAGAGAAACGCCAAGGCAGCCCTGCAGGGTGAACATCGCCTCGGCCATCATCAGGCCCAGGGCATGGGGTTCCTGCGGGAAGGTGCCGAACAGGACGCGCGGGCGAGCGCGCGGGAAACCAGATCCCTGGCTGGCGTTGATGGCGCTGCGCAGCACCGTCGTGAACTGTTCGGTGAAGAAGTGTTCCTGATGGATCTCGAGCCCCCCCCGCGACCAGGCTAAACCTATCGCTTCCACCAGCCGCGGACCGGTGACGGACGCGAACGCCCCCAGCCCTGCTCGCAGGACCATCGCGTTCAGATGATTTCGCAAGCCGACGGCGTCATGGGCCCTCAGGAGTTCGAGCACCTGTTTCGCCTCGTGGGCGGTGGGCTGATCATCGGGCCCGCCGACCTTCTCCAGAAGTTTCTTCAACTGGTCATCCGGCAGCCCGACGACTTTCCCGGGACGATGGCCCGCGATCACCAGACGGCGCAGCAGACGAAGGGTCGCGACCTGATCGGCCGGGTAGAGCCGTTCGTCCTGCTTGTCCCTCAGGGGGTTCGGGAACCCGTAGCGACGCTCCCAAACCCGCAAGGTATCCTTCGGCAGGCCGCAATCCCGCTCAACCGAGGCGATGTTCATGGGCGCCGCCGGCTCGATGGATGTCGTATTTGTCGTGGACAATGCGGAGTTCATGCCTAGACATTCTTCCATGATGGCGTATTTGTCCAGGACAAAATGGAGATACACCGATGGAGAGGATGTCGACCATGTCCGGATCGGACCCGAGGCCAGGCGAGCTCACCGTCTGGTACGACGGCGACTGCCCAATCTGCACAGCTGAAATCGGACTGATGCGGAGGCTCGACAGCAGCTCGGCGATCGCCTTCGTCGACCTGAGCCTGGCCGGGGGGTGTCCGACCGATCGCGCCGCCCGCCTGGCCCGTCTGCATGCCCAGCCGCGCGGCGGGGCCATGGTCTCTGGCGCGGCGGCCTTCGTGGCCATGTGGCGCGTGCTTCCAGGCCTTCGCCCCCTCGCGGCTCTGGCCTCGCCACCGCCTGTCCAGTGGCTTCTGGAACGCGCCTACCTGGTCTTTCTAAAGGTTCGCCCGAGCCTGCAGGCGATCGCGCGATGGTTCATCGCCCGTCAGCAAGCGGGCCGTCCCTGAGGCCTGCGGCCGGACCGGTCGCCCGTCGCAGGGCGCGCTGCAGGTCGTTCATGCGGAACGGCTTGCGCAGGATGATCGGGTCCACCCCAGCGTTATCTTGAATGGCCTGGGTGTCGGCGAAGCCGCTGGCGAAGACGATGGGCAGGGACGGCCAGGCGCGCCGCGCCTCGAGGGCCACCTCGGCGCCGTTCATCCCGGGCATGGCGAAGTCGAGGAGCAGCACGTCCGGCGCCTCGACCTTCAGCATCGAGAGCGCCGAGGGCCCGTCGCTGGCCTCGGTCACCCTGTGGCCCAGGGACTCGAGCACCTTGACGATGATGGTTCGGTGATCCTGGTCGTCGTCGACGATCAGCACCTTCAGGGGCGAAGGCGGCGCATCCTCCAGCCCCGCGTCGGCGGGGCCCGGCCGAACCGGACTGCGCTGCGTGCAGGGAAGATAGACGCGTACGCAGGTTCCCTTGCCGGGAGCGCTCTCGATGCGGACGGCTCCGCCAAACTGCCGGGCGCTGCCGTAGATCTGGGCCAATCCGAGCCCGGTTCCCTTGCCGACCGGCTTGGTGGTGAAGAAGGGCTCCATCGCCCGCCGCAAGGTTTCCTCATCCATGCCGGCGCCGGTGTCGCGGACGGCGACCACGACATAGTCGCCCTGGGCCAGCTCGGGGTCGGCGACGACATGTTGAACAGATGTGCCGACGGTCAGGCTGCCGCCGGTCGGCATGGCGTCGCGGGCGTTGATGGCCAGGTTCAACAGCATCATCTCCACCTGGGTGGAGTCGGCGAGCACCGCGGCGGGCGTCGGGTTGAGGTCCAGGGTCAGGACGATCGCCGGCCCCAGGGCGCGCGCGAGCATCTCCCGAATGTCGTCGATGACGTCGCAGACGAGGAGGGGTTGCAGCTGGAGGCTCTGCGAGCGCGAGAAGGCGAGCAGCTGGGAGGTGAGTTTGGAGCCGCGTTCGGCGGCCTGAATGCCCGCCTCGGCCAGGTGGCGGACGCGGTCGGGGTCGTTGGCGCGCCGGCTGATGAGGTCGAGGGAGCCAACCACCGCGCCAAGCACATTGTTGAAGTCATGGGCCAGACCCGACACCAGCTGACCGATGGCTTCCATCTTCTGGCTCTGCTGGAGCGCGTCCTGGGTCAGGCGCAGCTCGGCGGTGCGCGCCTCCACACGCGCTTCGAGCGTCGCGTTCAGTTCACGCAGCCTCGCCTCGACGGCTTCCCGCTCAATGACCAGCCGCGTTCGCTCGGCGAGCTCCTCCATGAAGGCGATGTCCTCGGCATGCCAGCGGCGAGGGAAACGGGCGTTCAGGTAGACGATGGTCCGCAGACGGCCGTCGCGCACAAAGGGCACCACCAGGATCGAGCGGGTGTCGACGTCCCGGGCGGTGTCGCGGGTCCGCGCCTCGTCGCTCAGGTCCGCCGTCAGGAGGTCCTCGACCACAACGGTTTCCCCGGCCATGAGCGCCGCGACGATCTTGACCCCGAAGGCCGCCGCCGGTAAGCGCCCGAGCAGCGGGGCCACCTGCCCATCGGTCCAGCAGACGTCATAGGTGAAGACATCCTCCACCGGATCAAGCTGGCCATAACCTGTCCGGCTGACCCCGAAGTGCTCGCCCATGAGCGCGGCCACTTCGTGGAGGGCCTCGACGGAACTGCCGTTGCGAAGGATGTCTGCGACCCTCAGCCGCAAAGCGGTCCGCGCCGCGCGACGGGCGAGACGATCAAAGAGCCCCTGGAGCCGGGCGCTCGCCAGGGTCAGCAGCAGGATCAGCGCCGTCATCGCGCTGACCGCGACGCCGAGATAGGTCTGGTAGACCGTGGCCAGGCCGCCCGCCGCGCCGGCCGAGGCGTCGTGGGTGAAGCTGGCCGCATGCATGCCGGCATAGTGCATGCCCGAAATCGCGCCCCCCATGAGCACGGCGGCCACAAGCCTTTGGCCAAGGGTCTGATCGCGGGACGCCAGCCAAACCGCCGCCGTGGCCGCCCCGAGCGCGATCAGCACCGAGACCGCGACCCATGCCGGATCGTAGCGAATGTGCGCATCCATCCGCATCGCCGTCATCCCGAGGTAATGCATGGCGACGACGCCGCAGCCCATGAGCAGGCCGGCGACGATGGTGCGGCCCGGGACGGGGGCGGGCCACGCCATGACCGTGAAGCCGGCGCCGGTGAAGAGAACCGCGAGAGCCAGAGAGGCCAGGGTGAGTCCCAGGTCGTAGCCGATCTGGACGCCCGGGAGACTCAAGGCGAGCATGGCGACAAAGTGCATCGCCCAGATGCCGCCGCCCAGGGCCACGGCGGCGGCGCACAGCCACAGGCCGCGGGCCCTCCCATCGGAGGTTCGGATCCGGCTGGCGACATCCAGCGCCGTGAACGACGCGAGGATGGCGATCAGGATCGACAGGACGACCAAAACCGCATTGTGGGCGCCTGGAACGGCCATCGGCGAAGTCATGGCCGGCACATTTTCATAGGCAGGTTGGCGGCGCAACACGGCGTACCTGCCGGAGAAATCTGGTGACGATCCGCCCGGAGCAAAGACGCTCCAACCGTCAAGCCCCTCGCGGACTCGACCCGAACGCGGTCTCAGGCGCCGGGGACGGCTGATTTCCTACGGCGTCACCCAACTCCGGCCCTGGCTCCCGGCAGGGCGGGCCCGGCGGGCGGAAATTCGCAGAGGAAGAGGGCGCCGCCGCCGGGCGCGTTCTGGGCGGTGACGGCGCCGCCGTGCGCCTCGACGATCGCCCGGACGATCCCCAAGCCGAGGCCCGCGCCGGTGTCGCCCGACCGCGACCGGCGCCAGAAGCGGTCGAACATCTTCTCGGCCTCGCCGGGCGCCAGGCCGCCGCCATGGTCGCGAACCGACAGGCGAGGTCCCGGCCCGACGATCACCTCGATGGGCCGGCCGGGCGGCGTGTGGCGGATCGCGTTCTCCACCAGATTGCGCAGGGCGCGGCCCAGGGCCTCGCCGTGGCCGCGGATGGGGCTGTCCCCCTGGTCGACGAGCTGGATGTCGTGACCGCAGGCAAAGGCGTGGGGGGCGATCTGGGTCACGGTCGCCGCCGCCAGGTCATGCAGCGAGATCTCCTCCGGCAATTCCGTGGGCAGGACGTCGGCCTGGGCCTGATCCAGCATCTGATTGACCAGGCGGGTCATGGCCTGGATATCTTCGCCGAGGCGGGACTTGCCGGGGCTGTCGGGCAGGGCGTCGATCCGTAGGCGGAGCACCGACAGGGGCGTGCGCAGCTCGTGCGCCGCATCGGCCGTGAAGCTCTTCAGCAGCAGCATGGCGTGCCGCCATCGATCCAGGGCCCGGTTCACCGCGCTGACCAGGATCCCCACCTCGTGAGAGCCCTGCAGCGCCGAGAGGCGGGCGTCCATCCGGCTGGGGTCGAGCCCGTCGACCTCGCGGGCCGCGGCTTCCAGGGGCGCCAGCATGCGCCGCACCACCTGCAGGCTGAAGACCAGCAGCAGCAGGGTGAGCGGCACCAGGGGCAGGGCCACATGCTCCAGCAGTTCCTGGCCGATCACCGGCCCGTAGGCGGCGCCGCCGGAGACATTGGCCTCGATCAGGATCCAGTAGGGGCCGGCCTGGCCGCTGAACCGGCGCGCCCCGGTGACCTGGGTTCCCGAGCTGGCGATGTTGCGCCGGGTCCAGTCGAGGGTGGAGGCGTCGGGCCACATGGAGAGGGGCTGCGGCGACGGGTTCTGTCGCTGCAGCACCGGCCGCAACTGGGCGTCGACGACGATGATGTTCCAGGTCGAGACCCCGATCGGATCGGGCAGGTCGGCCACCGATTGCGGGGACACAGCCAGGGCCCGGTCCACGCGGTGGGCCTGCTGCTCGATGAAGTCCTCGGCCAGGGCCTGCCGGTCGAAGGCGTACATCGAGACCACGATGGCCACGTCGAGCAGGGCGAAGATCGCCATCAGGGCGGTGAGCCGGACGGCGATCTGGCGCAGCAGGCTGGGCGCGCGCGGGGGCGCCTTGATCGCCTCAGTCATGGGAGCCCCGCCGAGGCCTGGCCGGCCATCAGGGCGTAGCCCACGCCATGGGCGGTCCTCAGGGTGAGATCGGCCTTCGCAGCCGTCAGCCGTTTGCGCAGCCGCGAGACGGCGACCTCCAGGGCGTTGGGCGAGACCTCAGCGTCCAGGGCGTAGAGCTGGTCCTCAAGCAGGGTCTTGGCCACCACCTGGCCGGCCCGGCGCAACAGGTGCTCCAGCAGCGCCAGCTCCCGGGGCGGCATCGCCACCGGCGCGCCCGCCACCTGTAGGCTGCGATTTGTGGTGTCGAGGGCGACATTTCCGGCCTGCAGGACGACCCCCAGGCAGGCGCCGGGGCGACGCAGGAGGGCGCGGCAGCGGGCGGCCAGCTCGGCGATGTCGAAGGGCTTCACCAGATAGTCGTCGGCCCCGACGTCGAGGCCGGCGATCCGCTCCCCCAGGCCGCCGCGCGCCGTCAGGATCAGGATCGGCACGCTGTCGCGGTTGCGGCGCAGGCGCCGGACCAGGTCCAGGCCGTCACCGTCGGGCAGGCCAAGGTCCAGCAGGATCAGATCATAGGCCGCCAGGCCGCGGGCCTCGAGGCCGTCCTCCAGGGTCTCGCACCAGTCGACGACAAAGCCGTCCTGGCGGAGGCCATCGACCACCAGGGCGCCCAGACGCGCATTATCCTCAATCAACAGCAGGCGCATGACAGACGTCGTTTCCCCTGGGCGCGCGCTTCAGGCCGGTCACCATAGCCAGAACAAGGTTCTCACGGTGACGCCAGCTTTCAATGAGCGCGGCCAGGACATGGAGGATCGCCATGACCAGGATGGTGTTGGCCAGGGCCTCATGCAGGGTCTCCACCCAGCGCAGGCCCCAGAAGGCGTCGAGCCCCATCATCCAGCCGGTGACGCCGCAGGCGCTCACCAGGGCGATCAGGGCGAGCATCATCAGGGCGCCGGCCGGATTGTGGCCGACATAACGCGGCTCGCGGCCGCGGGCCAAGGCCAGCAGGTAGCCGCTCAGCCGCCGGGGCGTGGGGGTGAAGTCGGAGAACCTGGCGTGCTGCGCGCCGACGAATCCCCAGACCAGCCGCACCGCGACGGCCGCCAGGATGGCGTATCCGACGTAGCGATGCACCGACTTCAGCTCCCGCAGGACCGTGAGGTTGGCGATGCAGCCCAGGGCCAGGGTCCAGTGGAACAGCCGCACGACCGGGTCCCACACCTTGACGCGCGCCGGGGGGGATGGCGGCGTCAAGGTGTCCGGCCTTGGGGGGTTAAGCCCAGGACGGTGCGGGCCATCGGCTAGTCCTCGTTGTTCTGGACGACCGCGCCGGTGACGGGGTTGAAGTAGACCTCGGCCTTCTTGCCGGCCTTGTTGAAAGCGTAGATCTCGTAACAGCTGCCGCTGACCTGGAAGACCTTGATCCTGGTGTAGCCGAGGGCGGCGATCTTGGTCTTCATCTGGGCCTCGCTCAGCCATTTGGCCTTGGGGGCGGTGGTGCAGGCCGGCGACGCGGCGGCGCTGGCCGCGGTGGCCAGGACGGCGGCGGCGACGGCGGCGGGGATCAGGAACTTTCGCATGGGGGGCTCCGGTTGCGGGCTATGAAGCGGCTGCTCCATGACCCTGATCCTGGGGGTTTGACCTGACAAAGACCTGACGGCCCTGGCCCGGCGAGGCTTGGCCGCCGTCAGGTTTTCGTCAGGCGCAGGGGGCAGAGTGCCGCTCAGCACGCCCCGCCAAGCCCAGCCCCCCCTTCCCCTGTCACTGGAGAAAACGGCCATGCCCGCCATGTCGCGCCTTCGGGCCTATCACGCGCTGCTCGCTGTCCTTGTGGTCGCGGCCTATTTCAGCACCGAATGGGGGTCGGCCCACGCCTGGCTTGGTTACGGTGTCGCCGCGGTGATCGCCTTGCGCCTGGTGATGGCGCTGACCGGCGCCCACCAGCTGGGGCTGATGCGGTTCTATCCGCATTTCCAGGGCCTGAAGGTCGACAACGCCTTCACCCATCCCGCCATCAGCCGGGTGTTGCTGGTGGGTATCGCCGTGTGCCTGATTGGCGTCACCGCGACGGGCATCGCCATGGACGGAGGGCGCAGCTTGGGCGTGAACCCGCCGGTCGCGTCATCCACCGACCCGATCCGAGCCGCCGGCGACACCCATGATGAGGCGGAAGAGGACGACGAGGACGACGAGGGCGAGGAGGGCGAGGAGGGCGAAGAGGGCGGGCCGCTCGGCGAGGTCCATGAGCTGTTCGGCAATGGGCTGATGCTGCTGGTGGTGTTGCATGTGAGCTACCTGTTCCTCTTCAAGCGGCCCCTCGCGCGGTTCATGCTCTTCGCCGCGGCGAAGACGAAGTCACAACCCTTGCCCTGAACTCGCCTGCCCGGCGCCACGGGAAGAGCGCCCCTACCGCAGTTCACCGCAATTACGCCGCCCTCCCGGTAGAGGAAGTGGGGCGTGATGACGTTCGTGTTTCCCGTTCTGAAGCCGCCCTCCGCGCAGGCCCGGGCCCTCGCGGGCTTCGGCTCGCTGCTGCTCGACGCGGCGCTCGTGGCGGTGCTGCTGTTCATGTTCGTCGATCGGACGGCCCCGCCGCAGGACCTGCCCTGGAAGCCCTTCTCCCTCAACCAGCCGATCGGCCTGGCGACCTCGGGCAAGCTGGCGCGGATCGCCGTCGATCCGGCCCGGTGCAAGGCGGCCCTGGCTGCGGGTGAGGTCGCCTTCACCGCGACGCCGGCAAGGCGCGACGGCTTCTGCTCGAAACTTGACGCCGGCCAGGTGGGGGGCGGGGGCCTGTCGCCCGCGGGGCCGGTGATGACCTGCAGGGAGGCCCTGGCCTTCACGCTCTGGAACCGCCAGGTGCTGCGCCCCGCCGCGCGGGAGATCCTGGGCGCCGAGGTCGCGGCCATCGACCACTATGGGACCTATGCCTGCCGCCGGGTCTACGGCCAGGACTCAGGCCGGGTCAGCGAGCATGCCCACGCCAACGCCTTCGATTTCGCCGGCGTGCGGCTAAGCGACGGCCGCCGGGTGACCGTCGCCGCCCACTTCGACGATGAGGGCGCGCGCGGCCGGTTCCTGCGCGCGGCGCGCGACGGGGCCTGCAAGGTGTTCCGGGTGACGCTGAGCCCGGACTACAACGCCGCCCACCACGATCACCTGCACCTGGACATGGGTCGGTTCCGCACCTGCCGGTGACGCAAGGAACCGGCGCGCGTTGAGCCTCAGGTTCCGAGGCGTTCGGGATCGACCTTCAAGGTGACCACCAGGCCGGCCTCGAGCCAATCGTACTTGATCGCGCCGCGCAGATGGCCGTTGACGCTGCGCTCGATCAGCTTGCTGCCGTAGCCCTTGGGTTCCTCGGGCGCCTTGACCAGGGGGCCGCCCGTCTCGGTCCAGACGATGGTCACCGCTTCGTCGTGTGCGGAGCAGGAGACGTTGAGCATGCCCGTATCGACCGACAGGGCGCCATACTTCAAGGAGTTGGTCGCCAGCTCGTGGACGATCAGGGCGACGATCGTGGTGGCCGACTCGCCGACGCTCATGCGTGGCACCGAGACCCGAATGCGGCCGCTGAACGCGCCCAGATCATCGTAGGGCGCCAGCAACACGGTCAGCAGGTCCCCGAGCAGGGCGGAGGGGGCTTCGGTCTGGCCGGCCACCGGACGCACCAGGTCGTGCGCGCGGCCGAGCGCCGTCAGCCGCAGCGTCAACTCGCGCGCCATGTCCTCGACGGTCTTGGTGGAGCGCGAGGTGATGGCCGTCAGTCCAGAGGCGATGGCCAGGAGGTTCTTGACCCGGTGGCTCATCTCGCCGGCCAGCAGCTCGCGGCCCTCCTCGGCCTGCTTGCGGCCGGTGACGTCGATGAAGATGCCGAACATGACCCGCTGGACCATGCCGGCGTCATCGCCCTGACCCCGGGCCGAGATCCATTTGAGCTCCTCGCCGACCAGGATGCGGAAGTCGATTTCAAAGGCGCCGGTGACCGCCCGCGTCGCGTTGAAGGCCGCCCGGACCCGGTCGCGATCGTGGGGGTGAATGTGGGCCGACAGATCCTCAAAGGTGACGTCGCGGCCGCGCGGGACGCCCCAGAGGTCGTAGGAGTGATCGTCCATGGCCAGGGCGTCGGTGTCGACATTCCAAGACCAGAGGGTGACCCCGGCCGAATCGATGGCGCGCACCAGGTTCTTCGGCTCCCAGAGCAGGGGCTTCAGCTTATCGGGCGTCGTCGTCATGGGGCTCCTGGGGTGCTGAGGCGGCATGTCACCATGCGCGCTCTCGGGGCCTCTCTAATTCAGCTTTGATGAACAGCGTCTGTCACGCGCCAAGCGTCGCCAGGGTTCTAGCTCGTCACTTGCGCGTCGTCACCGTGACGATGAGCGCGCGGCTTGTGAGTGCGAGACGACCCGCGGCTCGCAATCCCGGGCGCACAGGATCAGGAGGTCCGTCCCGAACTGGAATTAAGACTCTGTTCATCCGCAGCCAGCGCCGGAACGGCTTGTATCGCTCAGGTTTCGCGCCGACCCCGACCGCCTCACGGCCTGACTATCCCGAAATAAGCTATTCTTAAGCTTTCCCGAGCTTGGTGAGCCGCGGGCGCGAGCCCGGCATCTTGGCATGGGAGACGGGTATCATGGCTGGACTCGAGATCGTCGCGTTTGGGTCGGACGACATAGACAACGTGCTGAAGAACAAGTCGGCCGCCGAGATCGACAAGCTCGCCTTCGGGGCCATCCAGCTGGATCGGACCGGGCGCGTGCTTCAGTACAATGCGATGGAGGGCGAGATCACCGGGCGCGATCCGCGCGCCACGCTTGGAAAAAGCTTCTTCACGGAAGTCGCGCCCTGCACGAACAAGCCGGCGTTCAAGGGCGAGTTCGACAAGGGGGTCGCCACCGGCGCGCTGAACAAAATCTTCGAGTACACCTTCGACTACAACATGAAGCCCACCAAGGTGCGTGTGCACATGAAGAAGGCGTTGATCGACGATACTTACTGGGTCTTCGTCAAGCGGGTCTGAGCCGACGGGAATTTTGGGCGATGCCGGGACCGGAGACATGGTGGCGCGACACCGAGGCGTTGCACCGCTACGTCGTTGACTTGGTCCATGACGAGCTGACGCGTCTTCGCCCCGGCGCCCTGCCCCCCGCCCGTCCCTGGGACAGCGCGCTTGGCCTTGTCGATTCGACCGGCCTGGCGTGCGACTCGCTGGAATTGCTCAACCTGGCCAGCGCGGTGGCAGAAGCCGTGCAGATGCACCGGGCGGGCGTTGAGGACTATCTGCTGGCCCGCCGGACGATCGGCGACTGGGTCGATATCGTCGCCGCCGGCCTTGAACGTTTTTCCGACGAGCTGACCTTTCGCACCTCAGGAACGACCGCAGAGCCCACGGCGCGCCTGCATGAGCTGGTGAGGCTCGCGCAGGAGATCGAGGAGCTGGCGCCGCTGTTCCCGGGTCGCCTTCGTATCCTCAGCGCGGCGCCGGCCCATCACATCTACGGCTTTCTCTTCTCGATTCTGCTGCCGCAGCGGCTCGCCGCCCCGGTGGTCGACATCCGGGCGCGATCGCCGACCAGCGTCGGCGCGATGCTCCGGGACGGCGACCTCGTGATCGGACACCCGGCCTTCTGGACGGCGTACGTCCGGGCCGGGGTCTCCACGACATCCGACGTGATCGGCGTCACCTCGACGGGGCCATGTCCTGCCGATGTGGCGAGCGCGGTCACCGAGCGGGGCGTAACCCGGTTGGTGGAAATCTATGGGTCCTCGGAAACTGCGGGCCTGGCCGTTCGCGAGCATCCTGAGGCCGCGTTTCGCCTGTTCTCCTACTGGAGTCGCGGCCACGACGACTCGACACTGGCGCGCACCCTTTCCGACGGATCGGTGGCGGCGGCGGCGGCTCCCGATCACCTGGCCTGGTGCGACGATCGATGTTTCCGGGTGGAGGGGCGGCGCGACCATGCTGTCCAGGTCGGCGGGGTCAATGTGTCGCCGGAGTTGGTCGCTCGGCGCCTGCGCGAACATCCGATGGTGCGGGACGCGGCCGTGCGCCTGATGCGGCCGGAGGAGGGCGCGCGCCTGAAGGCCTTCATCGTGCCGGTCGAGGCGCCGCAGGATGTGGTCACGCTCCGGCGCGACCTGGCGGCCTGGTGCGACGCCAAGTTCAGCGTTCCCGAGCGCCCCAAGGCGTTCAATCTTGGTCCGGAGATTCCGAGGGGCGCCCTGGGCAAGCCTGCGGACTGGTCGGTTTTCGCAGAAACAGAGCCCGGCGAAGAGGCATCAGGCGGCTAAGCGCCACACCCTGTCGATTTTCGCCCCGCCCGTTCGTCGTTTCACTGCGGCGGCGAGAGGCCGGCCGAGACAGGGAGAGCGAAGATGCGGGTGATGGTGTTTGCGATGGCGACGCAGGACAGCCAGAAGGGGGAGCCGCCGACCGCCGAGGCCTTCGCGGCGATGGACCGGTTCACCGATGAACTGGCCGACGCCGGCGTGCTGGTGGCCGGGGCCGGCCTGAAGCCCCAGGGCAAGAGCATCCTGTTCGAGGGCGCCACGCGCACCGTCACCGACGGACCCTTCGCCGAGAGCGAGGAAGTGGTGGCGGGCTTCTCCATCTGGGAGGTCAAGGACATGGAGGAGGCCGTGGCCTGGGCGCGGCGCAGCCCCAATCCCATGCCGGGCCCGAGCCGGATGGAAATCCGGCCGTTCTATGAGGCCGACGACCTCGCCGCGTTCCTGACGCCCGAGGAACTGGCGGCGCCCCGAGAGGGAGAACGCGGCAAACTCGGGGTCGCCTGAGTCAGGCTCGTGCGGCGGCGTTCGGATAGTCGACGCCGCCCGGCTCCAGGGGCGCCTGGCACTCCGAGCAGACCAGGGTGGGCTTGAAGCTGTGGCCGCAGGCCCTGTGGCGGCGTTCCAGGGGCCGAGAGGTGGGGGTCGGCAGCCAGGCCTCGCCCCACTGGGCCATCATCATCAGCACATGACCCAGGGCGCGCGCCTTGTCGGTGGGCAGGTAGTCGAAGCGTTCGGGATGGGCCTGGTAGGCCTTCCGCTCCAGGACGCCAGCCTCCACCAGGTTGGCCAGCCGCCGCGAGACCATTTCCCGGCTGCAGCCGAGCCGCGCCTGGAAGCCGTCGAACCGGGTCACCCCGCGCAGGGCGTCGCGCAGGATCAGCGCGCTCCAGCGGTCGCCGATCACCGAAAGGGTCCTGGCGATCGGGCAGTCATCGCCGGCCAGTTCGTCCCACCGCATGGGGGTTCCTCCGTTTCCGAGGCGCGGACCAAGAGGGGCGTTGACCCCGCCGGAAACGCCTCCCATTGTCAGTCTAAAAAATAGACTCGTAAATGGGGAGCGGAATTATGACGCGCCAGAGACCGACCAACCTGCGATGGCTGTCGACGGCGTCGCTGCTGGCGCTGGCCTGCGCCACGCCGGCCCTGGCCCAGGCGCCCGCCTCCACCCCCGCCCCGCGCGGCGAGACCGCCCCGGACGCCGGGGCGAGCTTTCCGGCGGAGTTCTTCGCCCAGTACAATCCGGTGACGGCGGCCGACATGGTGGCGCGCGTGCCGGGGTTCGAACTGCGGGACGGCGACGACCGGCGGGGCTTCGCCGCCACCGCCGGCAACCTGCTGGTCAATGGCGAGCGGCCCAGCTCCAAGGCCGCGCCGTCGGATCTTCTCAAGCGCATCCCGGCCGCCAGCGTGCTGCGGATCGAACTGCTGTCGGGCAGCAACTCGACCATCGACATCCGCGGCCAGTCCCAGGTGGTCAATGTGGTGGTGAACCGCGCGACCCGGGCCGACTCCGCCACCACCTTCGTCGCCGGCCTGCGGCATATCCAGTATTCCAACCGAATCGGCTGGGCCCTGCAGGCGTCCCGCACCCTGTCCCTGACCCCCACCGCCGAGCTGGCCCTGGACATCCAGGCGCCCAACACCCTGGGCCGCGGCGTGGTCCGTGAGCGCCTGGCCAGCGGCGCGGGGGTGTTCACCGGGACGCGCTATCAGGTGAGCAAGGCCAATAACCGCACCCTCCAGGGCTCGGCCAGCCTGCGCTGGCGGCCAGCGCCGGCCGACGCGGTGAACTTCAACCTGCAATATGTTCCGGTCTGGAACGGATCGGAATCGGTCCAGCTGGAGACCGTGGCCAGCGGCGTCCTGCGCAGTTCGCTGGACGGGGACATCGCCTACAAGAACAACTATTCGGCCGAGTTCGGCGGGGATTGGGAGCGCCGGTTCGGCACCGACCTGACGGTCAAGCTGATCGGCCTGGTGTCCCATACCAGCGTCGATCAGCTCGACAGCTTCGACATCTTCACCGCGCCGGCCGCCCGGACGCTGCGGACCCAGGACCGCACGACCCGCAGCGGCGAGCGGATCGGCCGGATGCAGGTGAAGTGGGACGCCAGCCCCGCCCACACCCTGGAATTCGGCGGCGAGGGGGCGTTCAATTTCCGCGACACCACCCTGGACATCATCAACCAGCCGCAGGGCGGCCCGGCGGTGCGCGTGCCGCTCGCGGTGGCCAACGCCCGGGTCGAGGAACTGCGCGGCGAGGTCTACGCCAACGACATCTGGACGGTCAGCCCCCGGCTGTCGGTGGAGACCGGGGTGAATTTCGAGGTGTCGCGGATCACCCAGACCGGCGACCAGACCAAGGAGCGGAGCTTCAACTATGTGAAGCCGCATCTGACAGCGACCTACGCCTTCGATCCCCGCACCACGGTGCGGCTGGTCCTGCAGCGCGACGTGGCCCAGCTCGACTTCGCCGAGTTCAGCAGCGCGGTGGACTTCCTGAACACCTCCACCATCCAGGGCAATCCGGACCTGGTTCCGGAACGGGCGTGGAAGTCGCGGCTGGAGCTGGAGCGCCGTTTCGACCAGAAGGCGGCGATCACGCTGGCGGCCTTCGCCGACCGCGTCGAGGATGTTCACGACCTGGTGGTGGTCGGGGGATTGGACGCCTACGGCAATATCGGCAAGGGGACCCGGGCCGGGGTCGAGGCCCGGGCGACGATCCCCCTGCGCGGGGTCGGCCTGCCCAACGCCGAACTGCGGCTGAGCGGCCTCTATCAGCAGACCCGGGTGACCGACCCGATCACGGGCGAGGCGCGGTCGTTCTCCATCCCTCTGGAACGCCAGGGCACCGCGGCCGGGTCGGCGACGCTCAACACCGCCAACAAGGACTGGGCCTATCTGGTGAACTTCCGCCAGAACCTGCCCGACATCTCCGCGGCCTGGGGGGCGACGCTCCTCCAGTGGGCCGGCCGCCAGGAGTATCGTCGAGCCGAGATCCTCGAATATGCCCGACCCAAGCCGAGGCTCGACCTGTTCTTCGAGACCACGGCGATCAAACCGGTGACCCTGCGGCTGTACGTCAACAACATCCTGGTCTCGTCGGAGGAGCGCACGCGGACCTTCTTCCAAACCGATCGCAGCTCAGGGGTGGTCCAGCGCGTGGAAGACCGGATTTCGCTAGGCGGAGCTGATGGCTCCCGGTTGGTGGGCTTCGTGATTTCGGGCCGGTTCTGATCGCCAATATTGGCTTTCGCCGCGGAAAGCTGGCAGTCCTCTAACCCTTGAAACCGCGCCAACCTCTGAGAGCTCTTCCATGAAGTTTGACGACGTCATCCTCGGTCGCCGCAGCATCCGCGGCTACAAGCCCGATCCCGTGCCCAAGGCGCTGATCGAGGAGATCATCGCCCTGGCCATGCGGGCGCCGTCGTCGATGAACACCCAGCCGTGGAACTTCTACGTCATCACCGGGGAGCCCCTGGACAGGATCCGCGCCGGCAATACCGAGCGGATGGTGGCCGGTGTGCCGCAGTCGCGGGAGTTCCGGCAGGGCCAGGCCTTCGCGGGGCAGCATCGCGACCGGCAGGTCGGGGTCGCCAAGCAACTGTTCGCCGCCATGGGCATCGCCCGCGACGACAAGGAGATGCGCCAGGACTGGGTGCTGCGCGGCTTCCGCCAGTTCGACGCGCCCGTCTGCATCATCGTCACCTATGACAAGGTGCTGGACGGCAGCGACGACACCCCCTTCGACTGCGGCGCGGTGACCACCGCCCTGGTCAACGCCGCCTGGTCGCGGGGCCTGGGGGCGGTGATCAACAGCCAGGGCATCATGCAGTCGCCGGTGGTGCGCGAGCACGCCGGGATCGCCGAGGATCAGGTGATCATGAAGTCCGTGGCGCTGGGCTGGCCCGATGAGGACTTCCCCGCCAATGCGGTGGTGTCCGAGCGCAAGGCCGTCGAAGAAGCCACAGTGTTTGTGGGGTTCGACTAGGGGCGGCTCAGCGCCCAGGCCGGCGGGCCGTCCTGGGCGAGCCGGCCCTCCAGCTGCTCGTGGAACCGGCTAAGTGAGGGCAGGACGAACTGAACCGTGAGGCCCGGAGACCCGGCCACGAAGTCCAGGCCAATATCCTCCTGGCGGGCAAGCCCGCGCATGAGGCGGACGCCGAAGCTCTTGGCGGAGGTGGACAGCGAGGCGGGCAGTCCGCCCACGCCCCGGTCGATCACCTCGACGAGAAGCGCTCCGGAGGGTCCGGCCGTGGACCGGACGGTGATCTCGCCCGGCTGATCCACAGGGTAGGCGTACTTCAAGGCGTTCATCACCGCCTCGGTGACCATCTGGCCGACGGCCACATTCACGCTGTTGGTGACGAGGTGGGGGCCGGCGATTTCGTCCACGACGCTGTGGATCGTGTCGCCGCTGCTCCCGAAGGTCGCGCAGACCTCATGCAGCATCGCCGAAACGTCGATCGGTTCGGACGAAGTCGGCCGCTCGGTCAGCCGCCTGTTCAGGTTGGACAGGGCGCGGGCGCGGGCCTCGACGGCGGCGAAGGCCAGTTGAAGGTCGCGGATTTCGCCGGGGTGCCGGCGGAATTCCTCGAGCGACAGATGGATATAGCTGGTCAGCAGCGCGAACTGATTGGCGGTGCGGTGATTGACCTCGGCCAGCAGGGGGCAGTGGGCGGCGCACAGCGGAAACTGTGGGCTCGCTTGGCCGGGCGCGGACAGGTTCTGCAAGGACATGGGTCATTCCGGAGAGGGGGATGCTCGCGGACGCTGTACTGAGTGGAGGGGGCCGCCGCGGACGTGGGGGCGAGCCATCTCCTATTTCTAACCAAGGCCAAGCTATCCGGGCATTGATCTCGATCAAAACCGCAAGGTGTGTCGGCCCCAGTTTGGGGATCGGCCGTGGGGACAGGTGCGCGGGCCGTCCGGAGCGGGTAGAGAACGCCCATGCTGCGGATTTCGGAACTCAAGCTGCCTCTCGATCACGCGCCCGAGGCCTTGCCGGCGGCGATCGCCGCGCGGCTCGGGGTGGCCGAGGGCGAGATCCTGCGCTGGTCGGTGTGGAAGCGGGCCCACGACGCGCGCAAGAAGGCGGCGATCCTCAAGGTCTATATCGTCGACGTCGAGTTGAGGGACGAGGCCGCCGTGGCGGCGCGGCTGGCGGGCGACCCGCACCTGCGGCCGACCCCGGATACATCCTACAGGCCGGTGGCGAAGGCGCCGCAGGGCGCGGCGCGCCCGGTGGTGATCGGGGCCGGACCCTGCGGCCTGTTCGCCGGGCTCATCCTGGCGGAGATGGGCTTCTGTCCGATCATCCTGGATCGCGGCAAGGCCGTCCGTGAGCGGACGAAAGACACCTGGGGCCTGTGGCGCCGCGGCGAGCTCGATCCCGAATCCAACGTCCAGTTCGGCGAGGGCGGCGCCGGGACCTTCTCCGACGGCAAGCTCTACAGCCAGGTCAAGGACCCGCGCTTCCTGGGCCGCAAGGTGCTGACCGAGTTCGTGGCGGCGGGCGCCCCGACCGAGATCCTGACCGAGGCGCACCCGCACATCGGCACCTTCCGACTGGTGACCATGGTGGAGACCATGCGCGCCAAGATCGAGGCCCTGGGCGGGGAGTACCGGTTCGGCCATCACGTCACCGATGTGGAGATCGAGCCGGGGCCTGGCGGCGCGCGGCGCCTACGGGGGCTGCATCTGAAGGGCGGCGAGTTCGTGGCGGCCGAGCATGTGGTGCTGGCCGTGGGCCATTCGTCCCGCGACACCTTCACCATGCTGCACGACCGCGGCGTCCACATCGAGGCCAAGCCGTTCTCCATCGGCTTCCGCATCGAGCATCCGCAGTCCTGGATCGACCGGGCCCTGTTCGGGCCCTGCGCCGGGCATCCGGACCTGGGCGCTGCGGCCTATTCCCTGTCGCATCACTGCAAGAACGGCCGGACGGTCTACAGTTTCTGCATGTGCCCGGGCGGGACGGTGGTGGCGGCGACCTCCGAGCTTGGCCGCGTGGTCACCAACGGCATGAGCCAGTATTCGCGCAACGAGCGGAACGCCAATTCCGGCTTTGTGGTGGGGATCTCGCCGGAGGACTACGGGAGCGACCATCCCCTGGCCGGCATCGCCCTGCAGGGGGCGCTGGAGAGCGCGGCCTTCACGGCCGGCGGCGGCGGCTATCACGCCCCGGGGCAGACGGTGGGGGACTTCCTGGCGGGGCGGGCCTCGAGCGCCCTGGGGAGCGTGGTTCCCTCCTACAAGCCTGGCGTGCGGCCCACGGATCTGGCGACCCTGATGCCGGACTATGTGGTGGAGGCGATGCGCGAGGCCCTGCCGGTCTTCGGCCGCAAGATCCCGCGCTATGACGATCCGGAGGCGGTGCTGACCGGGGTGGAGACCCGCACCTCCTCGCCGATCCGCATCACCCGGGGCGCGGACTTCCAGAGCCTGAACCTGGCGGGACTGTTCCCGGCCGGCGAGGGGGCGGGCTACGCCGGCGGCATCCTCTCGGCGGCCATCGACGGCATCAAGGTGGCCGAGGCGGTGGCCCGGGCGATGGTCGGGGAGGCTGTGGCCTAGCCACGCCCGCTCATCCCGGCCAAGGCCGGGTTGTGGATTCTCGTTCGAAGTGCAACACCCTGGAGAAGGCCTCGGCTGGGGTGTGGAAGTCCAGGCACTGTCTTGGGGTGTGGTTGTAGGCCTGCGCGACGGCGATGATGCGGGCTG
>NZ_JAUYAF010000078.1 GCF_030693625.1 Phenylobacterium sp.
GCGCGCCCGGCCGCCGCCGCGCCCGCATCTGCGGCCGCCACGACCGCTCCCACCTCCAGCCTGACCACCATCGCGCCGGCAGCGCCGCTGGCCGCCTCCGGGGCGCGCCTGGCGCCGGGCCAGCCCCTGCCGCCGGCCGAACTTGAGGCCTATGTCGACGGCGTCGTGAAGGACGCCATGGACCGGGAGCACATCGCCGGCGTCACCGTCTCGGTGATCCAGGACGGTCAGGTGGTGCTGAAGAAGGGCTACGGCTTCGCCAGTCTCTCCCCGGTCCGCAGGGTCAATCCTGACACCACGCTGTTCCGTGTGGGCTCGATCTCCAAGACCTTCACCTGGATCGCCCTGATGAAGGAGGTGGAGGCCGACCGCATCCGCCTGGGCCAGCCGATCAACCTCTACCTGCCTGAACAGCTGCAGGTGAAGGACCAGGGGTTCCACACGCCGATCCGCGTCCGCAACCTGCTGGACCACTCCACGGGCTTTGAGGACCGCGCCCTGGGCCAGCTGTTCGAGAAGAACCCCAGCCGGGAGCGGTCGCTGGCCGCCTATCTGCGCCAGGAGCGGCCTCGCCGGGTCCATACGCCGGGCGCGGTCGCAAGCTACTCCAACTATGGCGCGGCGCTGGCCGGCCAGGCGGTGTCCTACGCCTCGGGAAAGCCCTTCGAGCGGCTGATCGAGGAAGAGATCTTCCTGCCTCTCAAGATGAACCACACCACCTTCCGCGAGGCGCGTCCGATGGAGGCTGGGCTGCCGGCGCCCATGCCTGACGCCCTGCAGGACGACCTCTCGGAAGGCTATCGCTGGACGCCCACCGGCTACAGCGCGCGACCCTACGAGTATATCGGCCACATCGGGCCGGCCGGCTCGGTGTCCTCCACCGCCGGCGACATGGCGCGCTACATGCAGATGCTGCTGAACGGCGGCAGCCTGGACGGCGCGGTCATCTACGGCCCGCGCGCCGCCAAGGCCTTCGCGACGCCGCTGCGGCGAACCGCGCTGGGGATCAACGGCTGGCTGCATGGCTTTGCCACCTACGACCTGCCCGGCGGCCATCAGGGCTTCGGCCATTCCGGCGGCACCCTGTCGTTCCTGTCGAACATGGTGGTGGCGCCGGACCTGAAGCTGGGCGTGTTCATCAGCACCAACACCGAGACCGGCGGTGATCTGGTCACGCGCCTGCCCGAGCGCATCGTGGCCCAGTTCTACGCCCCGCCGATGCCCTTCCCGCGCAAGGGTGTCCCGGCCCTGGTGGACAACCGCAAAGCCTATGAAGGCTACTATCTGGGCACCCGGCGCGCCTATCGCGGCCTGGAGTCCTTCGTCGGCAAACTGATCAGCGGCGTCTCGGTCAGCGTCACCGACGACGGCCGCCTGGTGACCTCCGGCGGCATGGGCGACCCCGCCCGCAGCTGGGTTCCGGAGGGCGATCCGCTGAGCGGCCGCTTCATCTCCACCACGGGTGCAGAGCGCCTGAGCTTCGAGGTCGCAGACGGCAAGGCGGTCAGTTTCAGCCGGGCGACCGGGGCCTCCACCTTCGAACGCACCGGCTTCTGGAACCGCCCCACGACCCTGCTGATCCTGGCGGCCCTCACGGCCCTGGCCTCGGCCGCCACCCTGGGCGGGGTGCTGCTGCGCAACCGCCGCGAATTCCGCGAGACCGGGATCCAGAGCCGCGCCAGCCTGATCCAGAACATCCAGGCCGCGCTCTGGCTGACTTCGATGGTGCTGTTGCTGGTCTGGGCGTCGAAGACCAGCGACCTGGCCAACATCATGTACGGCTGGCCCGGCGCGACCCTGGTGATCGCCTCGGCCTGCGCCTTCGTCGCCACCCTCCTGACGGCCGGCACCCTGCTCATGGCGCCCGCCGTATGGCGCGGTGGCCGCCGGGTGGACAGCTGGACCCAGGCCCGCAAGGCCGGGTTCACCTTCACGGTGCTGCTCTATACCGCCTTCTGCGTGGTCCTGGGCCTGTGGGGCGCGCTGGCCCCCTGGGGCGGCTAAGCGCAACCTCGCCGGACGGGAATCCACGAGGCAAACGGCGCGCGTCTTTGGCGCGTCGCCCCCTGAGACCTGCGACATTGCGTCCTTCGGTCCGCGACAGCGAAGCTGAAATGTAAACGCGTCGTTTACCAAGCACTGGGTAAATCCTGCCTAGCGGCGGGCGCATTCTGTGACGGCCCCCCGCTTTGAAACAGGGACGGCCTCGCGTTGAACAGTTTCGTCGCCTCCTTGCAACGGTTCGGTATCGGACGGGTCGCAGCCCTGCTGGGCATCGGCATCGGCGTGGTCGCCGCGATCGTCGCGCTGTCCATGAACCTCGGCCAGCCCAAGTCCCTGCTCTATTCGAACCTGGACCTGAAGGAGGCCGGCGCCATCACCGCGGCCCTCGACCAGGCCAATGTGAAATATGAACTCAAGGGCGACGGCTCCACCATCCTGGTGGGCCGCGACGAGGTGGCCTCCACCCGCCTGCTGCTCTCGGGCAAGGGCCTGCCGACCTCGGGTTCGGTAGGCTACGAGATTTTCGACAACGCCAACGCCATGGGCCAGACCGACTTCGTCCAGCAGCTGAACCGCCAGCGCGCGCTGGAAGGCGAACTGGCCCGCACCATCCAGGCCCTGGACGGCATCACCTCGGCCCGGGTCCACCTGGTCCTGCCCAAGCGGGAGCTGTTCGAGGAAGAGGCTGAGCAGCCGTCGGCCTCGGTCAGCATCGGGGTTGGTGGCCGCCAGCCGAGCGCTGACCAGGTGCGCGCCATGCAGAACCTGGTGGCCGGCGCGGTTCCCAACCTGAAGCCCGACCGGGTGACCGTGGTGGACCAGCACGCCAAGACCCTATCGGGCGGCGAGGCCGGGGACGCCATGGCCGCCGACGGCCGCAAGAGCGACGTCGAACAGCGGATCACCAAGACCATCAAGGCCCTGGTGGAGGGCATGGTCGGCGCCGGCAAGGCCCGGGTCAACGTCACCGCCGACCTCGATCTGTCGCGGGTCACCATCGCCGAGGAAAAGTTCGATCCGGACGGCCAGGTGATCCGCTCTGAATCCACCACCGAGGAAACGGCCAAGGAAAACGGGCCCGCCACCAATGGTCAGGCCACGGCCGCCAACAACATCCCAGGCGGAACCGGGGCGGAGGGCGACAACAGCATCTCCAACAGCGGCAGCACCGAATCCACCACCAACTACGAGATCTCCAAGACCACCCGCACCGAGGTGAAGGAGCCCGGCCAGCTGAAGCGCATCTCCGTGGCGGTGGCCGTCGACGGGGTCACCGCGCCCGGCAAGGACGGCAAGCCCGGCGCCTACACGCCTCGCAGCGCCCTGGAGATGGAGCGCCTGGAGCAGCTGGTGCGCACCGCCGTGGGCTACGATGAGGCCCGCGGCGACCAGGTGACCGTGGTCAATGTCCGCTTCCCCTCCTCCGTCGACGCCGACGGGACAACGGCGGCCAGCCCGCTGATGGGCTTCGACAAGAACGACATCATGCGCGCCGCCGAACTGGGGGTGATGGCCATCGTGGCCCTGGCCATGATGATCTTCGTGGTCCGTCCGATGCTGAGCGGCGGCGGTCGCGGCGGCGCGGTGGCCGGCGGGCTCCCGGCCCTGACCATGGCCAGCGCGCCGCAGATGACCCGCATCATCACCACCGCCGATGGCCAGCCGATGCAGGTGGCCGTCGATCCGACCACCGGCCAGCCGCTGGCCCTGCCCGGCCCCGGCAACGAGCTGGAGCAGCGGATCGACATCGCCCGCATCGAGGGCCAGGTGAAGGCGTCCTCCGTCAAACGCGTCGCCGAGTTCGTCGACAGCCATCCTGAAGAGTCGGTGTCGCTGCTGCGCACCTGGCTGCATGAGACCACCTGATGGCGATCGGCTCCAAGGGCAAGGCGATCACCGATCCGACCCGGCTCAGCGGGCCGGAGAAGGCCGCCGTCATCCTGCTGGCGCTGGGCGAGGACCACGGCACCATCTGGCAACAGCTGGACGACGAGGAGATCAAGGAGATCTCCCAGGCCATGGCCGGCCTCGGCAACGTGGCGGCTTCGGTGGTCGAGCAGCTGCTGGTGGACTTCATCTCCGGCATGTCCGGCGCCGGCGCGATCATGGGCTCCTTCGAGCAGACCCAGCGCCTGCTGGCGGCCTTCCTGCCGGCCGAGAAGGTCGACACCCTGATGGAGGAGATCCGCGGTCCGGCGGGTCGCACCATGTGGGACAAGCTGGGCAACGTGAACGAGGCGGTGCTCGCCAACTATCTGAAGAACGAATACCCGCAGACCGTCGCCGTGGTGCTGAGCAAGGTGAAGTCCGAGCACGCCGCCCGCGTCCTGGCCGCCCTGCCCGAGGACTTCGCCCTGGAGTGCGTCACCCGCATGCTGCGGATGGAGCCCGTGCAGCGCGAAATTCTCGACAAGATCGAGCAGACCCTGCGCACCGAATTCATGTCGAACCTGGCGCGCACGTCCAAGCGCGACAGCCACGAGATGATGGCCGACATCTTCAACGCCTTCGACCGCCAGACTGAGGCCCGCTTCATCGCCGCCCTGGAAGAGCGCAACCGCGAGAGCGCCGAGCGCATCCGCGCCCTGATGTTCGTCTTCGAGGATCTGTCCAAGCTCGATCCCGGCGGGGTCCAGACCCTGTTGCGGGCGGTGGAGAAGGATCAGCTGGGCCTGGCGCTCAAGGGGTCCTCCGACAGCCTGCGGGAGATGTTCTTCTCCAACATGTCCGAGCGCGCCGCCAAGATCATGCGCGAGGACATGGAGAGCATGGGCCCCGTGCGCCTCCGCGACGTCGACCAGGCCCAGATGGCCATGGTGCAGGTCGCCAAGGACCTGGCCGCCAAGGGCGAAATCATGCTGGCCGGCGCCGGCAGCGATGATGAGCTGATCTACTGATGACCAGCGATATCCCCCACGAAAAGTTTGGCTTCGACACCGTCTTCGACGGCGCGGGCGATGTCGCCTTCGCCGCCCCGCGTCCGAAGCGCGCCTACACCGCCGAAGAGGTCGAGGCCGTGCGCCAGACCGCCTTCGCCGCTGGCGAAAGCCAGGGCCTGGCCTCCATGGCCGCCTTGCAGGCCCAGTCCCTGTCGCGGGTGGCCGACGCCGCGCGCGCCGCCCTGCCGACCCTGGCGGAGGTCGCCCATGAGCACCGGCTCGGCTCGGCTCACCTGGCGCTCGCCTGCGCCAAGGCGATCGCCGACGCCGCCCTGGCCCGCTTCCCCGAGGCCCCGATCCTGGCGGCGCTCGAGTCCCTGGCCCGCGAGATCGAGGCCGCGCCGCGCCTGGTGGTGTCGGCTTCTCCCGATCTCGCCGTCGTGCTGGAGCCCCTGCTGGCCGAAGTCGCCCAGGGCATCGGCTATGCCGGGGCCATTCACATCAAGGAGGGCGCCGGTCTCAGCGGCGCCGCCTTCACCCTCGACTTCGGCGACGGCGCGGCGGCCTACGACCCCGCGGCCGCGGCCGAGCGCGTGGCGGAAGTCCTGGAAGCGGCGCTCGCCGCCGAGGGCCTGCACGCCGAACCCCTTATTCCTGGAAGTGAAGGCTGACCCCCATGGCCGAGAACGGACTTGAGCTCGACGAATTCGCCCCCGGCGATCCGCTCGCCGACATGTCGATGGACATGGAGGACAAGACCGCCACCGACCTGGCGCCGGTCTTCGACGTCCCGGTCTCCATTTCCGCGGTGCTCGGCCGCGCCACCATGTCCGTGGCCCAGCTGCTGCAGCTCAGCTCCGGCAGCGTGCTCGAGCTCGACCGCAAGGTCGGCGAGGCCATCGACATCTACGTCAACAACCGCCTGGTCGCCCGGGGCGAGGTCGTCATCGTCGACGAACGCCTGGGCGTGACCATGACGGAAATCATCAAGGACGGGGACTCGGCGGCCTGACGGCTGCTGGTGTCTGAGGAGATTTGATATGCGGCTTCTGGTCGTCGGAAAATTGAACGGGCAACTGTCCACCGCCGTGAAGATGGCGATGTCGGCGGGCGCCAAGGTCAGCCACGTGGAGACCATCGCGGCCTGCACCCACGCCCTGCGCGCGGGTCAGGGGGCCGACCTCCTGCTGGTGGACTATGACCTCGATATCGCCGCCCTGATCGCGGCCAACGAGGCCGAGCGCATCCGGGTGCCGGTGGTGGCCTGCGGTGTCGACGCCGATCCCAAGCGGGCCGGCGACGCCATCCGCGCGGGCGCCAAGGAGTTCATCCCCCTGCCCCCCGAGGCGGAGATGATCGCCGCGGTGCTGGCCGCCGTCTCCGACGACAACAAGCCCATGGTGGTGCGCGACGCCGCCATGCAGGCCGTGATTTCCCTGGCTGATCAGGTGGCCGGCTCGGAAGCCTCCATCCTGATCACCGGCGAGAGCGGCTCGGGTAAGGAAGTCATCGCCCGCTACGTCCACCAGAAGTCGCGGCGGGCGTCCAAGCCCTTCATCTCGGTCAACTGCGCGGCCATCCCCGAGAACCTGCTGGAGAGCGAGCTGTTCGGCCACGAGAAGGGCGCCTTCACGGGCGCACTCGCCCGCCGCATCGGCAAGTTCGAGGAGGCCAACGGCGGCACCCTGCTGCTGGACGAAATCTCCGAGATGGATGTGCGCCTGCAGGCCAAGCTGCTGCGCGCCATCCAGGAGCGTGAGATCGACCGGGTCGGCGGCTCCAAGCCGGTGAAGGTCGACATCCGCATCCTGGCCACATCCAACCGCGACCTCGTGCAGGCGGTGAAAGACCATACCTTCCGCGAAGACCTGCTCTATCGCCTCAATGTCGTGAACCTGCGCCTGCCGGCCCTGCGCGAGCGGCCCGGCGACGTGGTCGCCCTGGCCGAATTCTTCGTCAAGAAGTACGCCGCCGCCAATGGCGTCGCCGAGCGCCCGCTTTCGGGGGAAGCCAAGCGCCGCCTGGCCGGCCACCGCTGGCCGGGCAATGTCCGCGAGCTGGAAAACGCCATGCACCGCGCCGTCCTCCTGGCTGTCGGCCCGGAGATCGACGAGGCCGCCATCAGACTGCCCGACGGCCAACCCCTGGCCGCCCCGGACCCTGGCTCGCGCACGGCCTACGCCGCCGCCACCGCCGCCGAGTCGGCGACCCGCAACTTCGTCGGACAGACCGTGGCGACCATGGAACAGCAGCTGATCATCGACACCCTGGAGCACTGCCTGGGCAATCGCACCCACGCGGCCAACATTCTCGGGATCTCCATCCGGACCCTGCGCAACAAGCTCAAGGAATACAGCGAGGCCGGCGTCTCGGTCCCCGCGCCGCAAGGCGCGGGCGCTCACGCCGCCTAGTCGTCTGATCTTGCTTTCGGCCTGACCTCTTCGGAGAGCAGGCGTTTCGGATTCCCACCATGGCTGACGTCCCCGCAGGTTACGGCACCAACCGCCCCTCCGCCGGAGAGGTGTGGAGCTGGATCGCGCGTGGCGAGGTGGCCCTGGCGATCGGCGTCATCGGCGTCATCGTCCTGCTGATCCTGCCGATCCCGGCTTTCGTGCTGGACGCTCTGCTGGCGCTTTCGATCACCAGCGCCGTGCTGATCCTGATGACCTCGCTGCTGATCACCCGCCCGCTCGAATTCACCGCCTTCCCGACGGTGCTGCTGGTCTCCACCCTGTTCCGTCTGGCGCTGAACATCGCCTCGACCCGCCTGATCCTGGGCCACGGCCACGAGGGGGCGCACGGGGCCGGCAAGGTCATCGAGGCCTTCGGCGACCTGATGACCGGGGGCAGTTTCGCCATCGGCCTGATCGTCTTCGCCATCCTGGTGCTGGTGAACTTCGTGGTCATCACCAAGGGTTCTGGCCGGATCGCCGAAGTCGCCGCCCGGTTCACCCTGGACTCCATGCCCGGCAAGCAGATGGCGATCGACGCCGACCTGTCCTCGGGCCTGATCGACGAGGACCTGGCCAAGAAGCGCCGCAAGGAGCTGGAGCAGGAATCGACCTTCTTCGGCGCCATGGACGGCGCGTCCAAGTTCGTGCGCGGTGACGCGGTCGCCGGCCTGGTGATCGTCGCCATCAACGTCATCGGCGGCATCCTGATCGGGGTGATCCAGCACAAGGTGCCCATCGCCGAAGCCGCCGCGACCTACACCATCATGACCATCGGCGACGGCCTGGTGAGCCAGATCCCCGCCCTGATCATCTCCATCGCCGCGGGTTTCCTGGTGTCCAAGGCCGGCGTCGACGGCTCGGCCGACAAGGCCCTGGTGACCCAGTTGGCGATGAACCCCATCGCGCTCGGCATGGTCTCGGCCACCGCCGGGATTGTCGCCCTGATCCCCGGCATGCCGATCATCCCCTTCGCCGTCGTCTCAATCGCCGCCGGCGTGCTGGCCTGGCGGCGGGGGCACGCCAAACCCTTGGTTCCCGAGCAGAACTCGCTCACCGTCGCCGCTCCCACCGCCGAAGAACAGGAAGAACCGATCAGCCAGACCCTGGCCATCGATGAGATCAAGATCGAGCTCGGCTATGGCCTGCTGCCGCTGATCAACGACCTCGAGGGCCGTCGCCTGACCGACCAGATCAAGGCCCTGCGCCGGACGCTGGCCACCGACTACGGCTTCGTGATGCCGGCGGTGCGCATCCTCGACAACATGCGGCTGGCCAGCCAGGGCTACATGATCCGCATCAAGGAGATGGAGGCCGGTGGCGGCGAGGTTCGCCTGGGCTCCCTGATGGCCATGGACCCGCGCGGCGGCCAGGTGGACCTGCCGGGCGAGCACATCCGGGAGCCGGCCTTTGGTCTCCCCGCCACCTGGGTGGATGACAGCCTGAGGGAGGAGGCCACCTTCCGGGGTTACACCATCGTCGACCCGGCCACCGTGCTGACCACGCACCTGACCGAGATCCTCAAGGAAAACATGCCCGACCTGCTCTCCTACGCGGAGCTGCAGAAGATGCTCAAGGACCTGCCGCCCGAGCAGAAGAAGCTCGTGGACGACCTGGTGCCCCAGGTGGTGTCAGCCACCACCATCCAGCGCGTCCTGCAGGCCCTGCTCAAGGAGCGGGTCTCGATCCGCGACCTGCCCTCGATCCTGGAGGGTATCGGCGAGGCCGCGCCGCACACCCAGTCCATCACCCTGCTGGTGGAACAGGTCCGCGGTCGCCTGGCGCGCCAGCTCTCCTTCGCCCACCGCGGCGACGACGGGGCCCTGCCGATCATCACCATGTCGGCCGAGTGGGAGAACGCCTTCGCCGACGCCCTGATCGGCGCCGGCGACGAGAAGCAACTGGCGCTGGCCCCCTCGCGCCTGCAGGAATTCATCCGGGGTGTGCGCGACAGCTTCGAACGCGCGGCGCTCAACGGCGACTCACCGGTGCTGCTCACCAGCCCGCAGATCCGCCCCTATGTCCGCTCGATCATCGAACGCTTCCGCGGCCAGACCCCGGTGATGAGCCAGAATGAAGTACACCCCAAGGCCCGCCTCAAGACGGTCGGGACGATCTAGGCGCTCCGTCAACGTGTGGGCCGTTGCAGGCGCGCTTTTCCACTGGTAGCGGTTTCGCCCACGGGGCGATTGTCTGCTCCGAGCTTGGACATCGCATGCGGCCATCCAAACCCAAACTCCGGCACGGCGCGGGCGCAAGTCTCTTCTGGGACCTGCTGACCTTCGAGCGGCTGATGACCAACCAGGTCATTCACCTGATCTATTGGGCGGGCCTCGGGGTCATCGCCCTGATCGCCTTTGGGTTCATCGGCACCGCGGTCGGCGTGGCCCTGCGCGAAGAGCTGCTCATGGGTATCCTGCTGGCCGCCAGCGTGCTGGTGGGCGGTTTCCTGGTGGTGGCCGCCCTGGTGCTGCTGTGGCGTTCGTTCTGTGAACTCTATGTCGCCCTGTTCCGCCTGAGCGACGACCTGCACGCCATCCGCCAGGCCACCGACGCGGAACACTCAGTCCGACCTCCGCCCGCTCCGCAGGGGTAGTGTTTCAGAGGGGGCTAGGGCCTCTCAGCCCAATCCCTGAACCCAAGCAGCGGCCGCCGGCTTGGGATTTCCATTCACATCGAAGAGCAGGGGCGCGTCGGCCCCATCCTCTCTCTTGCGCCAGGATTCCTGGTCCCGCAGTCCCCAGGTGGTGAAGGCGAACTGCTGACGTTGCGGCAGGGCCGAGAAGGCCTCGGCCGCCTCGCGGTAGAGGTCAGCCTGGCGGGTCAGGCGTTCATTGCGGTCGCCCCCCTCCTGCAGGGAGACGTCCATCTCCGAGATATGGATCGGCAGGCCCAGGGAGGCGAGGTCGGCGATGGCCGCCTTGATCAAGCCCCTCTGGTCGCCCGCCGCCAGGTGGGTCTGGGTGCCCAGGCCGCCCAGGGGCGCGCCGGCCTTCAGCAGCGCCTCGGCCAGCTTGAGGAACGCCGTGCGCTTCTTGGGGTGGGTTTCGAGGAAGAAGTCGTTGAGGAACAGCACGGCGCCGGGATCGGCCTCGCGGGCGTGCTGGAAGGCCAGCACCATGTGCTCCAGCTTGCCGAGCTTGCGCGCCCAGAGGCTGTCGCGCCAGCCGCTGCCGTCGTCCAGCACCGTCTCGTTGATCACGTCCCAGCCCACCGCCTGGCCGCGATAGCGCCCCACCACCGCCAGGATGTAGTTGCGGTAGGCGTCGGCGAAGCTGACTCGGCTCTCGTCCAGCTCGGTGAAAGCCGCCGGAGCCTGATCGTACCAGACCAGGGTGTGGCCGAAGAGGCGCAGGCCGTGGGTCTTGGCGAAGGCGGCGATCTGGTCGGGCCCATCGAAACGGAAGGAGCCGTCCGGCTGGGCGATGTACTCCATTTTCATCTCCCACTCGGGCGTGAGTTGGGAGACCTGCTCGACGAGCAGCCGCACGAGATCGCGGTCCTCAAGATGGACGGCTTGAATGCAGACCCCCACCGGGAACGGCGCGATGCTTTTCAAAGGTGGAAGGCTGACCGGCCCGGTCTGGGCGTCGGCGCCGCAGGCCGCCAGGGCCAGGGCGGAGCCGACAAAGGCCCGCCGATGCAGGCCGGAACTCATCGCGCCCCGGCGGCCCGGCGCAGGCCCAGTTCGTCGAGGGCGGCGGTCTCGAGCTTGGCGACCTGCTTGGCGCGGGCCTTGGCGATGCCGTCGGCCACCTGCTCGTATTTCTTCTGCTCTTCGTAGGCCAGCGAGAGCGCGTCGCGGGCGCCGGCTTCCTCGTCGGCGATACGGTTGATCTCCACCTGGGTCGCGGCCTTGCGGACCCGCAGGCCCTCCAGGAAGCCCACCTGATACCAGCCGTGCTCGGCGTCCTCACGGGCGCGCTGCGACTCCGCCTCGCCCTCGGCCTCCAGCAGGACCAGCTTCATCTCGGCGGCCATGCGTCGGTCGGTGATCTCACCCAGGCGCTTTTGCAGGATTTCGACCTCATAGGTCGAAAGCTTGATCAGACTGTCTGCCCAGCTCATGCGGCCTCACTCATAAGAATTTCGGCCAGGCGTTCGAAGCTTTCTTCGAGGCCGCAGGCCTCGTCCTTGTCCTGGCCAAGGAAGGCTTCCAGTTGCGGGTTCAGGGCGATGGCCCGGTCGACCGCGGGATCGGCGCCGGTGCGGTAGGCGCCGATGCGGATCAGCTCCTCCATATTGGCGTAGGCCGCCAGGGTCTGACGGGCGTTGGTGACGATCTGACGCTCGTGCGGCAGGTGGCAGCCCGGCATGGTCCGGCTGATGGACTTCAGCACGTTGATCGCCGGGAAGCGGCCGCGCTCGGCGATGGCGCGCTCCATGACGATGTGGCCGTCGAGGATACCGCGCACGGCGTCGGCGATGGGTTCGTTGTGGTCATCCCCGTCCACCAGCACAGTGAAGATGCCGGTGATGGGCCCCGCCGTGGTCCCGTCCGGACGGACGGGTCCGGGTCCGGCGCGTTCCAGCAGCTTGGGCAGCTCGGTGAACACGGTGGGAGTATAGCCCTTGGTGGTGGGCGGCTCGCCGGCCGCCAGGCCGATCTCGCGCTGGGCCATGGCGAAGCGGGTGACGCTGTCCATCATGCACAGGACTTCGAGGTCCTGGTCGCGCAGGAACTCGGCGATGGCCAGGGTCATGTAGGCCGCCTGGCGGCGCTTCAAGGCCGGCTCGTCGGAGGTGGCGACCACGACGATGGCGCGCTTGAGGCCTTCCTCGCCAAGGGTCTCCTCGATGAACTCGCGGACTTCCCGGCCTCGCTCGCCGATCAGACCCACGACGACGACGTCGCAGTCGGATTCCTTGGCCAGCATGGAGAGCAGCACTGACTTGCCGACGCCGGAGCCGGCGAAGACGCCGAGACGCTGTCCACGGCAGCAGGTGGTGAAGACGTTCATGGACCGGACGCCCAGGTTAAGCCGCTCCCCCACCCGACCACGGGCATGGGCGGCCGGCGGCGCCGCGCGCAGGGAATAGGCGGCGGGGCCTTGCGGCAGGGGGCCGAGGCCGTCGATGGGGTCACCGAAGGCGTCGATGACGCGGCCAAGCCAGGCCCGGGTCGGGCGGACGGCCGAACCCATGGGATCAATGCGGATTTCCGCCCCGGGGGCCACGCCCTCGACAGGGCCGAACGGCATCAGCAGGGCGCGGGTTTCACGGAAGCCGACCACCTCGGCCTGGAGGGGCTTGTCGGCGCGGCGTTCAATCTCGGCGCGGGCCCCGACCGACAGCCGGGTCAGCCCGCCGCGGGCTTCGATCAGCAGGCCGTTCACCGCCGCGACGCGCCCCGAGACGGTCAGCGGATCGAGACGCTCGACGGCTGCGACGAGGTTGCGCAAGACGGGGAACTCCGGGGGAACTTTTCAGCCCCACAGAGTCCGCCCGACGCTGTTAACCGGTGGTGAAGATCACCCCATCCGGCGCAGGCCTGCAGCGATGCGCGCAGCGGCCTTCGGATAGCGCGCGGCGAGCTTGGCCGTGCCCAGGGGGCGGCGGGCGGCGGCCCGGATCAGGGCGGGCCGAACCGTGTGGGCCAGCAGAGGTTTCGCGGTGCGGGCGATGGCGCCTCGCCCGGCGAAGGCGGCGATGGCGCCGATGGCCAGACCGCCAAGGGCGATGGCCAGGACCGGGTGGGCCTTCACGTGGTCGCGGAAGGTCGGCTTGGCCTTGAGCTGGACCCCGGCCAGGGGATCGCCGGTGACGGCGTCATTGGCGGCGCCACCGAGGGAGGCGGACCCGGCCTCCAGGTCCTCGTTGAGGACGGGGGCGAGGCTGACGCGGTCGTTGGAATAGGAGGCGGGCATGGGGTGGCCTTTCGAATTCGAGGGCTTCGACCGTCCAAACTCCCGAGGCGCCCGGCTGTTCCGTCCAAAACGACGCTTGCGACCGCGACGACGGCCGGCGGCTCGCCGACCAGGCCCAGGTCCGCGGCGTGGCCGCCGAAGCGATCAAGGATCGACAGCCCGAGGATGCGCACGGCGTCGGCGGCCACCACCCTCCCCTCGCCAGGCTGATGGTGAGCGCAGCATGACCAAGATAGGGCGCCAGCAGAACAAACCTCGCAAACAGCCGCCCTCCGGGGCGCCGGCGGCGCGCAGGACGAAGCCGCCGCCGGAGGCGCCCGGTTCGGCGTTAATCTTGATGCGGCTTTCGGACGCGGTCTCCCGCACCGGCGGCGAGGGGCTTCAGGTCCATAGATCCTGGTGGGTGGCGAAGGGCGCGATCCGCCATGTGAGCCGCGAGCGCCACAACCTCAGACTCAACCTATTGAACGGACTCGAGCTTCCGGTCGCCCGCCGCGCCGTCACACGCCTCAAGGACCTCGACCTGGACCCCGGCTGACGAACGCCCGCCGGATGGCCAAGCCTGTCCAATCACAAAAGATTCACCCCGCCTGCGACTCTCCGCCCGGCGGCCGCGCTTGCTGGAGATTCGGAAATCGAGTTAACGATTCGGTCAGAGGCCTTTCACTATTAACCGGTCTTAAATTAACTCGCTGGCAAGGTAGCCGTGAGGGACGACGTGGATTCCGAAGAATCCAATTTTAGGCGCGGGCGGTTCAGGAGAATTTTATGCGCGTACTGTTGATCGAGGACGACAGCGCTACTGCGCAGAGCATCGAGTTGATGCTCAAGTCGGAAGGCTTCAATGTCTATACGACGGACCTTGGCGAAGAGGGCGTGGATCTGGGCAAGATCTACGACTACGACCTCATCCTGCTGGACCTGAACCTGCCCGACATGAGCGGCATGGACGTGCTCCGCACGTTGCGGGTCGGCAAGATCAACACCCCGATCATGATCCTGTCGGGCTCCGCCGAGATCGACACCAAGGTCAAGACCTTCGGGGCCGGCGGCGACGACTACATGACCAAGCCCTTCCACAAGGACGAGCTGGTCGCCCGCATCCACGCCGTGGTCCGCCGCTCCAAGGGCCACGCGCAATCGGTCATCAAGACCGGCGATATCACCGTGAACCTCGACGCCAAGACCGTCGAAGTGAACTCCAGCCGCGTCCACCTGACCGGCAAGGAATACCAGATGCTGGAGCTGCTCTCGCTCCGCAAGGGCACCACCCTCACCAAGGAGATGTTCCTCAACCATCTCTACGGCGGCATGGACGAGCCCGAGCTGAAGATCATCGACGTGTTCATCTGCAAGCTGCGCAAGAAGCTGGCCGCGGCCGCCGACGGCAAGCACCACATCGAAACCGTCTGGGGCCGCGGCTACGTGCTGCGCGACCCCCAAGAGACCGCCGTCGCGGCCTAAAGACCGCAAGCGTTCCACCTCCAGGAATTCGGCAGAGCGCCCGCCCTCACCGGCGGGCGTTTCTGTTTGCGCCTCACACGTGCCGGGGTTTGCGTCCCAGGGGGCCGAGCCGCTAACGTCCGCGCCTGTCGCTGGGGGAGCGTTCATGTTGAGAAAAGATGTCCTGGTGGCCGTGGTCCTGGCGGTCGCCCTGATCGCGGCGGCCGTGGCGAACATGACACCCAGGCCGCTGGGCCTGGATGCGCCGGCCAACGTCTTCTCGGCCGGCCGCGCCATGGTCGACAACCGGGTGATCGCCAAGGCCCCCCACCCCACCGGCTCGCCCGCCAACTACGCCGTGCGCAACTACCTGGTCAGCCGCATGACGCAGCTGGGCCTGTCGCCGCAGATCCAGCGCATCGACGCCTTCCAGGAGCGGCCGGGCAAGGAGCCCCTGGTGATCGGCGGCGTGGTGGAGAACGTCATCGGCGTCCTGCCGGGCAAGGACCGCAGCGCGCCGGCCCTGGCCCTGATGGCCCACTATGACAGCGTTCCGGGCTCCCCCGGGGCGGCCGACGACGCCGCCGGGGTGGCGGCCGGCCTGGAGATCATGCGCAACCTGAAGGCGCAGGGTACGCCGGCCCGTGACGTCGTCCTGCTGCTCACCGATGGCGAAGAGGCGGGCCTGGTCGGCGCGTCGGGGTTCTTCCAGAGCCATCCCCTGGCCCGCCGCATCGGCTTCGTCATCAACATGGAGGCCCGGGGCGGCGCTGGTCCGGCCAACATGTTCGAGACCGCGGCGGCCAACGGCGCGGTGGTGGACATGTTCCGCAAGGTGGCGCCGTCGCCGGCCTCCAGTTCGCTGACCGTCTATCTCTACAAGCAGTTGCCTAACGACACCGACTTCACGGTGCCCCGAGAGGCCGGGATCGCCGGGTTGAACTACGCCTTCATCGCCCGGCAGTTCGACTATCACTCGCCGGTCTCGACGCCGGAAAACCTCAGTCAAGGCAGCCTGCAGCACCTGGGCGACGAGGTGCTGGCGACGGCCCGTGAAGCCGCCTTCGCGCCCGCCCTGCCCGGCAAGGCGCCCGACAAGGTCTATTCCAACACCCTCGGCTCTTATCTCTTGGCCTACCCGCCCCTGGCGGGCTGGGGGGTGCTGGCCGTGGCGCTCGCCCTGACGGCGCTGGGCGTCTGGCGCGCGCGCCGGGCCGACGCCTTTGTCTGGGCCGACGTCGCCAAAGGCGTCGGGGCGGCGCTCTACCTGCTGCTGACCTCGGCCACCCTCTTCATGCTGGCGCGCCGGGTGACAGGCGCGGGCTTTGGCTTCTACGATCAGGCCAAGCTGCTGGCCAATGTCCACCTGTGGGAGCTGGCCCTGCTGGTGGTGGGGATCGGCGCCCTGCTCTACACCGCCGCGGCGGTGGGCCGGGGACGCATGCGCCTGGCGGCCGCGGGCCTGGCCCTGCTGGCTGGCTTCCTGTGCACCGCCGTGTCGGATTGGAACCTCATCGGCCTGGGGATCGGTGGAGCCGGGGCCGTCGTGGCCCTGCTGGCCTTCGGACGCCCCGCGGGCGTCGCCGGGACCTGGACCGGGGTGCTTGGCCTGGCCTTCCTCGCCGCCCTCGCGCTCCAGATCATGGCTCCCACCGCCGCCTTCCTGATCGCCTGGCCCCTGGCCTTTGGCGCCTTGGCCGGCGCCGTCAGCGGCATGGGGACCTGGCGGCCCATCGCCGCGCCAATCATCGTCGCCGTGCTGGCGGCGGTGGGCCTTCAATGGGTGCTGAGCTACGCGCACGGAGTCTTCATCGGCATCGACATGGTGGAGGTCCAGGCGCTGTTCGTCTGGCTGAGCGCCCTGCTGCTCTGGCCGCTGATCCAGGCCGAGCCGGAGGAGACCCGCCCGCGCACCGTGGCCCTGATCGTCCTGGCGGTGGGCTTCGCGGTGGTGGGCCTCGTCCGAACCATCCCCCCGTGGAGCGCGCGCCATCCGCAGCCCGCCATCGTGGCCTATGTCGTCCAGGGCGCCACCGGCCAGGCCAAGCGCTTCAGCCTGGCGCCCAATCCGCCGGACTGGGCGCGCACCGTCCTCAAGGCCGACGGCGGCCACATCGTGAAGGATGACGCGCCGGGCGGCTGGCGGGGTTCCCAGGGCGACATCCTGTCGGCCTGGGCCAAGCCCGTGAACCCCCTGCCCCCAGCGGTCATGCTCAACCGCGTGATCGACGGTTCCCTGGAGGTGAGGATCGTGCCGCCGGTCGGCGCCCGGACCCTGACCCTGGACATTCGCCCGACAGGCAAGCTGACCCACGCCACGATCAACGGCCGCCCGGTCAAGCTGCTCACCCAGCCTGGCCAGTGGAACCGCATCTATTGGCAAGGCGCGGCCGAGGGCGTGGCGGTCGGCTTCCGCGCCAAGGGCCCCGGGGTCATAGACACCCGCTACACCGCCACCACCGAGGCCTGGCCAACCGACGCCAAGCCCCTGCCCAAGATGCCGCCGAAGGTCTCGGGAAACTCGATCTCGGGTTCCACCATCGTCACCGGCGAGCAGCGGTTCACCTGGTGAGGCGGAGAGGCTAAAGGAAGCCCATGAGCGACATCACCATCTATCACAACCCCGCCTGCGGCACCTCGCGCAACACCCTGGCCCTGCTGCGTGAGAAGGGCCTGGACCCGACGGTCGTGGAGTATGTGAAGGTCGGCTGGACCCGGGATCAGCTCCACGACCTGACCAAGGCCATGGGGGTCGGGGCGCACGACATCCTGCGGGTCAACGGCACCCGGGCCGATGAGCTGGGGCTGAGCGATCCGGCCGCGTCGGATGACGCGCTATTCGCCGCCATGATCCTGGAGCCGATCCTGGTGAATCGGCCTATTGTCGTAACACCCAAGGGGGCCGCCCTATGCCGTCCGGCGGAACTCGTGCTTAGTCTTCTGTAGAGGAGGCGCGCTTAAGCAACCCGGGTGACGAGATGTCGCCGCAATCCCGTTGGATGAACTCCTGCCGTGACAAATGGACCAGTCCACCGCGGGGTCACATACGGTTAACCAAGGGGGGCCACGATGGCCCGGCCTGCGTTTTGCTGGCTTGCATGCCAGATGCGCCATTTTGAACTTGCCAAGGTCAAGCTTGGCTAGAGCGATATTAGTAACGGGGGCACGATGCACGAGTTCGATCCGAGACGCCCAACCCTGCGTCTTGCGCCGCGCCTGCTGGTCGGTGTTGCCGGTTTCGCCGCCCTGGCTCTAGGCTGGAAGCTGACCGCCGCCGAGGCGACCGCACCGACGCCGCCCCCGCTCGACCCCGCCGCCATTTCCGCCCTGCAGCACGCCGCCTTCACCCAGGCCGAAGCGCAGCCCGGGTTCACCCGGCCCGAAAACATCGCCGTCAAGATTCAGCCGGGTGAGACCTTCGAGGCCGCCGTCCTGAGGGCCGGCGTCGCCCCCGATGACGCCCGCCAGGCTGTCCAGACCCTGGGCGAGGCCATGGACACCGTCCACATCAAGGCCGGGCTCGCCTTTGACGCCGCCATCGCCAAGCCGCGCGGCGAGCGTGGACCGGCGCGCCTGATCGGCCTGTCCCTGCGCACCGGCCCGGCCACGGCGGTGACCGTCTCACGCACCTTCGACGGCGCCCTGCGCCTGCGGGAGATGGAAGAGAAGATTCGCGACGAGACCACGGTCGCCCAGGGCGCCATCACCGGCTCCCTGTATGAGAGCGCCTCGCGCCTTGGGGCCACCTCTTCCATCACCGCCCAGATGGTGAAGCTGTTCTCCCACAAGGTGGACTTCGACCGCGACATCAAGCCGGGCGACAAGTTCGAACTGGTCTTCGACCGCAAGGTCACCGAGAGCGGCCGGACCGTCGAAACCGGCGACCTGGAATATGCCGAGATCAAGGGCATCCGCTTCTATCGCTTCGAGATGCCCGACGGCGACGTCGAGTACCTCGATGACGCGGGCAAGAACATCAAGGGCTTCCTGCTGCGCACCCCGGTGGACGGGGCGCGGATGACCTCGACCTTCGGCATGCGCCGTCACCCGATCCTGGGCTTCAACCGCATGCACCAGGGCATCGATTTCGGCGCGGGCTCTGGCACCCCGGTGCTGGCCGCCGGCGACGGCGTCGTGGTGGAGGCCCGTCGCTGGGGCGGCTACGGCAACTGGCTACGCATCCGCCACGCGGGCGGTTGGGAGACCGGTTACGCTCACCTGTCGCGCTACGCCAAGGGCCTCAAGCCCGGCCAGCGGGTGCGCCAAGGTCAACTGGTGGCCTATGTCGGCTCCACCGGCGCCTCGACCGGTCCCCACCTGCACTACGAGACCTGGATGAAGGGCCGACGCGTCAGCCCGATCGGCGCCAAGGTGCCCACCGGCACAGTCCTGGCCGGCGCCCAACTGGCCGCCTTCCGCGCCAAGAAGGCCCACATCGACAAGCTTGTCAGCCATGCCGAGGCCGAGGCGTCCCAGGGTGACACCCGGAAACTCGCCTCGGCGGACCCGATCCAGGTCGCCGGGCTGCGGCCCTAGAGCCGCCGCCAGGGGAAGAGCGACCGCAACCGCGCGTCGCGCAGCCAGAGGGCCGCCCCAGGCCATCACGGCCAGGTAGACGCCGAACCTCCCGGCCTCCCCCGACTGTGGCCGGGGGTCTCGAGGCGCTTCCCCAGGACGAACGAGGCCACGGGAAGCCGACAACGTCATGATGACGTCCGCCCGGCCACCGCGCCCAGGTGTGTCGCGACGCCGCTTTTCCGACGCGCCCCGGCGCTCTAAGGTCTGGCTTAAGTCTCTGTCGGAGCAACGATTCCATGGCCCCCGCCGCCAATCCGTCCAAGGTCCGCGCCCGCTACGCCGCCAAGCGTGACGCGATCATGGCGGCGGCCACGGAGGTCTTCAAGGACCGTGGGGTCTCAGGATTCACCCTGGCCGCGGTCGCCAAGATGATGGACCTGCACCCCGTCAGCCTCACCTACTACTTCAAGCGCAAGGAAGACCTGGCCGCAGCGGTCCTGCACGACACCATCCGCCGCTGGGACGCCATGCTGGACCAGGCGTTCCAGGAGACCGAGCCCGCCGCCCGACTGCGTCGGTTCGTGGTCGCCTATTTCGAGGTGCGCCGGCTGATCCAGCTGGGCGAACAGCCGCCCCTGGCGCCCTTCAGCGAGATCCACCTGATCGAGGGCGACCAGCACCAGCCCCTGATGCACTCCTTCCGCGAGCTCTATGTCCGGATCGGCCACTTCGGCAAGACCGACGCCCTGCCCTGGATGACCCGCGCCCGGCGCGCGGCCCTGGCTCGCCTGATCGTCGACCAACTGGGCTGGGCCGACGCCTGGCTGGCCCTGTATGAGCCCGGCGACTACGCCCGCGTGGCCAACAGGATCGCCGACACCTTGCTGAAGGGTCTGGCGGGCGAAGGGCAGGCCTGGCCGGACCTGCCGCTGCTGGCGTTGGGCTCCCCCGTCGCCCAGAACGACGAGGTGACCCGGGAACGGTTTCTCATCGCCGCCACCGACCTCATCAACCGGGAGGGCTATCGCGGCGCCTCGGTGGACAAGATCTCGGCCCAGCTCAAGGTCACCAAGGGCTCGTTCTATCACCACAACACGGACAAGGATGAGTTGGCCGCCGCCTGCTTCCAACGCACCTTTGACCTGATCGACGAAGCCCGGAACCGCGCCTGCGAACAGCCGGACGGCTGGCGGCGCATCTGGCTGGCGGTCTGCTCCCTGATCCATCATCAGGCCTCAGGGGAAGCGGGCCGCATGCTGCGCCACCACGCCATGGCGGCCGTCCCCAGGCCCATGCGCCGCAGGCTGCGCCTGCGCTTCCAGCAGATCGCACACGCCTTCGCCGGTCAGATCAGCGACGGCGTGGCCGACGGCTCAATCCGCCCGGTGGACGCCCTGCTGACCGCCCAGATGCTGATGGTGGCCTTCAACAGCGCCAATTCCATGGACCCCGTCCGCCACCCAGGCTCCACCCTTCGGGTGATGGAGGACTATGCGCGCCCTGTGCTGATGGGCGTCTTCTCCGAGTGACCGCCAGCGTTGCCATCTTCCCATACCCAGGCGCAGAATGACGTCAGGGGCCGGTAGAGCCCTCGTTCAGGAGGAGGCTCAGATGGCCGACGACATGGCGCTCGCGCCGCTCACCCGCACCTCGGTGGTCAAGACCAGCAACGGGCCGGTCCGGGGCTATGTCGAGGACAGCCTGCAGGTGTTCAAGGGCCTGCGCTATGGCGCCCCGCCGACCGGAGAGGGCCGGTTCAAGCCGCCCCGGCGGCCGGCGGCCTGGTCCGAGGTCGCCGAGGCGGTCAGCTACGGCGCGCCGGCCATCCAGTCGGGCATGGCGCCCGGCGAGCGGGGTTCCTCCGCCGGTGATCCGCCCGCGCCCGACGAGCCTGGCTCCTCCGAGGACTGCCTGTTCATCAATGTCTGGACGCCAGGTCTGGACAGCGCCAAGCGGCCGGTCATGGTCTGGCTGCACGGGGGCGGCTTCGCCAACGGCTCGGGCGGCGCGGCCATGTACGACGGTGGCGCCCTGGCCCGAAAGGGCGACGTGGTGACTGTCACCGTCAACCATCGCCTCAACGTCTTCGGCTACCTGCACCTCGGCGACGTGTTCGGGCCGGAATACGCCCAGTCGGGGGTCGCTGGCATGCTGGATATCGTCCAGGTGCTGGAATGGGTGCGTGACAATATCGAGGCTTTTGGCGGTGACGCCTCCAACGTCACCATCTTCGGCGAGAGCGGCGGCGGCTGGAAAGTCTCCCTGTTGATGGCCATGCCGGGCGCCACGGGTCTGTTCCACAAGGCGATCATCCAGTCGGGCCCAGGCCTGCGCGGCGCCACGAAGGCCGATGCGGGCAAGACCGCCCAGGCCTATCTGGACCTGCTGGGGGTGAAGGACGCCGCCGGCCTTGCGGCCATCGACACCGAGACCCTCAGCCGCGCCAGTGTGAAGGTGGGCGACCGTATGCGCGGCTTCACCCCGGTGGTGGACGGGGTCGCCCTGCCCCGCGATCCCTTCGTCCCCGACGCCCCGGCCATCAGCGCCGACGTCCCGGTGCTGATCGGCACCAACAAGGACGAGAGCACCCTCTTCATGATCGGCGATCCGAAGTTCGGCGAGCTGACCGAAGAAGACCTGGCCAAGCGCTCCAAAGCCGCGGCCGGGGACAAGGCCGAGGCCCTCGTCGCCGAACTGCGCAAGGTCCACCCCGACTATTCGCCCACCTACCTGGTCAGCGCCGCCCAGACGGCCACGGGCATGTGGCTGGGCTCCATCACCATCGCCGAGCGCAAGGCCGCCCAGAGGGCCGCGCCGGCCTATGTCTATATGCTCACCTGGGAGACACCGGTGTCACGCGGCCGGCTGAAGTGTCCCCACGCCCTGGAGATTCCCCTGGTGTTCGACAATGTCGAGAAGGCCCGCAATTTCGTGGGTCGGGGGGACGAACCTCAGGCGGTGGCTGACCAGATGTCCTCCGCCTGGCTGGCCTTCGCCCGCACCGGCGACCCTAACGCACCCGGCCTGCCCGCCTGGGCGCCCTATGACGCCGACACGCGCGCCACCATGCTGTTCAATGTCGAGAGCCGGGTTGAGAATGACCTCAACGCCGGGGTTCGGAAGGTGCTGCAAGCCTAGGCGGCCTTGTCCTTGACCGGGTCCGGCGGGAGGGAGTCCAGCACCCGCCGGATCATCTCCGCGTCGGTGACGATGGGCGGTGGCTCGCCGAACCGCATCTGCCAGATATGGGCCAGGCGCAGCAGCTCGGGGTCGGACTGGTCGGCCATGGGGTTGCTCCTCAAGGGGGGTACCCGGACCTAACCCCCCGCATCCCCTCCAGTTTCCGAGGTTCACGTCTTTATTTATGGAATACAGAGGCTTAACCCTAACGGCGAGCCCCGGCCACGAAAAAGGCCCTCCCGCGAGGGAGGGCCTTGCCTATTTCCGGATCGCCGAAGCGATCAGTCGAACATGATGACGGAGCGGGCGAGCCCGCCCTTCTTCATATCGTCGAAGCCTTCGTTGACCTGTTCCAGCTTGATGCGCTGGGAGATCATCTCGTCGAGCTTCAGCTTGCCCGACATGTACATGTCCACCAGGCGCGGCATGTCCACCGGGAAGCGGTTGGACCCCATCATCGAGCCCTGAAGCTTCTTCTCGCCCAGGAAGGCGGCGCCCATCAGGGTGATGGTCTGGCCGACCGGGATCATGCCGATGATGTTGGCGGTGCCGCCGCGGCGAAGCATGTTGAAGGCCTGCTCGGCGGTCTTGGACAGGCCGATGGCCTCGAAGGAGTGATGCACCCCGCCCTTGGTCATTTCGAGCACTTCCTTGACCGCGTCGGTCTGCGAAGCATCGATGAAGTCGGTGGCGCCGAACTGCATGGCGAGATTGTGCTTGGAGCCCACGTTGTCGATGGCGATGATCCGGCCAGCGCCCGCGATGGACGCGCCGTTGACCGCCGCCAGGCCGACGCCGCCCAGGCCGATGACGGCCACGGTCTCGCCCGGACGGACGCTGGAGGTGTGGATCGCGGCGCCGACGCCGGTCATCACCGAGCAGCCGATCAGGGCGGCGCGGTCGAGCGGCATGTCCTTGCGGATCGCGACGCAGGCGTGCTCGTGGATCAGCATCTGCTCAGCGAAGGACGACAGGTTCAGATACTGCGCCATCGGGCCGTTGGCGGCGCTGAGCCGGGGCTCCTCGTCCTTGTCGCGCTTGGTCTCGGGCGAGACGCAGAGCGACAGGTGGCCGGTGAGGCACTGGTCGCAGTGGCCGCAATAGGCCGAAAGGCAGGTGATGACGTGATCGCCCACCTTCACCGTGCGGACTTCGGAGCCCACCTGTTCCACGACGCCGGCGCTCTCATGGCCCAGAACCGTCGGCAGGACGGTCGGATACGAGCCCAGCATGAAGTGCAGGTCGGAATGGCAAAGGCCGGCGGCCTTGGTGCGGATCAAGACCTCGTGGGGACCCGGCTTGTTGATCTGGACGTCTTCGATCTGAAGCGGCTTACCCACTTCGCGCAGCACTGCGGCTTTCATCCTGGCGTTCCCCAACAGCGCCCGATTGATCCGGGCGGATTATCGAAGTCCGGGTATGCCCAAGACTTCCGAGAGGCAGACCTTATCGCCGTTCAGGTGACGCGCGCCAAGGGAAATTGGGTTTGCTGGGGTCGGTCGTCAAAGCTCCGACCTGCGACACGGCCGCAGCCGTCCTGGCGAGAGATCCGGCGTCACGGAGACTTGTTCATCAATTCGCCACCGCGACCCTGGCCTTGGGTTTGGCAAGCCACAAGCGGTTCGGCCACCGGGGCCAGCTGAGCTTGAACGCCAAGGGCCTTGGTATGCAGCCCTCGAGGGTCGCCAACAGATCCTCCGCCGGGCCATCGTTCAGGAAGTGGTTGGCTCCGCTCACCCGCTCAAAACGCATGGGCCGGCGCGTGCGGGTCTCCGCCACCAGCTTCTCGGCCAGTTCGATCGGGGCGAAGTCGTCCTTGTCGCCGTGCACCACGTGGACGGGAACCCTCAACCTGCGCAGCGCGGCATGCATGCCTTCCAGTTGGCCGGCCTGATTGGTGACCTCCAGGACCGCGTGCCGCACGTCCCGGGGGATGATCTTCAGCATCCGCGCGCCCACCTTGAGCAGCCACTCGGCGGTCGGTCCCGGCTGGCCATAGTAGCCCGAGAGCAGCACCAAGCCGGCGACCTTGCCAGGGTTGGCGGACGCCATCAGCGTCGCGATGGCGGCGCCATAGGATTGGCCCACCAGCAGGATCCTTTGGCCGGGCTTGGCCTGCAGCAGGGGACTGAGGGCGAGAGCCTGCTGTCCAATATCACCGACATATTCCACCGGCTCAGATCCCGCATAGCCGGGGCGGTCCACCACCACCATCTCCCGGTCCTCGGGCAGGGCGGCGATGGCCGGGGCCCAGTACTCGGCCCACGACGGGGCGCCGGTGACGACGACGATCTTCCAGGGGGCGGGCCTGGCGCGAGGGCTTTCGATGGCCGACAGCCTCCAGCCCAGGCCGCCGCCCGCGGCGAAGCTGATCCGCCGAACCACGGTGTCAGGATAGTCATCGGCGACGGGGACGTGTTCCTGCCGGCCCCGGACAGCGGATTCCGCCACGGCCCAGGTGATCTCCAGAACGCCCTTGGGCCGTTTACGCGCCACGCTCGATACTCCGCCGTCCCGACTCAACTGGGGTCTGAACGCGGGATGGCCAGCCGGGTTCGGGCGCGCAGCCCCTTAGTTTGAGGGGGCTGTGCCCAACTGGTCACGGAGCTCGCGCTTGAGCACCTTCCCGGTGGGGCCGATCGGCAGGGCCTCGACGATGCGCACCTCGTCGGGCGTCCACCACTTGGCGACGCGGGCGGCGACGTGGGCCTTCAGAGCCTCTGGGTCGGCGGTCTGGCCGGGACGCAGGGTGACCAGCAGCAGGGGCCGCTCGTCCCACTTCGGATGCGGCACCCCGATGGCCGCCGCCATGGCCACGGACGGGTGGGATGAGACGGCGTCCTCCAGGTCCAGGGTGGAAATCCACTCTCCCCCCGACTTGATCACGTCCTTGGCCCGATCGGTGAGGCGCAGGTAGCCTTCCGGATCGAGGGTGGCGATGTCACCTGTGTCAAACCAGCCGTCGTCGGTGAAGGCCTGGGCGCCTTCGTTCTTGAAATAGGCGGAGGACACCCAGGGGCCGCGCACCTGCAGGGCGCCCGGGCTCACGCCATCGCGGGGCTGTTCGGCGCCGTCGTCAGCCAGGATGCGCATCTCCACGCCCCAGAGCCCCCGGCCCTGCTTCAGCTTGCGTGCGGTGGCTGTCGTCGGGTCCTCTCCGGCGTGGGTCGGCAGGGCGGTGTTGATGACCCCCATGGGACTGGTCTCGGTCATGCCCCAGATCTGACGAACCGACGCGCCTACTTGGTCCTCGATGCGAGAGATCAAGGCCGCTGTGGGCGCGGAACCCCCAACGGCGACCGTGCGCACCGTGGTGAGCTTCTGGTTGGTCTGGTCGAGATGATCGAGCACGCCGATCCAGATCGTCGGCACGCCCAGCAGGAAGGTGGCCTTCTCGGCCACCGCCAGTTCGCAGATCGAGGGGCCGTCGAGATGTCGGCCCGGCAGGATCAGCTTGGCCCCCACCAGCGGCGCGCCATAGGGGGTGCACCAGGCGTTGGCGTGGTACATCTGGGCGCAGGGCAGGACGGCGTCCCGCGCCCCCAGGTCGAAGGCGTCGGGCTGCACCATGGCCATGGCGTGCAGCACGGTGGCGCGGTGCGAATAGAGCACGCCCTTCGGATTGCCCGTGGTGCCCGAGGTGTAGCAGAGGCCCGAGGCGGTCCGCTCGTCCAGCTCCGGCCAAATGAAGTCCGGCCTGTTGGCGGCGATCAGCTCCTCATAGACCAGGGTCCCGGCCGGCGCCTCCGCGGGAAGATGCTCGCGGTCGGTGAGGGCCACGAAGGTCTTCACCGTGCTCATCTTGGGCGCGAGCTCGCCCACCAGTTCGCCGAAGGTGATGTCGAACAGCAGGACGCTGTCCTCGGCGTGGTTGGCCACCCAGGCCACCTGATCGGGATGCAAGCGTGGATTGATGGTGTGCAGCACCGCCCCGATGCCGCTCACGGCGTAGTAGAGCTCGAAGTGGCGATGGGTGCTCCAGGCCAGGGTCGCGACGCGGTCGCCGCGCTTCACCCCGAGGGCCGTCAGGGCTTTGGCCATCTGCTTGGCGCGCACCAGCGCGTCGGCATAGGTGTAGCGGTGGATCGGCCCCTCAACGGTGCGCGTCACCACCTCCCGGTCGCCATGATAGGCCGCGGCATATTCCAGGATGGACGGCAGGTTGAGCGCCCGGTCCATCATCAAGGCCAGCATCGCTGTCCCCTCCCCCATATCGTTGTTGGGGTGAGGTTTAGGACGTTAGGCCGGTGGCGCGCTAGGGGCCTAGGCCGCCATCCGCGCCTTGAAGACACCGTCGGGGAGTTTCGCGGCGCGGCTGGGGTGGACGAAGAAGTAGTCCTTCCAGGGAAGGTTGGGCACCACCGTGGTGCGTTCCTCAAGCCGGTCGCCGTTCAGGGCGAACATGCGGTAGCCGCGTGAGCGGAACATATCGACCACCGCCTCGGCCGTGCCGCCGAAGCGGGCCTCCAGCATGGCCGGGTGGATTTCCAGCAGCACGTGGGGGCGGTCGCGATCGATGATCTCCAGCGCGCCGGTGAGCGCCTTCTGCTCCGCGCCCTCGATATCCATGCGGATGAAGTCGACCCGGTTGACGCCATGGGTCTCGCAGTACTGATCCAGGGTCACCACCGGGGTCGGCTGCAGCTCAACGCCGACATCCTCCAGGTCGGGGCGGACCTTGCCCTCCGGAGCTGCGTCCGAGACGAAGGCGTAGGCTCGGCCCATGCGGCCCGAGGTCTTCTTCGGCGTCACCAGCAGCATCTCGCCCGGCGCGTCGGACACCGCGGCGTGGATCGGGGTCACCTGGCGGGAAATGCCGTGCCAGGCGAGGCAATGCTGCAGCACCTCGAAGGTGAAGGCCGAGGGCTCGAAGGCATAGATGCGCGCGTCGGGCGCCACCTGGGTCATCACGTAGGAGTGGCGGCCGTCACTGGCGCCCACATGCAGGCATACGGGGGCGCCGGACAGCATGTCAGCCAGGTACGGCGTTTCCGGCTCGTGCTTGGCCCACTTCATATTGCGCCGCCAAGCGCGGAAGGCGTGACTGAGCACGCGTATCGAAGCCATGTATTGGTCCTTTGAACGGGCCGTGTTTACGACGCGTCGCGGGTGACAGTCATCATGTAGTTGATGTCGCAGTCTGACGACCGGCACCAACGGCCGTTCATGGGGTCGTAGGCCACCCCGAACGGCCCTTGAACCTGCAGCTTCTCATCCTTGAGGAAGCCGCGCAGTTCGTCGGGCTTGAGGAACTTGGTCCAGTCGTGGGTGCCTGCGGGCAGCCAGCGCAGCACATATTCGGCGCCGACCTTGGCGAGCGCGAAGGCCTTCAGGGTGCGGTTGAGGGTGGCCACGATCATCAGGCCGCCGGGGGCCAGCAGGCGCGAACAGGTCCGCAGGTATTCCCCCGGATCGGCCACGTGCTCGATCACCTCCATATTGAGGATCACGTCGAAGGGGGGCGTCCCCTCCGCCAGCAACTGCTCTGCGGTGGCGCAGCGATAGTCGATGGTCAGGCCCTGCTCGGCGGCATGGGTGCTGGCTGTGCCGATATTGCGCTCCGAGGCGTCCACGCCGGTGACCGCAAAGCCCAGCCGGCTCATGGGCTCCGACAACAGCCCGCCGCCGCAGCCGATATCCAAGAGACGCAGGCCCTCGAACGGCCGCCGCGCCAGAGGATCACGGCCGAACCGGGCCAGCGTCTTGTCGCGAATGAAGGTCAGCCGGGTCGGATTGAACCGGTGCAACGGCGCGAACTTGCCATGCGGGTCCCACCATTCGGCGGCGATCCTGGAGAAACGCTCGACCTCTTCGGGATCGATGCTGGAGCGGAGATCAGGGCTTGCGGACATGGCTTCACATATAGCGTGCGGCGAGGCTTGCGGAAGGGCGGCGCGTCGACACGGCCGTGGAGGCCGCAGCGCCACGGGCTGTGACTTGCGAATGTTACATTGC
>NZ_JAUYAF010000013.1 GCF_030693625.1 Phenylobacterium sp.
GACCATGCCGCCCGCGCCGCCGCGGCCGCCCGCGCCCCGGGTGAGGGGGCCGGTCTGATGGCCCGTCTGGGCGCCGCCCTGTCCCGCGTCGTCACCCTGCGCCAGGTGGGCGATGTCCCGGGCTCAGGCGTCGACGCCCTGCTGGCCAGGGCCGAACGCCAGGTGGCGGAGGGCGACCTCGACCATGCCCTGCGGACCCTGGAGAGCCTGCCAGCCGGCGGCCGGGAGGCCCTGGCCCCCTGGCGCGCCGCCGCCGAGACCAGGGCCGACATCGACCGCCGCATCTCCGCCGTCCGCGTCCAGGCCCTGGAGGATCTCGCCCGGCTGGCCCGGAGCGGCGCATGATCCGCACCGCCATCGCCGTGTTTCTGGTGGTGGCGCTGGCCACCGCCATACTGGCCATCACCGGCGAACCCGGCCAAGCCAGCATCATCTGGCTGGGCTGGCGAGCCGACATGACCGCGGCCGCCATGGTGCTGATCACCCTGCTCGTCGCCCTGCTGACCATGATCGGCTGGCGGCTGCTGCTCTGGATCCTGGAGGCGCCGCGCCGGGCCGAGCGCGCCCGGGCCGAGGATCGCCGCCGCCAGGCCAATGAGGCTCTGACCCGCGGCTTCCTGGCCGCCGCCGCCGGGGATGGCTCCGAGGCCAGGCGTCTGGCCCTCAAGGCCGCCGACCTCGCCGACGAGGCGCCCGGTCTGGTTCGGGTCCTGGCCGCCCAGGCCGCCGAGGCGGCCGGTGACGCCGTGGCTGTCCAGGCCGCCTATTCCGCCATGCTGGGTTTCCCCGAGATGCGCCTGGCGGGCCACCGGGGCCTGATGGCCCAGGCCCTGGCCCAGGGCGACAAGGCCGCAGCCCTGCGTCACGCCGAGCAGGCCTATGAAATGGGTCGAACCGCCCGCTGGGCCTGGCGCGCCGTGCTTGAGGCGCGGCTCGAGGCGGGCGACTGGGAGGGGGCGCTGGACCTGGTGAAGAGCGCCCTCGACCGCAAGGTGGTCTCGCCCATCGTCGCCGAACGCGCCCGGGCCGCTCTGCTGGCCGCCTCGGCCGCTCAACTGGAGAACGCCGCCGAGCCCAAGGCGCGGTCCCAGGCGACCGATTTCGCGGTTGAGGCCGCCAAGCTGCAGCCTGGCTTCGCGCCCGGCGTGGTCATGGCCGGCCGGCTGCTGGCCGCCGACGGCAAGACGGGCCGCGCCGCCCAGGTCCTGGAGACCGCCTGGAAGATCGCGCCCCACCCGGCTCTGTGGCTGGCCTACCGCGACCTGAAGACCAATGAGACGCCCCGCCAGCGGGCCGAGCGGCTGAACAACCTGGCCGACCTCAACCCCACCGCCCGCGAAAGCCGCATTCTCTTCGTCGAGCAGGCCCTGATCGACGGCGTCCCAGGCCGCGCCCGTGAGGCCGCCAAGGCCCTGGCGGACGAGCCGCTGACGATCCGCATCGCCGGCCTGTTCGCCCGTGTCGCGTTCGCGGCCGGTCAGCCGGACGAGGCCCGGCTGTGGATGGCGCGCGGGGTGGGCGCGCCGCAGGAGCCGGACTGGACCGATCTCGACCCCGAGGGCCAGGCCTTCGCCTACCTGCCCGCCGACTGGGCGCGGCTGACCGCGGTCTATGCCGAGACCGGCGAGTTGATCCACCCCCGCCACGAGCGGGCCGAGAAGACCATGAGCGAGCTCCCGGAACTGCCGGTTCCCTATACCGACTCCGCCCCGTTCCTGGCGGGCCAGGAGGCCGCGCCGCCGCCCTACGGCGTGGAGGAAGGCCGCTATGATGACGACGAGCCCGAGCCTCCGCCACCCCCGCCGGTGAGCCAAAGACGAAGTCACGCGAGGCGCCGCTTGGCGAGCGCGCCCAGAGCAGCTAAATAGGCGCTCCCGCGCGGGCCGGTTCGCCGCCCCGCCGCGTCAGGCCGCTTTAGCTCAGCTGGTAGAGCACATCATTCGTAATGATGGGGTCAGGTGTTCGAGTCACCTAAGCGGCACCACTTCTTCCTTCCGATCCTGAAATCCAGGCGTCCCGTCGCCGGCGAATCACGTCAGGGATTTCCGCCCCCCCCCCGTTGGACCCGGCCCATGGATGATCCCAGGCACATCCGGCTGATCTCCCGGCTGTCGATGGACTATGTGATCTCGATCTACAGCGCGGTGCTGCGTGGCGGGACGCATGATCCCCTCGACGCCCTGATCCTCTCGACCGTGGCGGTGGCCAATGTGGCCCACCTCGGCTCCGACCCGGCCCTGTCGCTGCGGTACGGCGGGATCGACGAGCCGGAGCCCTTCGAGATCAAGCGGCCCATCAGCCGCAACGCCGTGGCCCTGTCGCTCGGTCTCTCCTACGAGACCGCCCGGCGGCGGATCCAGAAGCTGATCGACGCCGGCTCCCTGGTCGACACCGAGCAGGGGCTGGTGGGGGCCAACGAGGCCCGCAATCCGGAGTTGGTGCTCGCCATGGCCAAGCAGAACGCCACCCTGCTCAAGCGCCTGGTGCGGCTGTTGCGGGAGGCCGGGGTCGAGGTCTAGCCCAGGACATCATGACCTCGCCAGATCAGGCGGTCACGCCCACGGCGGCGCGGCGCATCAGCTACGAGGACGCGCTGCGGTTCGGGCAGGTCCATATCGAGACCTACCGCCGCCTGGGCTACGACCTGGTCTGCATCCCGCCGGGCGACCTCGAGGCCCGCGCCGATCAGGTCTTGGAGAACACGCCCTTCCAATAGGCGCGCATGGCCTCCACCGCCGGACGCAGGCCCTGGGTCTGGCTCTCGGCGTGGGCGCCGACCCCGTGGTGCAGGTGGGGGCTGGAGATCGAGTCCCAGATCACCTTGGTCACGTCCTCCACCGAGCCCGGCACCGACTGGGCTTCCTCGATGGCGCTGCGGAACACCTGGCCCTCGGCGTTGGCGGTGGAGTCCAGCAGGGGGGTGTCGATGTAGCCCGGCATGATGCAGACGACGCGGACGCCGAACCGGGAGTATTCGAGGTCCAGCGCCTCAGACAGTCCGCGCACTGCGAACTTGGTGGCGCCGTAGACGGCCAGGCGCGGCGGGCCCGACAGGCCGGCGCTGGAGGCGATGTTCACCAGGACCGAGTCCTTGGTGGCCTTCAGCAGGGGCAGGGCGGCATAGCTGCCATAGATGACGCCGCGAAGGTTGACGTCGATCTGCAGGTCCCAGTCGGCCGAGGTCTGGGTGTCGAACCAGCCGTAGCGGGCCAGGCCGGCATTGTTGACCATCACGTCCAGCCGGCCGCCGCTGGCCTTGCCGAAGCGGGCGAGCGCCAGGCCCCAGGCGGCCTCGTTGCGCACGTCCAGGCGCACGGCGAGGACCTTGTCGGGATCGAATCCTTCGGCGGCCTTGGCCAGGGCGTCCTCGTCCACGTCGGACAGCCCGACGAAATAGCCCTCGGCGGCGAAACGCTTGGCGGTGGCCAGGCCGATGCCGCTGGCGGCTCCGGTGATGAAGCAGGCTTTCATGTGACTCTCAAACCCCGTGGACTTGGCCGGGAGCATGTCGTCCCTGGGAGTCGGGCCGTCAAGCGCGGCGCAGCAGCACCGCGCCCGTCCAGCCGGCCTCGGCCAGCAGCTTCACGCCGTTCTGTTCCAGGGCCTTGGTAAGGCGCTTCTGGGTGGTTCCGTGGGCCGGACGGCCGTTCTCGAACTGCGAGATGGTGGTGAAGGCGACACCGGATTTCTCGGCCAGGTCCTTCAGGCTCCAGTCCAGCAGGGCGCGGCCGGCGCGGCAGCATTCGGGGGTCAGCATGGCGGAACTCCATGGGAATCACCGACGAATCCTCCGCCGCGAGCGTTAAAAATTCATCGCCAAGCGGGCATCGGGTGCGTTGATGCTCCGCGGGCGCCTTGCCCCGCCAGACCAAGAGGCCTAGTTCCGGTGGCGGCGCCTGTCGCCCAAGATCTAAAAGCGCCATGACCGACGAACCTCGCCCCCGCAAGATCCTGAGCCTAAAGAACCCGCCGACGCGGCCTCTGGGGCCGGAGCCGATCCGCAAGGCCGCGCCGCCGCCGCCTCCGCCCCCACCGCCGCCCCAGGTCTTCGCCTGGAAGTGCAAGCCCTGCGGCGCGGGCTTCAATGTGGGTGATCAGCTGGCCGACGACGTCGTGATCCGCTGCCCGTCCTGCAACGCCAAGATCGGCCAGGTGGCCGACTTTCGCGCCGATCCGACCCCCGCCAAGCTGCGGGCCCGGCCGGTCAAGCCGGCGGCCTGACCGTTAGACCCTTTCCGGATCAGGTTGAATCAACCTGATCGGATAAAAAGGGGTCTATCTTCTTGAATCTAGAGCATGTCCGGGCGGCGAACCGGCGCCCACTTGCGCCTGACATGCTCTAGAGTGACGCGGCGACCTCGCTCATCGCCGGGCCGATCTCGTCGTTCAGCACCAGGTCGGCCATGCCGTCGATATCGGTGGGCTCGCGATTGATGATGGCCAGGGCCGCGCCGTTGCGCTTGGCGATCTGGGGCAGGGCGGCGGCCGGATAGACCACCAGGGACGAGCCCAGCACCAGGAAGAGGTCGCTGTTCAGGGCCTCGAGCTCGGCCTTCCGCAGCACGTCGGGCTTGAGTTGTTGCCCGAAGGAGATGGTGGCGGTCTTCACGATCCCACCGCAGGCCTGACAGACCGGCGGCTCGTCGGTCTCCACGAAGCGGGTCTTCAGGTCCGCCAGCTCGTGGCGCATGCCGCAGTCCAGACAGGTGGCGTAGCTGGCGTTGCCGTGCAGCTCGATGACGCGACTGGCGGGAATCCCGGAGTCCTGGTGCAGATTGTCGACGTTCTGGGTGATGACGCTGGAGAGCTTGCCGGCCTCCAGCAGGCGGACCAGGGCGAAATGGCCGTCATTGGGCGACGCGCCCACCCACCCGGCCCGGCCGGAAAAGGCCCGCCCCCAGGCTTCGCGGCGCTTGGCCGGATCGGCGACGAAGTCCTGGAACAGGATCGGGCTCATCTTGCTCCAAACCCCGCCGGGAGAGCGGAAGTCGGGGATGCCCGACTCGGTGGAGATTCCCGCCCCGGTGAAGGCGACGATGCGGCGGGCCTCGCCGATCATCCTGCCCAGGTTCTGCCGTGTCACAACGCCTCCGGGGCCCTGGGGCCGGCTACTGGGTCTTGAAATAGGTGGCGGGGGCGCTGGTGAAATCGTCGAAGTCGGCGACGCAGCTCAGCCATTCCTTCTGCTGGGCCACCACATCCTCCCGCCGGTCGTTCACCGACGGCCGCAGGGCGTACCAGGCATAGGGGTGGTTGTCCTTGTTGAGATAGGCCGGGCACAGATAGGCGTTGCGGTTCCACAGATTGACCTGCTCGAAGTTCACCAGGTCGTCGTCGTCCCAGCCCAGCTGGTAGACCACCAGGTCGCAGACGGTCTTGGTCTTGTCGCACTTCAGGAAGTTGACCTCGAAGATCAGCTTGCCCACCAGGCCCTTGATCCAGGGCAGCCCCTTGTCGTCGGTCTTGAGTTCGCCGCTTGCGCCATTGGTCTGCAGCACGGCCAGGACGTCGGCGGGCTTGCGGGCGTCGAACGCCGACGCGGATGTGGCGAAGGCCAGCAGCGCGGCGGTGAGCGCCGCGGCTCCGGCGAAGATGCGGAATGTCATGTCGTGTCCCCCTAGCCGTCAGCCTAGTCGCGCGGCGACCGGGCCCGCAACCCCTTGGATCGACTCCGAAAAACGGGCGGCGCCGTTAATGAAATCGAGCAGGTTCATAGGGATACTGGTCAAAATCGACCCCGAACAGAACGATTGGGACGTGTTCCGAGAATGAGCCATTCCATACCCCAGCCGGGCGCCGAACTGATCTCGGTCCGCATCGGCGCTCAATCCTACGCCATCGACATCATGGCGGTGCGCGAGATCCGCGGCTGGACCGCGGCCACGCCCCTGCCGCATGCCCCGCCTCACGTGCTGGGGATGATGAACCTGCGCGGCGCCATCCTGCCGGTCATCGACCTGGGCGCGCGCCTGGGCCTGGGGCCTGCCGAACCCAACGCCTCCTCCGTGGTGGTGGTGGCCCAGATCGGTGAGGCCCAGGTGGGCCTGGTGGTGGACGCGGTCTCCGACATCCTCACGGTGACCGAGGGCCTGATCCAGTCGCCTCCGGACATCGGCGGCGAAATCCTCAACTATGTCAACGGCGTGATGACCACCGACACCGGCATCGTCAGCCTGCTGTCCCTGGACAACGTCCTGCCGCCCGAACCTATCGTCCTCGCCGCCTGAGGCCCCCTGCCCGCTTTTTGCGCGCGCCCTGAAAAAATGTGCCTGCACAACAGGCAAAGACTCCTGTAGCCAAGGCCCCCTGGCCAGTTGGGGGACGGGGCATGACGGTTCGTATGCTGACGCGCTTGGGCGCGCTGATCGCAGGTCTGGCCCTGGCGTCGCCGGCCCTGGCCCAGGCTCCGGCGCCCGCCATCGATCACGGGCACACCGCCTGGATCCTCAGCGCCACGGCGCTCGTCCTGTTCATGACCCTGCCGGGCCTGGCGCTCTTCTATGCCGGGTTGGTGCGGTCCAAGAACGTGCTGTCGGTGATGACCCACTGCGTGGCCATCGCCTGCCTGGCCTCGGTGCTGTGGCTGCTGGGGGTCTACAGCCTGGCCTTCTCCGGATCCAACCCGCTGATCGGCGACCTCGCCAAGTTCGGTCTGGTCTCGGTGGGCCGCGACGCGGTGACCGGCGCCCTGCCGGAGAGCGTCTTCTTCGCCTTCCAGATGACCTTCGCCATCATCACCCCGGCCCTGATCGTCGGCGCCTTCGTCGAGCGAATCAAGTTCTCCGCCGTGCTGGTGTTCTCCGGCCTGTGGCTGATCGTCGTCTATGCGCCGGTCTGTCACTGGGTCTGGGGCGGCGGCTGGCTGGCCCAGATGCGGGTGATGGACTATGCGGGGGGCCTGGTGGTCCACGCCACGGCGGGGGTCTCGGCCCTGCTGATCGCCTGGCGGCTTGGCCCGCGCGACGGTTTCCCGCGCGACCTGTCGCCGCCGCACAATCCGGGCATGACCATGATGGGCGCCGGCATGCTGTGGGTCGGCTGGTACGGCTTCAACGCCGGCAGCGCCCTGGCCGCCGACGGTAACGCCGGGGCGGCCCTGATCGCCACCCACCTGTCGGCCGCCACGGCGGGCCTGGTCTGGGGCGCCATCGAGTGGAAGCGGTTCGGCCGGCCCAGCATGGTGGGCCTGGTGACCGGGGTGGTGGCTGGCCTGGCCACCGTCACCCCCGCCTCCGGCTTCGTCGGCCCCCTGGGCGGCGTGGTCCTGGGCGCCGCGGGCTCGCTGATCTGCTACCAGGCCGTCGATTTCGTGAAGCACCGGATGAAGATTGACGACAGCCTCGACGTCTTCGCCGTGCACGGCGTCGGCGGGATTCTCGGAACCCTGCTGGTGGCCGTGCTGGCCAGCCCCGAACTCGGCGGCGTGGGCTATGCCGATGGCGTCACCATGGGGTCCCAGGCCGTGACCCAGGTGCTGGGCGTGCTGGCGGTCTGCGCCTGGTCGGGGATCGCAACCCTGGTCCTGGTGTTCCTCACTCGCCGCACCGTGGGCCTGCGCGCCAGCGACGACGCGGTGGACGAGGGCCTGGACATGTCGGCCCACGGCGAGCGGGCCTACAATCCCTAGGGCTGCGCCCTAGGACTTTTGCAGGGTCGCGCTTCCGGGCGGCGAACCAGTTCCCACTTCGCATGAAGCGATCATGCTCTAGGCCCGAAGGCGACCTCGAAGTCGCCTTCGGTCGCGCCCTCGACCTCGATCATCTTCACCCGCGCGGTCTCGCCCGAGACGATGCGCAGGGCGGACCTGGGCCGTTTCAGCGCCTTGGCGAGGAAGGCGATCAGGGCGGCGTTGGCCGCGCCGTCGGCGGCCACGGCGCTGACCCGCACCTTGAGATAGGAACGGCCCTCGGCGTCGAGAGCCCAACCGTCCGCCCTGTCCCGGCCGCCCTTGGGCGTGACCCGGACGGGCAGGCGCATCAGCCCAGCAGGGCCATGAGCGGTGCGAAGGCCATCGGCAGGAGGTAGGTCTTGATCCCCTGCAGGATCAGCAGGACGATGATCGGGCTGATATCCACGCCCCCCAGCGGCGGAATGATCCGCTGGAACGGCGCCAGGATCGGCCGGGTCACGGCGTCCAGGAACTTGGCGATGTTGTAGACCACCTGATTGCGCAGGTTGATCACATCGAAGGCCACCAGCCACGAGATGATGGCGTTGGCGAAGATCGCGAAGATCAGCAGGCTCAGAAGCGAACTGATGATGAAGTAGAGGAAGCTGCCCATGGTCCCGGTTTAAAGGGGCCCGTGTGTCGCTGGCAAGGCGCTGCGTCGCCATCGCGCATTTCTGCCGCTTGACAGGAGGGGTCCGAAAACGCTTATTCCGCGCCTCCTGGGGCCGTAGCTCAGATGGTAGAGCGCCTCGTTCGCAATGAGGAGGTCAGCGGTTCGATTCCGCTCGGCTCCACCAGGAACCTTCCGACACCCTGAATCGGGGCCGGCGCGTCTTGCCGCCCGGCCGCGCGCCTGCCACAAACCGCGTCTACCGGCGCTGGGGGGCGGATGGTCTTCTCGTCCATCATTTTCATCTTCTATTTTCTGCCCGTCTTCCTGCTTGGCTACTACGTCAGCGGCTGGCGTACGGGCGCCCTGCTGGTGGGCAGCGTGGCCTTCTACACCTGGGGCGAGGGGGCCTATGTCTTCCTGCTGCTGGGGCTGATCGGCGCCAACCACGCCGGGGCCCGCGCCATGGACCGCGCCGGGACGCAAGGCGGCCGCCGCCTGATCCTGACCCTGATGATCGTGCTCGATCTGGCCGTCCTGGCCTGGTTCAAGTACGCCGGCTTCCTGGCCCAGACCCTCAACGACGTCCTGCCTGGCGACCCATTGCCGGCCCTGACCCACCGCCTGCCGCTGGGCATCTCCTTCTTCACCTTCCAGCTGATCAGCTACGCCATCGATATCTATCGCCGCGCCGTGCCGGTGGAGACCTCGATCAGCCGGTTCGCCGCCTACATCCTGATGTTCCCGCACCTGATCGCCGGGCCCATCGTGCGCTACGCCGACATCCGGGAAGAGCTGCAGGGCGATCGCAAGGGCTCGGGCCGGATCGGTCTCGGATTCCAGTACTTCATCGTCGGCCTGTGCCAGAAGGTGCTGATCGCCAACACCGTGGCGCCTGTGGCCGACCACGCCTTCGGCCTGCCGCCCGGAACCCTGACCGCGACGACGGCCTGGCTGGGGGCGCTGGCCTACAGCCTGCAGATCTATTTCGACTTCTGCGGCTATTCGAACATGGCGATCGGCCTGGCCTTCATGCTGGGCTTCACCTTCCCCAAGAACTTCAACCACCCCTATGCGGCGACCTCGCTCACCGACTTCTGGCGGCGCTGGCACATCTCCCTGTCCTCGTGGTTCCGGGACTATGTCTACATCCCGCTCGGAGGGAACCGGGGCGGGCAGGCGCGCACCATCCGCAATCTGCTGATCGTCTTCTTCCTGACGGGCCTGTGGCACGGAGCGGCCTGGAGTTTCATCGTCTGGGGCCTCTATCATGGGGCCTTCCTGATGCTGGAGAGGTTCGGGTTCGACCGGGTGCTGGCCGCCGCGCCGCGGTTGGTGCGTCACGCCTACACCCTGGTGGTGGTGATGATCGGCTGGGTCTTCTTCCGCGCCGCCGACCTTCCGGCCGCCCTGGACTATCTGACGGCGATGCTGGACCCGCAGGCCTTCAAACCTCTCGGCCTGGCCCTGCGGCACCTGCTGGACACCGAGGTGTTGCTGGCCTTCGCCGCGGGGGCGCTCTTCGCCTTCCCGACCCTGCACGCGGTGATGACCCGGCTGAAGGCCCCGCGGTCGGACGCCCCCTCGCCACACCTTCCGGCTCACCTGGACACCCGGGCGGCCCACGTCCTGCCGACCCCGGTCCTGGCCGCCGGTTTCGTGCTCAGCATCGCGGTGCTGGTCAATTCGACCCTCAACCCCTTCCTCTATTTCCGGTTCTGAGGGGGGACATGGAAAAACCCGTCCCCCGCCCCGGCCTGATCGCCACGATCCTGGTCCTGATGGCCACAGCCTTCCTGCTGCGGCCCATGCTGAAGCCGCCCCAGCTGCAGGAGGGCCGGGTGCTGGCCGGGCCTCCGGCCTGGACGGGCGCGGCCAAGCTTGCCGATCTGCGCCACCAGACCGACGCCTGGGTCGCCGACCGCTTCCCGGCCCGGCCCTATCTGATCGGCTGGCTGAACGCCGCCCGGCTGGCGATCGGCGACAGCGGGTCGGACCGGGTGCTGGCGGGGCGCGACGGCTGGCTGTTCTACAACGACGGCACGCGCCTCGGGCCCGCACGGGCCAAGCCGCCCCTCACCGACGCCGAGGCGGCCGAGTGGCTGCGGGGCCTGTCGGGGCGGGTGGAGACCCTGGAGGGGAAGGGCGCGGCCTATCTGGTGGTGGTCCCGCCGGCCAAGGAGACCATCTATCCCCAGCTCGGTCCGGCCTGGTTCCCCGGCCCCAGTCCACAGCGGACCAGCCTGAAGCTCGCGGCCCTGGCCGCCCGCACCGAGCCCGGCCATGTGGTTCACCTGCGAGACCCGGTCCTGGCCGTGGCCGCCTCAGGAACCGACGCCTTCAGCCGCCATGACACCCATTGGACCGGCGACGGCGCCTATGCCGGCTACGCCGCGATCATGCAACGCCTGCGCGCCCAGGGGATCGATCAGCCGACCCGCCCGCTCAGCGACTTCCGGCCGGTGGTGAACGGGGTCAATCCGCCCCGCGACCTGGCGCTCATGCTCGGGGTGGCGAGCTTCGTGCCCATCCACTATCGCGGCTATGTCGATCCCGCCGCCGGAGATTACCGCACCACCTGGCTCTCCGAGCGCCGGGGCTGGGTCGCGCCCCAGGTGGTGGAGACCGGCCAGGCGGGCAAGCCGACCCTGCTGCTGACCCGCGACTCCTTCTCCAACGCCTTGACGCCCTTCCTGTTGGGGCACTTCAGCCGGGTGGTCCTGACCCACATCGACGACGGCTTCTGGCGCCAGGACCTGATCGACCGCTTCCGCCCCGACGTGGTGATGCTGGAGGTGCAGGAGCACGGCCTGGGCTTTTCCATGCGCGGTTCGCCCCCAGTCTCGGACGCGGCCGAGGCCCGGATCGAGCAGGCCCTTCCGAATGCGCCCACCCATGGTCCCCTGGCGCCGTCGGCCCCGTCTCGCGGGCGCTTTGTGCGGGTCGGCGCCGCGCCACCATCCCTGGCCGGCCTCGACGCCGCCGTCCCCATCACGACCTGCGCCGTCGACCAGGCCCTGATGGGGCCGCATGGCCTTATGGTGGCCGGCTGGATATCCGACCTGTCGTCGGAGCCGCGTCCCGTCCAGGGCGCGCTCCGGCTCAGCGGCCCGGCCGGCGACTTCGTCCAGCCCCTGGAGATGAACCAGGTGCGCCCCGACGTCGGAGCCTACTTCAAGCGGCCGGTGGTGGAGCCCAGTGGCTTCGGGGGCGCCCTCAGTGTCCAGGCCCTGCCTTCTGGAACCTATGACCTGCGGGTCTATCGCCGTAGCGCCACGGGCTGGATCGGCTGCGCCGGACCTAAGGGGTTGGTCCGACCCTAGACGGCTTGTTCATCGGTCACGGCTAGACTTCCCGCGCGGTCAAAAATCCGCCCGACCCTGGTGGCAGGTTCGCCAGACTGCGGCGGGGCGTCTTTCCAGGTCTCGCATGCGTTGAACACACCGGGCGGTCTTCCTAGACTAGGGCGCTCAACTAGAGCATTCTGCGACCTGATTGAATCGTTGGGGATTCCCAGGGCCCGCGGATTCTGATTCAAGCTCTGTGCTGGTGACGGAGGCTGGCACCTATGAGCAAGGCGCTGTCAGTTGATCTTCGTGAGCGTGTGATCGGCG
>NZ_JAUYAF010000015.1 GCF_030693625.1 Phenylobacterium sp.
AAAGCTCGTCGTCGTCGCCGTCATGAGAAAACTCATCGAGGCCGCAAACCTCGTCCTCAGCCGGCAACAGCCCTGGATTAGACAACCCACTTAACATGGTTGCTCATCCGACCGGTCTCCGACCGGCCACCTTCTCCCGCAAGGGGAGAAGGAATCGAGGGCGGCGGCTCCCTGAGACCAACCCAGTGGAGCCGCCTACTCGCCCTGCTCCGCGAGCGTGTGCGCCACGATGGCGTTCGCATGCCCATGCCCCATCCCATGGTCGGCCTTCAGCATCGCCACGAGCTCCATGTGCCTGGCCGGCATCCGCCCCCGCACCAAGGCCTTCCACTCGGCGATCGGGCGCCCGTAGGTCTTCTCGATGGACGGAAAATAGGACGCCGGTCCCTTGATCTTGTCGTCGGCCATTGGGCGGTGCTCCTGGTTGGTCCTCAAAGGACGAAAGGAGGGCGGGACATCCGACAAGGACGGACCCTCGACTTTTGAGTTCAGGGCGGGCGGCTTGTGTAATTACAAATCTATAATTATATGGAAGCCATGACCAGCGTCCGATTTGAATGGGACGAGGCTAAAAACCTCTCAAATCAGCGCAAGCATGACGGTGTGAGCTTCGAGGAAGCCCGGCAGGTATTTCAGGATCCGCTGCACATCTCGGTGCAGGACCGCATCGAGGGCGGCGAACAACGGTGGCAAACCGTTGGGGCGGTCCAGGGCGTCGTGATCCTCCTGGTGGCGCACACGGTCAGAGGGGAAGACGCCGACGGCGGGTCGGTCGAGGTCATCCGTATCATTTCAGCGCGACGGGCCACGCCGCGAGAGAGGCGACGTTATGAAAACGAAACAGGTTAGCCCCACCCCAGAAACCCTGCCGGCGCTCACCGACGCGCAGCGCGAGCACCTGGCCGAGCTGGCGGCGTTGCCTGACGAGTCGATCGACACCAGCGACATTCCAGAGCTGTCAGACGAGGCGTGGAGCGCGGGCGTCCGTGGGCGCTTCTACCGGCCCATAAAGCAGCAGATCACCGCCCGCGTAGACGCCGATGTGCTGGATTGGCTCAAGTCGCAGGGCAGGGGGTATCAGGGCCGCCTGAACGCCATTCTGCGGCGGGAAATGCTGGCCTCGCTTAAGCCGGCGCGGCGGTCGTAAACAAAAGCGCAACACCGGCCGCCAGGACGGCGAGGGGCATTGTCCTCTATGAGACGCTTCCCCTACCCCCGCCGCGCCGCCTCGATCTTCGCCACGTCGATCTTGCCCATGGTCATCATCGCCTCGAACACCCGCTTGGCGACCGCCGGGTCGGGGTCGGCCATGCCCTCGTTCAGCTGGCGCGGCGTGATCTGCCAGGAGAAGCCCCAGCGGTCCTTGCACCAGCCGCACTGGCTCTCCTGGCCGCCATTGCCGACGATGGCGTCCCAGTAGTTGTCGGTCTCCGCCTGGCCGTCGGTCTCCACCACGAAGGAGACCGCCTCGTTGGCCTTGAAGAGGGGACCGCCGTTGAGGCCCAGGAAGGATTGGCCCAGCACGGTGAACGCCACCGTCAGCTCGGCGCCGGCCTTGCCGTCGGGAAAGTCGCTGGGCGCCGTCGCGGCGGGTCCGACGTGGCTGTCGGGGAACAGGCCGGCATAGAACTGCGCGGCCTTGCGGGCCTCGCCGTGGTCGAACCACAGGCAGGTGGTGAACTTGGCCATCGTCGTCCTCCTTGGGTTGTCTGATCCAAGGACGAACGAGGCGCAGGGTTCCCGACACGGGCCTGGGTCCCGCCGCTCATCCCGGCGCCAGCCGGGCTTGGAGTCATCCGGGACCTTCGATCAGGGCCCCCCGTTCGTGACGTTCGTGAGGTTCGTGGTTCAACTTTTCCGGCCGTAACGCCGCCGAGGCATATCAGATCGACCACGAACCTCACGAACAGGGGATCATACCTAGCCTCTGTGCGTGAATCTGGGTCCCGGCCTTGGCTGCTTCGCGCCGCCGCTTCGCGGTCGCCGGGATGAGCGGACGCGCCAACGCCTCGGCCCCACAACGAAAAACGCCCGCCGGGGGGACCGGCGGGCGTTTCGCGTTCAGGGTGGAGAGAAACCCTACTCCGCGGCGATGGAGATCGACTGGGCGATGCGGTCCTTGAAGTTGATCTCCTGCAGGTAGGCGATGCCTTCCTCGGCGATGTCGTCGCCGACCATGCGGTCGCCCTCGGCCTTCAGTTCGTCGAGGTCCACATAGATGGCGTAGAAGGCGCGGGTCCGCTCGGTGATGATGCCGGCGTTCAGCAGGGTCTTCACCAGCACGCGGAAGATGTTGGACTGCTCCTTCATGCTCTCGCGGCGGGTCTCGTCGTTCATGTTGGCGGCCATCTCGGCGATGACGCGGTCGGGATCGAGGCCGAACTCCTCATAGAGGTCGCGCTGCTGGGTGGGGGCCACCAGGTTGAACAGCAGGGTCTGGAAGCAGTGGGCCGCCCAGGTCTCGATGATCTCGTGCTCGGCTTCCGACAGGTGCGGGATGGTGCGGTCAGCCCAGATTTTCCCGAACTTGTGGTGGAAGGCCTCGTCGGTCATCACCAGCTGCATCAGCTTCTTGCCGAGCGGGTCGTTGATATTGTTGAAGAAGGTGGCGAAGGCGCCCATGGCCAGGCCCTCCACCAGCATCTGCATGCCGATGATCTTCTTGTAGACCTCGGGCGAACCAATGATGTCGATCAGCAGGGCCTTGAGGGTGGGGCCGGCTTCCACCGGGCGGCCCCAGCGGGCCTTGATGTACTTGGCGAAGGCCGTGACGTGACGGGCCTCTTCGCGGGTCTGGTTGGCGGCGTATTCCTGCGCCCCCTGGTCCAGCAGCACGTGGCACAGGCTGGCCGACAGGTTCAGCGCGCCCTGCTCGCCGTGCAGGATCGAGGAGAAGGACCGCAGCGCCGACTGGTTGGCGAACCGCACGCGGGTCTTCCAGTCGCTGAGGTGGTTGGAGACGTAGTCGGTGGACAGGGAAACGATCATGTCCTCCGGCAGGAGCATCTGGTTTTCCATGTCGAAGGGCTCGTCGAAGTCGATGTACTTCTTGTCGAGCGGATCCCAGAAGTGGTCGTGGGTGGCCGAGATGATCTTGTCGAAGGCGGTCGAACGGGCGCCGTAGCGGTCGAGATCCAGCATGGCCTCGAAGTCGTCCGGGGACACGGCCTCGTAGATGATGTCCTTGGTGATGTTGCCGTCGGCGGCCATGGGCTCGTCTCCTGGGGTAGGCGCATTGGCGCCCGGTTTCCTCTTGCGGCGACGATCACCCGCAATCCTTACGGAGTCAATAAAGGTGACGGGGGCGTCATTTTCATTGTCCGCTCACCCCGGCGCAGGCCGGGGCCCAGATTCACCTGCGACCTCCGGGCATAGAGTCCCCGTTCGTGTTGTTCGTGAGGTTCGTGGTCCCAAGTCTTCCTGCCGGGACGCCGCGAGGCCGATCAGATTGACCACGAACCTCACGAACCTCACGAACAGTGGATCAGACCTGATCGCCGAGCATGAATCTGGGTCCCGGCCTGCGCCGGGATGAGCGGTGGAGGGGCTGAGCCCTACTCCCTCTCGATCGCGTCGATGTGGTCGTCCGACAGGCCGAAGTGATGCCCGATCTCGTGGACCAGGACGTGGCTGACCAGTTCGGCCAGCGTCACGTCGCCGCGGTCGACCCACTCGTCCAGGATCGCCCGTCGGTAGAGAAAGATCATCGAGGGCTGCGGCGAGGGGTCGAACACCGTGCGCCGGCCGATGTCGACGCCCTGGTAGAGGCCGGTCAGTTCGAAGGCGTCCTCGATGCCCAGCTCGTCGAGCACGTCGCGGCCTGCGAACTCGTCGACCCGGAAGATCACGTCGCCGGTCATCTTGCGGAAGTCGTCGGGCAGGGCCGCGAAGGCGGCCTCGGCCAGGGCCGCCAGATCGTCGAGGGAGGGGGCCAGGGCGCTGGCGTCGGGGGGGCTACTCATCAGGCATGATGATATGCGGCGCCTCGGGGGGCCGTGTCTCGAAGAGACCGATGTCCAGGGGCTGCTGCGGCTTGACCGGCCGCATGGGGGTGCGGGCGAGCGCGTTCAGAGCCTGATAGTCCAGGGGTTCGCGGGCCTTGCGCCGGGCGGCCCGGGCCTGAGGCCCCTCCGCCGCCCGCGCCGCCGAGGCCAGCCGCCAGTAGCTCACCTGCAGCCGCCAGACGGTCCTGGGCGCGGGGCGGGCGGCGGGCCAGCGGCGGCCGTCCTTCAGGCTCGGTTGCACCGGGGGCGGCGGCCGCCCGTCGATCATCTGCGCCAGGCGGCAGAAGCGGTCCTCGGCGGCCGGGGCCACGATCCTGCCCGGCCGCTCGTCCTCCACCTTGCCGGCATGGGCGTCCAGGGCCGCCTCGCGGCTGGCATAGGGCGGCCCCACCGGCTCGGTGACGAAGACCACCTCCTGGCCCGCCGCGGCGGCGGCTTCGCGTTCGCGCGCCGCCCGGGCAAGCGGCGCCTGCAGGGCGGCCTGCGCATCGGCGGCCACCGGATAGAGGATCGCGGTCATGGCTGGATTATCGCCGAACGGGACGCGAACGCCTATGTTCATCCTGATGATTCGGCAGGCCAAAGGACCAGCGCCCCGGGTGACGCGATGAGCGAGCTGGACCTGATCCTGGCCGCCGCCGCCGGCGCCGTGCTGCTGGCCATCTGCGCCACCCTGTGGGCGCTGGCCCAGCGCCGGCAGTCCGACGCCCGGCTCGAGGCGATGCGGGCGAAGATCGCCACCCTGGAGGCCGGCGCCGAAGCGGCCCAGGCCTCGGCCGAGGCCTTCGATTCCGCCCTGCTGGCCGTCGAGGACGGCCACGCCCTGCTGGCGTCGGGCGAGGAAAGCCTGGCGGCCTGCATTTCGGCGCTCGGCCTCAGCGACAGCGATCCCCAGCACGTGGTGGCCGCCCTGATGCGCGCCGATCCCGACCACGCCCGTCGACTGCGCGCCCTGTTCGAGCGCGGCGAGGCCTGCGCCTTCGAGGTCCAGGGCCCGGGCGGCATGGTGGCCGTCGAGGGCCGGGCCGCCGGCGCCCTGGCCTGGCTGCGCCTGTCGGCCGTGATGGGGGAGGACGCCGGCCTGCCAACCGCCCCGCGCTTCGCCGCCTTCCTGGACGCCCGCTCCACGCCGGCCTGGGTCGCCGCCGCCGACGGCAGCCCGGTCTGGGTCAACGCCGCCTGGCTGGCCGCCGTCGACGCCGCCAGCCTGGACGACGCCGCCGCCAAGGGCCTGAGCTTCGACAAGGCCGCCGACGCCCTGGCCGCCGAGGCCGCCAACCTCGGCCAGAAGCGCGAGGCCCTGCGCTGGTCGTCCTTCGCGGGACGCCGCCGCGCCTTCCAGATCACCGCCCAGCCCCTCGAAGGCGGCGGTGTCGGGGTCTGGACCGAGGATGTCAGTGAGCTGGAGGAACTGCGCGAGGCCTTCAAGCGCCACGTCGAGGCCCACGACGAGACGCTGAACCACATCGCCGACGCGGTCGCCATCTTCTCCAAGACCAAGCGGCTGATCTTCCACAACACCGCCTTCGCCGAGCTCTGGGGCCTGGAGCCCGCCTGGCTGGCCGAGCGCCCCACCCACTCCGAGGTGCTGGACCGCCTGCGCCAGCGCCGCCGCCTGCCCGAGACCGCCGACTACACCAAGTGGAAGGCCGCCGAGCTCGACCGCTACGAAGCCCTGGACGCCAGCCCCGACGACATGTGGTCGATCCCCGACGGCCGCACGCTCAAGGTCGGCCGCCAGGTCCACCCCCTGGGCGGCATCGTCCTGCTGTTCTCCGACATCACCGGCGAGCTGCGGCTCAAGGCCCAGTACAACGCCCTGATCCAGGTGCAGCAGGCCACCCTGGACAAGCTCAACGACGCCGTGGCGGTGTTCGGCGCCGACGGCCGCCTGCGCCTGCACAACGAGGCCTTCGAGCGCTTCTGGAACATCACCCCCCAGCAGCTGGACCAGGCCCACGACTTCGAGGGCGTGGTCGAGCTCTGCATCCCGCGTCTGCACGACATGGGCTTCTGGCGCGAGCTGAAGGGCCGCGTCGCCGACACAGATCCCGCCGCCCGGGCGCCGATCTCCGGCGAGGTGAAGACCAGCGACAGCCGCATCGTGGTCTATCAGTCCCGCCCCCTGCCCGACGGCGCGACCCTCATCGCGTTTGGCGACGTCACCGACGCCCGCAAGCTGGAGAGCGCTCTGGCCGACCGTTCCGCGGCGCTGGCGGAAACCGAGCGCCTGAAGCGCGACTTCGTGGGCAATGTCTCCTATGAGCTGCGCACCCCGCTCACCACCATCATCGGCTATTCCGAACTGCTGGAGCGCTCCGGCGAGAACCTGTCGGAACGCGGCCGCAGCCACGCGGCCGCCGTCCGCTCGGCCGCCACTCAGCTCGCCCGCTCCATCGACGACGTCCTGGACATGGCCCAGATCGACGCCGACGAGATGGCGCTGGACCTGGAGGACGTCCACGTCGCGCAGCTGCTGAACGACGCCGCCGCGCGGCGCGCCGACGAGGCCGCCGCCGCCCAGGTCACGGTGAAGGTGGAATATCCCGACGACATCGGCCTGATCCGCGGCGACATCAAGCGTCTGGCCCAGACCCTGGACCACCTCACCGAAAACGCCATCCGCCAGACCCCGCCGCAGGGCACGGTCACCATCTCGGCCCGCCGGGCGCTGGGCGAGATCCAGCTGCAGGTCTCCGACACCGGCCGCGGCATCCCCTTCCACGTCCAGGCGCACATCTTCGACCGTTTCATCGGCCGCGAGCGCGGCGGCCCGGGCCTGGGCCTGGCCCTGGTGAAGTCCCTGGTGGAGCTGCACGGCGGCTGGGTGGCCCTGGAGAGCGAGCCCGGCGCCGGCGCCACCTTCACCTGCCACCTGCCGGAAGCCGCCCAGGGCGCGGCGGGTCATCCCGAGTTGGGCTTCTAGGCGCCCCCCAGGGGCCAACGGGACATCCCCGCCTTCGTCCTTCTCCCCTTGCGGGAGAAGGCGCCTATGCCCCCGCGGTCGCCCGGGCCCGGTCGGGACCTTGGCGGTATTGAGATCCTAAAGAACCAGGTGAAACCGACTGCCGCCCCCTGCTAGTCTGGTCTCAACGAGACCAACACATTGCAGGGGACGAGACATGATCAAGACCAGGATTACCGAGATGTTCGGCGTCGAGACGCCGATCGTCATGGGCGGCATGACCGGCGTCGGGCACGCCCGGCTGGTGGCCGCCGTCGCAAACGCCGGGGCGCTCGGCTTCATCGTCGCCCACCATTCCAGCAACAAGCAGGAACTGCTCGAAGAGATCGAGCTGTGCCGCAGCCTGACGGACAAGCCGTTCGGGGTGAACCTCACCCTGCTGCCGTCGCTGAACAAGATTCCCTACGACGAGTACCGCGAAGCCATCATCGAGAGCGGAATCAAGATCGTCGAGACCGCGGGCCGCAACCCCACCGACCACCTGCCCGCCTTCAAGGCGGCCGGGGTGAAGGTGATCCACAAGTGCACCTCGGTCCGCCACGCCGTGACCGCCGCGCGCCATGGCGTCGATATCATCTCCATCGACGGCTTCGAGTGCGCCGGTCACCCGGGCGAGGACGATGTCGGCCTGATCGTGCTGCTGCCGGCCACGGTGGACGCGCTCGGCGACGTGCCGGTGATCGCCTCGGGCGGCATGGCCGACGGCCGCAGCCTGGCCGCGGCCCTGATGCTGGGCGCCGAGGGCGTCAACATGGGCACCCGCTTCATGGCCACCCAGGAATGCGCCATCCATGAGAACGTGAAGAAGAAGATCGTCGAGAACACCGAGCGCGACACCCTGCTGACCAACCGCACCCTGCGCAACACCAGCCGCGTGGCCCGCAACGCGGTGTCCGAAGAGGTCGTGGCGATCCAGCAGGACTCCACCAAGACCATCGAGGACGTGCGCCACCTGGTGGCCGGCGTTCGCGGCCGCACCAACGTCATGGGCGCCGGCGACACCGACGGCGGCATCTGGACCGTCGGCCAGAGCCAGGGCCTGATCCACGACATCCCCACCTGCCAGGACATGGTCGCCGCCATCATGCGCCAGGCCGAACAGGTCCTCACCAAGAACGCCCAGCGCGTGGTGGTGAGCGCCTAGCAAAATAGCGCCCCTTCTCCCCTTGCGGGGTCGGGAGCGGCGTTTCGCCAAAGCGTTGGCGAAACGCATAGCCGGGCTTGAGTAGCCCGGCTCGCTCTCGACGGTGGCCGCTCGGAGAGCGGTCGGATGAGGGGTCACACTCCCCTCTCCGCGCATCGTCCAACCGCCCCAACCCGATAGGCCAATCGACCCCTCATCCGACCCTGCTCCTCAGGGCCACCTTCTCCCGCAAGGGGAGAAGGAAAACTCAGAACCTCATGCCCCGCATCGCCGCCGCCCAGACCCCTGAGTTCCGCGAAGACGTTGAAGCGGCGCTTACCTTCGCCCTGACCGTCATCGCCACGGCGACGGCCCAGGGCGCAGCCCCTGGGTTCCGGCTCTCCGCTGCGGCCGGGATGACGATTGGCTCCTACCCCGGCGCAACCCGGGTCTCGATTCACCCCAACCTCTAAGGCTGGCCCGCCTGTTCGTGTCGTTCGTGAGGTTCGTGGTTCCAAGTCTTCCTGCCGTGACGCCGCGAGGCGGATCAAGATCGACCACGAACCACACGAACCACGCGAACAGACAATGACCCGCATCGCCGCCGCCCAGACCCCTGAGTTCCGCGAAGACGTCGACGCGGCGCTTACCTACGCCCTGACCGTCATCGCCGAGGCGACGGCCCAGGGCGCCGACCTGCTGGTCTTCCCGGAAGGCTACCTGCAGGGCTACCTCACGCAGGAAGCGCCCGCCCGCCGCCACGCCCTGAACCTCACAGGCGAGGCCTTCGCGGCGATCCTCGCCCGCCTGCCCGAGGCCGGCCCCACGATCGTCCTGGGCCTGATCGAGGAAGAGGGCGGCCGCATCTTCAACACCGCCGCCGTCATCCGGCACGGCGAGCTCCTGGGCCGCTACCGCAAGACGCACCTGCTGGCCGGGGAGGCCTTCTTCGGCCCCGGAACCGACTGCCCCGGCTTCGAGGCTGGCGGCCTGACGTTCGGAATCAACATCTGCTACGACACCAACTTCCCGCAGGCCGCGCAGGCGGTCGCCGAGACCTGCGCCACCCTGCTGATCTGCCCTGCCAACAACATGATGAAGCGCCCCGCCGCCGAGCACTGGCGCGACCGCCACAACCCCGCCCGCGCCGAACGCTGCCGCGAGACCGGGCTGTGGCTGATCTCCTCCGACGTCACCGGCCAGCGCGGCGACCGCATCGCCTGGGGCCCCACCGCCGTGCTCAACCCCCAGGGCGAGGTCGTGGCCCAGCTGCCCCTGGACCAGCCGGGCCTGCTGGTCTTCGAGATGCCGTAGCCAAGTTCTCCTTGCAGGGTCGGAAGAGGGGTCGATCGGCCTCTCGGACAACCCCACAACGTCCCTCCGGAAATCACTCCGGCGCAGCCGGGACCCCACGCACCCTTTGGACCAGCCCCCCGTTCGTGACGTTCGTGTGGTTCGTGGTTCCAAGTCTTGAAGCCGCGACGCCGCGTGGCGGAACAAGATTGTCCACGAACCACACGAACCACACGAACAAGGAAGCGGAGCCCTCATGCGACCGGTCTCCACCCGGAACCGCGACCGACCGCGACGCCCAACGACACGATCAGCCCCTTATGCTCGTAATAGCGCAGGGCCGAGGCCCGCACCCTGGAGCGCCGCGTCGGCTGGGCGATGTCACGCACCGCTTGACCTCAGGTCGCTTGCAGAGCGCCCTCACCCGACCGATGACCGCAAGCCCGAGGAGCCGACATGACCGCCCAACCCCCGCAGACCCCCGCCCAGCCGAGCTACTGGAACCAGGCCGGCGGCCAGGCCTGGGTCGATCTCCAGGACCTGATGGACCGCCTGAACCAGCCGATCTGCGACGCCGTGGTCGCCGCCGGCTTCCCGGGCGCGGGCGGCGCGGTGCTGGACATCGGCTGCGGCGCCGGCGGCACCACCCTGGAAATGGCCCGCCGCGTGGGGCCCCAGGGCCGCAGCGTCGGCGTCGACGTCTCCGCCCCGCTGCTGGAGGCCGCGCGGACCTCGGCCAAGGCGCAAGGGATCGCCAATGCGCAGTTCCTGGAGGGCGACGCCCAGACCTTCGACCTGGGAACCGCCGCCTACGACGCCGCCATCTCCCGCTTCGGCGTTATGTTCTTCTCCGACTTCGAGGCGGCCTTCGCCAACCTGCGCCGCGCGTGCAAGCCCGACGCCAGGCTCGCCTTCGCCTGCTGGCGCAGCCCCGCCGACAACCCCCTGGCCGGCGCCCCCATCGAGGCCGCCGCCCCCTTCCTGCCACCCATGCCGCAGTCGGACCCTGACGCGCCGGGCCGCTGGGCCTTCGCCAAGCCCGACCGCGTCCGGGGGATCCTGACGCGCAGCGGCTGGCGCGACATCGAGATCGTCCCCCTGGACGTCCCCACCCCCATCGCCCCGGGCGACCTGATGACGCTCAGCCTGCGCATGGGCCCGCTGGGCGCCATGCTGCAACAGGCCGACGCGGCGACCCAGGCCAAGGCCCGCACGGCCGTGGCCGAACGCCTGGCGACCTACGAAACGGGCGGCATGGTGGCGATGAGCGCGGCTTGCTGGCTGGTGACGGCGCGGGTCTAGGGTGTGCAATCCGCCGGGGCGTCGGGGCTCAACCGGTATGCCGCCAAACCCCCTCGTAGAGATCAAATGATCTGAGGGGGCGCAGGCTCTCCCAGATGGCGTCTTCGCCAATCTCATCCACGAGCCGCGTGGGAATGGATATTCCGAACTGGCCTGGGGCGATTAGAAACCACTCGCACTGAGACGCCGCAACGCCAAGATGTCGCTCCACCTCGGCAGGATCGGCGCACTCAACGATCAATTGAAGGCCCACTAGAGCATTCTGCGACCTGATTGAATCGTTGGGGATTCCCAGGGCCCGCGGATTCTGATTCAAGCTCTGTGCTGGTGACGGAGGCTGGCACCTATGAGCAAGGCGCTGTCAGTTGATCTTCGTGAGCGTGTGATCGGCG
>NZ_JAUYAF010000018.1 GCF_030693625.1 Phenylobacterium sp.
CCTCGCCCTCATCCGAAAGCTCGCCCTCAACATCATCCGACAGCACCCCGCCAAGGGATCCATCAAGACCAAAATCAAGCGGGCCGGATGGGATGACGCCTTCCTCTTCTCAATGCTCGGTCATATGCGATAGCCCTGCCCCTCCGGGGGAGGGGGACCGCGGAGCGGTGGAGGGGGTTGGGGCCGCGCCAATCCAACGGCCTAAGCCCCCTCCGTCTCGCGGCCGCTGGCCACGATCCACCTCCCCCGAACCGGCCTGCGGCCTGGGGGAGGAATTGGGCGGAGCTGCCCTGCATCGGCGTGTTCGGATGAATTGCTGCCCAGGCTTTAGGCAGGCGGCGTGAACTCATTGGGTGTTGAGCGCCGCGCCATATCCGCCGCCCGCGCCGCGCCTACCCTGGAACCTCGCCTGGAGGTTCGCATGACCCCTCGAAAAGCCGCCCCGAAGCCCGACAAGCCGCCGGCCGCCGTCCCGTGGGTCGTGCTGCTGCGCTCGGCCCTGTTCCAGGCCATGACCGTCCGGGCCGACCGGCTGGGCTAGCGGGCGCCGGCCCGGCGGCGGAGGGGAGCCGCGGGCTCGCTCGTCCCATGGGCATGCAGGGGCGGCAGCAGCGACCGCGTCGTCACCAGCTTCAACTGTTGCACCGCGCGCACCCGCCGCAGCCGGTCGCACAGCTGTTGCAGCCGCACCGCCGAGCCCTGGACCAGCAGCACCTCCAGCGAGCGATCCTCCTCCAGGAAGACGTGCTGCGAGGAAATCACCTCCGGCAGGTACTCGCTCTGCACACGGGCGAGCGCATGCCGCACGCGGCCGCTCTCGGCGCGGTAGATCAGGGTGATGGTTCCGGCCATGACACCGTCGGCCAGGCCGTCCTCGGTGTCGGCCAGCTCATGGCGGATCAGTTCGGCGATCATCTGCGAACGGCTGGGCAGGCCCCGGCGCGACACCATGGCGTCGAGCTGGGCCAGCAGCTTGCCGGGCAGGCTGATGCCGATGCGGGCGAGTTGCGGAAGCAGGTCCTGGTCCAAGGCGTAATCCAACTCTGACTGACGCGGGGCGACCGCAGCTTAACAGTCGCATGGCGGGTGCGGACCGATCAACGCGCCAGGGTCGATTTGGCGGACTCTCGGTTGGCAGCCTCAGGAGAGGGCAGCCGCCGGGGTGTCGCGGTCGATCAGGGTCCACTCCGCCGGGTCCACCGCGCGCAGGTCGGTTCCCTCCAGCCACGGGTAGGACGACAGGGTCACCCGGCGTGAGCCGCCCGCGACCTTGCCGTAGCAGATCGGCATCGAGAGCGCGGCGATGGCCGCGTCGCGGTTCCCGGCGGCCAGCGCCTCCGTCACGTGGACGGTGAGCGACTGCGCCGGCGCCAGGGACGTGGCGCGGTCGCGGATCTCCAGGAAGTGCTCGCCGGCGATCACCAGCAGGCCCTTGGCCTCGCCGGCCAGGCGGTAGGCTTCGAGCGGGGCTGCGGCGGGGGCCTCCTGGCGCCAGATCTCCTGGTATTCCGAGTGGATGCCGTCCTCGATCATGACGCCGTCCTTCACCGCGAAGGTCGCCTCGTCCACCGAGTCGTTGGGCGGCTGGTAATCGAGGTCGCGCCGCCAGAGGCAGACGTTTCCGGTGGCGGTCAGCTCGCCGGCGAAGCCCTGGACGGCGGCCATGTCGATCAGCTCGGCGTCGGTATAGTCGGCGAAACCCGTGGCGCCCTCGCGCCGGGGCCGGTCGGCCTTCACTCGGATATCGGCGTACCAGGACCTGGTCTGCAGCCAGAGGACCCGGGTCGTCTCGTCGCGGTAGCCCGCGGGCGTGGTGATCACCTCGCGGCGCCACAGGCCGGTGAGCTCGGGGGGGACATGGGCCGACATGGTTACGCCTCCAGGGGCCGGTGGCGGCCCATGAGCTTGGGCAGGTCGCCGACGGCGGCCAGAAGGCTGAAGGCGGCGAAGCCCAGCAGGATGAAGATCACCGCGCCCACGCACATGGTGGGTTCATAGCCCGAGCGCAGGCTGGTGAACACGCGGATCGGCAGGGTCTGCACCGAGAAGCCGGCCACCATGTAGGCGATCAGGTACTCGTTCAGACTGAGGACGAAGACGTAGACCAGGGCGCAGAGGATGTAGGGGGTCATGGCCGGGCGGACCACCATGCGGAAGGCCTCGGCGTCGCCGGCGCCCATGGTGTGGGCGGCCTCGATCAGGGCCTTCTCGATGGACTGGAAGCCCACCGACAGCATGGCCACCGGGATGCCCAGCAGGATCACCGAGTGGCTGAGGATCACGTTCTCGATGCGGCCCACATGGCCCGCCATGCCCCAGAAGGCCGAGAACATCAGGGCGGTCACCACGCCCGGTAGGAGGAACAGTCCCGAGCCCACGCCGGCCAGGGCCTTGGCGGCCTTGGAATTGTAGCGCCAGACGGCGTAGGCGATGGGCAGGGCGACGATCACCGCGATCACAGCGGCCAGGGCGCTGATGGAGAGCGAGGTCTCCAGAGACTTCATCCAGCCGGCGTCGGTGAAGAAGGCCTTGTACCATTTCAGGCTGAGCTCGCTGGGCGGGAAGCTCATCCGCCGGCCCTCGTTGAACGAGACGCCGATCACCACCACCAGGGGCGCGGCGATGAAGAGGGCGACCAGGGCGAGGAAGCCGCGGCGTAGGATCGTCGAGACCAGGCCTTCGTTCATGACGCGGGGCTCCCGGCCCGGGTAAGCAGGCGAACCAGGCCAAGCAGGCCCACCATCAGCGCGACCAGGGCCACGGCCTGGGCGGCGGCCAGCGGCAGGTTGCCGGTGGTCATGGCGCCGTTGGAGATAAGGATCCCCACCGTCCACTGCTGCGGCCGCCCCAGCACCAGCGGGGTCAGGTAGGAGCCGACGGTGAAGATCACCACCAGCAGGCCCGCCGAAAGCAGCGGCCCCTTCACCATCGGCGCCACCACGGTGAGGAAGGCGCGGGCGGGCGAGGCGCCCATGGTGGTGGCCGCCGCCGGTATGTCGTCGTCCAGCTGCGACATGGCCGGATAGAGGAAGAGGATGATGTAGGGCAGGACCAGATAGACCAGGCAGACCATGACGGCCGCGAAATTGGGATAGAGCGAGTGGACGGAGTCCATGATCCCCAGCGCCACCAGGGCCTTCACCAGGCCGCCGCCGCCCGATAGCAGCACCTGGAACGAGAAGACGATCAGCACCTCCGACAGGGACAGGGTCGAGAGCAGGCCCACCAGCCAGGTGATCTGGGCGCGGCGCTTCATGCGGCTGATGAAATAGGCGACGGGGAAGGCCAGGGCGACGCTGATCACCGCGGTGGTGAGCGCGAGCGTGAAGGAGAAAAGGGCCACCTTCAGGAACTGCGGATTGAGCAGCTGGCGGTACTGGGTCAGCTCCAGGCCGGCCCGCCACAGGCCGCCGTCCTCCCGGTGCGCGAAGCTCAGCTGCACCAGCAGGAACAGCGGGATCAGGCACAGGACGATCAGGAACAGGGTGGGCAGGGAGAGCAGGCCGGCCAGCACGACCTGGTCGCGGCTGCGGGGCTCGGTGTCCTTGGCCCTGAGCGGGACGGCGAGGTCGGTCATGCGGCCAGAACGCGGCACTGGTTCCGCGGCAGGCGCAGGTGGGCGATATCGCCGGTCCCGGCGCCCATCCAGTCGCGGGGCTGGACGACGCTGAGGACGTCGCGGCCATCGCAATCGAGGTGAACCTCGACGCTGGAGCCCATGTCGCGGATGAAGGTGATCCGTCCCGAGACGGTGTTGTCCCCCGCGCCATTGGCGGCGGTCAGCTGGATGTCCTCGGGGCGGATAGACAGGGTCGCCAGGCTGGCCGTGGCCGGCTGGGACATGGGGGCGACCTTGAGGATGTTGGCCCCGAAGCGGACCGTCTCGTGGTCCAGCACCTCCACCGGCAGCAGGTTGGACAGGCCGATGAAGTTGGCCACAAAGGTGTTGGCCGGGGCGCGGTAGATCGACAGCGGACTGCCGTACTGCTGGATCTTGCCGTCGCCCATGACGGCGATGCTGTCGGCCATGGACATGGCCTCGCGCTGGTCGTGGGTCACCAGGATGGTGGTGATCTGCAGGCGCTTCTGCAGCAGGCGCAGCTCGATCTGCATCTCTTCCCGCAGCTTGGCGTCCAGGGCCGAGAAGGGCTCGTCCAGCAGGAACACCGGCGGCTCCTGGGCCAGCGCCCGGGCGATGGCGACCCGCTGGCGCTGGCCGCCGGAAAGCTGGCTGACCGCCCGCTTCTCCATGCCCGGCAGACGCACCAGGGTCAGCAGCTCGTCGACACGGGCCTTGCGCTGGCGGGCGTCCTGGCCCTGGAGACGGAGGCTGAAGGCGACGTTCTCGCCGACCGACAGGTGGGGGAAGAGGGCCAGCGACTGGAAGACCATGCCGAACTTCCGGACATTGGCCGGCTGGCGGGTGATGTCGCGGCCGTTGAGCGCGATGGACCCTTCGCCCGGCGATTCCAGGCCCGCGATCATCCGCATGAGGGTGGTCTTGCCGCAGCCGGAGGGACCCAGGAAGCAGACGAACTCCCCCTGCGGGATGGACAGCGAGACGTCGTCGACGGCGAGGTGGGCGCCGAAGGCCTTGGTGACCTTGCTGATCTCAAGTCCGAACATGGCGCACGCTCCTCAGCTGGAGATCATCTTGGTGAAGTTGGTCGCCATGAAATCGAGGTGCTCGGCGCGCGCCTTGGTGTTGATGGTGATGGGCGGGATGTCGCTGGAGACCTTGTTGAACTCGGCGTCGGTCAGATCCATCAGCTCGCGCTTGATGAGCGGCGGGGCGTTGACCTTCCGCGCGATCAACTGCTGCGCCTCGGGCGTGCACATGAAATTTATGAAGGCGTCGGCCTGGGCGACCTTGGTGGACGCCATCGGCTGGCACCAGCAGCCGAAATCGATCACCGCGCCCTCCTTGGGGAAGATGATGGAGAGCGGCGTGCCGCTGGCCTTCAGGGTGGCGGCGACGTCGGCGAAATAGACGCCGCCCTTCACCTCGCCGTTCTCCAGGGCGGTCTGCATGGTGCCCTCGGAATCCCACCACAGCTTGGTGTTGGGCTTCAGTTCGGCGAGCTTGGCGATCACCTGCAGGATGCCGGCCTCGGTGTTGAGGATTTCGCCCCCGCCGAAGTAGGTGGCCGCGGCGATGTCGAAGATCGGGCTGGTGCCGGCGCCGGCCAGACCCCAGGCGTCGCGATAGGCCGGGTCCCACAGGGTGGTCCAGCTGGTGGGGGCGGTCTTGATCTGGTCTGGATTGACCACCAGGGCCAGGAACCAGCCGAGCGCGCCGACGCCGTCGATCCCCTTCGGACCGGTGGAGACGTACTGGGCGGGCAGGTTGCCGAGATTGGTGAGGGGCTTGGGGTCGCGTATCCGCCAGAGGTTGGCGTTGCGGCCGCGGTTGATATCGACCGCGGTGGAGATGCAGAGGTCCATCGGGGCGATGCCGGCCTTGTTGGCCTCGATCAGCTGCAGCAGGAACTGAAGTCCGGCCGGCTGGGGGATCGACTCGACCTTGATGCCGCTGGCCTTTTCGAAGACGGGGTAGACGTACTTCGACATCGCCTCCTCGAAGTTGCCGCCGTAGCTGGAGACCTTGAGTGTGTCGGCGCCGCCGCCTGACGCCTTGGGGGAGCAGGCCGCCAGGCTCAGCCCGGCCGCGCCCATCAGCAGGCCCCGTCGGTTCAGCAAGCCCGGTCGTCGGCCGTCTTGGTCTGCGTCCATAGCCACGCTCCATTCCTACCCTCTGACAGTCGATCCGCGCCGGAGGGCTGGCAAAGCCTGCCGGACGTGGCCGCGGGGCCCTGTCCCGATTGCCCTGAACCCGTGCAAGGAAGGGGCGCTCGGCGACTACGTTTCGAGCAGTTCGTACTACTGAGCAGGCGCCGCGCCAGAGACTCCGGTTCGATGAGCAGGCGGGAGCGGCGCGGCCGGCTCAGGCGCGGAAGGATGGCCTCGACACCTGTTCAAGCGAGGCTCCGCCCCATGCCCTACGACACCGAAATCGACGCCGCCGACCGGCCGCTGCTGATCGACAATGTCTGGCGCGCCGGCGGGGGCGGGGAGTGGCTGCCGGTCCTCAATCCGGTAGACGAGAGCGTGCTCGGCCGCTTCGCGGTGGCCACCACGGCGGATCTCGACGAGGCCCTGGCCAGCGCCCAGGCGGCGTTCCTGAAATGGCGCGATGTGGGGCCGCTGGCCCGCGCCCAGGTCCTGCGGGGCGCCGTGCTGCTGATCTTGGAGCGGGCCGACGCCCTGGCCACCGCCCTCACCCGAGAACAGGGCAAGCCGTTTTCCCAGGCGCGAATGGAGATCGAGGGCTGCGCGCGGGCCTTCGACTGGGCCGCCGAGGAAGGTCGGCGGACCTATGGCCGGGTGATCCCCTCCAACACGCCGGGCCTGATGTGGACCACAGGCCGCTTCCCCGTGGGGCCGGTGGCGGCCTTCACCCCCTGGAACTTCCCCGCCTCCCAGGCCGCCGCCAAGATCGGCAGCGCCATCGCCGCCGGCTGCTCGATCATCCTGAAGGGGCCGGAGGACGCCCCCAGCGGATGCGTGGGTCTGGCCCAGGCCCTGGTGGACGCAGGGCTTCCGCCCGGCGTCTTCACCCTGGTGTTTGGCCGCCCGCCGGAAATCTCCGAGCACCTGATCGCCTCGCCGATCATCCGCAAGGTGTCGTTCACCGGCTCGGTCCCGGTGGGCAAGCACTTGGCGGGGCTGGCCGCGGCCCAGATGAAGCCCTGCACAATGGAACTCGGCGGCCACGCGCCGGTGCTGGTGTTCGGCGACGTCGATCCGGTGGCCGCCGCCAGGACCCTGGTCATGGGCAAGTTCCGCAACGCCGGTCAGGTCTGCATCTCACCGACCCGGTTCATGATCGCCCAATCGATCTACGAGCCCTTCGTGGAGGCCTTCGTCGAAGGCGCCAAGGCGCTCGTCGTGGGGAACGGTCTGGACCCCGCCACCGAGATGGGGCCGCTCGCCAACGACCGCCGCGTGGCCTCGGTGGAGGCCATGGTCGCCGACGCCGTGGCCAAGGGGGCGACCCTGCGCACCGGCGGCGAGCGGATCGGCAACACCGGCTACTTCTACCGGCCCACGGTGCTCACCGACGTGCCGGAGACCGCGAAGGTCCTGCACGACGAGCCCTTCGGACCCATCGCCGTGATGGCGCCCTTCGCCGACCGGGAAGAGGCCATGGCGCGGGCCAACGCCACGCCCTTCGGACTGGCGGCCTACGCCTTCACCCGCAGCCAGGAGGACGCCGCCTTCGTCGCTCGCCGCTTTGAAAGCGGCATGGTGGGGATCAACACCTTCATGATCGGCGGCGCCGAGGCCCCCTTCGGCGGGATCAAGGAAAGCGGCTATGGCCGCGAGGGCGGCATGGAGGGCATCGACGCCTACCTCACCACCAAGGTGGTGGCCCAAATGCCAGGCTAGGGCCGGAACCCCACGCGAGACAGATCGCCGACCCGCGGTTTATGAATGACGCCCAAGCCGGGGGCGTGCGTGGACCACGAGAGCATCAACACCGTCGATCTCGCCATGGATACGGCCGGCGAAACCGACGCCGCCGCCGGCGCCCTGCTCGAGGTTCAGGCCCAGCTGACCCGGGCCCAGCTCCGGCAACTCGGCCTGCAGATTTACAACGACCGCCTGCTGCTGGCGATGCGCCTGCTGATGGCGGCGGCCGCGGTCGCCGCCGCCGTGGCGGTCGGGGTCTGGCTGTGGCTGGCCGCCCATGATCACGGGCTGGTGGTGGAGGAGTTCTCGGCCCCCGGCGATCTCGCCGCCCAGGGCCTGAGCGGGCGCACCGTGGCCGCCCGCGTCCTCGACCGCCTGATCACCCTGCAGGAGGCCACCGTCTCACTGAGGGCGCCCGACAGCTACGACACCAACTGGGGCAAGGACCTGTCGCTGCAGATCGGCGGCAGCGGGGTTTCGGTCAACCAGCTGGACCGCGCGGTCCGCGACGCCCTGGGGGACCGCACCCACATCACCGGAGAAGTCTACCGGCCAGCCCCAGGGCAGGTGACTGTGGCGGTCCGCGCCGGGTCCCGCGCGGCGGTCAGCTTCACCGGCCGTGAGGACCAGATCGAAGGCCTGATCACCCAGGCCGCCGAAGGGGTCTACGCCCAGACCCAGCCGTTCCGGTACGCCAATCACCTGAGGAACACGGGCCGCTACGACGCCGCCATCGCCCTCTTCCGCCATATGTCGACCCGGGGGGCGGCTCAGGAGCGGGCGTGGGCCCAGGCGGGCCTAGCCTACACCTATCTTCTGGTGGGCGATGCGTCGGCGGCCACCAAGGCCGGGGAGAAGGCGACCAGGCTCGATCCGGACCTGCCCGCGGCCTGGCTCAACCGCGCGGCCGGCGACTACGCGCGGGGCGACACCGAGGCCTTCCTGTCGAACAACCGCAAGGCTCTGGCCGCTCTCCAGGGCAAGCCGAGGTCCATGGAGGCCCCGGTGGCGGCCGCCATGCGGGCCTCGCTGTCGGAGAACATCGCCGCCGACCTGGGAGACTTCGAGGCCGCCGCCCGCCATGCAAAGGCCCTTGGCGAACTGTCTGAGGGCCTGACGATCGTCGGCGGCGAGGCGCCCTTCCTGCGCGCCGCCGACCTGGCGGCGGCTGGGGACGTGGCCGGGGCGCGGTCGGTCCTTGCCGACTACCCCGAGGCGACCGACGCCTGGATCGTGGTGCAGCCCTATCTCTGGACCCCGCACCTGCCCGGGGTGGCGATCGCCGAGGCCACCGGCGACTGGGTGGCCGGCTTGCCTGCTCTGAAGGCCGCCGTCGCGGCCGCGGAGGCCGGCGACGCGATGAGCCAGATGAAGGCTCGGGTCTATCTGCGGCCCTGGCTGGCCTACGCCCTGGCGAAGACCGGCGACGTGGCCGGCGCCCAGGCCCTGGTGGCGGGGTTCCCAGCCGGGTGCGTGCTGTGCGCCCGAATGGCGGGCCGGGTCGCCGACCTGGCGAACGATCGCGATGGGGCGAACAAGGCCTTCGCGCGCGCCGTCAGGCTGGCGCCCTCATCCCCCTTCGCCGCCACCGACTGGGCCGCCATGCTGTTGCGCCGGGGCGACGCCGCCGGTGCGGTGGCCAAGGCCCAGGCGGCGGTGAAGGCCGGCCCCCGGTCTACCTCAACCCTGTCGCTGCTGGTCCAGGCCCTGGAAGCTCAAGGCCGCAAGTCCGAGGCCGAGGTCGTCCGCCGCAGGCTCAAGGCTCTCTAGGGTCAGGGCTAGACCCGTTGCTCGGCTAGCGGGCGGCTTCGACCTTCGGGGGACTGGGGAACTCGTTCACCGCCTTGCGCTTGAACGGGTTCTCCTTGTGGATCGGGAAGTCGATCTTGAGCTCGCCCAGGCAGATCTTCTTGCGCAGGTGCTTGGCGCCGTTGACGCTGAAGCCAGCGAGATGGTCGCCCGCCACGATGCGGTTGTACTTGGCCGGGACCTCGCCGGAGACGAACTGGGGCAGGGGTTCGATCACCGTGTGGTAGTCCACCGCGAAGAACAGCGGCATGGAGAAGCGCTCCTTGCCGGTGTTCACCACCCGGTGCTGGGTGGCCTTGAAGCGGCCGTTGGTCCAGCCCTCGATCAGGTCGCCGACATTGACGATGAAGGTGCCGGGGATCGGCGGGGCGGAGACCCACTCGTCGGCGGCGTTCATCACCTGCAGGCCCGGCCCGCCCTGGTGCAGGATGGTGAAGCACTCGAAGTCGGAGTGGGCGCCGATGCCCAGGTTGTCGTTGTCCATCGGCCGGTCGTTGGGCGGATAGTGCAGCAGCCGCAGCTGCGACGGCGGCTTCTTCGTCAGCTTGGCGAAGAAGTCCTCGGGCAGGCCGAGCGCCACGGCGAAGGCGTGGAACAGGCTGTCGCCCACCTTCGTCACCGCGTCGTAGTAGGCCACCACCTCCTCACGGAAGCCGGGGATGAAGTCCGGCCACTGGTTGGGCACCAGCATCAGGTTACCGGCCAGGAAGTCCGGGTCGTCCTCCGGCAGCTCGATGGAGACGTCGAAGGCCGCGTGCAGACGCGGCTTGGTGAGGTAGTCGTGGTCGGGATTGGGCTCCACCAGGCGGTACAGCTCCGGGTCGCCGTCCTCATCCTTGTCGCCGTCCGGGATCCAGCCCCGGGTGCCCGGCGAATTGGAGATGTGGACCTGCTGCTTCAGGTCCTTGGGCGAATAGTGGAACTGTCGCGAGAGCTCGTAGGTGCGCTCGATCATCGCCTCGGGGATGCCGTGGTTCTTGATGTAGAAGAAGCCCACCGTCTCGCAGGCCCGGCCGATCTCGGCGGCGGTGGCCTCCAGGGCCGCGCGATCGGTCCCGCGCAGGGCCGAGATGTCGATCACCGGAATAGATGAGAAGGCCAGCAGCTTGGCGCCCATCTCGGCGGTGGCGGGCTCGGCTTCGGCTTGGCGGATCATCGACTGGGGGCTCATCACCGGCTCCTGGCGCTCTGTCCAAAGGACCCTAGGCTTCCTGCGCGGTCTGTAACCTCAAGACTGCGAGAAGCCTGAGTTTCGGCGCCACCGTAACACGTTTTGCCCAGGTCGTACTCAGTGGCGCCGCCGGGGCGCCCAGGATTTCCAAGCGTCACAAGCAGAAACCCCGACCCAGGCCTTCGGCCTGAGTCGGGGCGGTAGGGCGCGAGTAAGGGGAGCCTTTAGAAGCTCCGCTCGAAGCGGATGCCGACCCGCCGCGGCGGCAGGACGGCGTAGAAGAAGCCGCGCTGATAGACAGCCGCGCCGGTGTCGTCGCTGACCACCTGGTTGTAGGCCGGGGTGTTGCGCACGCCGGTCTTCACGAAGGTGTCGAACAGGTTGTCGGCGTAGAGCGTCGCCTTCCACATGTCGGCCTGGTACTCGACCGAGAGGTTGTGGACGGCGTAGGCGGGCAGGGTGACCCCGCCGCCCTTGTTCCCGGCCCGGGTCAGGACGTCGCCGGCCGCGGTGACGCCGTAGCCGAAGGCCAGGTTCCCCTCGAACATCGGCATCTCGTAGCGGGCGTAGATGCTCCCCTGGTCCTGCGGCGAGCCGGGCAGACGGTCGCCCGCCGCGCCCGCGGCGTATTGCAGGGTACCCTGGAAGCCGGGCGCGGTGATGAAGGGGATCAGGTTCGGCGTGCCCTCCGTGAACTCCGTGAGGTTGTGCATGTAGCTGCCGCGCAGGGTGAAGCCCTCGAACAGGTCGGCGGCGAAGTTGACCTCGACCCCCTTGGACTCCGCGTCGCCGCCGTTGATGGTGATCGGCTGCAGGCCGTTCTGGGTGGCCGAGTCCACCTGCGGCTTCTTCCACTGGATGTAGTAGAGAGCGCCGTTCAGGGTCAGGCGCTTGTCGAACCACTGGCTGTGGAGCCCGAGCTCGTAGTTCAGGGTCTTGTCGGGGTTGTACTCGGTCTCGTTGGGCAGGGCGCAGACGATCTGGTTGACCGGCAGGGGGTTGGGGCAGGCGGCCACGCCGTTGTCGCTACCGATCCGATAACCCTCGCTGATGGTCAGGTAGGTCATCACGTCGTCGCTGAACTTGTAGGAGGTGTTGAACTTGAACAGCCAGCCCTTGTCCTTCTGGCTGACCGTCGAATAGTTCACCACCAGGGCGTCCACCGGGGTCCGCCCTTGCACCGTGGTCGCCCAGAGCGGCAGGTCGACGCCGCTCTCGACCTCGAGATCATAGGTGTAGTAGCGCCCGCCCACGGTGACCTGGAAGGCGTCGTTGAACTGATAGCTCAGCTCGCCGAAGCCCGCCGACTCGGTGAGCTTGCGGTTGTTGACGCTGTAGTACTCCACCGAGTCCGGCCGCAGCGGCCCTGTGGCGAAAACCGACTTCAGATAGGCGTCGTAGAAGGGGGTGAACTCCTTGCTGAAGGCATCCTCGGTCTTGCGGTTGTAATAGGCCCCGACGATCCAGCTGAGCGGGGAGTCGCCCTTGGAGACCAGGCGCAGTTCCTGGGTGAAGCCCTTGTCCTCACGCTGCTCGTTGGTGAAGGCGGTGAAGCTGGGGAAGGCCTCGTAGCTGTACTCCAGGCCGATCAGCAGGTCGGTCTGGTCGCGCCGTCCGTCCGCCTCATATCGCGAGACGCCCGTGGCCGAGGTGAGCTCGGCGAAGCCCAGATCGAAGGAGCCCTCCAGCGCCAGGAGCTGGTTGGTCATCTCGTTGGGCTCGGTCACCCGCATCAGCGACGACCACTTATCGACCTTCACCGGGAAGCTGGTGACGCCCAGGCCGCTCACCTGGCGGCCGCCCACCTGGGCGTTCTGGTAATAGTAGGTGAGGTTCAGGTCGATGGCGTCGGTGGGCGCCCAGCGGAAGCCCAGGCGGCCCGAGAGGGTCTTCTCGGTGTTCACGTCCTTCTTGCGGTGCAGGTTGGCCCGGACCGCCGTGGGATTGGTGAAGTCGGGGTCGGGATCGGAGACTCCGACCTGGTTGACCAGGAAGGGCTGGTCGATGAAGCCCTGGTCGTTGAGCCAGTCGATGTTGAAGCGGACCGCGAAGCTGTCGCCGATCGGCGCATTCACCGTGAAGCCGACGTCGGTGCTGGGGTTGCGGCCGTGGGTATAGCCGTAGGCGTCGCCGCGGACATTGCCTTCCCACGCGCCGAGGCGCGGCCGGGTGGGGATGTAGCGGATCGCCCCGCCCAGGGTCCCGGCGCCGTAGAGGGTGCCCTGGGGGCCCAGCAGGAATTCGACGCGTTCGATGTCGTTGAGCTTGAGGTCCACGAACAGCGGGATGTCGCCCACATAGGTGGCGACCGTGCCGCCGCCGTCATTGTTGTTGTCGTTGGAGCCCAGGGCCGTGGCGTTCAGGCCGCGCACGATGATGTTGTTGCCCTGGCGGGCGCCCTGGTCGACGATGAAGATGCCGGGCACGAACCGAGTGATCTCGGCCAGGTTGTCGAAGCCCTGTTCCTTGATCTCCTCGCCGCCCACCGCGGCGATGTTCACCGGCGTGTCCTGGATCGTGGTGTCGCGGCGGGTGGCCGTGACGATGAGCTCGGAAACGCTCGCCGCATCGCCCGCGTCGGCGGCGAAGGCGGCCTGGGGCGCGAGCGCCACCAGGGGCAGGGCCAGCGCGCTGATCGAGCTCAGCAGCGCTGTTCGGGATATCGATCTTAGGAACATATTCCCCTCCATCTACAGATTGAGGAGAGGCTCGGTTGACGGCGGCGTGCACCTCAAGTGCAATGGTGCGGTGCAGCGCCGTTATGCCCATTCTGGCCAAACCGTATGCGCTCACCGCATGGAAAGAGGGCGTGCAAGGTGGCTGAAACGCCCGGTTTGCTGGATTTGGCCGAGGCGCAGATGTCCAAGGGCGCCTATGAGCAGGCGCACAAACTCTGTCTTTCCGCGCTGGGCGAGGACGCCGCCGACGGCCGCGCCTGGTTCCTGCTAGGGGTGATCGCCGCCGATCATGACAACCCGCTCCGGGCGGCCGAACTGTTCGCCAAGGCCGTGGACCTGGCGCCCGGCGCGGCCCGGCACCACGCCTATCTGGCCCGCACCCTAATCGCCCTCAACCGACGCCCCGAGGCCATGGGGGCGGCGGATGAGGCGGTGGCCCTGGCTCCGACCGACGGCCTGACCCTGGACACCATAGGGGTGGTGTTCACCCGGGCCGGCGACCATGCCCGGGCCTTGCCGTTCTTCGAGGCCGCCGGGGCCGCCACGCCGGACAATGCGAGCTTCCTCTACAATCTGGCCGCCTCGCGCCAGTTTGCCGGCGACTTCGAGGGCGCCGAGAGCGCCTATGCGCGCGCCCTGTCCCTGGCGCCGGACCTCTACCGCGCCTGGTCCTCGCGGGTGCAACTGGCCCGCCAGACGCACGAGCGCAATTTCGTGGGCGAGCTTGAGGCCCTGTTTGATCAAGGCTCGCCCGATCCGGACCGCGCCCTGCACCTGGGCCATGCGCTCGCCAAGACCCACGAGGATCTCGGCGATCATCCGGCGTCGCTGGCGTGGCTGAAGAGGGCCAAGGCGGCCAAGCGCCGGGTCATCGGCTACAGGCCAGATGACGACGCGGCCCTGTTCGAGGCCGCGGGCCGGACCTTCACCGCCGGGACGGTCGCGACGGGCGACCCTTCGCGGGAGCCGATCTTCGTGGTGGGCCTGCCCCGCAGCGGCACCACCCTGATCGACCGCATCCTCTCCAGCCACCGCGACGTGACCTCGGCCGGCGAGCTCAGCAACTTCGCGCTGCTGCTGAAGCGGGCGGCCGGCACGCCGTCGAACCTGGTGATGGACGTTGAGACCTTTCAGGCGGCGGGCGGTGTCGACATGGCCCGCCTGGGCGCCGACTACGTGGCCAGCACGCGGCCCCTGACCGGCGCGACGCCGCGCTTCACCGACAAGATGCCCCTCAACATCCTCTATGCAGGCCTGATCCACCAAGCCCTGCCCAATGCGCGCATCGTCTGCCTGCGCCGCGATCCGATGGATGTCTGCCTTTCCAACTTCCGGCAGCTCTTCGCCACCACCTTCTCCTACTACAACTACGCCTTCGATCTGGAGGATGTGGCCCGATACTATGTGGGCTTCGATCGGCTGACAGCCCACTGGCGAAACGTGTTGCCCGCCGACCGTTTCACCGAGATCGCCTACGAGGACGTGGTCGCCGACCAGGAGGCGCAGACCCGGCGGCTGCTGGCGTTCTGCGGTCTGGCCTGGGACGAACGCTGCCTGTCCTTCCACGAGAACGCCGCCCCGGTGGCGACCGCCAGTTCGGTCCAGGTGCGCCAGCCGCTCTACGCCTCGTCGGTCGGCCGCTGGCGGCGCTACGGCGAGGGCCTGGCGCCGATGCGCGCCATCCTCGCCGAGGCCGGCCTGGTAGGAGACGCCCCATGAGCTTGCCCATCGCTGAGCGGTGGTTCGAGCGCCGTGACCTGGACGCCGACCTGACCCTGATCTGGGAGCCCCACGTCCACCCGCTGCTCCGCTGCAACATCTGGCGGCTGCGGGGGCGGGACGCCGACCTGCTGGTGGACACCGGCATGGGGATCACCACCCTGCGGGAGGCGGGCGCCGACCTGTTCGAAAAGCCCCTGCTGGCCGTCGCCACCCACGCCCACGGCGACCACGTCGGCGGCCTGCATGAGTTCGACTGCCGCCTGTGTCACGGGGCGGAGGCACAGGCCCTGAGTGAAGGCCGGGACTCCTACTCCCTCGATCTGGCGGACTTCAGCGCGGACGCCCAGGCCCGGCTGGCCAAGGCCGGCTATGACATCTCCGACGGCCTGCTCACCGCCATCCCCCATCCGGGCTACCGCCCCGCCGCCCACGTGCTGAAGGGTTACGAACCGACCCGCGTCCTGGCTGAGGGTGATGTGGTGGACCTGGGGGACCGGGCCTTCGAGGTGCTGCACCTGCCGGGCCATTCGCCGGGCAGCATCGGGCTGTGGGAGGCGGCGACGGGTACGCTGTTCTCGGGCGACGCTATCTATGACGGGCCGCTGCTGGACGAGATCGCCGGGGCCGATATCCCGGCCTATCGGCGCACCATGGAGCGGCTTCTGAAGCTGCCTGTGCAGGTGGTCCATGGCGGCCACGACGACAGCTTCGGCGCCGAACGCCTGGCGCAGATCGCGGTCGCCTACCTCCGCCGGACGGAAGCCTAGCTGGCGTCGAGGCGGTCAGTGATGGCCCAAAGTCCGTCGACCACGGATTTCAGCTGGGCGGCGTCCTTGTCGTCCTTGCTCCAGATCAGGCGCAGGGCGTTCACGTGCACCCCAACCGAACCCCAGTCCTGGCGGTTCTTGGTCCGCAGGCGGTCGGTCAGTTCGCACAGGCTGTAGGAGGCGTCGCACAGGGTGCGCATGTCGAACATGCCGGCGATGTCGAGGACGATGGCGCTCTCGACATAGATTTCGTCGGCCGAGGCGGTCTTCTCGGCGACCATGACCTCCATGCGGCCGATGGTGACCCCCAGGGACTTCTTGGCGTCGCCGGCCTGGGCGGCCAGCTCGCGGCGCGCGCGCTGGGTGGCGATGTCGGCGGTCATGCCGCCGGGCTTGGCCAGCTGCTGCGACAGGCGGTTCTGGACCTTGATGAACTCGGTCTTGCTCAAATTTGCACCCGTGCAGGCTTCATAAGCATGTCGACTTCGTTCTGATCCATGTTCGGATCGGTGGCGGCGCCGACGTGGGTGGACAGATCGTCCTTGCGGCGGCCCTTGATCCCGAGGGGAGGGCCAAGGTTCTTGAAGCGGCGGTCGGGACCGACATAGTTCTCGGCCTTGACCATCTGGCGTTCGTCCCGGGCGACCCAGAATATCCGCTGCAGCAGGATCTCGGGCGTGAACGGCCGGGTGAGGATGAAGTTGGCCCCGGAATCGCGGCTCTTCTCCACCATGCTGCGCGGGGCGTGGCCGGTCAGCATGATGACGGGGGTGAAGATCAGCTCCGGCGGCGCGTCGCGGCGCAGCCAGCGGACGAAGTCGTAGCCGTCCATGTCGGGCATCTGGGCGTCGGTGATGATCAGGTCGAGTTCCTGATTCTTCACGTAGTGCATGGCCTCGGCGCCCGAGCCGCACTTGAACTGCTTGCGAACCCCGAACCCACGGACCATCGCGCTCAGGGCCTCGAGCGCTTGTGGATTGTCATCCACCAGCAGCACGACCGAGCGATCGAGGTTGATCCGGATGTTGGGGTCTAGGGCCATGGCGATCGGGGGTTTCGCGTTGGGGGCTTAGAACAGGTCGAGGTCGCCGGACTCGGCGTCGGTGAGGCCCTTGGCCTCACGCGTCACCTGGGCCAGGCGCAGGGCCAGGTCGCCGAGGGTCACCCCGGCGATGGCGTCGGAAAGGTCGTAGGCGCCGCCGCTCTGGGCCTGGGTCGACAGTCGCCGCGTGAAGGTGGCGAGGGCCGCCAGGTGCTGGGTCAGCACATCGACGGTCTGGGCCTCGTGCAGGGCGATCTCCAGGGTCTCGCCGCGACTGGCGCGGACAAGCTGGGTGACCAGCATCTCCAGCCGGTCGCAGAGCGCTCCGGCATGTTCGAGCTCGTCGGCCAGGGAGGCGAGGACTCGCGGGGTCTGGGCGGTGGATTGGCTCATCAGAACAGCTCCAGGTCCCCATCGTCCTCGACCACCGGAACGGGTTTCGGCGGCGTCTTCAGACGCGCCACTTCGTTGGTGTCAGTGACGGTGCGTTGTTGCGCGCGGCCGGTGGTCGGCCAGTACTGCACCCGCCGGGCGCCGAAGCCCCCGAGGCTGCCGCCCACCACCGGAATGCCTTCGTCGCGCAGGAATTTCTCGGCGAAGGCGGCGTTGGAGGCGCCCACGTCGGACAGGCCGCCGAACATCCGGGCCCCGCCGAACAGCTTGGCCTCCATGCGTTCACGGCGACCGCCGTTGCGCAGAAGTTCGTTGATCAGCAGCTCCATGGCGAAGGCGCCGTAGCGGCGGCCCTCGTCCAGGCCTTCCGCCTTACCTTCGGGCAGCAGGAAATGGTTCATGCCGCCGATGCCGGTCTCGGTGTCGCGCAGGCAAACGGCCACACAGGAGCCGAGAATCGTCGTCAGCATGACGTCCGGGTCGGAAGTCACATGGTGCTCCCCCTGGACGACATGGACCCGCTTGCCGGGACGGTTCGAGACGTTCTCAACGATCATGAAAGGGGCCCAAACACCGCTTCGATTTTTTCTTTTAGGGTCTGCGTTGTGAACGGTTTGACCAGATAATTATTGACGCCGAATTGAACCGCGCGCTGAACCAGCTCGCGATCGGCCCGGCCGGTCAGCATGATCACGGCCACTTTCGAGGTGGGGCCATGGGCGCGGATGGCGCGCAGCAGGCCCAGACCATCCAGCTTGGGCATGTTGAAGTCGGTGATCACCAGGTTCACCGGCAGGCTCAGCATGGCGCGCAGGGCCTCCTCGCCGTCGGGCGCTTCCCGCGTCTGGGTGATCCCAAGCGCGTGCAGGCTGGTGCGGATCAGCGACCGCATGGTCTGCTGGTCGTCGACGATGAGGGTTTTCAGGGCGGACGCGGCAGGCATCACACGCTCCTTTGAGACTCGGCCGCGGCCGAGCAGACATTGAGAATGGCCGGGCCCATGCGCGACAGGCCGACCTGCTTTTCCACCGCGCCGATCTCGAAGGCCGCCTTGGGCATGCCGTAGACCACGCAGCTGGACTCGTCCTGACCGAGGGTCCGCGCGCCGGCCTTGCGCATGGCCGCCAGGCCCGCGGCGCCATCCCGCCCCATGCCGGTCAGGATCACACCGACGGAGGGACGGTTCAGCTTGGCGACCGACTCAAACAGAACATCCACCGACGGCCGGTGACCGTTCACGGGGTCGGACTCCCGCAGACGGCAGACCGGGTGGGCTGAGGAGACCACCTCCAGGTGCGCCACGCCGCCGGGGGCGACATAGACGTGGCCTGGCATCAGCCGCACCCCGTCATGAGCCTCGGCCACAGTGGCGCCCGAGATGCGATTCAGGCGCTCGGCGAAGCTCTTGGTGAAGGTCGCCGGCATGTGCTGGGTGATCACCGTCGGCGGGCAGGTGTCAGGGAAGTTCGCCAGGATGGTCATCAGGGCCTCGACCCCACCGGTGGAGGAGCCGATCGCCAGGATCAGTTCGCCCGCCGCGGCGTAGTTCTTCTCGCGCTCCACCGGGGCGACGGGACCGGAATAGGGCCGAACCCGGGCGCGGGCCGCGGCCTTCACCTTTTCCGGAAGGTCGGCGAAGGCCTCATGCGGGGACACGCCGTCACCGGGTACGGGCTTGCCGACGCAGTCGACCGCGCCGAGTTCCAGGGCCTCGATGGTGATCTCAGCGCCCTTCTGGGTCAGGGTCGAGACCATGACCACCGGCGTCGGGCGCAGGCGCATGATCTTTTCCAGGAACTCGATGCCGTTCATGTGCGGCATCTCGACGTCCAGGGTGACCACGTCGGGATTGAGCTTCTTGATCTGCTCGCGGGCTTCCAGCGGATCGTTGGCGAAGCCCAGGACCTCGATGTCCGGGTCACGCTTCAGGGCCGCGGCGATGAGGCCGCGCATGGTCGCCGAGTCGTCGACGACGAGAACACCAACGCTCATCGGCCGCTCCTCAGGGAATAGGTGGTGAGACCGGTGGTCTCGAAGATGTTGGTGGCGGCGCCGGTCACCCGCTCGGAGTGGCCGATATAGAGGGTGCCACCCGGGTTCAGCATGGGGGCGAAACGGCTCCAGATGCGTTCCTGGGTCGGTTCGTCGAAATAGATCACGACGTTGCGGCAGAAGATGGCGTCGAACTTCCCCTTCATCGGCCAGTCGCCGATCAGGTTGAGCTCGCGGAAGGCCACCAGGGCGCGCAGTTCGTCAGCCACTTCCCAGCGGCTGTCCTGTCCGCCCGAGGTGGGCTTCTTGAACCAGCGGCGACGCAGTTCGACCGGAACCGGGGCGACAGCGTCCTCGCGATAGATGCCGGCCTTGCCCTCGGCGACCATGTTGGGGTCGATGTCGGTGGCCAGGATCTTGACGTCCAGGTTGGCGGCTTCCGGCAGGGCCGAGAGCACCGTGATGGCCATGGAATAGGGCTCCTGGCCATTGGAGCAGGCGGCCGACCAGAGGCGGATCTTGCCGCCCTTGCGGGCGCGGTCCACCAGGGGCGGCAGGACTACGTCGCGCAGGTGGTCGAAATGGTGCGGCTCGCGGAAATAGCGGGTCACGTTGGTGGTGAGCGCCGCCATCATGGCCTGGCGTTCGTCCACCTCGCGGACGTCTTCCACCAGGGCGCAGTACTCGCGGAACGAGCGCAGGCCGAGGGACCGCAGGCGCTTGGCCAGGCGCGAATAGACGAGCGCCGCCTTGCCTTCGGCCAGGGCGATGCCGGCGTGGGAGTGCAGGATCTGGGCGATCTGCTGGAAGTCCTCGTTGGTGAAGAGGAACTCGCCCTCGACGAGGTTGCCGTTCTTGCTCGGGAAGCTGCTCATGCGGCCTCCGCTTCGATTTCCGGCAGGACGCGGTCCAGCGAGATCAGGCTGACCATGCGGCCCTCGATGGCGAACAGGCCCTTCACGAAGGTCTTCACCTGGTCGCAGGCGACGTCCGGGGTTGGCTGCACCATGTCCTCGGTGACGTTGATGATGTCGCTGACGGCTTCCACCAGCAGGCCCAAGGTCCGGTGGCCCTGGTTGACCACCATGATCACGTGGCGGGCGCTGGGCTCAGCCGTGGTCAGGCCCAGGCGTGCGCCCAGGTCGACGATCGGCAAGACGGCGCCGCGCAGGTTTATGACGCCCTTCATATAGGCGGGAGTGCGGGGCAGGGGCGTGGCGGTCGTCCAGCCGCGGATTTCCCGCACCTGCATGATGTCGACGCAGAATTCCTGGTCGCCGATCCGAAAGGCGATGAGCTCCCGCGAGGGGCTCGTGGAGGTGGTGAGGGGCGCGGTCATACTTAGCTGGCCATTCGCTTTTCACTGGGACGCGCCGCCGGCTTGCGGCGCTGCGTGGTCACAAGGGCGTCGACGTCGAGGATGAGGGCGACGCGACCGTCACCCAGGATGGTCGCGGCGGCCACGCCGTCGATCTGCTGGTAGTTGGCTTCCAGGCTCTTGATGACGACCTGGCGCTGACCCTGGATGGCTTCCACCAACAGGGCGGCCTTGCCGCCGCCTTCGCTCTCCACCAGGACCGCGACCCCGGAGGCGGGGTCGATGGCGGTCTCGCGGAAGCCGAGGGCCACGCCGACGTCGATCAGGGGCACGAAGAGGTCGCGGATGCGGATCACCGCGTCCTTGCCGCCGATGTAGTGCACGTCCTCGGTGCGCGGGGTCAGGCTTTCGACGATGGCCGAGAGCGGGGCCACCAGGGTCTGTTCCGCCGCGGTCACCACCATGCCGTCCAGGACGGCCAGGGTGAGCGGCAGGGACATGGTGAACTTCGAACCCTTGCCGGGCTCAGAGGAAATGGAGATGCGTCCGCCCAGGCCCTGGATGGAGCGGCGGACCACGTCCATGCCGACGCCGCGGCCGGAGATGTCGGAAATCACCTCGGCGGTGGAGAAGCCGGGCAGGAAGATCAGGTTGTCGATCTCCTCGTCCGACAGCACCTGGTCCTCGGTGATCAGCCCACGGTCGACGGCGATGCCGCGGACGCGGGGGCGGTTGATGCCGCGGCCGTCGTCCTGCAGCTCGATGACGATGCGGCCGCCGCGGTGCAGGGCGCGCAGGCGCACCAGACCTTCAGCGGGCTTGCCGGCGGCGGCGCGGCCCTCGGGATCTTCCAGGCCGTGGTCGATGGCGTTGCGCAGCATGTGGGTGATCGGGTCGGCCAAGCGCTCGATCACGGTCTTGTCGACCTCGGTGCCTTCGCCCTCCATCACCAGCTTGACGCGCTTGCCGGTCATGTCGGCCACTTCGCGGGCCAGTCGCGGCATCCGTTGGAACACCGACTTCACGGGTTGGGCGCGGATCGCCATGACGCTGTCCTGGATTTCCCGGGTCAGCAGTTCCAGGTCCTCTAGACCCAGGGCGACGTTGGAGGACCGCGCCAGTCCGCTCTCCAGGACTCTCTGCGACAGCATGGCCTGCTGGATAACCAGCTCGCCGACGGCGTTGATGAGGCGGTCGACCCGGTCCAGGTCGACGCGGATGGTGACGCTCGCCGCGGCCGTGGGCGCGGCGTTGGCCGCAGCGGCCGGCGGGGCCGCGACAGGCGCCGGGGCCGCGGGCTTGGGAGCCGGGGCCGGCGCGACGCTCTGGGCGCGGGCGATCAGGGCGGCGACGTCTTCGGCTGGGGCCTCGGCGGGCGCCTCGGCGACGATTTCGGGGGCGGCTTCCGATTCGGCGGGGGCCTCGCCGCCGCCTACGCGGGCCAGCAGGGCGGCGATATCCAGATCGGCGGTGGCCGAGGCGGCGGCGGCGCGATCGTCGTCGCTCAGGCCGTCGTCGGCGGCTTGCGGCGCGGCGGCGGCGGGATTGGCGCCCTCGCGGGTGATGATCAGGTTGCAGTCGTCCTCGACGAATTCGAAGACCTCGCGGATCGAGGCTTCGTCAGAGTCCGTGAACAGCTGAATGCGCCAGCTCACATAGGCCTGCTCGGCGGCGAGCTGGTCCAGGGGGGGCAGGGCCTCGTCGATCAGGGTGACGCGGGTCTCGCCCAGGCGGGCCAGTTCGCGCAGCACCAGGCCGGCTTCGTTGGCCTTGGCGTACATCTCCGACTTTGGAGAGAATTCGATCATCCAGCACGACAGGCTATCGCCTTGCGCCGCCTCGGTGACCGGAAGCTCGGCCTGCGCCTCGGCGTTCTGGGCGTCCAGGTCGATGAAGCCGCCAGGGGCCTCGTCGCCCTCGATGCTGAGGGTGAGGGGTACGAAGCCGAAGTCCTCGTCGCCGCCGCCGCCCAGGTCGTCATCTTCCTCTTCGCCGCCGATCAGGCCGCGCAGTTCGCTGTAGGCGCCTTGAGAGCGGCCTTCTTCCACCTTGCCGCCGTCGCGGGCGGCGGCCACATGGTCGGCCAGGACGTCGAAGGCCCGCAGCAGGGTCTTGGCGACGTCGTCGGTCAGCTCCATATTGCCGGAGCGGATCTCGTCCATCACCGTTTCGAAGACGTGGGCGAACCGGATCAGGTCTTCCAGCCCGAAGGCCCCGGCGCCGCCCTTCACCGAGTGGACGGCGCGGAAGACGGCATTGATCGTCTCGTCGTCAGCCTCGCCCGACTCCATGGCCAACAGGCCCTGCTCGGCGTCGGTCAGGAGTTCATCGCACTCCTGGAAGAACGTCTGTTTGATGCTCTCGAACGGATCCAACGGAACGCTCCGAAACGGCTTCTAGAGGGTCAGGCGGCGACGCGGCGAACGGCGTCGACCAGCTTCACTGGGTTGAACGGCTTGACGATCCAGCCGGTGGCGCCGGCCGAACGGGCCCGCTCCTTCTTGGCCGCATCGCTTTCCGTGGTCAGGACCAGGATCGGCGTGGCGCGGTGATCGGGATTGGCGCGGACGCCCTCGATCACGCCAAAGCCGTCGAGGCGGGGCATGTTGATGTCGGTGATCACCACGTCCACCATGCCGGCGTTGGCTTGGAGGACTTCCAGGCCGTCGACTCCGTCCACAGCCTGGATGACGCGGTAGCCCGCCTCAACCAGTGCATGGTTCAGCATCTCCCGCATGGTGCGGCTATCGTCGATGGTCAGTACGGTCTTGCTCACGAAAGTTCCCCTTCCGGCTCGAATTGAAGCTCGGGTTCACCGAACGCAGCCAATTGCTCTGAAAACGCCAAAGACGGTTGATCCACCGTTAAGCAAACGCCGTCCTCGGACCAGATTTTGCGCGCAGACATCAAAACCTGCAGGCAGAGACCACCCATGCGGGTGACCTGAGACGCATCAAGGTCCAGCGGACGCCCGCGCAGGGCCATCAGCTCGGCCCGCAGCGGCTCGGCCGCTTGCAGGTCCAGGACCGGGGCCAGGCTGACGGTCGCCCGTTCCGCGAGGGTTGTGGCTTCGGTGGACATCAGAATTCTTCCCATTCATCGGCGCCCGATTGCGGCGCGGGTTTGCGGAGCGCGGCGCCGTCACGGGCCGAGGTGCGTACCTGGGGCGCGCCGTGGCGGGCGGCGAAGGCTGCGGCCGGCGGCCGGCGGGCGGGAGTCGCGGTGGTGACGTTGCGCAGGACGGCGGGCGGCGGCGCGTGCTGGGCGCCGACTTGGAACATGGCCACCGATCCCGCGAGCCCCTGGGCTTCCTGGGCCAGGTTGTGGCTGGCGGCGGTGGATTGCTCCACCATGGCCGCGTTCTGCTGGGTCACCTGGTCCATCTGATTGACGGCTGTATTGACCTGGGCGAGGCCGACCGCCTGCTCCTGGGCGCTGGCGGCGATCTCACTCACCAGGCCATCGATTTCGGCGACACGGCTGACGATGCGCTGCAAGGCCTCGCCGGTCTGGCCGACCAACTGCACGCCGGAGCTGACCTGGGCGGTGGACGCGCTGATCAGCGCCTTGATCTCCTTGGCGGCTTCGGCGGAGCGCTGCGCCAGGGCGCGCACTTCGGAGGCCACGACCGCGAAGCCCTTGCCGGCGTCTCCGGCCCGGGCGGCTTCGACCCCGGCGTTCAGGGCCAGCAGGTTGGTCTGGAAGGCGATCTCGTCGATCACCCCGATGATCTGGCTGATCTGCTGGGCCGAGTTCTCGATCTGGCTCATCGCCGACACGGCCTGCTGCACCACAGCGCCGCTGGTCTGGGCGTCGCCGCGGGCGGCCAGCACCACCTCGGCGCAGGCCTTTGCGCCGGTGGCGGTCTTGCGGACGGTGACGGTGATCTGGTCGAGCGCCGCAGCGGTCTCTTCCAGGGTCGCGGCCTGCTGTTCGGTGCGGCGCGAGAGGTCGTCGGCGGCGGTGCTGATCTCTCCGGCTCCGGCGTGGATGCCCGAGACATTGCCGGCGATGGCCCCCATCACTTCTTCCAGGTGGTTGATGGCCTTGTTGAAGTCGGCGCCGAGCTTGGCGTACTCGCCGGAGAAGTTCTGACCCATACGGTGGCGCAGGTCGCCTTCGCTCAGGGCCTGCAGGGCGCCGGCCAGGCCGTGGACGGCCTTCTTCTGCTCCAGGTCGAGTTCGCTGCGCAGGCTGGCGGCCTCGACGTGCTGGTGTTCGACGATCTCGTTCTGGAAGGACAGCAACAGGTCCATGTCCAGCAGGGCGGCCTTGATCACCGCGCCGATGGCGTCGCAGGCCTTGTCGCGCTGGGCGGTCTTGCCGCCGAACCCCTTCGGCCAATGGGTCGCCAGGATAGAGCGCACCATCTCGTCGAGGATGCGGGCATAACCGCCGATGGCCCACTCGGACTTGAAGCCGATATTGACGTGGGCCTCGGCGATGGCCCGGACGTCCTTCAGATAGGCCTCGTCGTAGTGCGCGCTGAGCACGCCGCCCCAGCGGCCGATCTGGCGCTGCTGGGCCTTCGCCATGTGTTCCGGGCCGCCGAACACGCTGCGGGTCTGATCGTGACGGCCAAGCTGTTCGTAGAAGGCGGCGATCGCAACCGGCAGCGCGCGCTCCACCACGGCCCGTGCGTCCACCAGGGCGGCGCGGGCCTTCGCGTCCAGGCCGATGAAGTCGAGGCGGCGGTCGAGGGCGATGGTCTTGTTGTCAGCCATGCGGACGCCGGGCGTTCGGAGCAGCCGCGGCCGGGCTGAGGTCGGATTTGAGTCGGCGAGTCGGAGAACGCGACTCTGCGAGCTTGGCGAGACTCAGGGGCATCGTGGTGATGCTCATGCAGGGCGAGGAATACTTCGACATACTATGAACGATCATCGATGAGCCCCCGCTGATCTTTTTGCCCGGATCGAATGCTTTGGAAGCGGAAGGCGCGCCAAGGCCAGGTCGATCGGACGTCTCAATTGGGTACGGTGTTTGGCTTGAAGAAATGGTTACCGGAATCTTGGCTCGCCCTGGCCCAAGGTATGCTTCCCCAATAAAAGCCGCGACTTGGGATCCGCCGCGACAATCTGGCACGCGCATCCGGGTTCGAGACTTGGGTGAAGGTGGGTTCCGCGAGGTCAGACTTGCGGACCGAGCCGGACGGTGCTGGCCTGTCGGCCAACAAGACGCCGCTGGAGGAAAACGCCATGGACCTGAGGCTGACGCCCGATATGGAGGCGTTCCGTGACGAAGTGCGCGCCTTCCTTACGGCCCACAAGGACCGGTATGCGCCGGGGGCCGGGGCGGATCGTCCCCGCGAGGCGGCCATGGAATGGCAGGCCCTGCTGATCGACAACGGCTATGCGGCTCGGACCATCCCCAAGGCCTATGGCGGCTATGGCGCGGAGCCAGACATCCTCAAGTCCCGGATCATCGCCGAGGCGTTCACCGCCGCCGGCGCGCCGCGGGGTTTCGCCAACCAGGGCATCTCCATGCTGGTTCCCACCCTGCTGGAGGTGGGGTCGGAGGAACAGAAGACCCGCTGGATCGCGCCCACCCTGCGCGGCGAGATCGTCTGGTGCCAAGGCTATTCCGAACCGGGCGCAGGTTCGGACCTTGCCAACCTCCAGACCAAGGCGGTTGAGGACGGCGAGGACTTCCTGATCTCGGGCCAAAAAATTTGGACGAGCACGGCGGCTCAGGCCGACATGATCTTCTGCCTGGTGCGGACCGAGCCGCAGGCGCCCAAACATGACGGGATTTCCTACATCCTGTTTCCCATGACCACGCCCGGCATCGAGGTCAGGCCCCTGAAGACCATGACCGGGTCGGCGGAGTTCAATGAGGTGTTCTTCACCGACGTCCGGGTCCCGCAGAGCGCGGTGGTGGGCGGGCGGGGGCGGGGTTGGTTCGTGGCCAATGCGACGCTCAAGCATGAGCGCGGCATGCTCGGGGACCCCAATGCGACGGAGGCGAGGTTCGCGGCCCTCATCGACCTGATGAAGACCGAGACGGTGGACGGCCAGAGGCTGATCGACAACCCGGTGATGGCCGACCGGCTGATGGCGCTTCAGGCGCGGGTGATGACCATGAAGTTCAATGGCTTGCGGACCCTGACCGCCTCCATGACCGGGGAGAACGCGGGCATGGCGGCGATGGTGGTCAAGCTGCAGGGGTGCGAGCTGAACCACCAGATCGCCGCCCTGGCCATCGACGCCCTGGGGGAGCTGGGGGTGCTCTACGAGGACGGGCCGCACCTGCGGGCCAAGGGGAGCTGGCAGCGCAACTACATGTTCGACCTGGGGCTGATCATCGGCGGCGGCACCGCCCAGATCCAGAAGAACATCATCTCCGAGCGGGGCCTGGGCCTGCCGCGCGAACCCAAGCTGGCGGTGGTCTGATGGATTTCTCCCTCACCGACGACCAGAGGATGATGCAGGAGAGCCTGAGCCGCACCCTGGCCGAGGCGGCCCCGCTGGAGCGGGTTCGGAAATTCGCCGGCGATCCCGCCGACCAGGCCGCCGATGTCTGGGTGGCGCTCACCGATTTCGGCCTGCCGGGCATCGTGATCCCGGAGGCCTATGGCGGCCTGAACCTCACCCTGCTGGACGCGGCCCTGATGTCCGAGGCGCTGGGACGGGCCGTGACACCAGTTTCCATTCTGGGCGCGGTGCTGGCGTCCCTGGCCCTGCGGCTGGCGGGGTCGGATGAGCAGCAGGCCAGATGGCTGCCGAGGCTGGCGTCGGGCGAGGTGATGGCGGCGGTCGCCATCTCCGAGGCGGTGGCCGGCGCGCGGGATGGCGCGGGGGTCGCGACGGCGGGCGGCAAGATCACCGGCAAGGCGCTGTTCGTGCCCGACGGCCTGACCGCCGACCTGCTGATCGTCGCTGACACCAGCGGCGGCCTGCATCTTGTCGAGGGGACGGCGAGTGGGCTCGCGCGGGAGATCATGACCGGCATCGACCAGACGCGCCGCATGGCCGAGCTGACCTTCGACCAGGTGGCCGCCGAACCCCTGACCGGCGGCCAGGGCGTGCTGGCCCGCCTGCGGGACGCCGGCTGGATTCTCCTGGCCGCCGACACCCTGGGCGCCTGCGACGTGATGATCGAGAAGGCGGTGGCCTACGCCAAGGAGCGCCGGCAGTTTGGCCGGGTCATCGGCTCCTTCCAGGCGGTCAAGCACCTCTGCGCCGAGATGGCCGCCGAGCTGGAGCCCTGCCGATCCCTCGTCTGGTACGCCGGCTACGCCTTTGACGCCGCGCCCGAGGAGAGCTCGCTGGTGGCCGCCCACGCTAAGGCGCACCTGTCGGAGGTGTCGCGCTTCATCGCCCGCACCTCCACCGAGGTGCATGGCGGCATGGGCATCACCGACCTGCTGGGCCTGCATTTCTGGTTCAAGCGGGTAGGCCTCAACCGCCAGCTGCTGGGCGGTCCGGAACGGGTCCGGGCCCTGGCGGCGCAGATGCAGGGGCTGACGGCCTAGGGGGTGGCCAGTCCTTCCCGCATGTCGGGGTGGACGAGCTCATGGAGCTCCGGCCGCTTGGCGATGTAGGCGTGGAAGAAGCTGCAGGTGGGCTTCACCCAAAGCTTGTTCTCCTTGGCATAGGCCAGGCCCGCCTGGACCAGCCGACCGGCGACCCCCTTGCCAGCGAAGGCGTCGGGAACGACCGTGTGCGGGAAGGTGATGGTGTCGCCCTTCAGCTGGTACTCGGCGAAGGCGGTCTCCCCGCTCAGCTTGACCTCGAAGCGGTGGGTCTGGGTGTTCATGGTCACGGTCAGGTCGTCGTCAGCCATGAGGCTCTCCCAGCTAGGCTTGACGGGCGCCCAAGCACGGCGGCCCGGGCGGCGGCTACAGCCACTACCGTGTCGGCTCTGTTTCATTTGTGAGCCTGTGACTGAAATCAAGGCGGGGCACGTCCATGCGAGTTTGGGTGGAAGTCTCAGGAGGAATTCCATGATCAGATTCGCAGCCCTCGCGGCCATCAGCCTGCTCGCCGGCCCCGCCGCCGCCCAGCCCCCCGGCCCGCCGCCCGGCATGGGCGACATGCACGCCATGCACGGCGCCGGCGCCCCCGCCGCCATGAAGGCGCGAATGGCCGAGCACATGGCGCAGATGGACAAGGACATGCACACCATCCTGCGCCTGCGTCCTGACCAGGAAACCGCCTGGCGCGCCTTCCGCGACGCCATGCATCATCATGCCATGCCGCCCATGGCGATGGCCGCGCCCAAGCCCGCCATGACCACGCCGCAGCGGCTGGACGAGATGGACAAGAAGGCCGCCGAGCGCCAGGCGCTCCATGCCAAGATGGAGGCCGCGACGCGGGCCTTCTACGCCGCCCTGGCTCCCGATCAGCAGGCCGTGTTCGACGCCCTGCATCGGATGCACGGCGCCGGCGCCATGATGCACGGGGCCGGACCCATGATGGGGCGCAAGATGATGATGATGCACGGAGGCCCCGGCGGTCCGTCCCACGACTGAGGCTGCGGCCGGTCACAGCGACGAATTGTGGCGGGGGTGCGATAGTGACGCCACTATTGGCCAGCACTGAAGCTTGCATGACCCCCGCCGCCAACGCCTTCCCCACGCCGCAGATCCTCGTCGTCGATGACGATGCGGAGCTGCGGGGCGGGATCGCCGACTATCTCTCCCAGCATGGTTATGGGGTCCTCCAGGCCGGCGACGCCCTGACCATGGAGCAGGTGCTGGCCGGGGCGCCCATCGACCTGATCGTCCTCGATCTGATGCTGCCGGGGGAGGACGGTCTCTCCATCTGTCGGCGTATCTCGGAGGCGGGCGGGCCGGCCATCATCATGCTGTCGGCCATGGGCGAGGAGATCGACCGCATCCTGGGCCTGGAGCTGGGGGCCGACGATTATCTGGCCAAGCCGTGCAGCCCGCGCGAGCTGCTGGCGCGCGTGCGGGCCGTGCTGCGCCGCGGGGAGGACGCCCGCGGTCCGGGGCCGCTGCGCGGCAAGGCCTACTACTTCCTGGGCTTCACCCTGGACGGGGTGCGCCGTCAGCTGCGGGCGCCCAACGGCGTGAGCATCCTGCTGACCGCCGGCGAATTCTCCCTGCTCAGCGTCTTCCTCGACCACCCGCAGCGGATTCTGTCGCGGGACGAGCTGATCGAGAGGGCGCGGGGGACCGAGGCCGATGTCTTCGACAGGGCCATCGACGTGCAGATCAGCCGCCTGCGCCGCAAGCTGCATGACTGCGCGAGTGGCGAGATCATCAAGACCTATCGAGGCGCCGGCTACCTGTTCGACGCCAAGGTGACCCGCCCGTGAGGCCTAGGGGGCGCAATCGCGCACCCATCGCCCTGCAGCTGGTGGCCCTGCTGGTGGTGAGCCTGATCGCCGCCCAGGTGGTCACCTTCGCCGTGGTGGTGCTGATGCCCCCTCCACAGAGGGCCGTCTACCGGCTGGAGGAGGTGGCCCAGGCGCTGAAGGGCGGCTCCCTGGCGCCGCGCTTCGGCCGGCCCCTGCTGCGGGAGGTGCAGGCCGCGCCGCCCCCCGAGTCCGTCAATCCGCCTTTCCCCGGCGAGCACGCCCGCCGCCAGTTGGCGGCCCTGCTGGGGGTTCGGGAAGCTGACGTCCGCCTGACCCAGCACATGACCTTCCCCGGCCGGCTGCACCGCACCCTGGGCATCGGCGGCGCGGCCATGGAGATGCGCCACGAACGGATCATGGCCGATGAGTTCGGAGCCGGCAGGCGGCCGATGATGGCCTTCCGGGAGATGGGCCCGCCGATGTTCGGCGAGTTCAGCGCCGCGGTGCGCCACAGCGACGGCCAGTGGGTGGTGGTGCAGCCCCAGCCCGAGCCCTTCCCCAATGACTGGCAGAGGCGGGTGCTGTCTTGGCTGGCCGGGTGCCTGATGGTGGTCGCGCCGCTCGGCTATCTGTTCGCCCGCCGCATCACCGCGCCTCTGGGCCAGTTCGCCCAGGCCGCCGAGACCCTGGGGCGTGATCCCAGCGGACCGCTGATGGCGCTGTCGGGGCCAGCCGAGATCGGCGCGGCGGCGCGGGCTTTCAACGACATGCAGGTGCGGCTGAAGCGGTTCATCGACGACCGCACCGCCATGGTCGGCGCCATCTCCCACGACCTGCGCACGCCGCTGGCCCGCATGCGCTTCAAGCTGGAAAGCGCGCCGGGGCCAGTGAAGGCGGCGGTCCTGGCCGACATCGCCCAGATGGAGGCCATGATCACCTCGGTCCTGGGCTTCATCCGCGACGCCAGCGCCGCCCGGCCGCGCGAGCGGCTGGATCTGCTGTCGCTGCTGGAGTGCCTAGTGGACGATGCGGGGGATCAGGACCTGACCCTCACCGACGGCAGCGCGCCGGTGACGGTGGAGGCAGACGCCCTCGGACTCCAGCGCCTGTTCGGCAACCTGCTGGACAATGCGGTGAAGTATGGCGCACGGGGCCGAGTCCGCGTCTTCCAAGATGACGGCCACGCGGTGGTGGAGATCGCCGACGACGGGCCGGGCCTGGAAGCCGGCGAGGTGGAGCGGGTGTTCCAGCCCTTCTACCGGGCCGAGGTCGCCCGAACCCTCGACGGCGGCGGGGTGGGGCTGGGCCTGGCCGTGGCGCGGTCCATCGCCCGCGCGCATGGCGGGGATGTGACGCTGGTGTCTTCGGCGGCTGGGCTGGTGGCGTGGGTGCGGTTGCCGCTGTCGGTGGGGTGACACGATCCAACAATCGTCATCCCCGGGCTTGTCCCGGGGACCCATGATCTCCCCCTCCCAGCAGGTTGCGCGGCCGACGCCACGGCGTCTTGCTGAGCCTCGCAGATCATGGGTGGCCGGGACAAGCCCGGCCATGACGATCAAAGGGGGGGCGGGTCTCGGCTTCGGCCCCGGCGTCCTAGGCGACCCAGATCACTTGGCCGTGGCTGCCTTCCCGACTGACCTTGAGGCGAAGCAGGCTGGGCCTGGCGCCCTCCGCCGGCAGCACGGCGCTTCCTGGATTGAGCGCGGAGCCGCCCTGGCCGAACCAGGCTTCGTCGGCGCGATGAGTGCCGGCGTGAAGCAGGATGTTGAGCGGCCCGCCGAACAGTCGCTGGCAGACCTCATGGGCGCGGTCCGCCGCGATGAAAGGATCAACCTCCTCGGCCAGACCAGCGGCCTTGGCGTCAAACACGCAGCCTAGTCTGTAGCCGTCGCCCTCCAGGACAAGCACGTGCCGGCGGGTGCGTATGTCGTCGTCATCGTCAGCCCCCCGAACTCCCAGGACGGGCGCGATTTCCTGCAGCTGATCGAGACCTGAGCGCTGTCCCATGTCGCCCAACGTGACGATGAGATCGGCGCCTTGCAGGCGAGGGAAGAGCGCTGAAGGGAATTGCGGCCCGCCGTCATGGATATGGCAGTCGGCGAGGACCGCGATGTTCGTGCCCTCGAACGGTAGTCTCCAGACAGAGTCCAACATAGCCCATCCTCCAAGGGACGCCCGACTCTCAGCACAAGTCCGCGAATGCGCAACTCCGGATCTCGGCGACGGGCATGCCCAGGCAGCTCTCCGCCTATCCGCGCGGGGCGGTCTCCAGCATGGCGGCCAACTCATCGGCGGCGGTCTCGATGGCGGCACCGCTGCGTTCGACGCGCGACTGGATGAGGGCGCCCTGCAGGGCCGAGACGCAGAGGACCGACAGGCGCTCGGCCCGGGCGGGGGAGAAGCCGTCCGCGGCCAGCTTCTCCCGCAGGATGGCCAGGCGGGCGCCGTAGGCCTTGCGGCCCGCCTCGGAGACGGCTCGGTTACGGGGGGCGAGCTCCAGCAGGACGGTGGTGATGGGGCAGCCGTCGCGGAAGCCCGACTTGCGCATCCATCCCGCATAGAGCCGGCCGTGGGCGCGCATCAGGTCCGCCGCCGAGCGATGCTCGCGGGCGAGCTTAGCCATGGTCTCGGCCACGCGCAGCCCAGCCTCCTCGACGGCCGCGACGGCGATCGAAGCCTTCCCCTCCGGGAAGTAGTGATAGAGCGACCCCTTCGGCGCGCCGCTGGCGTCGACGATGTCATTGAGGCCGGTGCCCGCGAAGCCCTGCCGGCGGAACAGCCTGACGGCGGCGTTGATGATCGGTGTGCGATGCTTGGGGACAGCCGGCACGGGCAGCTCCTGCAGGACTATTTTCCGGCGAAAGTTATATTGATTGGTCTACATCAGCCCATCACCGTCCCGCGAAATCAACCGCGAGGACAAGATGTCAGACCTGATCCAATACGAGTTCCATGAAGGCGTCGCCGTCATCACGATGGACGACGGCAAGTTGAACGTCATGTCGACGAACATGCTGCAGGCGCTGGGCGAGGCCCTCGACCGGGCCGAACGGGATGAGGCCATCGTCGTCCTCCGCTCAGGGCGCAAGGGCGTCTTCTCAGCGGGCTTCGATCTGAAGATTTTCGCGGCCAACGATTCCGAACGCAGCCTGGAGATGGTGCGGGCCGGCGCGGAGCTCGCCCTGCGACTGCTGACCTATCCCTTGCCGACCCTGGGGGTGATGGAGGGCAACGCCTTCCCGATGGGGACCTTCCTGCTCCTGGCCTGCGACGCGCGCATCGCCGCCCGGGGGCCGTTCCGGATGGGCCTGAACGAGGTGGCGATCGGGATTTCCCCGCCGGGGTTCGCCATCGAACTGGCGCGCAGCCGGCTTCACCCCGCCTGGCTGAGTCGCACCGTCACCCTGGGCGAGATGTACGAGCCGGACGAGGCGGTCGCGGCCGGGTTCCTCGACAGGGCCGTCGCAGCCGATCAGGTGGAGACGGCGATCGAGGAGGTGCTGACCGCAATGCGCGCGGTGCATGCAACCTCCCACGCCTTGGCCAAGCAGCGCCTGAGGCGGGCGACCGGTCTGGCGATGCGCGAGGCCATCGACCGGGAGCTCACCCTGGAGGCCTATGCCTCATCAACCCACCTCAGCGCCGTGGTGCTTCCGGGCCGATAGGCAGGCCGACGTTCGTCGCCAATGGCGCCCGGCGGATTTTGACTGTCCGGGCGCCTTGCCTCCCCGGCGGCGGGCCGACATGGTCCCCGCACGTTCTGGAGGATTCCCCATGAAGACCCGCGCCGCCGTCGCCTTCCAAGCCAAGCAGCCCCTGGAGATCGTCGAGGTTGACCTGGAGGGGCCCAAGGCCTTCGAGGTGCTGGTGGAGATCAAGGCCACGGGGATCTGCCACACCGACGCCTACACCCTGGACGGCCTGGATTCCGAGGGTATCTTCCCCTCCATCCTGGGCCACGAGGGGGCCGGCGTGGTGCTGGAGGTGGGGCCCGGCGTCACCAGCGTGAAGCCGGGCGACCATGTGATCCCGCTCTACACGCCGGAATGCCGCCAGTGCAAAAGCTGCCTGTCGCGCAAGACCAACCTGTGCACGGCGATCCGGGGAACCCAGGGCAAGGGCCTGATGCCGGACGGCACCAGCCGGTTCTCCTACAAGGGCCAGGCCATCGCCCACTACATGGGCTGCTCGACCTTCGCCAACCACATCGTCCTGCCCGAGATCGCGGTGGCCAAGATCCGCGACGACGCCCCCTTCGACAAGGTCTGCTACATCGGCTGCGGCGTCACCACGGGGGTGGGCGCGGTGGTCAACACGGCGGGCGTCGAGCCCGGCGCCAATGTCATCGTCTTCGGCCTGGGCGGCATCGGCCTGAACGTCATCCAGGGCGCGCGGATGGTGGGCGCCGGCATGATCGTCGGTGTCGACATCAATCCCGACCGGGAGGCCTGGGGCCGCAAGTTCGGCATGACCCACTTCGTCAATCCGAAGGCGATCAGCGAGGACATCGTCGCCCATCTGGTGGCCCTGACCGACGGCGGCGCCGACTACACCTTCGACTGCACCGGCAACACCACGGTGATGCGCCAGGCCCTGGAGGCCTGCCATCGCGGCTGGGGCGAGAGCATCATCATCGGGGTGGCCGAGGCCGGCAAGGAGATCGCCACCCGGCCGTTCCAGCTGGTCACCGGCCGGGTCTGGAAGGGCACCGCCTTCGGCGGCGCGCGGGGCCGCACCGACGTGCCGAAGATCGTCGACTGGTACATGGACGGCAAGATCGAGATCGACCCGATGATCACCCACGTCATGCCCCTGGAGGACATCAACAAGGCCTTCGACCTGATGCATTCGGGCGAAAGCATCCGCTCGGTGGTGGTGTTCTAGGGGTGGAGGTTGTCAAGTCGCACCGCGTCCACGGCGGGACCCTCAGCTATTGCCGGCACGCCAGCGAGGCCACCGGCACGCCGATGACCTTCTCGATCTTCATTCCGGCCGGGGAGGGGCCGTTTCCCCTGCTGGTCTGGCTGTCGGGCCTGACCTGTACCGAGGACAACTTCACCATCAAGGCCGGCGCCTATGGCGCGGCGGCCGCCGCCGGCCTGGCCATCGTGGCGCCCGACACCAGCCCGCGGGGCGAAGGCGTGGCCGACGATCCGGCCTATGACCTGGGCCAAGGGGCGGGGTTCTATCTGGACGCGACCCAGGAGCCCTGGGCCAAGCACTTCCAGATGGAGAGCTACATCACCGGCGACCTGCTGGCGGTGGTGAGGGCGGGCTTCCCGGTGGACCTCGCCCGCGTAGGCATCTCCGGCCACTCGATGGGCGGGCATGGGGCCCTGACGCTCGCCCTGCGGCACGCCAACCTGTTCAAGTCGGTCTCGGCCTTCGCGCCGATCTGTTCGCCGACCCGGTGCGACTGGGGGCGCAAGGCCTTCACCGCCTATCTGGGGGAGCATGAGGCGGCCTGGGCGCCCCACGACGCTTGCGTGCTGATCGAGGCCGGCGCCGCGAAATTCGACGACATCCTGGTGGACCAGGGGACCGGGGACGACTTCCTGGGCGACCAGCTGAAGCCGGAGCTGCTGGCGGCCGCCTGCAAGGCGGCGGGCCAGAAGCTGACCCTGCGGATGCAGCCGGGCTACGATCACTCCTACTTCTTCATGGCCTCCTTCATCGCCGACCATGTGGCCTGGCATGCCGCCCGTCTCTGAGTCGTGACACCGGTGTCATGACGAGTCTATCTTCTCGGGCAAACCGGGAGGATGACCGTGCACGACCTGTCTCGACGGGCGCTGATCGCGGGCGGCCTTGTCCTGCCGTCTGGCGTCCATGCGGCCAGCGCCTCGCCTGTCGCCAAGACCACTAATGGTCCGGTGCGAGGCGACATCGACCAGGGGATCAAGGTCTTCAAAGGCGTGCGCTATGGCGCCGACACGGGTCCGCGCCGGTTCCGGCCGCCGTTGGCGCCGACGCCCTGGACCAAGGCGCTGGACGCCACGGCCTATGGGCCAAGCGCGCCGCAGGGGGGCCGCGACGACGAGCGCCAGAGCGAGGACTGCCTGTTCCTGAATGTCTGGACGCCGGGCCTGCGGGACGGCGGCAAGCGGCCAGTCATGGTCTATCTGCACGGGGGCGCCTATTCGAGCGGCTCGGGGTCGTCGCCGCTCTATGACGGGGTGCGGCTCTGCCGGCGGGGCGACGTGGTGGTGGTGACGATCAATCACCGCCTGAACGTCCTGGGCTACGGCTTCCTGGCCAGGCTGGCTGGCGTGCAGTTCGCCGACAGCGGCGCCGCCGGGATACTGGACATCCTGCTGGCCCTGGCCTGGGTCCGCGACAACGCCGCCGAATTCGGGGGCGATCCGGGGCGGGTCATGGTGTTTGGCCAGTCGGGCGGGGGGGCCAAGATCGCCACCATGATGGCCATGCCGGCCGCGACGGGCCTCTTCCACACCGCCGCCACGATGAGTGGACAATAGGTGACGGCCTCGGGGCCTCTGCACGCCACCGAACGGATGAGCCTGTTTCTGGCCGCCGTCGGGCTGACCCGGGACCGCGCGCGGGAGGCCGCGACCCTGCCGGTCGTCAAGCTGATAGAGGGCCTGGCGGTGCGCGATCCCTTCACGCCGGGCGGACTCTATTTCGGCCCGGTGTTGGACGAGCGGTCCCTGACGCGCCACCCCTTCTGGCCGGACGCCGCACCCCAGGGGCTGAAGATCCCGATGATCATCGGCAACACCCGTGACGAGGCCCGCGCCTTCGTGGCCAGGACCAACCCGGACCCCTTCGCCATGGGGTGGGACGAGGTGGCCGGGCGGATCGCGCCGGAGATGCGGGTGGATATCGACCCTGACCACGTGGTCGCCGAGTATCGGAAACTGTACCCGGACTATTCGCCCAGCGAGGTGTTCTTCGCCGCCATCACGGCGGGCCGCTCCTGGCGGGGGGCGGTCATCGAGGCGGAGGAACGGGCGCGGGCCGGGGCGCCGGCATGGGTCTTTCAGCTGGACCTGCCCAGCACCGTCGAGGGCGGCCGCCTGCGGGCCATGCACACCGCCGACATCCCCCTGGTGTTCGACAACCTGGCGGCCAGGGGCTCGCCCGTCGCGCCGTCGGCGGCCGCGCAATCGGTGGCCGACGCGATGAGTGAGGCCTTCATCGCCCTGGCCAAAACCGGGAACCCCAACTGCGAGGCCCTGCCGGCCTGGACGCCCTACGACCTGACCCGGCGCGCCACCATGGTGTTCGATGCGGAGACCCGACTGGTGGACGACCCGCGCGGGGCCGAACGCCGCCTGTTCGCCAAGGTACCCTACATCCAGCCCGGGACCTAGATCGCGCGGCGGAAGGGGACGACGACGTCGTCCGCCTCATAGGCCGCCATGGCCACCGGCGGCGGGGCCATGTCCGGCACGCGCAGGATCAGGCCGTTCATGGCGAAGGCCTGGGCCACCAGGCAGGCGGCGGCGGGGAAGGGGGGCTGGCAGGCGTCGGCCAGCAGCCAGGCCAGGTGGGCCTCCAGCCGGGCATAGTCCTCCATCTGGGCGGCGGCGAAGATGGCCACGATCAGCTGCTCGTCGCGGCTGAGGCGGAAGGAGCCCGGGACGGAGAGGGTGACCTTGCGTTTTCCGCGCCGGGCCAGTTCGCGGACGAAGACCGTGAGCGCATTGAGCGCCTCGGCCCCCACCACCCCGCAGGCCCGCTCATACTGCTTCTGCACCAAGGGACAGGCGCCGACCCCGAAGGCCATGGCCCGGAATCCCCAGACCAGCATGTGCTCGCCCTGGCTCAGGTCGCGGAGGTGGGCGGGGGTGGTTTCGCAGGGCATGAACGCGACTCCTTGAGGCGCACCCTGGTTACTGCGTTTGAGAATTATTCGCAACTAAGAACGCCAGGCTCCCCTCTGCGTTTTGTTGCTCGTTTGTTCGACTTCAAGCTTCACCTGTCGTAGGATTCTGAGGTCACTCGGGCCGCGCCTGCCGCCGCTTTGAGATGTACGGAGCGGCGTGTGAGGCCGACTGCCGGCGCGTTCAATCAATCAGCCCGACGGATGGCCATGAGCGGATCGCTTGATCGCTATTGTCGAAGGAAAACGGCCGACATTGAGCAGGCCGCATGCCCGTCTCTACCCAGTGCTCAAGGAACTCGGTTTGCGGCGCGGGGCAAACCTCCCCGTGAAGTCCACGCGCAGTCGTCTGGGCTGGCGGCGGATGAGGGAAGGGCATCTCGACCAAGTCGGTCTGTGCTGGTCGAACTCTTACGATGGTCGCTTCGTGATCGAGTGGATGACCACAGACCCGCGCGTCGTCGCCGACCGGCTACGTCGCCTGGATGAATGGGCGGATCTATCGTGGACCGCCGCGATGGTTCGGCCTGAATGACAGCGACGGGGAGTGGTTTCGATGGAGCCGTGACCTTGCCAAGGAAATGGACACGGCGGAGACTAGGGTGCGCGAACTGGATCGGTATCTGCGCGACGGAACGCCCATGAAGTTCATATGCCTACCCGAAACGATGGCGTTGACGCCGGCTGGAATTGCGTCCGCCAAGGCCGACGAGGCCTAAGTGGTCTAAGCCGCCACCGACTGGCGCTCATCGGCGAACTCGTAGCTGGCCTCGTCCCAGAGGGAGTCCCATTCGGCGAAGCGGGCGTTGGCGTCGCGCAGGCGGGCGTCGTCGCGGACGCTGACCACTTCGCCCTCGGCTTCGTCCCAGACCACGGTGAGATCGGCCAGACGGTGGTCGCCTGAGGCCAGACGGCCCTGGATCTGGAGGCGTTCCACCATCTCCTCGGAGACCCGCAGCTTCATGCGGCCGCCAGCCTGGCGCACTGCGATGTCGGCGTGGGTGATGACCTTGGCGATCATGTCGGCGTTGGCGGCCTCCACCGGGCGGCGGACGTCGAACAGGAACAGCGGTTCGGAGCGGACAGCGCGGGGGCGGCGGAGTTGAGCGACGTTGGGCATGTGTGGCTCCTTTCGTTTCGGCATCATCAAGGTAGGATGCCGGTGCGTCAGAAACGGACGTACAAATCTGGGGGCCGACTTTGCGGCACGAAAAGGCGACTCGGTTACTCGAACTGGCGCGTCTCCTGGCGTCTTCCGCCGAGGGAATGACGCTTGATGAGATCGCAAGTTCCATGGGGGTGGGACGGCGCACCGCTGAGCGGATGCGCGACGCCGTGCGGGACGCCTTCCCGCAGACGGAGGAGATCGAGGACCCCCCTACCAAGCGGTTCAAGATTCCCTCGGGCCTGGACGGCATCTTCCAGGCGCCGACGGCCGATGAGTTCGCCGCCCTGCACGCGGCGGCCGAACAGTTCCGGGCCATGGGCGCAACCGGGCGGGCGGCCGCCTTGTTGAACCTGGAACAGAAGGTGCTGTCGGCCATGCAGGCGGGCGTGCGCCGCAAGCTCGCCCCGGACCTGGAGGCCCTGTTGGAAGCCGAGGCCATCTCCATCCACGCCGGCCCCCGACCCTTCGAGGACGAGAGCGTGCTGGGCGCCATCCGCGACGCAATCAAGTCCCTGCGCCGCCTGCGATTCCGCTACCAGGGCGGCTCGACGCCAGGGCGGGTGCGGGAGATCACGCCGTTTGGGGTGCTGTTTGGGCGGTCCAACTATCTGGTGGGGGCGGAGGGTAATTCGAAGGAGCCGCGCACCTGGCGGCTGGACCGGGTGGCCGACCTGGAGGTCACCGAGACCTTTGGCGCCAAGCCCGAGGACTTCACCCTGCAGGCCTTCGTGGAGCGCTCCTTCGGCATCTACCAGGACGCGGTGGAGGAGGTGCGGCTGCGCATCCTTCCCCATGGCGCCGACGAAGCCCTGGGCTGGCGCTTCCACCCGACCCAGAGGCTGGAACCCCTGCCGGACGGCGGCGTGCTCGCCACCTTCCACGCCGGCGGCATGCGGGAGCTGGCCTGGCACCTGTTCACCTGGGGCGACAAGGTGGAGATCCTGGGGCCCGAGCGGCTGAAGCAGATGATGCGCGACGAGCTGGCGATCGCCATCGCCGCCCACGGCGCGCCATGCTGACCCCGCGCCCCGACGGGCGGGTGGAGAGCCAGGTCCCGGTGCTGCTGCCGATCATGGGGCCGCGCCTGCAGGGTGAGCTGCATCCCGATGGGCGGCTGGAGCTGGCGTTGTGGGGGGCGGGCGATCTGGGGCGGCTGCGGTTCTCAGCCTTCGCCGGGCCTTTCGTCCACGCGCCGAACCTGGTGACGACGCCGAGCGGCGGCGCCTATGCCGCGCAGTCGGACCCGGTGCTGCTGCTGCGGGGCGTGACCTATCGCGGCTTCACGCCGGCGCGGAAGTGCGCGCCCTGGGACCGCACGGCGCACCCCAAATCCAGGGTTTCGCGCAAGGGCGCGCGGCGGCGGATCGACCTGCCCTGGGCGCTCGTGCTGCTGGAGTCGCGGGGACCCGACCTGATTGTCTCGGCAGGCGCGGATCTGGACGAGGCTGAGCGCGGTCTGGGCCTGTCGGTGGAGACCATCGTCACCGAGGCCGAGCACTACGCCCTCCGCTGCGACCGACTTTCCGAGGCTGACCCCGTGCTGCGCTCCATGGTCATGCAGGGAACCCACGCGGCCCTGTCGTCGGTGCGCCGTGACGAACGCGGCCGGTTCGATGGCCTGGCCGCGGGCCTGGCCTATAGCGCCCCTGCCCGGACCTATTTCCGCGACGGCTACTGGACCCTGCAACTGCTCCTGAAGGCCGCGCCCGCCGTGGTCCATGCCCAGATCGACCTGCTGGCGGCCGGTGTCCAGCCCGACGGCGAGGCCCCGAGCGGGGTCATCGTCTCAGGTCCGGAGATGGCCCATGCCTGGGAGGCGCTGCGCAGCACGGTGTTGGGCTTCGACTGGATCCACAGGCGCCGGGCTGACTGGTGGAGCGATCACTTCGATAGCCCACTGTTCTTCATCCTGACCCTGGGCGACTACGTCCGCGCCACCGGAGATGTGGAGCCGGTGGACCGCAACTGGCCCTTCGTGAGGGCGATCTACGAGCGCTATGTCGCCCTGTCGCCGGACGGCCTGCCGGTGAAGCCGCGCCACGATCGTGACTGGGCAGACAACGTCTATCGCTCGGGCCTGGTGAGCTACGACATCGGCCTGTGGGTCGGCGCCCTGGACGCCATCGCCGAGCTGGGGGCGGCGCAGGACCCGGAGCTGGCTGCGGAGGCCAAGGCGACGGCGGTGGAGACGCGGGCTGCAGTGGCGGCCCAGATGAAGCGGCCACACGGCGGCTATCCCGACTATCTCGACGTCCCGGCCGGCGTCGCCGAGGATCACCTGACCCTCGACAGCCTCACCCTGCTTCGGCATGACGCCGTGCCGGAGGCCGACGCGCTGGAGGTGCTGGAACGCGTGCGCCAGAGCCTGGAGAGCCGCCACAACGACCGCCAGGGGTTCGGCGACTGGGGCATGCTCTGCGCCTATCCGCCCTTCAGCCGGCGCGGCGATCTGAGGTCGAAGACGGTGTTCCCGTTCCGCTACCACAACGGCTCCGACTGGCCGTGGCTGGACGGCCTCTATGCTGGAGAGCGGCTGCGGCGCGGCCTGCCCGGCTGGCGCTATCCCATGGTGCGGTGGTGGGAGTTCTGCCTGAGCCAGGGTTGGATGGGCGCGGTGGAATACTTCTCGCCGCCCTGGGGGCGGGGGTCTCTGCTGCAGGGGTGGTCCAGCATGCCGGCGACCGTGGCACTGGCGCACCGGGAGAGGGTGCTGAAGGGTGACCCCGACTAGCGGCTGAACGCCAGCGTGAAATACTCCCGGTCGAACAGGCGGTAGTAGAGCCAGGCCGGGAGCCTGTCGTAGCCGGGCTGGACGTCGGCGATGACCTTGGCCTGGCTGGCGTGGACGTCCAGCAGGCGCCGCTTGGCCGTGGCGAAACGGGCGACCGGGACCGCCACTGTGGGGGCGGGCAGGCCGGCCGCCGGATCGGTGGGATAGTTGTTGCGGAAGGCGGCCACCAGCTTCAGGGCGATCCTGATCAGGGCCCTGGGCAGGGTCGCCTGGTAGAGGCGGCGCACGGAGTTGTCTTCCTGCGCCAGCTCGCGGGCCCAGCGACCGGCGGCGACGTGGTCGGGGTGGCCGTAGTAGCCGACCCGCTCGTCGAAGCTGATCAGGACGCTGGGCTTCCATTGGGCAATCCGTTTACGGAGCACGCCCTTGACCGCCTCGCCGTCGGTGGCGGAGAGGCCGCCGTCGGGCCATTCGAAGACCTCCACCGCATGGGCGCGAAGCGTCGCCCCGGCGGCCTGGGCCTCAAGGCCGCGGACCCGCGCGAGGTCCTCGCGGCCATAGCCCGTATCGCGGGCGGCTTCGCCTCGGGTGAGGTAGATCAAGATCACCTGAGCCCCGTCGCGCGCCATTGCCGCAAGGGTTCCGGCGCTGGTGATCTCGTCGTCGGGGTGGGCCCAGATGGCCAAGACCGTCCTGGGCGCACCCGCGACCAGCAGGCTGCGCGCCCTGGGGACCGCGCCATCGTTCAACCGATTGCGGACCAGCAGGAAGGCGACGCCCAGCAGGACCAGCAGAACGGCGGCGAAGCTCACGGCCGGAAGCAGTCCACCAGTTCGGCCAGCCAGGCCTTGAGGTCGTCCTTCCGCTCGGTCGGCGTCTTGCCGTGACGCACCACCACCAGGTCTAGCTCGGGGACCACCACCGTGAACTGCCCCTCATGGCCGTTGGCGGAGAAGGAGCCAGGGCCGCCCAGGCCCAACCACCAGTGGGCGCCATAGGGGCCGTCGGTGACGCCCTCCTGCTGGAAGGTGGGCGTGCGGGCATAGTCGACCCAGCCCTCGGGCAGCAGGCGCTGGTTCTCCCACACCCCGCCGCGCAGGTAGAGCAGGCCAAAGCGGGCGAAGTCCTGGGCCGTGGCGAAGCAGAAGGACGAGCCGATGAAGGTCCCGGCCGGATCGAACTTGGGGACCGGGCTGGTCATGCCGAGCGGCGCAAACAGCCGCGCGCGCATGAAGGCCTCGAAGTCGGGGCCGTAGGCGTCCAGCGTCCTGGCCAGCACGCGGGCGACGATGTTGGTCGTGCCGCTGGAATAGGAGAAGTGGCGGTCGGGCGCGTAGAGCAGGGGCTTGTCGGCGGCGTAGTGGGCCACGTCGTCCTTTCCCACGCCCCACAGCATGGCGATGGTGTCCGACGGCTTGTCGGGCTCATAGACCTCCGAGAACTCGAGGCCCGAGGACATGCGCAGCAGGTAGTCCAGGGTGATGGCGCCGCGCGGGTCGCCGGCGTCCCTCCACTCGGGCACATCGGCGGGCGCCTGGATGTCCAGCTTGCCGTCCCCCACCAGCAGGCCGGTGAGGGCGTGGGTGATGCTCTTGGCCTTGGACCAGGAGAGGCAGGTCTTGTCCGGCCCGTGCTCGGGACCATAGCGCTCGAAGATCAGCCGGCCTTCCCGGATGATCACCACGGCGTGGGCTTCGCCGAAGGCCAGCTGGTCGAACTGCTCGGCCATCAGGTCATCGAGGCGCAGGCGGTCGAAGCCGGGCGGGAAGAGGCCAAGCGGCCACTCCTCCGTCGGCCACGGGGTCCCGGCGGGCTGGGTGGGCAGGGGCGGCAGGCTCATGGGGAGAGACTGTCCCCAAGCCGCCACCTTCATCAAGAGCTAGAACGGCATCCGCGGCTTTAGGGCCGCGGTGTCGTCCCGCGGAGTCCAGGACAGGTACCCGTGGTATTCAATTGGTCTGGCCTTGCTCGTCAGTGTGGCGAGGAATTCTCCTGGAACACGGTTTGGGGTGTGTATGCCGACGAGCGACATCGATCGGGGCGATGCGGCCCGTGCGGTGGTGGCCGCGCCACGGGGAGCCCTGGCCATTCGCAAGGCGGGCTCTGGCGACATCGAGACCCTGCGCGCCCTGATGCAGCAGGCGATCGATATCCATCTGGCGGCCTACCTACCGCCGGAGGGGGTGGCGGCGTCGTTCGAGATCATGGGGCTGGACACCCAGCTGATCGAGGACGGGACCTATTTCGTGGTGGAGGCCGAAGGCCCGATCACCGGCTGCGGCGGTTGGAGCCGACGGGCCACCCTGTTCGGCGGAGATCACAGCGCCGGGCGCGACTCAGGCCTGGTGGATCCAGCCACCGAGCCGGCCCGCATCCGCGCCATGTACACCCATCCCGACTTCGCCCGCCGCGGGGTGGGCAAGATGATCCTGGAGACCTGCGAGGCCGCCGCCGCCGCCGAGGGCTTCGGCCGCTGTGAGATGGCCGCCACCCTCTCCGGCGAGCCGCTTTACCGGGCCGCCGGCTACAAGACCATCGAGCCTTTCGAGGCCGACACCTCGACAGGGTTCAAGGTGCCGCTGATCCGCATGGGCAAGGCGCTGGCGGAGGCCTGACGCAACGAAAAAGGGCGGCCCCCGGGGGCCGCCCTTCCACGCTCTCCGGAAACCTTGGTCAGAAGGCGTAGGTCACCCGGCCGTAATAGTAGCCGCCGTTGATGCCGAAGGGTGAGTAGGTGGGGTACTGGGCCACGCACCCGCCGCCGGAGGCGACGCAGGCGGCCTGGTACTGGGCCGAAAGCTCGTCGGGGTACTTGTTGAACAGGTTGTTGGCGCCGATCGAGACGGTGACCGCATCGGCGAACTTGTAGGAGACCTCAAGGTCGGTGATCGCCGTCGTGCCGATGGAGGTCTGCAGCAGGGGGCCGGTGCCAGGATCCGAAAGGGCCGAGGACTTGCCGTAGACGGTCTCGGTCAGGTTCACGGTGAAGGCGCCGAAGGTGTAGAGCGCGTTCAGGCCGACCTTGTACTTGGGCGAGGCGGTCTCCAGCAGCGACTTGGCGTTCCCCGCGAACAGGGTCTGGCCGGCCGGATAGGGCACGCTGGGGGTGGTGAGCGGCGCCGGCGGCGCCTTCACCTTGGTGACCTTGGTGGTGTTGTAGTTGCCGCTCAGGGTCCAGTCGATCCGGCCGTAGTCGCCAAGGTCGGTGGGATAGGAGATCACCATGTCGACGCCGCGCGAACGGGTGTCCAGGCCGTTGGAGAAGATGTTGATCCCCGTGGTGGTGACCGTGGGGTCGAGCACATTGCCGTTGGCGAGAATCGCGGCCAGCACCTGCGGCGAGGCCAGCACGCCGCCGCGCGTGCCGTAGAGCGAACTGGAGCCGAAGATGCGGTCGGTCAGCTCGATCTGATAGGCGTCGATGGTCAGGGTCATGGCCGGGAGCGGATGGGCCACGATGCCGATGCTGTAGTTGGTGGATTCTTCCGGCTTCAGGGCGTCGATGCCCAGCAGGCGCGCTGCCGGCGAGTTGGGCGCCAGTTGCACGAAGGCCGAGGTCGGCGAGACGTTGGTGGCCGAATAGAAGGACTCCGCCAGGGTCGGGGCGCGGAAGCCGGTGCTGACGGTGCCGCGGACCGCGATGGCGTCGTTGAAGTCGTAGCGGCCGGTGAGCTTGGCGACGGTGGTTTCGCCAAAGTCGCTGAAGTGCTCGTAGCGCAGGGCGGCGTCGAGCTGCAGGCCCTCGACCGGCGAACCGGCCAGGTCGGCATAGACCGCCCAGCTGTCGCGGTCGTGCTTGCCGGCGTCGGTCAGGGCGAAGCCCGGATAGGACTGCGACCCTTCCTTGTAGCGGGACGCGAGGTCGCCAGCCCCGATTTCGTAGGTCTCGCGGCGGCTTTCGAAACCGAAGGCCGCGGCGAGGGGAGCCGCCATGCCGACATCGAACTCCCTGGAGATGTCCAGGTTGTTGGTCAGCTGGGTGGTGGTCCAGGAGCCGGCGTGGAACGACGTGGGGGAAGAGCCCTTGGTCGTCGTGGTGGAGGTGTCGACATAGAGGCTGGCGTTGATGGAGTCCTCGACGCGGACCTCGATGTCATCGACCCCGTAGGTGGAGCTCAGATCAAAATTCCAGCCGCCCACGACGCCGGAGATGCCGATGGTGCCGGCATAGTCATCCTCGATGATGCGTTCGCGCGGGCTGAAGCCCTGGGGATAGGGGCGGTCAGTGGCACCCATCCGGCCGGTGACGCGGTTGTAGCGGCGATAGTTCTCGTAGGCCGAGGCGTCCTTGTGGCCGTAGGAGGCGAAGGAATAGACTTCCAGGTCATCGGTGATGTCGACGCCTGCGTTGTAGGCTAGGTTGCTCAGCCGGTACTCGGCGTCGCCCGAGATCAGATTGAGGTTGGGGAAGCCGGGGATTTTGCTTTCGACGGCGAAGTGCGCCGCCGAGTAGCTAGGGCTGGCCGGGTTGAAAACGCGCTGGTCGGGCAGGCCGCGGTTGGAGAAGCCGTGGTACTTGGTTTCGGCGGTGAGGTTCAGCCAGCTGTTCTCGGTGGGCGCGGCGCCGAGGTTGAAGGAGATGGCGGCCGTCTTGCCGCCCTCGTCGATGTACTCGCCGCCGGTGGCGGAGATGGAGCCGCCTTCGTTGTTCTTATTGAGGATGACGTTGATGACGCCGGCGATGGCGTCGGTGCCGTACTGGGCCGCGGCGCCGTCGGTCAGCACTTCGATACGGCCGATGGAGGCCATGGGGATGAAGCTGAGGTCGGTGGCCGCCGCGCCCTGATAGGCGCCCGACAGCACGGCGAAGTTGGCGGTGGTGTGTCGGCGCTTGCCGTTGATCAGCACCAGGGCGTGGTTGGGCGACAGCCCCCGCAGGCGCGCCGACAGGGTCAGGTTTGCGGTGTCGCCGCCGAAGGCCTGGGCGTTGAAGGAGGGCACCAGGTTGGCCAGGCCGACGCGCAGGTCGGTCTGACCGGTCCGTGTCAGGGCGGCGGTGTCGACCACCTGGACCGGCGCGGCGCTGTCTTCCACCTTCAGGCCGGTCTGGCGCGTGCCGGTGACAATGACCTCGTCGACCTCCGCCGCCCCGGCGGCCAGGGTCTGGGCGGACGCGGCCCCAGCGATCAGGACGGAAGCCAGCGAGACGCTCGCCAGCCATGCGTTGCGGGTTGTGGATTTCATATTGGTAGGCCCCCTCGTTCAGTTGCGGCTGAAGTCGGCCGCAAGGTTCCCCGCACGCCTGTGTGCTCAGGCGCCGGGATGTTGACGGACGCTCCGGAGATGGGCTGACGCCCTTGGTCTCCGGTATTCGCCCAGAATAATTGGTATGATTTACTCAATATCCGCGCAGAAGGCCGCGAGACGCCCGGCCGATATGGCCGCATCAGAGTCATAATCTAAACTGAAGACGCTCATACCGATGAATTCACGCGTAAATTGAGATCGCCCGCGCGAAACGTTTCCTCATCGTGTTCTTATTGTCTCTCTCGTCAAAAAATATTACCGACGACGTCTTCAGGTAAAATTATCTGACAGTAAGAGGTCCACACGAATCCTTTTTTCTGTCAACGAGACGAGACCTAGTGGTCTCCATGTCGTCATATTTTGGGTGTTCGGCGCAAATGGTGCGCGATATTCGGGCACGGAATCGATGGCGCGCGCCAATTTTCCAGTATGAACTGGACGAAGACCTAATGGGGCCGTGCGGTGGATCACGATAACTGCTACGTAACTGAGCGGTTCGTGCTTGTGGTTTAATCAGACAGGACATTTTCCGAGCGATTTGGGCCCTGCCAAAGGATCAGATCGCGCCGCCGGGCCAAGGGCATGGCTTGAACATCACCGCCCGCCTGACCCAAGGTGGCCACGCCTCGCCGCCCGCCGGCGCCCACATGAAGGAAGACCTCCAAATGCGCAGACTGATCCTGGCCGCCCTCCTGCCTGTGCTGGCCGCCGCCGCCGCGCCCGCCGCCGCCGCTGACGGCATCGTGCGGGTGGGCGCCCCCACCAGCGCCATCCTGCAGGCCGCCGTCGTGCCCGCCGGCTACGACACCATCTATGTCAGCGGCATGACTCCGCCGCCGCTGAACCCCGGCGCGCCCGCCGGGACCCCGGTGCAGTTCGGCGACACCAAGACCCAGACCATTGGCGTCCTGAAGCGCATCGAGGATGTCCTGAAGGGTCAGGGCTACACCATGGGCGACGTGGTGATGATGCGCGTCTATCTGGTCGGTGATCCCGCCAAGGGCGGCGGCATGGACTTCGCCGGCATGATGGAGGCCTACAAGCAGTTCTTCGGGACCGCCGAGCAGCCCAACAAGCCGGCCCGGGTCACCATGCAGGTGGCGGCCCTGGTGGCGCCGGGCATGCTGTCGGAGATCGAGGTCCAGGCCGCCAAGAAGAAGTAGGCCTGGGAAGGATGCGGCGCCGCCCGTGTCATGCGGGCGGCGTCTTGCTGCGTGCTAGACGGCGCCGGCCGCCTTGAGCGCAAGCCGGCCGCCCTGCTGGTGAAGCTGGCCCGCGAGGGCGGCGGCTTCGAGGCCTATGACGCCCGCCAGAAGTAGGCGTCAGGCGGCCTGGGGGATCAAGACTGAGGCGGCGTGGGTGATGGAGACGCTTACCCCTCCGACCGACTGAACCCTCATCGTCGCGCCAAGCTGCTTGACCAGGGCGTCGACGATCACCGTGCCGAGGCCGCCGTGCTTGCCCGGCGCGGCGTCCGGAGTCTTGCCCACGCCATTGTCGGCCACGGTGAGGGTCCAACCGTCGCCGGCGCTCGTGTAGGTCACCATCACCTGGGCGTCGGGCGTGCCGGCCGGGAAGGCGTACTTCACCGCATTGATCAGCAGTTCGGTGACGATCAGGCCGATACTGACGGCCTTGTCGGAGCCGATCTCACCGCCGTCGGCGACGACCTCAAGGATGATCGGCCGGTCCTCGCCGATCATCGACTTGGCCAGGCTGGCGCACAGCTTGGTGAGATAGCCCCCCACCTCGATGCGTTCGACGCCGCCCGAGGCGTGAAGATGAGCCTGAACCTCGGCCACCGACATCACCCTCTGGTGGGCGTCGCTCAGGTGCTGGCGGGTCTCTTCGGACGTCACGGCGCGGGCTTTGATCATCAGGATGCTGGCGATGATCTGTAGGCTGTTGGCGACCCGATGCTGCATCTCCTGCAACAGGGTCTGCTGCTGGGCCAGCAGGTCCTCGGTGCGCTCGAGAAGCTCCTCCTTCTCGCGCTCGATCGCGCGGCGCGCGGTGATGTCCGTGAAGGCCAGCAGGATGGTGGTGTTGGCGCTACGCTCATAGATCACCTTGCGAGCGTTGAGCAGCATGGTGCGCGCGCCCAGGCCTGGGAAGTCATGCTCGACCTCGAACCCGTCCATGGCCACTCGCTCGGGAATGATGGTCTCCAGCAGCACCCGCAGGGCCGCGATGTTCCACTGACCATCGCCGAGCCAGTAGAGCGGCCGGCCTATGGTGTGCTCGGGATCGACCTGGAAGATGGCGTAGAAGGACCGGCTGGCGGCCAGGACCCGGAACTCGGCGTCCAAGACCAGCAGCGGCTCGTGAATCGTGTCCACGATCGCCTGGGCGAGCGTCTGCGCGTCTTCGATTCCCTGCAGGGAGGTCGGCATGAGCGAAAGCAGGTCCGATCCCGGACGCCAGGATTCTTTGCGTTCGACCGCGAAAGCGGCCAACCGCCAAGCTTTACGCCCAATTCGGGCCACTGTCGTGATCTGGTTTTGTGTGTCGGCTGTGGCGCTTAGGGGCCGAGTTCGCCCGGTCCACCGCTGCCAGATGGTGGCGGCGCTCAGACGTATCCTCAGGCAGGTCTAGGCGGTCAGGGCCAGCAGGGCGAAGCTGGCCAGCCAGTGCTCGCCCATATAGTCGCCCGCCACGTGGGGCAGGCTGGCCGCCAAGTGGCGGTCGGCCGCCGCGTGGGCCGCCGCGCGCAGGTGATTGTCCGGATCGAGGCTCTCCGAGATCGCTCGCCAGCACCAGGCGCGGCTGAGGTTCAGGCCATCCAGATGGGCGATCTTCCCATCGCTGCGGTCGCTGACCGTGGCGGGGGTGAACAGGGTGGCGGGCAGCCCCTTGGCGGCGTCCGGCAGGAAGCCCGCGAACCAGGTGCGGAATTCCACGACAGGCAGCAGCCGCCGCATGGCCTCGGCCTCCATCAGGGTCGGGGACAGGAAGTCGTCGCCGGAGGGTTCCCAGGCTGCGGCGTTGCCATCGCCGCCGTACCAGGCCCTCGCCGTGTCCCGTAGCAGACCTTCGAGGGCCACATCTTCCGTGCCGCTGGCGTAGTCGGCCGCGAGCGCCAGGGCGAAGGCCGTGGAATTGTGGACGCCAGTTCGCACCGGATAGGTGGCCTTGAGCAGGTAGCTGCGGAACCTCTCGGCGAAGGCTTCAGCCAGCGGGGCCAGGCGACGGGCCCAGACCTGATCGTCGTGACGGATCAACTCAGCCTGCAGCATCAGCAGCCAGGCCCAGCCATAGGGGCGTTCGAAGCCGCGGCTCGAGGGTCGGTCCAGATAGGCCCGCTCGGCCTCGACCTTGTCGGGGGTGAAGGCGCCGGCGAACAGGTCGTCGATGGCGGCGGCCTCGGGGATTTCCGGGTGCAGGCGGCGCAGGGTGGCGAGCGTCCAGTAGCCGTGCACGCAGGAGTGCCAGTCGAAGCTGCCGAAAAATATGGGGTGCAGGGCGCGGGGTCCCACGGCGTCGCCGGGCCCATCGAGGACGTGGTCCATCTTGTTGGGATATTCGCGGGCGACATGGCCCAGCGCGATGCGGGCGAAGCGCGAAGCGATCTCGGCGGTCAGCTTAGCGGAAGGCGAGGACATACATTAGCACCATGTTGGCGAGCAGCAGGGGGGCGGCCGTGGGGATCTGGGCGCGGATCACCGCGTGGCGGTCCTTCAGTTCCAGCAGGGCGGCGGGCACGATGTTGAAGTTGGCGGCCAGGGGCGTCATCAGGGTCCCGCAGAACCCCGACAGCATGCCGATGGCGCAGACGACGGCCGGGTCGCCGCCGAACTTGACGATCAGGAACGGCAGGCCGACCCCCGCGGTCATCACCGGGAAGGCGGCGAAGGCGTTGCCCATGACGATCGTGAACAGCGCCATGCCCAGGCAGTAGACGGCCACAGCCGCGAGGTGTCCGTCCATGGGGATCGCGGCGGTCACCAGGTCGCCTACCACCTTGCCGACGCCGGCCAGGGCGAAGACCGCGCCGAGCGCCGCCAGCATCTGCGGAAGGAGCGCGGCCCAGCCCACGGTGTCCATCAGCCGGCGGCCTTCCTGGAGCGGGCTGATGGCCGGCTGACGCAACAGGATGAGCGCGGTGATCACCGCGAGCACGGCTCCGAGCGCCAGGGAGATCAGGGTCGCCTGCTTGGCCTGGAACAGGGGCAGGTCACCGATGGAAACGTGCTGCAGACCCAGGGTTCCGATCAGGACGGTGGCGGGAATCACCAGGGCCGGGATGAAGAGCCTGTTCCCCCATCTCTCCGCCGACAGCCTGCGGGCCTCGGGCGAGCCGTCGGGCTCCCCGCGCCCCAGGCCGCCGAGGCCCGAGATCAGGGCCATGCAGAGCACCAGCACCCCGTTGCCGAGGTCTCCCAGCCAGTCGCCCACCAGGAAGCTGACCGCGAACAGACCCCAGAAGCCGGTGTTCATCCAGCGCTTGGGATTGGTGGCGTCCCGTGCGCTGAGCATCGCGAAGGCGGCGAACACCAGACCCGCCAGGAGGTAGACGAAGCCGAGCTTGATCATGCTCCGCGCCCCTTCAGCCTGCGCTCGAAGAGCACCAGCCGGAGCGTGTGGATGGCGAAGGCGACGATGGCTGTCGGGATGGCCCAGATCGACAGCTGCAGGGGCTCGACGACGATGCCGCTCTGGGCCAGGAAGCCCACCATCAGCAGGATGGAGCCGATGGCCAGGAAGATGTCCTCGCCGAAGAACAGGCCGATATTGTCGGTGGCCGCGGTCATGGCCCGCACCTCCTGGCGGGCCTCGTCCGGGAGCTCGCCCGCCTCGCTCTCGGCGGCGGCCTCGGCCATGGGGGCGACGATGGGCCGGATAGTCTGGGCGTGGCCTGCGATGGAGGTCAGGCCGAGCGCCGAGGTGACCTGGCGAAACAGCAGGTAGCCGATCAGCAGGCGGCCAAGGGTCACGCTTCTGAAGCCGGCGATCAGGGCTCGCGCCCGCTCCTGCAGGCCCGCCCGCTCCAGCACCCCAATGACGGGGAGGACCAGCAGGGCGGCGCTGACATAGCGGTTTTCGTTGAAGGCCTTGCCGAAGGCGGCCAGGACCTCCAGCGGCGACAGCCCCGCGGCCATGCCGGTGAGGACGGCCGAGACCATCACCACCAGCAGCGGATTGAACCCGGCGGCGAAGCCCGCCACCACAACCGCCACCCCCAACAGGATCAGCATCAGCCCCTCCGTCGGCGACTCAGGTTTAGGCGCCGGATGAAGAGGTAAGCCTAGTCTGAGCGGGGCGTTGCGTCCGAATGGTCCATAATATGGACTACCTGACCGGTGGCGGCGGCGCGGGCGGCTACTTCATCAGACCGGCGGTGCGCAGAGCGTCCTCGATCACCTTGCCGATGGCCGACACGTTGGGGAGGACGGGCGCGGCCTGGGCCGGCCTGGGCGGGGGCGGCGTGCGGACGGCCCGCGGCGCCTCGACCGGACGCGGCGCGACGGCGGCCTCCGCCTCATGGATCAGGCCCCAGCTGGCGGCGATGTCGCGGGTGGAGGCGACGCCGACGTCCAGCATGTAGGCGCCGCTCACGCCGCCGCCGGCCGACCCGTCCGGCTTCAACGGCACGCCATGGCCCATGCCGGCCACCAGGTTGTGCTCCAGCAGGGCGCGGCCCTTGGCGTCCCGCCAGACGCGGCGGGTGTGTCCGGCCGCCACTTCAGTGTGACTGGGGTCGGGATCCAGGTCGTGGACGCCGCGCCATTGGCTGAGCATCGCCTCCCCGTTGGACGGGCTGACCGTGTGGTCGGCGGAGCCATGCCAGACCGAGATGCTCGGCCAGGGGCCCTTGTGCTGGCTGGCCTTGCGCACCTTGGCGGGCAAGGCGGCCTCGCCGGGACCGCCGTGGCCCCGCATGGCGTCGAAGGCCTCGGGCACGGAGGCCGCGACCCCGTAGGGCAGGCCCGCGATCACCGCACCGCCGGCGAACACCTCCGGGTAGGTGGCCAGCATCACGCTGGCCATGGCGCCGCCCGCCGAGAGGCCGGTGATGTAGACCCGGCGGCGGTCGAGGCCGTGCTGGCCGATCATCGCCTCGATCATCTGGCGAATGGACGCCGCCTCACCCTTGCCGCGCCGGACATCGCCGGGCTCGAACCAGTTGAAGCAGAGGTTGAAATTGTTGGCGCGCGCCTGCTCGGGGAACAGGACGGCGAAGCCCGCGGCGTCGGCCATGGCCGACCAACCCGAGCCCAGGTCGTACTCCGCCGCGCTCTGGGTGCAGCCATGCAGCACCACGACCAGGGGCGCACCCCTGGCCAGGCCGGGCGGCGCATAGGCCAGGGCGCGCAGCGCGCCTGGATTGCCGCCAAAACCGGTGAGCTCGTTCAACCGGTCGGAACCGGCGCGAGACCCGATGGCCGCCCCGGCTTCTCGGAAGGCGGTCATCCGCATCAGGGTGTCGGAGAGAGGACGCATGTCGAACCTTTCAGGCCAGCTAAAGGAGGCTGACAGGAATCCAACGCAGGTGCAGCATGGATCGTTGCTGCAATGCAGCAAAGAGTCTTGTTCGGTGAGTTGGCGGCTATTTCGCCGACATTTCCCGCAGTCGATTGTGCAGCGCGGTGGCGGCGATCGCGGCCTCTCCCTGGGCGGTGCTGATCTGGTTGAGGCCGCGGACCAGGTCTCCGGCCGCGTAGAGGCCGGGCACAGTGGTCTCCTGGTGGTCGTCGACGATAAGGCGCCCATCTTCGGAACGCCGCGCACCAGCCTGGATGGCGAGGTCCGTACGCGGATCAATCCCCAGCGCCGTGTAGACCGCATCGAATTCCACCTTGCCCTGTTCGGTGAAGGCCAAGGCGGTCAGCCGGTCATGGTCGAGGGTGACCTCCTGGATCGGCGCCTCGATCAGGCGAACGCCCGCCTTGGCCAGGCCTTGGCGCTCGCCGTCCGGCAGGTCTCCGGCGGCGCCGGTATGGATCAGGGTGATGTCGTCGGAATAGCTCTGCAGGAAGAGGGCTTCGCCCGCGCCCAGGGCGCCGTCACCGATCACCGCCACGGCCTGGCCAGCCACCTCGAAACCGTCGCAGATCGGGCAGATGCGGACCAGGGATCGACGCACCGCCGCCTCCACGCCGGGCAGTTCGGGCAGGCGGTCGACGACCCCGGTGGCCAGGATGACCGACCTGGCCGACAGGGACCGGTCGGCCGTGATGACGGTGAAGCCGTCGCCGTCCACGCCGAGCCCGGTGACCTGGGCCTCCTCGATCCGCGCCCCGAACGCCTCGGCCTGGCGGCGCGTCCGGTCGAGCAGGTCCACCCCGACGATCCCGCCCGGAAAGCCCGGATGGTTGTGACTGCGGGGGATCCAGGCGGCCCGGCTGTCGCCGTCGTGCAGCACCAGGACCTGGCGGCGAAACCGGGCCAGGTAGATTGCGGCGGCCAGTCCGGCCGGTCCCGCGCCGATGACGATGGCGTCCAGGGTCATGCCTAGATCTTCCCGACGGTGAAACTCTGAGAGATCAGGTTGGCCCTGCCGAAGATGGTCATGAAGGCGATGTCGGCGGCGTCCAGGCCCGTGGCGACCCGCACCAGTCCATCGATGGGCGCCAGGCCTGTCGCGTCGATGAGCCGCCAGCGGCCCCCCAGATAGACCTCGGCCACCGCGTGCAGGTCCGGCGGCTCCAGCTTCCAGGCATAGGCGCTGACGGCGCGGGCCGGGATATCGGCGGCGCGGCACAGGCTGATGGCCAGGTGGGCGAAGTCGCGGCAGACACCGGCGCGGTCGACGAAGGTGTCCATGGCGGTGGTCATGGCGTCGCTGGCGCCGACTTCATAGGTGAGGTGTCCGCCGATCCAGTCGACGATGGCGGCGACCTTGTCGCCGCCATCGAGCTTGCCGAACTCCTCAGCGACGAAGGCCTCGAAGCGGTCAGAGGGGCAGTAGCGGCTGGCGCGCAGGTAGCGCAGGGCCTCGCCGGGCAGGTCGCGGATGGCGGTGGCGGCGCATCCCTTCAGGTCCGACGCGCGGGCCAGCAGCTCAACATTGGCGGTGTAGGCGATGGTCACCTCCCCGTGCGCGGTGAAGACCGCACGACGCTCACCGGTGACCGAGTCGTCCAGACGGGCGATCTCGGTGGCGGGGGTTATGGTGAGGCGCTCGGAGTGGATCGCCTGGTCCGGAGCCCGGGCGGCCTCCAGCAGCAAAAGAACCTCGCAGGGCCGATCGAAGCTATAGGTCAGGTCGGCCTGGATCGACAGTCGCATGAGGTCCTCCGCGCGCCCAACGCGTGGGAGCAGCCGATGTTGCTGGAGCTCCCAGGCTTAGATGGAAAGAGCCGGTCGGCTGCAAGCCCCTCAGGCCTCTGGCGAGGGACCCTCGCGCATCAGGAAGGCGAGGATTTCGGCGACGGCCACGAACAGCCGCTCGGGAATCTCGCTGTCGACCTCGACCTTGGAGAGCGCCTCGGCCAGCAGGGGATTGTGCTCCAGCGGCACGCCATGGGCCTCCGCGGCGGCGATGATCCGCTCGCCCACCAGGCCGCGGCCGGCGGCCACCACCCGGGGGGCGCCGGGGGCGTCATACTTCAGGGCGACGGCGAGGCGGCGGTCGTTGTTCATGCCGACTGGTCCAACAGGCGCCCGGAGCTGGTGGTGGGCGCGGGCGGCGGTCCCGAATGGATGGCCAGCTCCAGCTGCAGATTGGCGGCCGCCAGGGCCTGGGCCAGCACGGGCTGGGCGGCGCGCAGGCGCTCGGCCGCGTCGGGGCGCAGGACCCAGAGGCTGACGCGGGCCAGGTCGCCGTCGAAGGCCACCTGGGCGTCGATAGGGCCCACCGGCTCGAAGTCGACCGAGAACCGGGCCCGCCACAGAGGCTCCCGCTCCTCGTCGCGGGCGCGGCCCTGGCTATCGCGGCTGATCTCGAACTGCGCAACGCCAGGTCCCTGGGGGGTCTGCAGCGGCGTCTCGAACATCCAGCGGGTGGGCTCGCCTGGCTTATCCGGTTCGGGCAAGGAGGCGAGCTGCAGCAGATCCAGGTGGGCCAGGGCGCCTTGCGTCTCGGCGGCCAGGGCTTCGCCGATGGCGGCGGCGCTGGCGTTCAGCGGCAGGCTGGGCATGGCCGCCTTCTGGGCGGAGGTCGGCGCGCCGCCGTAGGGCGGGCGAGGGGTGGCGCCGGGCGGGCGTCGAGTGGCGGGGCCCAACGCCTGGCGCAGGACCAGCAGGGCGGCCTTGAGGTCGCCGCCCAGCGGCGAGGTCTCGGGATCGGCCGCGAGGTTGGCTTCCAGGAACAGGCCCGATGTCTTCAGCGCGCGCTTGATATCGGCGCCCCGCACCTCGGGGTCCAGCGGGATCAGCTGGGTCAGCATCTGCATCGCGGCGGCCCGGGCCGGCGGGGAGAGGACCTGGGCGCGCAGGGCCTGGTTGAGGTCGGCCATCAGGGGCGCCAGGCCGCTCTGGCGGGTCAGGGCGGTGCGAAGGGCCTGGGCCGTGGCCTGGGCCGGGGTCTGGGGCAGGAGCGGCGCGAGGCCGGGCTGGGTGGAGGTCTTGGGTGCCCCGACCCGGGTGGGCCCCTCGACCGGCTGGGCCGGATCGACCGCGTCGGCCTCCACGGCGCGCTGCATCTCGCGCAGCAGCTGGCCGCCCTGAACGCGGGTGACCGGGCGCACGGGCGTGAGCGCCGGCACCTGGGCGGCGGTGGGGATCGTCCCTAGGGGTGCGACCTTCATGGCGCGGCCTGGCTGGACACGTCCTGATTCTACGGGCGCCGGGTGAAGCGGGTCTTAAGGAAACCGGTCTGTGCGGCGCTCCGCCGGACGCGCGTCGCCGCCGGTCAGGCCGCGCGGCTGGACCGCCGCCCGTCGGTCATCGGGCCGGGGGCTTGGCCGGGGCCTGATAGGGGAGATAGCCGCGCTCGACCATACGGCGCATGGCTTCATACGCCTCCGCCAGCTCCTCATAGGCCTGGCGCAGACGGCCCAGGCGCGAGATCTGTTCGTGGCTGGGGCTTATGGCCTCGCTCAAGGCCAGGGCCTCCTTGACCCACTGGGCGCGGGCCATGGCGGCGGCCACCGCCATTCGTTGGAACTTCTGGGCGTCGGCATGTCCGAGCACCGCGCCGATCACCTCCGTGTTGGAGGCGAAGGCCGTATAGTCGATCTGCTCAAGCTGGCCGCGCATGCGACGCTGAGCATGGGGGTCGTCGTCGGTATCCTGCGGCTCGAAGTGATCGGTCGCGTGCCGGTGGAAGCTGGATGCGCGGGTGGCCATGTCGGCTCCCTCTCCTTGTTCGGCCCTGTTCCTAGGCCGAACAGACCTTCAAACCCGTTAAGAGCCGGGGTCGAGGCACAACCTTACTCGCCTTTTAAGGGTGATTGGAAAGGGTTGCTTCAACTTGCCGGGGCAAGTTGCGCCATCGTGTCACGGGCATGGGTCCGCTGACGCTCCCAGAAGGGGAAGGTGTGCATGACCCAATTCCTGAAACGCTTCATCGCCGACGACTCTGGCGCCACGGCCATCGAGTATGGCCTGATCGCAGCCCTGATCGCGGTCGTCCTGATCGCCTCCATGTCCGTGCTGGGGGAAAAGGTCGGTGGCACCTTCGACAAGGTCGGCAACGAGATGCCGCAATAGCGGCCAGGTCCCAACCCCAGAGGGTTGGAGCGTGACAGTGGGCTCCACCATCCCGTCGCGCTTCAGGCCGGAGCGGCCCCCCCGCTGCTCCGGCCGCCTCCGCGGCCTCGCCGCCCCAAGGTTACTAGACCGCGATACCTGATCACTCGTTCGTCAAACCAAGCCTTGACGAGCCGAGCCCCCCTCCAGTCTGGCGCCCGAAATTGGCTGCCCGGCGCTGGCGACGTCTGGTCGAATTTCTCCACTGGCGCGTGACGCGGCCTTCGGGCTTTCTGCCACTGGGGAACCAATACGGGGGAATCGGCCATGACCGCCGCCAAGCGTCTGAGCCCGGGCTTCATCGTCGCCATCTGCTTCTGCATCGCGGCCCTGGAGGGCTACGACATCCAGGCCTTCGGGGTCTCGGCCCCGCACATGGCGCCCGAACTCGGGCTCAACCCGGGCCAGATGGGGTGGGCCGGCAGCGCGGCGATGATCGGGCTGGTCATGGGCGCCATCACCGGCGGCTGGTTCGCCGACCGGGTAGGACGCAAGCCGGTGCTGGCGGTCTCGGTGGCGGCTTTCGGATTGTTCTCGGTGGCGACGGCCTTCGCCAACAGCTTCGAGACCCTGACGGTGGCCCGCCTGCTCACCGGCATCGGCTTCGGCGGGGCCCTGCCCAACCTGATCGCCATCGCCACCGAGATCAGCACACCCTCGAAACGGGCGGCCACCACCACCAGCATGTTCTGCGGCCTGCCGGCGGGCGGGGCCCTGGTCTCCCTGCTGGCCAGTCACGGCGGCGAGACCGTCGACTGGCGGATGATCTTCCTGATCGGCGGCGCCCTGCCGCTGCTGCTGGTCCCGGTCATCCTGCGGCTGCTGCCGGAGACCCGGCCCGAGCATGATCCCGCCGCCGACCGCGGCCTGGCCCGGGGACTGTTCTCCGAGCGCCGCGCGGTCACCACCTTTCTCATCTGGATCGTGTTCGGCCTGAACCTGCTGGTCACCTACCTGCTGCTCAACTGGCTGCCGACCCTGGTGGTGGCCAAGGGCTTCACCGCCGCCGACGGCGCCGCCGCGTCCCTGTGGTTCAACGCCTTCAGCGTGATCGGCGCCCTGCTGCTGGGCTGGCTGGCGGACCGGGTCGGGTTCCGCTGGCCGCTGCTGGCGGTGTTCCTGGTGCTGGCCGGGGCCATGTACGGCCTGGCCCAGGCCACGGCCCTGCCGGCGACCTTCGGCTTCGCCGCCGCGGCGGGCTTCACGGTGGTGGGGGGGCTCTATGTGCTCTACGCGCTTGCGCCCATCTACTACCCCGTCCATGTCCGGGCCGCCGGCGCCGGGGCGGCCATCGCGGTGGGGCGCCTGGGGTCCATCGCCGGCCCCCTGATCGCCGGCGAACTGCGCGGGGCGGGGTACAGCGCCGACCAGGTGTTCCAGTCCATGGTCCCGGTGGTGCTAGTGGGCGGGGTGGCGGTCCTGACCCTGTTGAGCGTCGGCAAGCCAGTGAAGGCCTAGTTGTTCAGTCCCGATGTGTAGGGGACTCAGTTTAGCTGAGTGCTCACACCGGGAGGAGCTATGGGCCAGATACTCCACGGCAGCGCCACGACCACGCAGGCCATCCGAGCGGCGATACAGCGATCGAAGGCTCCGCTCAAAGAGCTAGCGGCGAGGTATGGCCTCAACCGCAAGACCGTCGCCAAGTGGCGGAAGCGGAGCTTCCTTGAGGACGCGCCGATGGGCCCTAAGGCGCCGCGCTCGACGGTACTGACGGGAGAGGAAGAGGCCGTGGTGGTCGCCTTCCGCAAGCACACGCTGCTGCCGCTGGACGATTGTCTGTACGCCCTGCAGGCGACGATCCCGCACCTGACCCGCTCAGCCCTGCACCGCTGCTTCCAGCGCCACGGCATCAGCCGGCTACCCGAGATCGCCGGCGACAAGCCCGGCAAGCAACCCTTCAAGCGCTAACCACTAGGCTACTTCCACATCGACATCGCCGAGGTCCGGACCGAGGAAGGTAAGCTCCACCTCTTCGTGGCCGTGGACCGGACATCGAAGTACGCCTTCGCCCGGCTGGTGAAGCGCGCCACGGGCATGGCGGCCAGAGCCTTCCTCGATGAGTTGATCTCGGCCGTCCCGTATCAGACCACACCGTGCTCACCGACAATGGCATCCAGTTCGCCGACCTGCCCAAGAACCGTGCGGGACCGACGGCCATGTGGCGCGGCCATCCCTTCGACCGTGCCTGCCACGAGCACGACATCGAGCATCGCCTGACCAAGCCAAACCACCCTTGGACGAACGGCCAGGTCGAGCGGATGAACCGGACTCTCAAAGAGGCCACCGTCAGACGAATTCGCTACGACACCCACAGGCAGCTTGAGGACCACCTCGCCGCCTTCCTGGACGCCTACAACTTCGCCAGGCGGCTTAAGACCTTACGAGGCCTCACACCCTACGAAGCCATCTGCAAGGCATGGGCAGATGAACTGCAACGCTTCAGGCTCGATCCCGTCCACTTGACCTCGGGATTGAACACCTAGAGCACTTTCCGAGCCGGATGACTCGGGAGGGATTCCCTTGAAGCGGCGAGTCTGATTCACCCTGGCTGCCGGTGAGGAGGCCGCCGGTGATGGGCAAGCCTCTTTCTTTGGATCTTCGCGAGCGGGTGGTTGCGGCAGTCGATGGCGGGCTGTCGCGACGCAAGGCGGCGGAGCGGTTTGGGGTCAGCATCTCCAGCGCGATCCGGTGGGCCAGCCTGCGGCGGCGGACGGGCGACGTGCGGCCTCAGCGCCTGGGCGGCGACAAGCGCTCGGCGAGGATTGAGGCGCATGCGCCGCTGATCCTGTCGCTGGTGGAGGCCAGGGGCGACATCACCCTGGTGGAGTTGCGCTCGGCGCTGGCCGAGCGGGGTATCGCCGTGGCGGTCTCCACGCTGTGGCGGTTCTTCGACCGTCACGCGATCACGTTCAAAAAAAGACCGGGCATGCGGCCGAGCAGGCGCGTGCCGACGTCCTGAGCCGCCGTCAGGCCTGGTTCGCCGCCCAGCCCGACCTCGACCCCGAGCGGCTGGTCTTTATCGACGAGACCGGCGCCTCCACCAAAATGGCGCGCCGCCACGGCCGGGCGCCGCGGGGGCAGCGGCTGCGGATGAGCGTGCATCACGGCCACTGTAAGACCACCACCTTCGTCGGTGCTCTGCGCCTTTCTGGGATGACCGCGCCCATGGTGCTGGACCGGGCCATGACCGCGGCCTGGTTCCTGGCTTACGTGGAGCAGATCCTCGCCCCCACCCTCAGCCCCGGCGACATCGTGATCATGGACAACCTGCCCGCCCACAAGGGCGCCGCCGTCCGCCGCGCCATCGAGGCGACCGGCGCGGAGTTGCGCCTGCTGCCGCCCTACTCGCCCGACTTCAACCCCATCGAGAACGCCTTCGCCCAGCTCAAGGCCCTGCTCCGCAAGGCCGCCGTCCGCACCGTCTACAGCCTCGAACGCGCCATCGCTGACGCCATCGACGCCTTCACCCCAAGCGAGTGCGCCAATTACTTCGCCGCCCCCGGGTACGATGCGACGTGATCGGAATCTGCTATAGAGCATTCTGCGACCTGATTGAACCGTTGGGGATTCCCAGTGGCGCGCGGATTCAGCCGGATATCATGCTGGCTAAGATGCAGGCGAGCACGTTGTTCCGGTTAGCACCACCGCGGTCTGGCGGTTCTTCGACCGTCGCAGGATCACGCTAAAAAAAGTCGGCGCACGCTGATGAGAGAAGTCGGCGAGGGTCAGGCCGATCTGGTAGTGGATCCAGGCGTGCTCGCCCAATTCGCTCAGAAGGTCGGCGAAGTAGGTCTCGGCTTCCTTGTTGCGCCCGGCGCGGCGCAGCATGACCCTCAGGGACCCGTGCATTCGGTGCTCGTGGGGCAGGGCCGCGACCGCCCGCTCCAGCACAGGCAAGGTCTCCACGGCGCCCTTGGTGTCCGCGGCGAGCGAGGTCAGATCCAGCCAGGCGTCGACATAGTCGGGCTTAAGCTTGACCGCCAGGTTGAAGCGCATCTCGGCCTTGTCCAACTCGCCGGCGAACCAGTAGGCCCGCCCAAGCGAGCGCTGGTGTTCGGCGTTGGTCGGCTGCTGGCGGAGGATTTTGGTGAAGACCTCGATGGCCGCCGGGTTCTTCAGATCATTCAGGATATTGCCGCGGTTGATCTGCGGCGTCAGGTTCTTGGGATTGATCTTGATGGCGCGGTCCAGGGCCTTGAGCCCCTCCGCCTGCAGTCCCAGCCGGCGCAGCGCGACGCCCAGAATATTCCACAGTTCAAGATCGCGGGGATGGTGCTCCGTGGCCACCCTCGCCCAGTGCTCGGCCTGATCGTACAGCTTGCCGCGGATCAGGACCGCCGTGAAGTTCTGATAGATTCGCGGCGAGACGTTTGGTCCAGTGTCAGCTGTTCGGCCGTCAGGCGAATGCCCTCGGCCCGGTCTCCCGCCCTGAAGGCGGCGTCAGCCGGGGCAAAGCGGTTGTTCGACATCTCGGCGTCCTGTCACGCGTGAGGGCTCGGGAGTCTGAGGCGCCGTCGGCCGCGATTGGGGGTTGGTCATGTGCGGGGCGTTCGCCCGCGGTTGGCGGCAATCTAGAGCGCGGTGGTCGCGGCGCCAACCGGCGTGGTCCTCAGCTCCGATATTCGCGGAAGCGCCACTTGAGGGCCAGGATCGCGGCCGACAGCGCCAGGCAGACGACGTTGGAGGCGGCCACCGGCCAACTTCCGATAAGAATGCCGTAGGCGATCCAAAGGGCGAACCCGGTCACCGTGACCACATACATCCGCAGGGAGACGGAGGTGGCGTCCTTCTCGCGCCAGATCTTGATGATCTGGGGGGTGAAGCTGGCCATGGAGCAGAGCGCCGCCAGCGTGCCCACGATATCGGTCATCGAGAGATTGTTCATGGCGTGGGCCCTCTTCGAGGCCACAGAACGGGCGTCCAAGTCGCGGGTTGCGAAACGCCTGCGAGAAAGGCTCTGGCCGATGGTGTTCCGAGCCAAGGGCAGGCGAAGCCGCGCCCGGTCGTGGGCCGCGGCTTTGCAGGCGGCGTGGACGGGGCGCGATCTCTGTTCTGAGTCTCGGAGGCCTAGAAGGCGATCTGGGATCGCAGGTTCACGGCGCGGTAGTCCTGGCCGATGGCGGCCCCGGCGGCGTTCTTCCGCTCCACGCTGACGTCATAATAGTCGAGCATGAACTTGACGGCGGGGTTGGGGAACCAGTTGACGCCGAGGGTCCAGATAACCTGCTCTCCACCGCGCACCCGCTCGGCGACTATCGGGCTGTTTTCCGCGTAGTTGAGATCGACGGTCGAATAGCGCGCCGCGAGCTCCCACGCGCCCCACTGGCCGTTCGCGCGATCGAACGGCTTGTCGACGCCAGGCGCGTCGAAGGCCGCTGTCGTGGTGTTGTACTTGCGGCGCTCACCGGTCAGCACCCAGCTGCCCTGAGCATACCAGCCGTTGAAGCTGGGGTCGGAGGCGCCGGCGGCCGGGTTGCGGCGGTCGATGGAGAAATCGACGTACTCGGCCTGGAGGTACAGGTTCTGCTTCTGGGCGGCCAATTCCAGGCCGTAGGCCTGGGCGCCCCTGGCGTCGATCTGCCCGGTGTCCACCAGGCGGGAGCCGTCGACCCGCAGTTCAGGACGCTCGCGCAGCTGCAGGGCGTAGCGGGTCCCGGCGGCCGCGCCCAGGTCGGTGGGCTGGGCCACGATGCTGGCGTTCGCGCCCACATGAATCATCCAGTCGGCGCCATGGAGCGGTGTGCCCGCGACCCGCAGGGCGTAGCCCTGCTGTTCGTCGAACGCCGGGGCGTTGAAGGCCGTGGTCCCGGAATTGAGGCTCTGAACCAGGGCGCCGGTGGCGATGGCGGAAGCGAACCAGCGGTCGCCGTTACCGATGACGCCGGCGCCGATGCGAGTGTCGCCGCCGGCCAGGCCGCGGGCGATGTCGGCCACGGCCGGACGTTCCGGGAACAGGGCTCCGTTGGTGGAGGCCGCGTCTTCGAGGCCGAGCGGCGGCGCAAAGGCCCCAACCCGGAAGCGCAGCGGCTTGAGGCCGGAATACTGCACCCACATTTCCTGGATCCGCCCGGAATCCTCGGCTCCAGACCCGCCGAAATCGAAGAGGATATTGTAGTCGAAGGCGCCGAAAACCTTGCCGTCGACGCCGATGCGGGCGCGGCGGAAGTTCGCGCCGCCCGACAGATCGCGGACGGTGACGGCGGCCGGCAGGCGGTCGTGCTGGTCGTACTTGGCGGTGTCGAGTTGCATCACCCCGTGAAGGGTGGCGGAGAAGGCGCCATCGGAGGAGCTGATGGTCGGCTTGCCGCCCGCGATGGAGGCCGTGGTCACCCTGGCCGGCGCGGGGGCCGGGGCGGCCGGCAAGGCGGCGATGCTGGCGGCTGTCGAGACCTTCAGGTCGGCGATCTGGGCCTGCAGCAGCGACAGTTGCGCCTCAAGGGCTGCGATCTTGGCGTCGGTCGCGGGATCGGCCGCGGCCAGGCCGGGCCAGGCCAGGACAAGACCTGCGGCCCCCAGAAGCAGTTTCGATTTAAAAGCCATCTGGCCTCTGGCCCCTCGGTTGTCTGAGTTTTCCGAGACTGTGGTCCGTGGAGATCGGACAAAGCCTATCGGATAAGTAGAGGTTGTTTTTGAACCGGTCGTAGATTTCGAATCGCCCCACCACTTGGGCCGATGTCATGTCAGTGTCATAAGTCTCGGGCCTGCTCAAACTTTGCAGCCGCGGAGAATCGTTTTGTCGCAGACGCCGCCGCGCGGATGGCTCCGGCTTTCGGGCCCGGCGCTGATCACTGGCGGGCTGGGAATCCTTGCTGTGCTGGCCCTGGGCGCTGGGGGGCTGGCCGAGCCGGACGTGGCTACCTGGACGGCGGCCGCCCTCACGGTGTTGGTTCTGGCGGTGGTCTGGCGAAGCGCCCGTGTGGTCGATCCCGAGGGACAGCCACCCCTGGTGCCCACGCGTCCGCCGCACGAAAACGCGCCGCCCTATGTCAGCATCATCAACGCGCTGCCCGATCCGGTGCTGGTGATCGCCGCCCATGAACCCGATGACCTCACAGGTCGGCGTTTCGTCATGGTGAATGACGCCGCCCGCGACCTGCTGCGGATTCAGTTTGAGGCAGGCCTGCTGGTCACCGCCATCCGCGATCCCCAGGTGCTGGAGGCGGTGGACGAGGCCTTGTTCGGCGGCCTCGACAGTCAAGCGGTCTATGAGATGGGCGGCGCCCAGGCCCGGGTCCTGAAGGCCTTCGCCAAGCCCCTGGGCGAAGCGCCCGACGGTTCACGCCTGGCCCTGCTGGTGCTCCGTGACGAGACCGACATCCGCCGAGCCGAGCAGACCCGGGCCGATTTCCTGGCCAACGCCAGCCACGAGCTACGCACCCCGCTGGCCTCCCTCTCCGGGTTCATTGAAACCCTGCGCGGCCACGCCCGCACCGACGAGGGCGCGCGGGAGAAGTTCCTCACCATCATGTCGACCCAGGCCGAACGGATGGCGCGCCTTATCGACGACCTCTTGTCGCTCTCGCGGATCGAGCTCAACGAGCACATCGCCCCTCAAGGCGAGACCGACCTGGCGTCCGCGGTGATGGATGTGATCGACGCCCTGGGACCGCTCGCCCGAGAGCGCGGCGTGACCCTGGTTCCCTGCCTGCCGCCCCGCGGCGTCGCCGTGGTCTCGGGCGATCGGGACCAGATCGTGCAGGTCGCTCAGAACCTGGTGGACAACGCGCTGAAGTACTCGCCACGCGAAGGATCTGTGAAGATCGCCCTGGTGAGCGGGCTGACCGCGGACGCGGCCGCCGCGCCCTTGAGGGCGCAGTCGGCGCGACTGTCCCTGCTGACGCCCGACCACGGCCCTGATCTCTATGCCGCGCTGCGGGTCACCGACTCCGGTGTGGGCCTGAAGCGTGAGCACCTGCCGCGGCTGACCGAGCGATTCTACCGGGTCGAAGGCCAGAAGAGCGGCGAGCGGTCCGGCACCGGCCTGGGCCTGGCCATCGTCAAGCACATCATGAACCGCCACCGCGGGGGCCTGGCGGTGGAGAGCGTGGAGGGGGAGGGGGCGACCTTCAGCGCCTATTTCCCGCTGATTCCGGGCTCTCTCGCCCTGCCAGCCGTCCCATCTCCGGGGGCTGTTACAAAACCGTCGTAGAAGTGTCGTAAGCGGACAGTATTGCGCAGGCAGGTTCCGCGCGGCGTGGGATGACCTCCCATCTTGTTCTGGCTTGGGAGCCGCGATGCTCACCTGGATCGCCTTGCTGGCGCTCTTCCTGTTCTCCGGCGCCACCTATGCCTTTGGACGTCACAAGGCCCAGCGCCTGGCGTCGACCGTCAAGTCGGGCTCGTTCCACTCCCTGCCGGGCTATCATGGCAGCTATGTCGCCCTGTGGGCCGGCCTGCCCGCGGCCCTGATCGTCCTGGCCGCGGCCATGCTCGGCGGCCGCATGGAGGCCGCCCTGCTGCGCGCGGACCCGCCCGCCGCGGTTTCGGCGCTGACCCCCCAGGGCCAGAATGTCTTTTATGACGACGCCCGGGCCCTGGCCCACGGCTCGCAGGCCAGCGAGACGGTCTATGCCGGAGACCTAAAGACCGCCATCGAGGCCAAGGCCGCCCAGGCCAAGCGCCTGGAGCAGCTCATCCAGTACGGCGCGCTCGCCGCGGGCGTGGTGGTGGGTCTGGCCGGCCTCGCCCTGGCCTATCCCCGCATTGGCCCGACCTTCCGGGCTCGCAACCGGGTTGAGGGATGGATCGCCGTCCTGTTCCTGGCCTGCGCGGTCACCGCCATCCTCACCACCGTCGGCATTGTCGGCTCCCTGGTCTGGGAGAGCTGGCGCTTCTTCCAGTCGGTGTCGCCGGTCGACTTCCTGTTCGGGACCCAGTGGGACCCGCAGATCGCCATGCGCAGCGACCAGTACGCTTCCAAGGGCGCGTTCGGCGCGGTGCCGCTGTTCGCAGGCACCTTCCTCATCATGATGATCGCCATGCTGGTGGCGGCTCCCATCGGCCTTTACTCGGCGATCTACCTTTCGGAATACGCCAATCCCCTGACGCGAGGGGTGGTCAAGCCGCTGCTGGAGATCCTCGCCGGCGTGCCGACCGTGGTCTACGGCTTCTTCGCCGCCTTGACCGTCGGGCCGATCTTCCGTGAGGCCTTCAACAACCTGGGCGCCCTGTTGATCGGCGGCCCGCTGGACAGCCTCGGCATCTATCTCAGCCAGGTGCAGAACCAGATGGCCCTGGTGGCGGGCGCCGTGATGGGGATCATGCTGATCCCCTTCGTTTCGTCCCTCTCCGACGACATCATGAACGCCGTGCCCCACTCCCTGCGGGACGGCAGCCTGGCCATGGGCGCCACCCGCTCGGAAACGGTGAAGCTGGTGGTCCTGCCCGCCGCCCTGCCGGGCATCATGGCGGCCATGCTGCTGGCGGTGTCGCGGGCCATTGGCGAGACCATGATCGTCACCATGGCCGCGGGGCTTCAGGCCAAGACCACGCTCAATCCGCTCGATACGGTGACCACCGTGACGGTGCAGATCGTCACCCTGCTGACCGGTGACCAGGAATTCGACAGCCCCAAGACCCTTTCAGCCTTCGGACTGGGCCTGACCCTCTTCGTGATGACCTTCATCCTGAACGTGATCGCCCTGCGCATCGTCCAGAAGTACCGGGAACAGTATGACTGACGGCGCCCTCCCCAAGGACAAGACCGCCTTCCGCCAAGGGCTGGAGACGCGTCTGAAGAAGCGCTACGCCCAGGAGCGACGCTTCCGGCTGTACGGCCAGCTGGCGATCGTCTTCGCCCTCGGCTTCCTCGTGATGCTGGTGGGCCGGATCGGCCTGCAGGGCTATTCCACCTTCATCGACTACCAGGTCACCCAGACCATCTATGTCGACCCCGCGAAGGTGAACGCGGCCGACATCGTCGGCTCCAATTTCGACCGGCTTGTGGCCGAACAGATGCTGGCCAGGATGGGCGAGACCGACGACGAGTCCGGCGAGGCGTCGGGCAAGATGATGGACATCATCTCCAACGACTTCGGCTACCAGCTCCTGGAGATGGTCCGGGATGATCCGTCCCTGATCGGCAAGCAGGTCACCCTGAGCGGCCCCGTGAAGGCCGACGCCGCGCTCTACTACAAGGGTGAGCTGAAGCGCTCCACGCCGCAGGACGAGCGCAAGCTCGACGACCGTCAGCTCACCTGGCTCGACAAGATGCAGGCCTCCGGCGCCGTCTCGAAGGGCTTCAACCTGGACTTCCTCACCAAGTCCGACTCCACCGAGCCGGAACAGGCCGGCGTGCTCGGCGCCGTGGTCGGCTCGGCCATGATGCTGCTGGTGACCGCGGTTCTGGCCGTGCCCATCGGGGTGCTGGCGGCGACCTATCTGGAAGAGTTCGCGCCCAAGAACCGCTGGACCGACCTGATTGAGGTCAACATCAACAACCTCGCCGCCGTGCCCTCCATCGTCTACGGCCTGCTCGGCCTGGCGGTGTTCATCAACTGGATGCACGTGCCCCGGTCCTCGCCCCTGGTGGGCGGGCTGGTCCTGGCGCTGATGGCCCTGCCCACGGTGATCATCGCCACCCGCTCGGCGCTGAAGGCGGTGCCCCCCTCCATCCGGGAAGCGGCCCTGGGGGTCGGCGCCTCGCGCACCCAGACCGTGTTCCACCATGTCCTGCCCCTGGCCATGCCGGGCGTCATGACCGGCGCGATCCTGTCGCTGGCTCACGCGCTCGGCGAGACCGCCCCCCTGCTGATGATCGGCATGATCTCCTTCGTGCCCGGCGTGCCCGAGGGCTTCACCGGGGCGGCCACCGTCCTGCCGGTCCAGGTCTTCATCTGGGAAAATGCCTCGGAGCGCGCCTTCCATGAGCGCACCGCCGCGGCGATTCTCGTCCTCCTCGCCTTCATGATCATCATGAACCTGGCTGCGATCCTCCTGCGCCGCCGCTTCGAACGCCGGTGGTAGTCAGATGATCCGGCGTCAAATCCCAAGGTCCCCCATGCCCGCCCAGCGTGACGACAGCCAGGCCCACGGCTCGGCGCCCGTCCATATCACCGTCGACCGCGCCCACGCCGGCGGTCCCCAGCACGCGATCAAAATCCGCGCCCGCGACGTCAACGTCTTCTACGGTGACAAGCAGGCTCTGTTCGACGTTTCCCTGGACGTGCCGGAAAAGGCGGTGACAGCCCTGATCGGTCCCTCCGGCTGCGGCAAGTCGACCTTCCTGCGTTGCATCAATCGGATGAACGACACCATCCCCGGCGCCACGGTCCGCGGTCGGATCGAACTCGACGGCGAGGACGTCAACGACCGGGCCATCGACCCCGTCATCTTGCGCGGCCGGGTGGGCATGGTGTTCCAGAAGCCCAATCCCTTTCCCAAGACCATCTTCGAGAACGTCGCCTACGGGGCCCGCATCCACGGCCTGACCACCAGCAAGTCCGAGCTGGAGGCCCTGGTGGAAACCTCGCTGAAGAAGGCCGGCCTTTGGGGCGAGGTGGCCGACCGACTGCACCAACCCGGAACCGGCCTGTCCGGCGGCCAGCAGCAGCGCTTGGTGATCGCCCGCGCCATCGCCGTCTCCCCCGAGGTGATCCTGATGGACGAGCCCTGCTCGGCCCTGGACCCCATCGCCACGGCGCGGATCGAGGAACTGATCGACGAGCTGCGCAACCAGTACTGCATCGTCATCGTCACCCACTCCATGGCCCAGGCCGCGCGGGTGTCGCAGAAGACCGCCTTCTTCCACCTGGGCAAGCTGGTGGAGGCCGGTCCTACCGGGGAGATCTTCACCAACCCGCGCGACAGCCGCACCCAGGACTACATCACCGGCCGGTTCGGCTAGGGGAACGGACATGAACGAGCACATCGTCAAATCCTACGAAGACGAGTTGAACACGCTGACCGCCGAGTGCGCCCGGATGGGCGGCCTGACGGAGGCCCAGGTCGGCGACGGCATCGACGCAGTCGTCCGCCGCGACACCACCCTGGCCGAGGCCGTTGTCGCCCGCGACGAGCGGCTGGATGTCCTGGAAGCCGACATCGAGCGCAAGGCGATCCGGCTGATCGCCCTGCGCCAGCCCATGGCCAATGACCTGCGCAAGACCGTGGCGGCCATGAAGATCGCCATGAACCTCGAACGCTGCGGGGACCTGGCCAAGAACATCGCCAAGCGCACCCTGGTGCTGACCGAAGCCGAGCCCATGAGCCCCCTGACCCGCTCCATCGAGCGGATGGGCAAGCTGGTCCTGGGCCGGCTGAAGGACGTGCTGGACGCCTATACCGCGTCGGATCTGGACCGGGCGCTCGCCGTCTGGTCCCGCGACGACGAGGTGGACGAGCACTACAACAGCCTGTTCCGCGAACTGCTGACCTACATGATGGGCGATCCGCGCACGATCACCGCCTGCGCCCACATGCTGTTCGTGGCCAAGAACCTCGAGCGCATCGGGGACCACGCCACCAACATCGCCGAGATCATCCACTACGAAATCACCGGGGCCGAGACGATCGGCTCGGCCCGGCCCAAGACTGACGCCCTGGCGAAGGAAATCTGAGAATGATCCCCTACATCCTGGTGGTGGAAGACGAGGACGCTCTTTCCACCCTGCTGCAGTACAACCTCGAGAAGGAAGGCTACGACGTGGCCGTCGCCACGGACGGCGAGGAGGCCCTGACCCAGGTCAGCGAGCGCCTGCCCGACCTGGTGGTGCTGGACTGGATGCTGCCCAAGGTCTCGGGCATCGAGGTGTGCCGCCGGCTCCGCCAGCGCAGCGAGACCCGCAACATCCCGATCATCATGCTGACGGCGCGGGGCGAGGAGAGCGATCGCATCCGCGGCCTCGACACCGGCGCCGACGACTACATCATAAAGCCCTTCGCCATGAGCGAGCTCTCGGCGCGCATCCGCGCCGTGCTGCGGCGCATCCGCCCGGGCCTCGCCGAGGACCGTGTCCATATCGGTGACCTGGTGATCGACCGCGTGGCGCACCGGGTGAAGCGGGCCGGCAGCGAGATCCACCTCGGTCCGACCGAATTCCGGCTGCTGGACTATCTGATGCAGCATCCGGGACGGGTATTCTCGCGCGAGCAGCTGCTGGACGCCGTCTGGGGCTCGGACGTCTATGTCGAGGCCCGCACGGTGGACGTCCACATCGGCCGCCTGCGCAAGGCCCTCAACCGTCAGGAAGCCGAGGCCGATCCCATCCGCACGGTGCGCTCGGCCGGCTACTCCCTGGATATGGACGCCTGACTTCAGGCGTCTCGGTGCAGGCGTTCCAGGTGCTCGACCTCGGCGCGTGAGCCCAGCATCACGGAAATCCGCTGGTGCAGGTCGGTGACCTCGGCGTCGAGGATGGGACCGTGGCCATCGAAGGCCGCGCCGCCCGCCTGCTCCACCAGCATCGACATCGGGTTGGCCTCGTACATCAGGCGCAGCTTGCCGGCCCGGTCGGGCTCGCGCGCGTCCCAGGGGTAGAGGAAGACGCCGCCGCGCATCATGATCCGGTGGACGTCGGCCACCATCGACGCGATCCAGCGCATGTTGAAGTTCTTGCCCCGGGGTCCGGTCTCGCCCTCCAGGCAGGTCTCGATATAGCCGCGCACCGCCGGCGCCCAATGGCGCAGGTTCGAGGCGTTGATCGCGTACTCCTTGGTCTCCACCGGTATGGTCACGCCAGACCCGGTCTGCAGCCAGTCGCCGGTTTCCGGGTCCAGGGTGAAGGCGTCGACGCCGTCGCCAAGGGTCAGGACAAGGGTGGTCTGCGGGCCATAGACCACGTAGCCGGCGGCGACCTGCGCGCGGCCCTTCTGCAGGAAATCCGCCACGACGGCCGGGCGCGGGGTGTCCACGCGGGGCGCGGGCAGGATCGAGAAGATCGTGCCGATGGAGACGTTGACGTCGATGTTGCTGGAGCCGTCCAGGGGATCAAACAGCAGCAGGTAGCCACCCTCGGGCGTGAGGTCGCGGACCGGATGGATGTCGTCCATCTCCTCCGAGGCCATGGCCATCAGAGCTTGCGACGCGCCGCAGCTTTCCAGCAGCATGTCGTTGGAGATGACGTCCAGCTTCTTCTGGACTTCGCCCTGGACGTTTTGGCTCTCGAGCGCCCCGAACACCTCCCCCAGCGCCCCGCGACGCACCAGAGCGCTGATCTCGGCGCTGGTCTGCACGACCGCCAGAATGAGGTCGGTGAGGGACGGTTGGCAGGCCTTGGCGGCCAGGCAGTCGCGGAGGGTGGTGGGCATCAATCGTCCATCGGAAGGCGCCCGCCAGGGGCTCGCGGACCTAAGATCACAACCGGGTGCGATGGGACAAGCCCTGGCGGCTTGACCCACCGGGTAGCAGGCGAAAGCACAAGCTAGTCAAATTCGGGCGTCACTGACCTAGATTCGAGAATGCAGGCGCGCGTAGTCCGTAATCACTCGCGCCTATGCCCTACGGCGGCGATGGCTCGCATTCAGTGCTCTGAGCTCGTTTACCGTACTGATGACGAGGTTATGTGCTGCCGGATGATCCTCAGGGTCGACTAGGGCTGCCAATACAGACAATTTTGCATAAATGGCATCGTAAGTTGTGGCGCTCAATTTTAGAACGACGGCTGACAACTCCTCACGTTGCTTAAATAGTTCGTCGAGACGCGCGTCAATATCACGCAATTCGTGCGCCGGGCCTAAATTTTCCTGAGCTGTCTCGCTTAGACTTAGCCAGTTGTAGTCACGCGCGAGGGAGCTTTCCACCTCCGCCCATCTTAGCGTCAGCGCTTGGATGCGAGCGTTCAATTTCAGCCACTGGTCGCACACGATGATTGGCTGGATGGCGTTCATTGAGCATGCCCCAACTGCCAATGCACCGGAGCTAGACGGTGTCGCTCGACGGCTTGACGCGGTTCTCGCCTGTTCGAAGAGTGGTGGAGCATTGCCTTATCCAAAAGCGCTACGGCGGCCCTGACGAACTAGGAGAATGCTACTTATCGTCATCACTAGCAATGCTACCTATCGTCTGTCGACGTAGAGTCATCACTTCGTGATCGTTGGAGGATGAAGGGGCCGCCATCAAGATTGCGTCGCACCGTCGCCGACAACGTAAAGAGACTGCGCGCGTCATTGGGCATGAGTCAGGAGGCGCTTGCAGCCGAAGCAGGTCTTCACCGTACCTACATCGGGGCAATTGAACGAGCGGAGAGGAATCTCTCTCTAGATAATGTTGAGCGAATTGCTTCTGCCCTTAGGGTCAAGCCGGCATCTCTTATGGAGTAACTGCATAGGGCCACACATTGTTGCTGCTATTCAGGTTGCTCAATTTCTATGGAGCTCAAAGGATCTGAGCCGCAGCTAGACTCTTCCTCAGCATGGCTGCCGCTTGACCGGCTGGGTCTATCGGGCGAAAGCGCATCATGAACATCCTCCTCGTCGGTTCGGGCGGGCGCGAACATGCCCTGGCCTGGAAGATCGCGGCCTCGCCGCTCCTGGGGCGCCTGGTGATCGCGCCCGGCAACCCCGGCATGACGGCCCTGGGGGAGCTGAGGCCGATCAAGCCCAATGACGTGCCGGCCCTGGTGGCCCTGGCCCGGGAGATCGCCGCCGACCTGGTGGTGATCGGGCCCGAGGTCTCCGTCGAGGCGGGCCTCGCCGACGCCCTGGCCGAGGGCTCCATTCCCTGCTTCGGGCCGGTCGCGCAGGCCGGCCAGCTTGAGAGCTCCAAGGCCTTCACCAAGGCCTTCTGCGACCGTCACAGCCTACCAACCTCGGCCTATGGCGTGTTCGAGGACGCCGCCATGGCCAAGGCCGCCCTCGCCGGCTTCAAGCCGCCCTACGTGATCAAGGCCGACGGCCTCGCGGCCGGCAAGGGCGTGGTGATCGCCGAAGACCTGACGACCGCCGAGGCCGCCATCGACGACGCCCTTGGGGGCCGGTTCGGAACCGCTGGCGCACGGGTGGTGATCGAGGAGTTCCTGGTGGGCGAGATCGGATCGCTGTTCGCCCTGTGCGACGGCAAGACCTCGATCCTGTTCGGCGGCGCCCAGGATCACAAGCGGGCCTATGACAACGAGCAGGGGCCCAACACCGGCGGCATGGGCACCTATTCCCCCGCGCCGGTCTTCACCCCGGCCCTGATGGACCAGACGCGCGAGCGCCTGGCCGAGCGCGCCTTCGCCGGGATCGCGGCGGAGGGGGCCCCCTATCGCGGCGTGCTGTTCGTGGAGCTGATGGCGACCGCGGACGGTCCCAAGCTGGTGGAATTCAACGTCCGGTTCGGCGATCCCGAGTGCCAGGTGCTGATGCTGCGGCTGGAGAGCGACCTGGTCCCCTATCTGCTGGCCTGCGCCACCGGGACCCTGGACCAGATGCCCGCGCCCGTGTGGCGCGACGAGGCGGCCATGTGCGTCGTCATCGCCGCCGAAGGCTATCCCGACGCCCCCAGGACCGGGGCCGCCATCACCGGGGCCGAGCAGGACTTCGGCCCGGACGTGGTGGTCTTCCACGCCGGGACCTCGCGGGACGGCGACGGAACGCTGCGGGCCAGCGGCGGCCGGGTGCTGAATGTCTGCGCGCGGGGGCCCAGCCTGCAGGCGGCCCGCGACAGGGCCTATGCGGCGGTGGCCCAGATCCAACTGCCCGGCGGCTTCCACCGCTCCGACATCGGCTGGCGCGTGCTGGGCAAGACCGCCTGATCTTCGAAGTTCCGGTATGAAGATCGCCTCTTGCCTTGCCGTCAGGGCTGGGGGGTCGGTATGGTGTTTTCAAACACGCGTAAGAGAACAAGGGGAACGCCCATGGCCGAAGTCACCGAGCAGGCGCGCGAGCAGCTCAACACCGGCACCAAAGAGGTCGTGGAGAGCCACAAGTTCGACGAAGCCGCCCTGGCCGCCTGGATGGAAGCCAATGTCGCGGGCTATGCCGGGCCCCTGGAGGTCCGTCAGTTCAAGGGCGGGCAGTCGAACCCCACCTACCAGCTGGTGACCCCGAACAAGAAATACGTCCTGCGCCGCAAGCCGCCGGGCAAGCTGCTGCCCTCGGCCCACGCTGTGGACCGCGAGTACAAGGTGATCACCGCCCTGCACACCACCGGTTTCCCGGTGGCCAAGTCCTGGGGCCTGTGCGTCGACGACAGCGTCATCGGCACCATGTTCTACGTGATGGACATGGTGGAGGGCCGCATCCTCTGGGATCAGAGCCTGCCCCAGTACGAGCCGGCCGAGCGCCACGCCATCTACATGGCCAAGCTCAAGACCCTGGCTGACCTGCACAACACCGACCACGAGGCCATCGGCCTGGGCGACTATGGCCGGCCGGGCAACTATATGGGCCGTCAGGTCGATCGCTGGACCAAGCAGTACAAGGCCAGCGAGACCGAGCACATCGAGGAGATGGAGCGGCTGATCAAGTGGCTGCCCGAGAGCCTGCCTGAGCAGGAGCGCACCTCCGTCGTGCACGGCGACTACCGCCTGGACAACATGGTGCTGCACGCCACTGAGCCGCGGGTGGTGGCGGTCCTGGACTGGGAGCTCTCGACCCTGGGCGAGCCCCTGGCCGACTTCACCTATCTGCTGATGAACTGGGTCAATGGCGGCATCTCGGCTATCCCCGACCTCAAGGCGCACGGCATCCCGACCCTGGACGAGTACGTCGCCGAATACTGCCGGCTGACCAACCGCGAGGCCCTGCACGACCTCAACTGGTTCTTCTCCTACAACATGTTCCGGCTGGCCGGGATCTGTCAGGGGATCGTGGGCCGCGCCCGGGACGGTACGGCCAACAGCCCGCAGGCCGCCGCCATGGCCCTGCGCGTGCCGCAGCTGGCCAAGGCCAGCTGGGCCTACGCCCAGAAGGCCGGCGCTAAGGTTTAAGGGCTAGGTCCAGCAGCGCCTCGAGGGCGGCGTCGTCCTCGAACACCGCTGCGACCGGCCAGGCGCTGATCTTCGCGCGCCACGCCGGCGGCAGGCGCGCCCAGTCCTTTTCGGTGGTCACCAGCCCCGCACCGAAGGTCGCCGCGCGGTCGGCCAGGGCCTGCAGGGTACGTTCGTCATAGGCCCTGTGGTCGGGGAAGGGCGCGAAGTCCTTCAGGTCGCATCCCGAAGCCTCGAGGGACCGCTCCACCTTCCACGGCTTGCCGACGCCGGCGAACCCGACCTGCGGCCCTGACGGGGGCGGGGCCGTGGGCGCCAGCCGGGCGATCAGCACGGGCTTGCCGGCGAACACCGCCACCAGGTCAGGATCGGGCGCCTCCACGTCCGACGGCAGCATCAGGATCACCGCGTCGGCCCGGGCCAGACCGACGGCCAGGGGCTCGCGCAGAGGACCGGCGGGGAAGACCGCCCCGTCACCGAGCGGCCATTCGTTGTTGCGAGTCTCGCCGTCCACCACCACCAGGGACAGGGTCTTCTTGATGGAGGGGTTCTGGTGGCCGTCGTCCATCACCACGGCCTGGGCGCCGGCCCAGGCGGCCGCCAGGGCGCCGTTGGCCCGGTTGCGCGAGATCCAGATCGGCGCGTCGCCGGCCAGCATCAGCGGCTCGTCGCCCACCTGGGCCGCCGTGTGCCCGGTCGGGTCCACCTGCACGGGCCCTTCAAGGGATCCGCCATAGCCCTTGGACAGTCCATGCGCATCGACGTGCCGCGCGCGCAGACGCCTCAGCAGTTCACGCACCACGGGGGTCTTGCCCGTGCCCCCGGCGGTGAGGTTGCCGACGCAGATCACCGGCACGCCGGGGTCGATGGGGGTGGTCTTGGCGATCCGCCGCGCCGTCACCGCCGCCCAGATCCAGGACAACGGTGTCAGCAGGGCGCGGCTGACGGGCGCCGGGGCGTGGTCGCGAACGTACCACCAGCGGGGCGTGGACAGCTTCATGCCGGCAGCAGGGGTTCGAGCAGGGCCATGGCTTGGTCCAGGGCCCCGCCCTGGCGGTCGGCATAGGCCAGGGCGGCCTCGCCCATCCGGCGGCCGATGTGCGGGTAGGTGTCGAGACCCCTCAGATGCCGGGCCAGGTTCGTGCTGTCGGCGGCCTCGATGGCGGCTGCCTGGGCGAAGAGGTCGGCATAGAGGGATGCGGCGTTGAAGGTATGGGGCCCGGTCAGGATCGGCTTTTCCAGGCGGGCCGGCTCCAGGGGATTGTGGCCGCCGATCCCGGGCAGGAAGCCGCCGCCCATCACCACCACGTCCGCCAGGCTGTAGAGCAGCCCCATCTCGCCGAGGGTGTCGGCCACATAGGCGGTGGTCTTGGCCGTCAGGGGCTCGCCTGCCGCCCGCCGGGCGACTTCGAAACCGGCCAGCAGGCCCGCGATCGCTTCGCCCCGCCCGGGGTGTCGAGGCGCGATCACCAGCAAGGTGTCGGCCAGCTCAGCCTGCCGGAACCCCTCGATGACGATCTCGTCCTCGCCCGGATGGGTGTTGGCGGCCAGGACCACGCGGCGATCGCCGACCGCTGTCTTCAGGCGCGCCAGTTCTGCGGCGTCGACGGGCAGGGCCTCGCCCACCGTCTTGAGGTTCAGCAGCTGGCTCGTGCGCGCGCCGAGGCGCTTGAGCCGCATCTGTGTCTCGGTCTCCTGCGGCGCGATCAGGTCGAAGGCGTCTAGCACCAGCTTGGCGGCGGCGGGGACCTTGGCCCAGCCCTGGGCGCTGCCCTCCGTCATCCGGGCGGAGAGGAGGGCCAGTTTCACCCTACGCTCATGGGCGCCAAGGATCAGGTTGGGCCAGAGCTCGCTCTCCACCAGGACGCCAAGGTCGGGCTCCCAATGATCGAGGAAGCGGCGCACGGCGCCCGGCGCGTCCAGGGGGATGTACTGGTGGATCACCTGGGCGGGCAGGCGTTTGGCCAGCAGCTCGGCGGAGGTCCGTGTGCCCGAGGTGACCAGCAGCGCCAGTTCCGGCCGCCTGGCCTTCAGGGCGCTGACCAGGGGCAGCAGGGACATGCTCTCGCCGACACTGACCCCATGAAGCCAGACCAACCGGCCCTCGGGGCGGGTGACGTTGGCGTGGCCCAGCCGCTCCCCCAGCCGCGCGGCGTCCTCCTTGCCGGCCTTCACCCGCCGCGCCAGCAGGGGCCCGGCGAGCGGTTCCAGAAGACCCAGGGCGGCGGCGTAGAGCTGGAGGGAGAGCGGGCGTCTCACACGGCTTCCGCGGGCGAGAGCCGGCAGACCTCGGTCCCGCCGGTCTCCACCTGCAGGGTGCAGTGGCCGATCTTGAACCTCTTCTCGAGACCCTCGCAGGCGGCGTGCAGGAAGGCGTCGCCGTCAGGGTTGTCGGGTCGCGTGACGTGGGCGGTCATCGCCGTCTCGGTGGTGCTCATCGCCCAGACGTGCAGGTCGTGGACATCGGTGACGCCGGGCAGGGCGGTGAGCCAGCCGCGCACCTCGGCCACATCGATCCCCTTGGGCGCGGCGTCGAGGGCCAGGTTCACAGAGTCCTTCAGCAGGCCCCAGGTCCCCAGGACGATGACCCCGGCGATGACCAGGCTGAGCGCCGGGTCGATCCAGCCGAGGCCGGTCAGGGCCATCGCGCCTGCGCCGATCACCACCGCCAGACTTACGGCTGCGTCGCTAGCCATGTGCAGGAAGGCCCCGCGGACATTGAGATCGTCGTGGCCGCGCATGAACATAAGGGCCGTCGCCGTGTTGATCACCACCCCGATGGCCGCGACGATCATCACCGGCGCGGTGGCGACATCGGCGGGCTCGGCGAAGCGGCGCACGGCCTCGGAGACGATGACGCCTACCGCCACCAGGAGGAGGACGGCGTTGGCCAGCGAGGCCAGGATGGTGGCCTTGCGCAGGCCGTAGGTGCGGTTGGCCCTGGGCGCCCGGCGGGCCAGTACGGTCGCGCCCCAGGCCAGTAGCAGGCTCAGCACGTCAGAGAGATTGTGGCCGGCGTCGGCCAGCAGGGCCAGGGACCCGGACCACAGGCCCGCGGCGACCTCGGCCAGGACGAACGCGAAATTCAGCCCCACCCCGACGGCGAAGGCGCGGCCAAAGTCCTTGGGCGCATGGCTGTGGCCGTGGCCGCCATGGGCATGGCTATGCCCGCCGTGATCGTGATGATCATGGTCCTGGTGGTCATGATGCGAGTGATCGTGGGCCATGCCCCTATGTCTCACCCCGTGCGCGTCGGATCAATCCGCCGACACCCTCGCCTCGGCCTGACGGGTGGCCGCCGACAGCCTGGCCGCCCAGTCGGCGGTGAGCGCCTCGATGGCCGCGTCGTCGGCGTCGGCCGGAACGTAGTAGGGCCCCTCCCAGATCGCCGAGCCCCGGCCGAAGGGGGCGGCGACCATGGCGGTGTCCCAGCTCCCCAGCCGTTTGGCGGGAGAGACAGCCAGGCCCACCAGCAGCACCGGCGCGCCCGTGCGCCGGGCGATCTGCAGGGCCCCAGGCGCCATCACCTCGTTGGGACCGCGGGGGCCATCGGGCGTGACGATCAGCACCCCGCCGCCCTTCACCCAGGACATGGCCTCGCGGAAGGCGGCCACCAAGGCGCGGGCCTTGGCCGAGTCGCCCTTCTTGGCCGAGGAGGCGCGGATGGAGGGGAAGCCGTTGTGAGCCATGGCCTGGGCGAAGAACTCCCCGTCGGCCGAGGGCGACACCAGGCAGTGGGCGAGCTTGGATTGTTTCAGGACCGGGGCGATGGTCAGGGCCACCGGGATGCGGCCGTGCCAGAGCAGGGCGATAACCCCTGGCTCGGCGCTCAGCACGGGGTTCACCGCCGCGAGGTTCTCGTGGCGCCAGCGCACGCTGTGGCGGATCAGGCTCATATAGCCGGCCAGGACCCAGCCCAGGAAGGCCTGAACGGCTGGGCGGCGGATGAACTTCTTCACGCGGCGGTCTCGGCCTCGAGGTCCTGGCTGCGGGCCAGGCGCGCATAGAGGCCGCGCTTCTTGATCAGGGAATCGTGGTCGCCGGTCTCCACGACCTGGCCCTTGTCGATCACATAGATGCGGTCGGCGCCGCGCACGGTCGACAGGCGGTGAGCGATCAGAATGGTGGTGCGTCCGGCCATCAGGCGGGCCAGGGCGGCCTGGACCTGGGCCTCGCTTTCGGTGTCGAGCGCGCTGGTGGCCTCGTCCAGCAGCAGGATGGGGGCGTCCTTCAGGAAGGCGCGCGCGATGGCGATCCGCTGCCTCTGGCCGCCCGACAGTCGGGCCCCGGCCTCGCCCACCAGGGTGTCGTAGCCGGCGGGCAGGGAGAGGATGAAGTCGTGAGCGGCGGCGGCCCTGGCGGCGGTCTCGATCTCCGCCTGACTGGCGTCGGGACGCGCATAGGCGATGTTGGCGCGGATGGTGTCGTCGAACAGGAAGGGTTCCTGCGTCACCAGGGCGATCTGGGCGCGCAGGGAGGCCAGGGTCACGTCGCGGATGTCCACGCCGTCAATGGTCACTCCACCGTCGGTGGCGTCGTAGAAGCGGGGGATCAGGTTCAGGATGGTGGTCTTGCCGCCCCCGGAGGGGCCCACCAGGGCGACGGTCTCGCCGCGGCGGACCTCCAGGGTCACGTCCCGCAGGGTGGGCGGACCGCCGGCATAGGCGAAGCTGACGCCCTTGAAGCAGATCGTGGTCTCGCCGCGGGGCAGGGGGGCGGCCCCCGGCTGCTCCCGCACTTCGGGTTCGACGTCCAGGGCGGCGAACAGGCGGCGCGCCGCGCTCATCCCCTCGGCCATCACCGTCGCCAGGTTGGAGAGCTGGCGCAGGGACTGGGAGGCCAACCCCAGGGCCAGGAGGAAGGCCATGAAGGCCCCGACGTTCATGTCGCCCGACTGCGAGCGCCAGCCGGCATAGGCGATGACGGCCGCCGTGATCAGGGTCATCACCAGCTCGGTGGCCGGGGCGGCGCGGGCCCGCGCATTGGCACCCTTCACCAGATGCTTCTGGCGGCGCTGCACCACCTCGGCGACCCGGGCCTCCTCGTAGGATTCGCGGTTCTCGATCTTCACCACCCGAACCCCGTCCAGGCTTTCCATGATGGCGGTGGAGAGGGCCGAGGTCTCGGCCATGGCTCCCTTGGCGGCCTTGGTGGTCTTCTTGGAGAACCGGCGCATGATGAAGCCGGTCAGGGGGGCGGCGGCCACCAGGGTCAGGGACAGCAGCAGATCGTTGGAGACCATCACGGTGATGGCGCCGATCACCGTCAGGGCGTGCTGGGTGTAGTTGATCACCCCGGACGTGGCCGCTTCCCGGATCAGGCTGGCGTCATACAGCACCGACGAGACATAGGCGCCGGAGTGCTGGGTCCGCAGGTGGGCGAGGTCGGCGCGAACCAGCTTGCCGAACAGCTGCACCTGAACATCGCCCACCACGGCGTTGCCGATCTGGTTGACCAGGGAGGCCTGGATCACCTGGGCCAGCGCCCGGCCGATGGCCAGGGCGGCGATGGTCAGGGGCACCATCACCAGGGCGCCGGGCTTGTGGTTGACCAGCAGGTCGTTGATCGCCGGCTCGAAGATCTGAACCAGCTTGGCCGACAGCGCCGCCACGGCGATGGCGGCCAGCATGGCGCAGGTCCAGGCCTTCCAGCGGGGCCGCATATAGACCCCGGCGATCCGCGCGATCAGGGCGCGGGCCGAAAGCTCGGGCTCGGTGGTAGGCGCGGTCATCATCCTGGGGTCGGCTGTCAGGGACGGGAAGTCAAGCTTCCGGCGATGCGCTAAGATGCGGCGCCGCATGGATGAGGGGGTGCGCCAGATGAAGATCTACGGACTGCGGATCTGGGTCGATGACATGGCGGCCGCCAGGCGATTCTATGGGGAGACCCTGAGTCTGACAGCCAAGTGGGACATGGAGATGGCGGTCGGCTACGACCTCGGGATCGACTTGATCGTCGAGCGCGACGACGGGAGCCATGAGGACGAGAACCTGGTGGGCCGCTTCGTCGGGACCTCGATCCAGGTGGACGACATCCAGGCGACCTATGAGGCCCTGAAGGCCAAGGGCGTGCCCTTCCTGGGACCGCCGGAGAAGATGCCGTGGGGCGGGACCCTGGCCCACTTCAAGGATCCGGCGGGCAATACGCTCACCCTGCTGCAATAGCTGGGACCACCCGCCGCGCTTCCGTTTGGCGGCGTCACGGCCTAGTTAGGGGCCGAACACCCGGAGCCCCCCTTGGCCGACTTCGATCTCTCCACGCCCGGCGGGCGGATTTCCACGACGCTGAACTATCTCTGGAACGACCACGCCTATCTGCGGCTGGGCTTCTCCAACGCCCACTGGATCAGCGACGAGCTGGTGCGCACCAACCAGCCCTGGCCGTTCCAGCTGGCGGCGTGGAAGCGCCGCGGCGTCAAGACCATCATCAACCTGCGCGGCGGGTTCGACGCCAGCTTCCACGCCCTGGAGAAGGACGCCTGCCAACGGCTCGGCCTGACCATGGTGGACTTCACCATCACCAGCCGCGAGGTCCCCAGCCGCGCGCGGGTGCACGGCGCGAAGGCGCTGTTCGAGACCATCGAGTACCCAGCGCTGATGCACTGCAAGTCCGGGGCGGACCGGGCCGGGATCATGAGCGTCTTCTACATGCACTTCCGGCAGGGCAAGACGATCGGTGAGGCCCTGGAGCAGCTGTCGCTCAAGTACCTGCACATCAAGCAGGGCAAGACCGGGGTGCTGGACTACACCTTCGAGCGCTACCTGGCGGAGGGTGAACCGGCCGGCCAGACCTTCCTCGAATGGGTCGACAGCCCCGCTTACGACGAGGCCAAAATAAAGGCCGATTTCCGCAGCCAGATGTGGGGCCGGCTGCTCACCGAGGGCCTGCTCAAACGGGAGTAGAACCATGCCCACACGCCGCGCCCTGATCGGTGGCCTGATGGCCGCGCCGGCCTGGGCTCAGGCGGCGGGTGACCCGGGCGAGGCCCTGGCGCGGGCGGCTCGCGCTCAGGTGGGCGTCACCACCGGCTATGACCCGGCCTATGTGCGGCTCGCCTATCCGGGGGGCGATGTCCCGCGGACCACCGGGGTCTGCTGCGACGTGGTGATCCGCGCGGCCCGCGACGCCTGGAGGGCGGACCTTCAACAGCTCATCCACGGGGACATGACCCGACACTTCGGCGCCTATCCCCAGGCCTGGAGCCTGGCCAAGCCTGACACCAATATCGACCATCGCCGGGTGCTGAACCTGGAGACCTATTGGGGGCGGATTGGCGCCCAGATCTGGCGCGCCAGGCGGCCGGCCTTCGGGCGGGGATTCCCGGAGCCTCTGGCGGTGGGCGACATCCTGACCTGGCGCCTGCTGATCGGCGACCGGCCGCATGTGGGGATCGTCACGGCCACCGGCGGGCTCACCCGCGTGGTCCATAACATCGGCCAGGGCGCGCGGGAGGAGAGCCTCGGCATCCTCCTGCAGCTCAAGCCGGTGGGCCACTATCGCTGGCGGCCGCGCCCGGCCTAGTGGTCGTGATGATCGTCCTTGTCGGGCTCGAGCAGCTTGTGGGCGTGGATGATGAAGTATCGCATCAGGGCGTTGTCCACCGTCGACTGGGCCTTCATCCGCCACGCGGCGACCGCCTCGGCGTGGCTGGCGTAGGCGCCCACCAGATCGACCTTGGTCAGGTCGCGAAAGGTATTGTGCTCGAGGTCTTCAAGTTCGCCACCGATGACGAGGTGCAGGAGCTGCTTGTCGGGCATGGCTGAGGTTTCCGAAGTGAATCAATTCCTCAAGGCGATATGCCCGACGCGGTTAAGGATCAATGGCGCCAGTCGCGGCGCGGCGCAGACGAGGCTGGACTGCGAGGGTTCTGCGCGATTGTAGGCGAAGGGGCGGCCAAGATGATCCCCGCAATAGGCGCCGGCCTCGCGAGCGATCAGATCGGCGGCGGCCAGGTCCCAGTCGCTTTTGCGCACGATGGCGATGGCCGCGTCGAAGGCGCCCGAGGCCACAAGGCACATGCGGTAGGCCGTCGAATTGCGGGCCTCGATCCGCATGGCCGGCCAGGCCTGTGGCCAGGAGGGATGCTCGAACATCCGCTGGTCGCCGATCATGCCGCAGCCCTCCACCAGGTCGCAGGCGCTGGCGCGGATCAGCTCCCCGTTCATGTGCGAGCCCTGGCCGGCGACGGCGGTGTAGGTCTCCTCGACATCAGGCGCGAAGACCACGCCGGCGATCGGCAGACCATCCTCCACCACGGCGATGGAGACCGCCCACCAGGGCCGGTCGCGAATGAAGGCCCGGGTGCCGTCGATGGGGTCGACGACGAAGAGCCGGCGATTGGACAGTCGGTCGGTGTTGTCGGCGGTCTCTTCCGACAGCCAGCCATAGTCCGGCCGTGCGGCGCGCAGGCGTTGGGTCAGCAGCGCGTCGGTGGCGAGGTCGGCGTTGGTGACCTGGGTGTTGTCGGACTTGATCTCGACGCTCAGGCCCTCGTCGCGCATGCGTACCGCAAGGCGGCCGGCCTCCAGGGCCGCGGCGACGATCAGCTCCAGATCGGCGCCCGCATCGGTCATTTCCCGGCTATGGCCAGTCCGTCCACGAGGATCGACGGCGCATTGGCCGAACCCCGGAACTCCAGGTCCGATCCGGGGATCAGGCGGGCATAGATGTCGATCAGGTTGCCGGCCACGGTGATCTCAGCCACCGGATAGGCCAGGACGCCGTTCTCGAACCAGAAGCCGGCGCAGCCCACTGACCAGTCGCCGGTATTGCCGTTGAGCGAGGGGCCGAACATCGAGGTGATCAGGACGCCGCTGCCGGCGTCGGCCATCAGTTCCGCCTGGGTCTTGGTTCCGGGCTGCAGGGTCAGGTTGGTGGTGGAGACGCCCGGGGGACCCGCGAGTCCGCGCGAGGCGTGACCGGTGGTGTTCAGGCCCAGCTGGCGGGCGGAGGAGGAGTTCATCAGCCAGGTGCTGAGCACGCCGTCGTCGATCAGGTTCCAGGCGCGATTGCCCACCCCCTCGTCGTCGAAGGGCGAGGAGCCCAGGCCGCGCACCTTGTGCGGGTCGTCGGTGACGTTGATCCCCTTGGAGAAGACCTGGGCCCCCAGCCTGTCCTTCAGGAAGGAGTTGCCCCGCGCGATGGCGGGACCGGAAATGGCGCCGATCAGCGGACCGATCAGCGACATGGCCAGGCGGTTTTCGAAGATCACCGGGGCGGTGGTCGAGTTGATCTTGCGGGCGCCCAGCCTCGCCGCCGCGCGGCGTCCGGCCTCCGCCCCGATGCTCTCGGGCGTCGGCAGGTCGGCCTGCCAGCGGGTGGAGCGGCCGTCATAGCCGCCTTCCATCTCGTCGCCGTCGCTGGCGATCACCGAGACGCCGATGGAATAGCTCGAAGCGCGATGAACGCCGGAAAAGCCGCCCGAGGTCACCAGCCGCCATTGGCCCGAGGAGGTGGAGGCCGATCCGCCGTCGGAGTTGGCGACGCGGGGCATGGCGCGGCCGGCCTCCTCGGCGGCGCGGGCGCGATCCTCCAGCTGCTCCGGCGTCGGCTCGGAGCTGTCGTAGAGGTCGAGGTCCGGGAAGGGGCCTCGCGCCAGGCGGCTGGCGTCGGCGAGGCCGGCATAGGGGTCCTCCGGCGCGAGACGGGCCATGGCCACGGCGCGTTCCACCAGCTTGGCGCGGGCCTCGGCCGAGACGTCGGAGCCGGAGACGGTGGCCTGCTGCTTGCCGACGAAGACCCGCAAACCAAGGTCGCGGGACTCCTCGCGCTCCACCTCTTCCAGCTTGCCCAGGCGGACATTGATGCTCAGGGCGGCGCGCTCGGCGCCGACGGCTTCAGCGGCGTCGGCGCCGGCCTTCAGGGCGGCGGCGACGACATCGGCTAACAGGCTCTCTTCCATCCCGTGGATATGGCCGGGCGCGGGCCCCGGGGCAACCCTGACGTCGTCCAGTCCGGAAGCGGGGCCGCCCCTAGGGTTTGGCGGCCCGCTTCGGCGCCCGGATGCCGAGGGCCTCGCGCATGACCTCGAAGATGTCGGTCTGGTCGATCAGGCCGCCCAGGCGATCGGCCCCCGGTCCCTGGGCGTAGGCGGCGACGTCCTCCCCCGTATGGGCCGCGCTGTTCATCTGAATGCCGGCCGGGGCGCGATAGCCGGGTGCCAGCGTATTCACCGTCGTGGGGTCGACGCGGCTCTCCCCGGCCTTGGGACCGCCTGGACCCGTCTGATAGTTCAGGATGCCGTAGGCCTTGCCGTCCCCCGCCAGCCTGGGCTTGCCCTGCGCGTCAGTGACCAGGCCCAGGATCGGGCTATCGCGGTGTCCGCCGTTGATTGTCAGGCCGTGGCTGTGATCGGCCGTCACCAGGATCAGGGTGTCGGCCCGGTCGGTCATGGCCAGGGCCTGGTCGATGGCGGCGTCGAACTCCACGGTCTCGTTCAGGGCGTCGCGGACCAGGCCGGCGTGGTGGGCCTTGTCGATCAGTCCGCCCTCCACCATCAGGAAATAGCCCTTGGGGTTCTGGGACAGCAGCGAGATCGCGGCCTTGGTCATGTCCGTCAGGCGCGGCGCCTGGACCGGGCGGCTGCTCTCGCGGGCCATGCTTTCTCCGGCGAACAGACCCAGAAGGTGGCGCGTTCCCTTGGGCAGCTTGGACAGGCCCTCGGCGGTGTCAACGAAGGCCGCATTGGGCCGCCTGGCCCATTCCCGCGTCAGGTCGCGGCCGTCGAGCCGCTTGGCCGGGGTGAAGAAGGTCGCCCCGCCGCCCAGGGCCACGTCCAGCCTCATGGCTTCGGGGGCGTCCACCAGTTGGCGGGCGATATCGACGCATCCCTCGGCGGCGGCTTCCTTCGGCATGGCGAAGTCCCCTTGCCAGCTGCGGGCGCTGGTATGGGCGTAGAGCGCCGCCGGCGTGGCGTCGGTGATGGCCGCGGTGCTGACGGCGCCCGTCGACATTCCTCGCTGCTTGACCAGTTCGGCCAGGGTGTCGACCCGGCCGGCGATGGCCGACGCACAGCTCTGGCGATTGACGGTCGCGTCGACACCCAAGGCGCCGTTGATGGTCCGCACCCCGGTCATCATGGCCGAGGCGCCATTGGCCGAGTCGGTCACCAGGCTGTCGGCCGAATAGGTCTTCACCAGGGCGAGGTTGGGGAAGCGTTCAAAGGTCAGCCGGTTCGAGGCGCCATCGACCCCCCGCAGCTGACCCTGATAGATGCGCGCGGCCGTGAGGGTCGAAACCCCCATGCCGTCGCCGACGAACAGGATGACGTTGCGAGCCTTCTGCGGCTCCGCCGACTGGGCGGCTCCAACGAGGGAGAGGCCGACAGCGAGCGCCGCCCCCGCGCTAACAGCGCGTCGAAATCCGAAGGAAGTCCTCACGTCCATCCACTCCCAGACCACCGGCCTCTGTGAAGGGCCGCCGGTCTTTGGAGCCGACAACCCGATCTGGATCTCATCGGCCAGATTGATCACACCCGGATGACGGCGGACGCGATTGGTCGGTTCTTAGGCGCAGGACATCCATCGGCGGCTTGGCTTGCGCCGGATGCAAGGCCCGCTAGGCGATGGCGTAGAACAGCAGGGCCACGCCGATGAACACATAGGCGACCCAGGTGGCCAGGACCCCGATGACCCGGGGGAAAGATGTCCCGCCGCTGTTGGAGAGGCCGATGGCGTGCAGGCAGCGGCCTGTGAACATCACAAAGCCCGCCAGGTGAATGGCCAGGCTGGGCGCGCTGACCAGGGCCAGGACCGCGATCCCGCACATGGCGGCGGGGATGTACTCGGTCGCGTTGCCGAAGGCGCGGATGGCCTGGGCCAGCTCGGGGATGCCCTCGTCGCCCAGGGCCACCTTGTGCTTCTGCCGCTGGCGCACCACCAGCAGGGACAGCACGAGCAGCAGGAACAGGTGCAGCCCGACCCAGAGGGCGGCGGCGTTGCCCGAGAACGATGTTACGGCGTCCATGGTGTCACTATCCCCGATATGCGGCGGCAGTTGGGGTGGAAACGCCCCAAAGGGCAACCCCTGCCGCTATTTGACCGGCGCGCCGCCGCCCGGCAGCCCCAGCCGGGACCATTTCTCGCTCACCAGCTTCACGGTCGCCTCGTCCATGCCGAGCTTCTCGCCCCACTCGCGATGGGTCTCGGGGGGCCATTTGTTGGTGGCGTCCAGGCCGACCTTGGACCCCAGCCCGCTCTCGGGCGAGGCGAAGTCCAGATAGTCGATGGGGGTGCCCTCGATCAGGGTGATGTCGCGGGCCGGATCCATGCGGGTCGACAGGGCCCACATGACGTCCTTCCAGTCGCGGGCGTCGATGTCGTCGTCCACGACGATCACCCACTTGGTGTACATGAACTGCCGCAGATAGCTCCAGACGCCCATCATCACCCGCTTGGCGTGGCCCGGGTAGGCCTTCTTCATGGAGACCACGGCGATGCGGTAGGAGCAGCCCTCCGGCGGCAGCCAGAAGTCGACGATCTCCGGGAACTGCTGGCGCAGCAGGGGGATGAAGACCTCGTTCAACGCCTCGCCCAGCACGGAGGGTTCGTCCGGCGGCCGGCCGGTGAAGGTGGTCAGATAGATGGGGTTCTTCCGCATGGTGATGGCGCTCACCTGGAAGATCGGGAACTGCTCGACGGAATTGTAGTAGCCCGTGTGATCGCCGTAGGGGCCCTCATCGGCATATTCATCAAGAAGAACGTGGCCCTCGATGACGATCTCGGCGTTGGCCGGGACCATCAGGGGGACGGTCTTGGCGGGGACCAGCTCCACCTTGGCGCCGCGCATCAGGCCGGCGAACTGGTACTCCGAAAGGGTCTCTGGGACCGGTGTCACCGCGGCCAGGATGGTGCCGGGATCGGCGCCGATCACCGCGCAGGCGGGCAGGGGCTCGCGCTTGCCGGCGCTCTTCCAGCGGCGGTGGTGCTGGGCGCCCCCGCGGTGGGCCAACCAGCGCATGAGGGTGCGGTCCTTGCCCAGCAGCTGCATGCGGTAGATGCCGAGGTTGTAGTCGTCCTCGCGGTCCTCCGACGGACCCTTGGTCACCACCAGGGGCCAGGTGATCAGGGGCGCGGGCTCGCCGGGCCAGCAGGTTTGAATAGGAAGCTTGTTCAGGTCGATCTGGTCGCCGGTCCAGACGATCTCCTGCACCGGCGCCTTCTTCACCGTGGCCGGGCGCATGGACATCACGGTCTTGGCCAAGGGCAGCATGTCCCAGGCGTCCTTCAGGCCGCGCGGCGGCTCGGGTGCGCGCAGGAAGGCCAGCAGTTCGCCCACCTCGCGCAGCTCGGCGGCGGTGGTGCGTTCCTGGTTGTCCAGGGTGACCCCCATGGCCACGCGTTTCACGGTGCCAAACAGGTTGACCAGGCAGGGCATGCCCGAGGGCTCGCCGTCGGCGCGGGTGACGTTCTCGAACAGGACGGCCGGGCCACCGGTGGCCAGCAGGCGGCGCTGGATCTCAGTCATCTCGAGAACCGACGAGACGGGCTCGGCGACGCGCACCAGTTCCCCGGCGGCCTCCAGCTTGGCGATGAAATCCCGCAGGGACCGATAGGCCATGTGCTCTCCGAAATCAGTTGGCCGGAAGCTAGGGCCCGCCCCCGCCTCTGTCACCCTTTGCGGTGCGGGGCGGGCGGGGTAAAATCAAACCCATGAAACGCCTCGACCTCGACGACATGCCCCCCAAGCTCGCTCAGATGCTCACCGGCCTCGCCGAGGGCGAGGAACTGCTGCTGGTGCAGGGCGGCATGGTGGCCGGCCACCTCACCGGCGGGGCGCCGGTGGCCAAGGCGGGCGAAGGCGAGCCGCCGCCCCCACCCGAGGAGCAGGCCAAGGAAATCTTCGAGCAGTTTCGCTCTATGATGGAGGACGACTTCTAGGCCTTGGCGGCGTCGAATTCCTTGATCAGCTTCTTCGGCGCGATCTGCCGCCACTTGCGCTCCAGGAAGCCGCGGAACGAGCCGGGGTGCAGAGTCTCGATGCGGGCCAGCACGCTGGGATAGTCCTTGTAGTGCGGGGTGATGTGGAAGGTCGTGGGCTCGGCCTCCATCAGCATGTCGCGCTCGTCGAAGCTGACGCCCATCAGCACCACGCTCTGGTCCTCGCCGCGCAGGCGGGTGAAGAACTTGCCGTTCACCTTGTAGGCGGGCGCGCCGTAGGACTCGCCCTCCTCGGCGCCGGGAAACGACAGGATGATCTCGCGCATCTCGTCGGGCGTCATGGGAGTCTCCGTGCTTCAGGCGAGGCTCGCCCCAGGCGCCGCCATCGTCAATCGCGTCCTGCTTGGTGGCGTCAGTAGGCGAGCGCCACCCCGTCCTTGCGCATCTCGGTGGCGGCGGCGTAGCGGCCGGGCCAGCGCTCGATGGCCTGATACCCGCCATAGCCGCCGGGCTCCGGGGCCATGACCCAGCCGATCTTGGCCAGCGCCTGTTTCGTCGCCTCGGGCACGCCGGTCTCCAGGTTGAGCACGCCGATCCCCTGCTGCGCCTCGCCGGTGGGTTCGGTAGAGCCGCCGTGATGCCAGCGCGGCGAGTCGCCGGCTTCCTGAAGGCCGAGGCCGAAGTCCACCATGTTGGAGATGATCTGCGCCTGGCCCTGGGGCTGCATGTCGCCGCCCATGACGCCGAAGGACAGCCAGGGCTGGTCGCCCTTGGTGGCGAAGCCGGGGATGATGGTCTGGAAGGGCCGCTTGCCCGGGGCGTAGAGATTGGGGTGGCCGTCAGTCAGGGCGAAGAGTTCGCCGCGGTCCTGGAGCATGAAGCCCAGGCCGTCGGGCATCAGGCCCGAGCCCATGCCGCGATAGTTGGACTGGATGATGGAGACCATCATGCCGTCGGCGTCGCTGGTGGTGAAATAGGTGGTGTCGCCGTGGCCGGGCGCCTGGCCCGGATTGACCGGGGTCAGGATGGCGTCCGGGCGGATCAGCCTGGCGCGCGCCTTGGCGTAGGCCTTGGAGATCAGCCACTCGGTGGGGATCTTGGCGAAGTCGGGATCGGCGTAGTATCGGGCGCGGTCCTCGAAGGCCAGGCGCTTGGCCTCCACCCCATGGTGGATGGCGGCGGCGGACTGGAAGCCCATCGCCTTGAGGTCGAATTCCTCCATGATGTTCAGGGCCTGCAGGGTGGCCAGACCCTGGCTGTTGGGGGACAGGCCCCAGACGTCCACGCCGCGATAATTGACCCTGTGCGGCGGGTCCCAGCGGCTGTGGTGAGCGGCCAGGTCGGCCTTGGTCATCCAGCCGCCGATGCGCTTGAAATAGCGCTCGATGGTGGAGGCGATCTCGCCCTCGTAGAAGGCGTCGCGCCCGCCATCGGCGATCAGGCCGTAGGTGCGGCCAAGGCCTGGATTGCGGAACACCTCGCCCTCGATCGGGGTCTTGCCGCTGGGCGCCCAGACCGACTTGAAGTTCTCCACCTCCTCCAGCCCGGCGCCCGGCCTGGTGAAGTTCTTGAGGGAGCGTTCCAGGTAGTAGGCGACGTTCTGGCTGACTGGGGCGCCCTCATCGCAGTGGGCGATGGCGGAGGTGAACAGGTCCTTCCACTTCAGCTTGCCGTAGCGCTGGTGCAGGGTCCACCAGGCGTCGACGGCGCCCGGCACACTGACCGAGACCGCGCCATAGGCGGGGATGAGGCCCTTCTTCGAGCGCGCACGCACCGTCTCCAGCGACAGGCCCTTAGGGCTGCGGCCCGAGCCGTTGAGGCCCACGACCTGTCTGGTCTTCGGGTCCCACAGCATGACGAAGCAGTCGCCGCCGATCCCGCAGGCGATGGGCTCGACAAACCCCAGCACCGCATTGGCGGCGATGGCCGCATCCACCGCCGACCCGCCGGCCTTGAGGATCTCGATGGCGGCCAGGCTCGCCAGCGGGTGGGCGGTGGCCGCCGCGCCGTGGACGCCCCAGGCGGCGCTGCGGCTGGCGAAGGTGGCGCCGTCCACGCGGTCGCCGCCGCGCACGTCGGGGCGGTTGCGGTTGGGATTGTCGCCCCGCGCATCAGCCAGGGCGCGGTTGGCCAGGGCGGCGGCGGGGAGGGCGGCGAGGAAGGTGCGGCGGCGCATGCGGGCTCCAAGACTGGACGTCGCGCACTATGACTCAGGCGCCAGGGCGCGTGAAACTTTCCTCGGCGCCCCTATCGCCTTGATGGAGACATCGCTCTGTCAGCCCCCGGCTATCTATCCGAAACTACAGCCCAGGCCCTGCGCCGAATTCAGCCCTCGGTGAATACCGCGAGTTCATTCCCGCTGGGGTCGCGGAAGTGGAAGCGGCGGCCGCCAGGGTAGCTGTAGATGGGCCTGGCGACCTCGCCGCCGGCGGCGGTCACCTTGGCCAGCATGGCCTCCAGGTCCGTGGTGAAGATCACCACCAGGGGCGCCGCCGCAGCCTCGGCCGCATCGGCCTGGAAGCCGCCGTCCAGGCCGCTGTCGTCGAAGGCCGCATAGCTCGGGCCGTAGTCGGTGAAGCGCCAGCCAAAGGCCTCGCCGTAGAAGCTCTTGGTGGCCGGCAGGTCCCGGCCGGGCAGCTCCACATAGTCGATCTTGCCGTCTTCGCGCATTTCGGTCGCCACTCTCTGTTCCGTATTTGTTCTATCTCTAAAAGCTCAGGCCGGGAGAGTCCAGACCGAGGTCTTCTTGACCTCCTGGTCCTCCAACTCGCGGGTGGTGGCGACCTGGTATTCGGCCAGCTTGGTGAGGCCCGAGCGGGGGAAATAGGAGCGGCCCGGATCGCCGATCAGCACGGTGGTCCCCCGCGCGCGGGCGGCGGCCAGCCAGGCCATGACGGCGTCGGCCATGGGCTTTTCGTAGCAGATGTCGCCGGCCAGGATGACGTCGGCCGGCGGCGCGGGCGAGTCCAGCAGGTTGGCGTCAGTGAAATCCACGCTGACCCCGTTGACCTGGGCGTTGAGGGAGAGCGCCGCGCCGCAGAAGCCGTCGATGTCGGCGGCCAGGACGTAGGCCGCGCCGGCCCGCATCGCCGCAATCCCGACGATCCCGGAGCCCGAGGCGAAGTCGACCACCCGCTTGCCGGCGACGACCTCGGGATGGTCGAGGATATAGCGGGCCAGGGCCTGGCCGCCGGCCCAGGCGAAGGCCCAGAAGGGCGGCGGAAGGCCGATCTCGGCCAGGGCTTCCTCGGTCATCTTCCAGATCGGGGTGATCTCGTCGGCGAGATGCAGCACCAGCTCCGGCGTGTGGGGCGGGGTCTGCAGCCGGGTGTTTTCGAGGATGAAGGCGCGGCGGCCCTCAAGGCTGGGATCGATCATCCCCCCGCTTAGAGACTTTCAGTCGAAAACTGAAAGCCTCTAGGTCTTTTGCTTGGTCGCGTGATGGGCGCCTGAACCGGGGGCCACGTCAGGCTGTCACGCTCGCGCGGTCAGGCTTCCCCGCCGCCAGGGACAAGACCTTCAGGTAGCCACCCGGCTCCACTAGCATGCCCTTGGTGACCCCCGCCTTGGCCAGGGCCCGGTGCGCGTGGGGCAGCTGGTAGCAGGGCAGGTGCATGAACATGTGATGTTCGCAGTGGTAGTTCACATAGTAGGGGGCCAGCAGGGCGCGCTCGATCAGGTTGGCCTTTGTGGTGCGGGCATGGCGCAGGGGATCAGGCTCGTCCTTGGCGATGCAGGCGTGCTCGGCGATGTTCCTCAAGCGGGTGATCATCGGATACCAGGTGGCCTGGGGCAGGACCCACAGCACGGGCCAGGCCCACCAGGCGCCGAAGGGCAGGCCGATGGCGGTGATGACCACGCCGCCCAGCAGCCAGCGACGCTTGCGGCGCACCTCCTCGGCCAGGATGGGCAACACGGGCTGACCGGGCTTGCGGGCCTTCAGCCGGGCGACGAGATCGCCGAACCGCTGCTTGAAGAAGGTCTGGCCGGTGAGGTCGCGGACCAGCTTGCGGCGCAGGGACTTGCGCGTGATCGGAAACGGCACCGAGAGGCCGAGGTCCGGATCCTCGGCCTGCTGGGCGAAGCGGTGGTGGGTGAGGTGATAGGGCCGGTAGCGGGCCAGGCCGCCGCCGGTCAGCCACTCGCCGGCCCAGTCGTTGACCTTGAGGTTCCTGTGCAAAGCGCCGTGGGCGGCGTCGTGCATGAGGATGGCGAGGCCCAGCTGCCGACCGCCGATGATCATCACCGCCAGGGGCAGGGTCAGCGGCCAGGCCACCACCATGGCCCCGGCCGCCAGGATGACGATCCAGGCGTGGGCCAGCAGGGCCAGGCCCCGCCAGTTGGAATGGGCGGCGAGGCGCGCCCACTGGTCGGGCGCGAAATAGGTCTTGGGATCGACGCGGGATGCGGCTGCCATGATCACCATTGTCCCACAAAACATCGTGACGAAACAGCGTGACCCAAGGTCACGACAGGTCTTGGGGAAGATGGCCGCGCGGCCTAGGTTGGCGTCAGGATTTCCCCGGAGACCCGAATGCGCGCGCCGATCCGTCTGGCCTTGCTGGCCCTGACCGCAACCTTGATGGCCGGGGGCGCCCAGGCCGCCAGCTTCAATTGCGATCGCGCGCGGACCCAGGACGAACTGACCATCTGCGCGACCCTGAAGCTGAACGACCAGGACGTGCGCATGGCCCAGCTCTACCACATCGCCCAGCATCTGGTGGCGATGGGCGCGCGGGGCGCCATCCAGGACGATCAGCAGGCGTGGCTGAAGACGCGGCGGGCCTGCGGCGCGGACCGCACCTGCCTGGCGCGGGCCTATACCCGGCGGATCGCGGCGCTGAACACCGTGCTGGAGCGCGTCTACCAGAAGGGGCCGTTCTAGGCGTCTCGCCTGAAGGCGCTTAGAGCGCCGAGGCCGGCCCGTCCCACATGCCGGCGGTCATGGCGATCACCAGCAGCAGACCCGCCAGGCTGTTGGACTTGAAGAGGGCCAGGGCGGCCACGCCGTCTCTGACGTCCAGCCGCGCGGCCTGCCGCGACAGGTGGACGCCGAACAGGGCGGCTGGCGGCAGGAAGAGGGGGCCCAGGCCCCCGACCCAGGCCGCGGCCAGGGCCAGGACGAAGGCGGTCACATAGAAGCCGAGCACCGCCTTGGGCGCCGCGTCGCCCAGCCGCAGGGCCGAGGACTTCACGCCGGCCAGGGCGTCGTCCTCCAGGTCCTGGACCGCGTAGATGGTGTCATAGCCCAGGGTCCAGAAGACGCCGGCCGCATAGAGCAGGATGGCGGGCCAATCGACCCGGCCGGTGATAGCGGCATAGCCCAGCAGGGCGCCCCAGTTGAAGGTCAGGCCCAGCCAGGCCTGCGGCCACCAGGTGATCCGCTTCATGAAGGGATAGGCCGCCACAAGGGCCAGGGAGGCGACGCCGAGGCCGATGGCCACCGGCCCCATGGTCAGCAGGATGGCCAGCGAGATCATGGCGCAGGCGACGACGAAGGCCCAGGCCTGCTTGACGCTGATCTGGCCCGCCGGGATCGGGCGGGCGGCGGTGCGCGCCACCTTGGCGTCGAAGTCGCGATCGACGATGTCGTTATAGGCGCAGCCGGCCGCGCGCATCAGGGCGGCGCCGACGAAGAAGGCCGCCATCAGCAGCGGGTCTGACCACCGGCTCTGCATGGCGGCGGCCAGCGCGATCCCCTGCCAGCCCGGCAACATCAGCAGCCAGATGCCGGTGGGGCGGTCGAAGCGTCCCAGTTTCAGCCAGGGGCGCAGGGCCGCAGGCGCGTATCGGTCCACCCAGTTGGTGGGGGCGGCGTCGGGGAGGTGGGTGGTCATCTTGCCCTCTCCATAGCAGCACCGTGGCTTTCGCGCCGCAGTCAGAATTTGGCGTAACGCCGTCGCTTGACGGGGGAATCCGAGCCGCCTAGCTTCCGGCCTCCACACGCGACCGGAAAGGAGGGTCATCAAAGATGAAAGTCATCGCAACGACCACCCTCCGCCGACGCGCCGCCGGGTCCTTCTGCTGACCTGAGAGATTTCCCGGCCCGCGCGTCCGCTGCGCCCGCCCCAAGGGATCCCTCCCGCGACCCGTGCTGGACCTCCAGCCGCTCCCATTCTCCATGACGTCGATGATGCGCGCGCCGCGTCCCTCGCCGTCACCGCACTCCGACGGCTCACATGACGCAAGCCTACGACGATGAGGACGCCAATCGTCCCCGCACCCTGACCAACAGCCAGGTGATCGGCTTCATGGCCGGCCACTGGATGGCCGAGCCTCGGCGGTTCGCGCTGCTCGCCGTGCTGATGCTGGCCTCGACCGCCTGCGACCTGTCGATCCCCTGGGCGACCCGGGCCCTGATCGACGCGGTGGCGACGCCCACCTCGCCCACCGACCAGGCGTGGATCGCCTGGGCCGCGCTCTCGGGGCTCTACCTGGCCTTCTACTGTCTGCGCAGCTTCATGTTCCGCATGTCCAACGGCTACTATTCGCGGATCATGGCGCGGATGGTGACGGGCGCCTTCGCGCGGGTGCAGGCCTTTTCCGCCGACTGGCACGCCTCCAACTTCGCCGGCGCCACGGTGCGGCGGGTGAGCCGGGCCATGTGGGGCTATGACAGCGCCTCGGACGCCCTGCTGTGGATGCTGACGCCAACCCTGATCGTGCTGTCGGGCCTGGCCATCTCCATCGGCCTGAAGTGGCCGGCGGCGGGGATTTTCGTGGCCGTCCTGGTTGTCGCCTTCGCCATCTTCAACATCGTGGTCTCCACCCACTTCATCCGCCCGGCCAACCTGGCCTCCACGGCCCTGGACTCCCAGATCGGCGCCAACCTGGCCGACGCCATCGGCGGCAATCCGGTGGTGAAGGGTTTCGGCGCCGAGGCCCGCGAGGAAAAGCGGTTCAGCGACCATGTCGCCATCTGGCGGACAGCCCAGAACAAGACCTGGGACCGGTTCAACACCGTGGGCTGGGGACAGAACCTGTTCCTGGTGATCCTGCAGGCGGGCCTGACGGGACAGCTGGTCTATGCCTGGAGCCATGGCGACGCGACGCCCGGCGACGTGGCCTTCGGCATCACCTCCTTCATCGTCATGGCCGGCTATATGAGGAACTTCAGCGAGATCACCCGCATGCTGCAGAAGGGCCTCGACGACATGGTGGATGTCGCCACCTACATGCGCACCGAGCCGCAGCTGGCCGACAAGCCGCACGCGGCGCCCTTCCGCGGCGAACTGGGGGAGGTGGTCTTCGACCGCGTGACCTTCGGCTACGAGAACGCCGCGCGGCCGCTGTACCGGGACTTCACCCTGGTGGTGGCGCCCGGCGAACGGGTGGCCCTGGTGGGGCCGACGGGGGCCGGCAAGTCGACCTTCGTCAAGCTGCTGCAGCGGCTCTACGACGTGCAGTCCGGCCGCATCCTGATCGACGGCCAGGACATCGCCCATGTCAGCCAGGGCAGCCTGCGGCGCGCCATCGCCGTGGTGCCCCAGGACCCGGCCCTGTTCCACCGCACCATCGCCGAGAACATCAGCTATGCCCGGCCCGAGGCGACGGAGGACGAGGTGATCCTGGCCGCCAAGCGGGCCCGGGCGCACGACTTCATCGCCAGCCTGCCGAAGGGCTATCACACGCTGGTCGGTGAGCGCGGCGTGAAGCTGTCGGGCGGCGAGCGCCAGCGGGTGGCCATCGCGCGCGCCTTCCTGGCCGACGCGCCGATCCTGGTGCTGGACGAGGCCACCTCGTCCCTGGACGTGGAGACCGAGCGCCAGGTGCAGGCGGCCATGGAGGAACTGATGATGGGCCGCACCACGGTGGTGATCGCCCACCGGCTGTCGACCATCCGGGGCGCTGATCGCATCCTGGTGTTCGAGGGCGGCCAGCTGGTGGAGGAGGGCCGCCATGCGGACCTGGTGGCGCGCGGCGGGGCCTATGCCCGGCTGCACGCCGTGACGGAGGCGGGCGCGTGACCGAGCACTATGAAGAGGTCGACGAGTCGGCCAACCGGGTCCTGAGCAACCGCCAGGTCCTGGGGTTCGTCATGGGCTACTGGCTCCGACGACCGTGGCTGCTGGCCGGCACCCTGGTGACGACCCTGGCCGGGATCGGGTTCGACCTGGCCATGCCCTGGGCGTCGGGGCGGCTGGTGGACGCGGTGACCGCGGGACCTTCGTCGCAGGACACCGCCTGGGTGGCCTGGGGCCTGTTCGTCGGGGTCTATCTGGTGGGCTCCCTCATGCGCAACCTCGCGCCGCGGTTCTGGATTCCCCTGGCGGCCGGCAACATGCGGGAGATCACCGAGGAGGGGTTCGGCAAGGTGCAGTCCTTCTCCGCCGACTGGCACGGCGACAACTTCTCGGGCGCCACGGTGCGCAAGCTGAGCCGCGCCATGTGGGGCTATGACGAGGTCTCCGACGCCGTGGTCATGTGGCTGGGTCCGGCGCTGGCGGTGCTGCTGGGCCTGTCGGTGATGATGATCCTGCGCTGGCCGATGGTGGGCCTGTTCTCCCTGGCCACGGTGATCTTCTACATCGCCTCCAACGTCTTCCTGACCAGCACCTTCGGGCGGCCGCTGAACCTCAAGTCGGTGGGGCTCGACAGCCGGATCGGCGGGGCGATCGCCGACTCCGTCGCCTCCAACGCCACGGTGCGCGCCTTCGGGGCCGAGGACCGGGAGGCGACCCGGATCGCCGGGGTGACCCAGCTTTGGTCCAAGGCGGTCCAGCGCACCTGGACCCGGTTCACCGACATCTGGCTGGTGCAGAACCTGCTGCTCGTCCTGCTGCAGGCGGGGCTTACCGGCCTGCTGCTGCGGCTGTGGGCGCGGGGCGAGGCGACGCCCGGCGACGTGGCCTTCGGGGTCACCTCCTTCATGTTGATGAGCGGATACCTGCGCAACATCGGCGACAATATCCGCATGCTGCAGAAGGGCCTGGACGACGTCGAGGACGTGGCCCGCTACCTGACGCTCGAGCCCCAGGTGGCCGATGCGCCGGGCGCGCCGGCCTTCGCGGGCGACCTGGGGGAGGTGGTCTTCGACCGCGCCACCTTCGGCTACAAGTCGGCGCAGACCGCGCTCTACCGCGACTTCTCGCTGAGGATCGCGCCGGGGGAACGGATCGCCCTGGTGGGGCCGACCGGGTCGGGCAAGTCGACCTTCGTCAAGCTGGTCCAGCGGCTCTATGACCTGGATGGCGGCCGTATCCTGATCGACGGTCAGGACGTGGCCAAGGTGACCCAAGGCAGTCTGCGGCGCGCCATCGCGGTGGTGCCGCAGGATCCGGCCCTGTTCCACCGCACCATCGGCGAGAACATCAGCTACGCCCGGCCCGAGGCGACCCGTGACGAGATCGAACTGGCCGCCCGCCGGGCGCGGGCCCACGACTTCATCACCCGCCTGCCCAGGGGCTACGAGACCCTGGTGGGGGAGCGCGGCGTGAAGCTGTCGGGCGGCGAGCGCCAGCGGGTGGCCATCGCGCGGGCCTTCCTGGCGGATGCCCCCATCCTGGTGCTGGACGAAGCCACCTCGTCCCTGGACGTGGAGACCGAGCGGGAGGTGCAGGCGGCGATGGAGGAGCTGATGGTGGGCCGCACCACCATCGTCATCGCCCACCGCCTGTCGACCATCCGCGGCGCCGACCGCATCCTGGTCTTCGACAACGGCCAGGTGGTCGAGGAGGGTCGCCATGCCGAGCTGGTGAGCCGGGGCGGGGCCTACGCCCGGCTGCACGCGGTGACGATGGGGGCGGTTTAGGCGCCAGGTGAAGTGGTTCCGCCGCCCCCCGAAACTGGTTCGGTATCCGAACTAGTTCTGGGCCGCGGCGAGGCGCAACGCCAGGTCGCCCTTGGGTTCCACGCGGACGCTGCCCAGGCCGAGCCAGCGCGCCATGAGCTGAAGTTCGGTCATCAACCGGCCAGGCGTTTCGCCGTCGGCCGAAGGTTCGGCGTGGGCCGACTGCACCACCAGGACGCCGGCCTTGCGGTCGGCCTTGAGGTCGACGCGGGCGGTGATGGCTTCGCCCTGCAGGAAGGGCAGGACATAGTAGCCATGCACCCGCTTCTCCGCCGGGGTGTAGATCTCCAGCCGGACCCGGACCCCGAACAGCCGCTCGGTGCGCTCGCGGAACCAGATCAGGTTGTCGAACGGCGAGAGCAGGGCGCCGGCGGTGATCCTGCGCGGCCGCCGCGCGCCGGGGTCGAGATAGGCCGGCGGGTCCCAGCCCTTCACCGACACCGGCAGCAGGTCGCCGGCCTCCACCAGCTCCGCCAGACGCGCCTTGGTGTCGGCCACCGGCATGCGGAAATAGTCGCGCAGGTCTCGTTCGGTCGCCACGCCCTGGGCGCGGGCGGCGATGCGCAGCAACTGGCGCTGGGCCTCGTCGCGGGGCGGGGTGGGGGCGTCGCGCACCGACCTGGGATGCACGTCGTCCGGCAGGCCATAGACCCGCTCGAAGGTGGTGCGCCGGGTGGCCGTGGTGATCTCGCCGGCCCAGAACAGGCATTCCATCGCCCGCTTGCCCTCGCTCCAGCCCCACCAGCCGCCGCGGCCCTTTTCGCCGATCTGGAGCTCGCCGGCGGAGATGGCGCCGCGGGCGTGGATCTCGGCCAGCGCCTTGTCGATGAAGGTCCGGTTCTCGCGCAGGAAACGGGCGACCCCCTTCCAGGTCCCGAGCCCCTCGCGGGCGTCGTCCATCCGCCAGCGCATCAGGGGCTGCACGGCGTGGGGGGCGAGGGACGCCTCGTGCATCCAGTATTCGAACAGGGCCGGCTTCTTGCCCCAGGCGATCTCCTCCAGCAGGGGCCGGGGATAGGCGCCGAGCCGGGAGAACAGCGGCAGGTAGTGGGTGCGGCTGACCACATTGACCGAGTCGATCTGCAGCAGACCCAGCCGGTCGATGGTCTTCAGCAGGTGACGTTTGCCGGGGTCGGCCGGGCGGCGATCGGCGAACCCCTGCGCGGCCAAGGCGATGCGCCGGGCCTCAAGGGCGCTGATCGTCGGCGTCACGCCCTTACCGCTCCAGACGTCCGTCGGTGAGGGCCTCGATCACGAAGGGGAAGACGATCTCCGGATCGGGGTTCTTGATCTGCTTGGCGATCTCCTTCGGGGCGATGGCGTTGACGATATGGCGCATGACGTTGAGCCGCCCGGCGTCCTTGTCGTCGTTGCGCACGCAAACCCAGGGACTTGGGGCCGCATGGGTGCGCTTGAGCATCTCGTCACGGGCGGTGGTGTAGTCGTCCCAGCGGCTCTGGGCGGCCTCGTCCAGGGGGCTCGACTTCAGCACCTTCAGCGGGTCGGAGTGGCGTTCGGCCAGGCGCTTGGCCTGTTCCTTCTTGGAGACGTCGAGCCACAGCTTGACGATGTTCACGCCGCTCTCCACCAGCATGGCCTCGAAGGCGGAGACGTCCCGCAGGAAGGTCTCGTGTTCCTCGGGCGTGCAGAAGCCCATCACCGGCTCCACGCCGCCCCGATTGTACCAGGAGCGGTTGAAGATCACGAGTTCGCCAGCCGCCGGCAGGTAGGGCACGTAGCGCTGGAAATACCATTGGCTGCGCTCGCGGTCCGAGGGCTTGGGCAGGGCGACCACGCGGGTGGCGCGCACCGACAGGTGTTCGGTCAGGCGCTTGATCGTGCCGTCCTTCCCCGCCGCGTCGCGGCCCTCGAAGATGATCAGCACCTTGGCGCCGCTCTCCATCGCCTTCTGCTGGAAGCGCACCAGGGCGAGCTGGGCCTGTTCGAGACTGTTGAGGTCGTCGTCGGACTTATCGTTTTTGGACATGGGGCGAACCTAGTCGAGAAATGCCCCGCGGGCAGGGAAAAATCCCATCAGGCGCCTGGTCACCCTGTCTCCCGGGCGGCGCGCATCTAGGTCACCGGCAGGGGCTCCATGCCGAGCGCCCGCCGGAAGGTGTTGTGGTAGTGGTGCAGGGGCGGCTCGTTGCGCCCGAACAGCAGCTGGTCCTGCAGGCCGGCGGCCAGGGCGCGCTGGGTGGTTTCGGCGGTGGCGTAGTCCTCGGCGGCCACCACGGCGGTGAAGCCTTCGGAGAACAGCATGGCCATTCCCGGATTCTCGGCCAGAACCTCGCGGTCGAAATAGTAGCTGATCTGCGAGATCGACCGGCCCGCATTCTCGGGGTCGGGATAGACGCGAACGACCGCGATGCGCTTGTTTCCGACGTTCACCACCACGTTGGGGAACAGGAAATAGACCGGGAAGCCGCCCTGCTCGATGGTCCAGTCGGCCTCGGGCCGCCCTCGCAGATCGTCGATCCCCTTGAGGCACAGGACCATGCGGTGGTTGCGCTGGTAGGACCGGTAGGACAGCACGTCGCCGTGGAAGTTGTTGGCCAGGGTGTCCTTGTGAAGGCGCTTGAAATGGTAGGTCTCGCCAAAGGTGTCGGTGGCCAGCTTCCAGTTCAGCTTCATGTCCAGGGTCTGTTCGTGGGCCAGGACGTAACGGCCCCAGTTCCAGTGCTCCAGATCGTCGGCGACGCCCTGGAACAGGGTCTCGGTGTCGATCACACCCTTCGGATCGGGATGGACCAGCAGGAAGCCGAACCGTTCGGCGGCCGGCAGTTCGATCAGGCCCAGGCACGCCTTGTCGATGGTTCCGAACTGGTCCTCCTGGGGCACGCCGACCAGGGCGCCTGTGGCGTCATAGGTCCAGGCGTGGAAGGGGCAGGAGAACCGCGACTTCCGGCCCCGGCGCGCCTGTTCCACCATCGCCCCGCGATGGCGGCAGGAGTTGAGGAAGGCGCGGACGTCGCCCGCCTTATCCCGGGTCACCAGGATCGGGATGCCGAGGTCGTTGCAGGTGATGAAGCTGCCGGGTTCGGGCAGGTCGGCGGTCATGCCGACGATCTGGGGGTGACCGCGGAAGAAGGTCTCCCATTCGCGTTTGGCGAGGTCGGGGCAGGTGTAGGTGCTGGCCGGGCAGGACATCACCCCGCCGGCGTCGGCGTTCACGCCTTCGTCCAATTGGGTCATCAGCTCACGCAGGACTTCGATCTGGACAGCCGGTTTCATGTCGAGCTTGCCTCGGTGGGGATGGCGGCGCTGAGCACGCGGAAGGTGGTGGCGATCTGGTCGCGCCGCGCCTGGAGCGGCTGGGCGCGGCGGCTGGAGACCCGCAGGCCCTGGTTGACCAGCATCAGGAAGGCGGCCAGTTCGTCGGCCTGGGCCGGGGGGCAGCCGGCGTCTCGCAGGCAGTCCTCGAATCCCGCCTGGACCTGCGCCAGCCGCGCGGCGGCGTGGGCGCTCAGCCCGTCATCGACATCGGCCATTTCCAGCACGGTGTTCACCAGCAGGCAGCCCCATTCGGCCTTGCCGCCGGGCGGGTCGACGACGCTGCGGTCGAAGAACTGGCGCAAGGCCTCCAGGGGCGGCTGACCGTCGCGGGCGCGGGCCAGGATCTGCAGGGTGCGGGTGGCGAACAGGTCCAGGCATTCCAGCATCAGGCCGCGCTTGTCGCCGAAGGCGGCGTAGAGGCTGCTGCGGCTGATCCCCATCTCGGCGAGCAGATCGGGGAGGGACGCGGCCTGGTAGCCTTGACGCCAAAAGACCCGCATCGCCCGGTCCAGGGCGGCGTCACGATTGAATTCGAGGGGCCGGGCCATTGAGATATTCTGGACCGTTCAGTCCAGAATGCAAGCCCGTTGCTGAAGCTGGGCCGGCGGTCAGCCGGTGAGGCGTTTCCTCGCAGGCCGGGCAGCACTAGAACCCTCCCATGATCCGCCTCTTCGTGCCCCACGATCTCGCCGCCACGCTCGCCCTGCCGCTGGACGACGGCCAGAGCCGCTACCTGGCCGCGGTGATGCGCCAGGGGGTGGGCGACGAGCTGCTGGTGTTCAATGGCCGCGACGGGGAGTGGCGAGCGACCATCATCGAGACGGGCAAGCGGCGGGTGATTCTGCGGGCCGACCGGCTGGAACGGGCCCAGGCGATGGGCCCGGACCTGGACCTGGTGATCGCGGTGGTCAAACGCGGGCGGCTGGAGACCATCGTCGAGAAGGCCGCCGAACTGGGCGCGCGCCGGGTCCAGCCGGTGCTGACCGAGCGCACCAACGCCGACCGGGTGCGGGTGGACCGGCTGCAGGCCATCGCCGTGGAGGCCGCCGAGCAGACCGGCCGGCTGGACGTGCCGGAAATCCTTGAACCTGTGAAGCTGGACCGGCTGCTGAAGGCCTGGAGCGGCCGCCGGCTGCTGTTCTGCGACGAGGCGGGGGACGCGCAACCGGTGACGGAGGCGCTTTCCGGTGGGGTTTCTGAACCCTGGGCGATCCTCATCGGTCCGGAGGGCGGGTTCTCGGCCGCCGAGCGCGAACGCTTGCGGGGCTTGGATTTCGCGGTCCCGGCGACGCTGGGCCCCCGGATCCTTCGGGCCGACACCGCGGCGATTAGCGCCATGACCCTGTGGCAAGCTTCGCTGGGGGACTGGCGAACATCTTGAGCTTTGGAGAATTGCGCCCACCTGAGTGAACGGCGTAAAGATCGCCGCCGCTTTGGGATCGACGCCCGTTCGGCGTGTTTGTGTGGGTTGGGGAGATAGATATGGCCGACGTCCTGGGCGACGACCGACCCCTCACGTTCGAGGATCTGGTCCATTGGTTCCAAGAAGGCGAGAAGCCGGCCGACCAATGGCGGGTGGGCGCCGAGCACGAGAAGTTCGTGTTTCGCCTGGGGAGCCACGAGCCGGTCGCCTATGACGGGCCCAAGGGCATCAAGGCGCTGCTGGACGGCCTGACCCGCTTTGGCTGGAAGGGCGTCTACGAGGGCGAGCACATCATCGCCCTGGAGCGCGGCAAGGCCAATGTGAGCCTGGAGCCCGGCGGCCAGTTCGAGCTGTCCGGCGCGCCGCTGGAGACCATGCACGACATCTGCGAGGAGACCGGGACCCACCTGCAGGAGGTCAAGGTCGTGGCCGACGAGCTGGGGCTGGGATTCCTCGGCCTCGGCCACACGCCGCTCTGGACGCGTGACGAGGTCCCGGTGATGCCCAAGGGCCGCTACAAGATCATGCGGGAATACATGCCCAAGGTCGGCGGCCTGGGTCTGGACATGATGTTCCGCACCTGCACCGTGCAGGCCAATCTCGACTTCGGCTCCGAGGCCGACATGGTGGCGAAGTTCCGCACCAGCCTGGCCCTGCAGCCCATCGTCACCGCCCTGTTCGCCAATTCGCCCTTCGTGGAGGGCAAGCCATCGGGCTGGCTTTCCAGCCGCGCGCGCATCTGGACCGACACCGACCCCGACCGCACCGGCATGCTGGGCTTCGTCTTCGAAGACGGGTTCACCTACGAGACCTACGCCCGCTACGCGATGAACGTGCCGATGTACTTCGCCAAGCGCGACGGCAAGTACATCGACCTGGCCGGCAAATCCTTCGTCAAGTTCATGGCCGGCGACTTGCCGGAGATGCCGGGCCAGCGCCCCAGCATCAAGGACTGGGCCGACCACACCACCACCCTGTTCCCGGAAGTGCGGCTCAAGCAGTACCTGGAGATGCGCGGCGCCGACGCCGGGCCCTGGGGCCGGCTCTGCGCCCTGCCGGCCCTGTGGACCGGGATCTTCTACGACCAGGCGGCGCTGGCCGCGGCCTGGGACCTCTGCAAGGACTGGTCGGTGGACGATCACGAGCGCCTGCGCGCCGACGTGGCCCGTATCGGGCTGAAGGCTCAGGTCAACGGCCGCAGCGTACAGGACGTCGCCAAGGACATGGTGGCGATCGCCCGCCAAGGGCTGAAGAACCGCAACCGCCTGAACGGCGGCATGATCGACGAGACCGGCTATCTCACCGAACTGGAAGAAATCGCCGACAGCGGCGTGACCCCGGCCGAACGGCTGCTGGAACTGTACAACGGCCCCTGGGCCGGCGACGCCAGCAAGGTGTTCGAGGCGTTCGCTTACTAAATGGCGCGTTCCTTCTCCCCTTGCGGGAGAAGGTGGCCGGTCGGAGACCGGTCGGATGAGGGGTCACGGTCCCTCCTCCGAACAACTTTCGAGGCCACATGTTGAGAGGCCAGCGCGACCCCTCATCCGACCCTGCTCCGCAGGGCCACCTTCTCCCGCAAGGGGAGAAGGCTAGCTGTAGTCAGACCCGCTGGGTCCCCGGCGCATCATTGGTGTTGGCCGGCCAGTGTTCCTTCTGGCTGGCGCCGGCGCCTGAGTCGGTGTGCAGGACCGCCTCGTCGATGGCGCTCCGTTCGGTGTGGACGTGGGTCGGGTCGACGGTGTCGTCGTCCACGGCGTAGATCTCGAACTTGTCGGGATAGAAGGCCAGCCGCCCGCGGATCTGCTCCATGGCCGGGAAAGGCTCCTCATAGGTCCAGACGCCGTTCTCCGCGAACTGGCCGTCCATCAGCACCGTGTAGTAGGCCGCGTCGCCCTTGTAGGGGCAGTGGGTCGAGCGGTCGGTGCGGGAGAGGTACTCCATGGAGACGTCCTCGCGCGGGAAGTAGATGGCCGGCTTGTAGGCGGCTTCCTTCAGGACCAGGGCGTCGCCCGAATCGGCGATGACGTGGCCGGCGAACTTCACCCGCCAGCGGCCTTCGCCGGGGCTGATGGTGATGGGGTGGTCGGGACCGGGGATTTTCATGGGAATCGCCTCCTTGCGCGGACTCAACGCCTGAGATGGGGGGGCGGGTCCAGCGTCACCATGCGGGGGGTGGCCGCTTGCTTGTGCTGGCGACTTGACCGTGATCTTCTCCCGCCAAACCAGCCCGGCGGGGGTGAAACAACCCCGATGCATGCCGGCCTCCCAGGGATCGGAAGACCGTCTTCATGTTGAACCTCGTTGTCATGCTCGGGATCGTCGTCACGATTGTGACCGGCCTGCCCGTGCTCCTCCAGATGCTCAAGCACCACCCGCGTGGGCTGATCATCCTGTTCTTCGCCGAGATGTGGGAGCGCTTCTCCTACTACGGGATGCGCGCCATCCTGATCTTCTACCTCACCCAGCACCTGCTGTTCGACCAGGCCACGGCCTCGGCGCAGTACGGCTCCTACACCGCGCTGGTCTATCTGCTGCCCCTGCTGGGCGGCCTGCTGGCCGACCGCTATCTGGGCACCCGCAAGGCCGTGGCCTTCGGCGCCCTGCTGCTGGTGGCCGGTCACGGGATGATGGCCTATGAGGGCCGCCCCGCCACCCAGAACCTGGTCTATGCGGGCCAGAGCTACGAGGTGGCCGCCACCGGCCGCGTCGACGCCCGCCAGGCCCACCTGATCGTCGGCGGCAAGCCCTATGAGTTCGGTCCCGCCGAGGGCGGCGGCCTGGAGATCAAGGGCCTGGGCGAGGCCGGCCCGCTGCCGCAGGTCCTGCCCAAGGACAGCTTCAAGATGGAGACCACCCAGGACCAGAGCGGCGTGAACGCCTTCTACCTGGCCGTCTCCCTGATCATCATGGGGGTGGGCTTCCTGAAGCCCAACATCTCCACCATCGTCGGACAGCTCTATCCGCAGGGCGATCCGCGGCGGGATTCAGGCTTCACCCTCTATTACTATGGCATCAACCTGGGCGCCTTCTGGGCCTCGATCCTGTGCGGCCTGCTGGGCCAGACGGTGGGCTGGTGGGCGGGCTTCGGCCTGGCCGGGGTCGGCATGGCCCTGGGCTTCATCGTCTTCGTCCTGGGCAAGAAGCACCTGGACGGCAAGGGCGAACCGCCGAACCCCGAGCTGCTGACCCGTCCGGTGGTGGGGCCGATCAACCGCGAATGGCTGATCTACGGCGCCTCCATCCTGGGGGTGGGCCTGGTCTGGCTGCTCGTGCCGCACAACGCCATCGTGGGCCTGGCGCTTTCGATCTCCATCGTCGCCTCGCTGGCGGCGATCGCCTGGATCATGGTCGTCGCCTGCAAGACCTGGGTGGAGCGCCAGCGGATGATGCTGGCGGTGATCCTGATCTTCGGGGCGGTGGTGTTCTTCACCCTGTTCGAACAGGCCGGCACCTCGCTGAACCTGTTCGCCTCCACCAATGTGGACATGACCATCACCCAACAGGCGGTGACCTTCCTGGGCGTTCCCATCGGCACGCCTGAGCAGATCGCGGCCATCGGCCTGAACCCCGCCAGCGACTTCTTCATCGACTCCACCATCGGGGCCGCCCAGACCCAGTCCTTCAATGCGGGCTTCATCCTGATCTTCGCCCCGATCTTCGCGGCGATGTGGGCCTATCTCGCCAAGCGCAACATGGACCTGAACCCGACGATGAAGTTCGGTCTGGGCCTGCTGCAGGTGGGTCTCGGCTTCCTGGTGGTGGTCTGGGGCGCCGGCTTGGCGGACTCCGCCTTCCGGGTGCCGCTGATGCTGCTGGGCTTCCTCTACCTGCTGCACACCACCGGCGAGCTCTTCCTGTCGCCCGTGGGCCTGTCGGAGATCACCAAGCTGTCGCTGCCCTCGGTGGTCAGCTTCATGATGGCGGTCTGGTTCCTGTCCTCGTCCATCGCCCAGTTCGTCGGCGGCAAGATCGCCGGCCTGATGGGCACCGAGAGCATCGGTGGTCAGGTGCTCGATCCCCAGGCGGCCCTGGCGGCCTCCCTGAACGGCTTCACGACCCTGGGCTGGGCCGGCGTCGGCTGCGGCGTGTTCTTCGTGCTGATCAGCTTCCTGGTCCGCGGCTGGGCGCACGGCGAGGAAGTCTCGGCCAAGCCGGAGTAAGAGAGCGTTTTCCTCCCCTGCGTCGCGGGGGAGGAAAAGCCTCGGTCACCCGAAGCTCTTCCTGACCCGGACGTAGAAGACGCGGCCGACCTGGATGTCGCGGTCGTCGATGGCTGTCAGCGGGTTGGCGCCGCGGGGGCCGGAATAGAGCTGGCGGGTGTGGCGGAAGCCGCGCGCCGTCGCGTTCTGGATCTCCGCCCGGACCAGCAGGTCAGGCTTGGGCTTCCACTCGGCGAACAGGGTGACATAGGTCTTCAGCTTGTCGGTAGAGATCTGGTCGAAGCGATAATAGGTCTCGCGCCAGGCGCCGAAGGCGTCGACCCCCCAGGTCGCCCGCCATTGCGGCAGGTCCTGGGAGAAGTGCGCCTCCCAGTCGAGGGGACGCAGCCCGGAAATCTCGCGCTTGGCGCCCGTGGTGGGGTCGGTGACCTCCGAGCGGCGCCAGGTGGAGTCGCCGCGCAGCTGGGCGCCCGGAATGAAGCGGTCCAGCGGCAGGGTCAGGGTGACCTGCAACTCGTCCTTGGTCCCGTCGCCGATATTGCTGGGGGCGTCGAAGGCGCCGGACGGCCCGAAGACCGGGGCGCGGTCGATGGCGTCGGTGAGCGCGAAGTGGCGCAGGGTCAGGACCGCGGCGCCCTTGGTCCAGAAGCGCTGCTCGATCGCCGCCTCGCTCACCCAGGCCTGTTCCGGGACCAGGTCCGGATTGCCGGCGGTGATCACGCCGGTGCCGAGCGACGACGTGGCCACGAAGTCGTCGAAGTCCAGCTGGCCCACCACCCGCTCGAAGCGCAGCCGCACCTGGGTGTTGGCGCTGGGGGCCCAGGTCGCCGCCACCCGGGGCTTGGTGTAGTAGAGGGTCTTCTCCAGGCTGACGTCGCCGTCCGAGGAGATGGCCGAGCCCTCCTCGCGAACACTGCCCTCGACGGTCCAGGTCTTGGTGGGCCGCCAGACGGCCTTCACGAAGATCTCGCCGCGCTTCTCCTCCACCGTGACGTTGGAGGCGGGCAGGGGGATGGCCACCCCGTCCTGGGAAAAGGCGGTCTTGCTCTCCAGCTTGTTCAGAGCCGCCTCGGCGCCGGCTTCCCACGAGAGCGTCTCGGATTGGCGGAACTTGAACACGCCCCGGCCGATGGTCTCGCTGATGTCCTTGCCCAGCTTGAAGTCGAAGTCGGTGGGGGTCGAGCGGAACCGCGAGCCGTAGGAATAGTCCTCGGTCTGGTGGAGCAGCAGGAGCTCCAGATTGTTGCGGGCGCCCAGCTCACGCTTGAAGTTGGCGCCGACCTCTGTCTGGAAACGGTCCTGCCTGTCGTTGGAGGACTCCAGGCCCGTGACCGGGAATTTCAGCCAGTTGAGCTCGTTGTAGCGATAGTTGTCGTCGAAGACGCGGCCGTTGACCCGCAGCTTGCCGCCGAAGGCCGGCGTCTCGTAGGCGCCTGAGCCGATCCACTGGTGGACCGCGCCGTGGCTGTCGATGTCGGAGCGCTCCACCACCACGCCGGCGGGGTTGAGCACCAGGTGCGGGCCCTCCCCGGCGCCGTCGTCGATGCCCTCGCCGTAGCGCAGGCTGCCTTCCAGGCGCCCTGGCCGGCCGGGCCCGAGCCCTCGACCCGGACGCCGAACTTGTAGCGGCCGTCGTAGCCCAGGGCCTGGCCGACCTGGACGAGGCCCTGCAGCTTGCCGCCCTTCACCTTGACCACATTGGCCAGGATGGACTTGCCCTGCATGTCGACGCCCGGCGCGCCGCCGCGGATCAGCTGGATATGGTCCACCTGGCTGGCCGGAATGCGGCGCAGGATGTCGTCGAGGGTGTCGGTCTTGGAGGTGGGCCGGCCGCCGTCGATCAGGACGTTGCCGGCGGCGCCCTCGAAGCCGCGCACGTTGTCGCCGGTGTCCAGGGTGAAGCCGGGCAGGCGGCCGACCATGTCATAGGCGGTGACCGGCCGCTGCTCGGCGAAGAAGGCCTGCGGATAGCTGATGACGCCCTGGGCGCTGGACGTGGCGGCGGCGGTCTGCGCCAGGGCGGCCGGCGCGGCGCTGGCGAGCAGGGCGGCGAGGGTGAAGATACGTAGCATGTGACGGTTCCCCAGTGTGTCCGCAGGTGGCCTGCGTCCCGGAGCTGGCGCCAATTAAATGCCCGTAAGGTGGATTAAATCGCGGAAAGGTTTGCGGAAATCGGGATTCTAGAAGGTCTTCCGCAGGCGGACATAGAGGCCGCGGCCGAACTGGATGTCGCGATCGTCGATGTACTTGACCGCCGCGGTGTTGCGCGGCCCGGCATAGGCCGTGGTGGTGTGACGGAAGCCGCGCTCGGTGAAATTGTTGAGCTCGGCGCGGACGTTCAGGTCGGGCCGGGGCTTCCACTCGGCGAACAGCACCATCCAGGTCTTGAGCTTGTCGGTGTAGATGGCGTTGTACTTGTAGGAGGTCTCGCGCCAGGCGCTGAAGACGTCGAACCCCCAGTTCATCTTCCATTGCGGCAGGTCGTGGGTGAAGTGGGCCTCCCACTCCAGGGGCCGCAGGCCGGAGATCTCGCGCTTCTCGCCCGTCGTGGGATCGGTGACCTCCGAGCGGCGCCAGGTGGACTCGCCGCGCAGCTGGGCGCCCTTGAGGAGGCGGTCCAGGGGCAGGGTGGCGTTGAGGATCAGCTCGTCCTTGGTCCCGTCACCGATATTGCTGGGGGCGTCGAACACCAGGGCGCCGGCGAAGATCGGGGCGCGGTCGATGACGTCGGTGAGCTTGGAGTGGCGCAGGGTCAGAACCACGGCGCCCTTGGTCCAGAACCGCTGCTCGAAGGCGAGCTCGCTCACCCAGGCCTGCTCCGGCGTCAGGGCCGGGTTGCCCACCGCCAGGCCGCCGCTGTTGGGGGAGGAATCGGCCACGAAGTCGTCGAAGTCCAGCTGGCCCACGACGCGCTCGTAGCGGAAGCGGACCTGGGTCCTGTCGCTGGGCGCCCAGCTGCCCGCCACGCGAGGCTTGAGGAAGTAGAGGGTCTTCTCGAGGGTGACGTCGCCCTCCGAGGTGAGGGCCGAGCCCTCGTAGCGCAGGCCGCCCTCGAGGGTCAGGGTGGGCAAGGGCTTCCACACCGACTTGCCGAACACCTCGCCCCGGGTCTCGGTCACCTTGACGTCGGCCGCGGGCAGGATGTCGGGGACGCCGTTGCTCAGCTGGTCGGTCTCGCTCTCCAGGACGTTGAGGGCGGCCTCGGCCCCGACCTCGAAGGACAGGCGCTCGCTCTGGCGGTGCTTCAGCACGCCGCGGCCGATGCTCTCGCTGGTCTTCTGGTCCAGGAAGAAGTCAGAGCCGCCCCCCGCCGAGCGGAAGGGCGAGACGATGTCGGCGCCGGTGAGCTTCTGCAGCCCCACCAGTTCCAGGTTCATGCGGGCGCCCAGGGCGCGCTCGTAGCGGGCGCCCAGCTCGGTCTCGTAGACGTCCTCGCTGTAGTTCACCGATTCCAGGGCCGGCGCCGGGAAGGTGATCCAGTCGAGCTGGTTGAACTCGTACCAATCCCAGAAGCCGCGGGCGTTGATCTTCAGCTTGCCGCCCGCCAGGGGTGTCTCATAGGCCCCGGTCGCCACCCACTGGTAGCCGCGGCCATGGCTGTCGATGTCCGACAGGATGAGCGGCGTCCCGCCGGGGGCCAGCCGCACGTGGCGGCCGGGGCCGGAGCCGTCGTCGATCCCCTGGCCATAGCGCAGGCCGCCTTCCCAGGAGCCTGGGCCGGCCTGGCCGGAGGCCTCCAGACGAATGCCCGAGCTGTTGCGACCGTCGTCGATGACGTGGTTGTTGGCGAGCGCGATCAGGCCCTGGAAGCCCGCCCCCTTCACCTTGACCACATTGGCCAGGATGGACTTGCCCTGCATGTCGATCCCCGGCGCGCCGCCGCGGATCAGCTCGACGTGGTCCACCTGGGCGGCGGGGATGCGGCGCAGGATCTCCTCGATGTCGTCGGTCTTGGAGGTGGGCCGCGCCCCGTCAATCAGCACGTTGCCGGCCGCGCCCTCGAAGCCGCGGACGTCGTCACCGCCGTCGATCGAGAAGCCGGGCAGGCGCTGGACCATGTCGAGCGCCGTGGAGGGCCGCTGCTCGGCGAAATAGGCGGGGGGATAGCTGATTACGCCCTGGGTGGCGGGCTGGGCCATGGCGATGGCCGGGACGGCGGCGGCCAGAACAGCGGCCAGGCTCAAGGCAGGTATCATGTGACGGTTCCCCAGTGCCGGCGCAGGTGAGCTGCGCCCAGGGAGCCACGCCAATTAAATGCCCGTAACCTGGATTAAATCGAGGAAAGGTTGCTCGGGCCTGACGGACTACGCCTGTAATTTGGAGAATTTACAACCGTAGTTCTTGTGTCAACCGGCGTTATGTGAATTCGCCGTCATGTTGGGCGGCGCCAGGTCGTGTCCTCATAAAGTGGTCGCGGCGGCGTGTCCGCGTGGCCAGGCGCGGCGCGCACGTGGCAAGCGGACCTTCCGAGCGTCGGGGGATGGGTGATGGGGTGGACGCCCCCCGACGGCATCTACGTGCCAGAGTGAGGGTGTTGATCTTCACTCAAGGGAGGCGTCCATGGGAGACGTTACCATCATTGGTCTGGATATCGCCAAGTCTGTGTTCCAGGCGCACGGGGCGGATGCTGGTGGCTCTGTGGTGTTCCGCAAGAAGTTGAACCGTTCTCGGCTGCTGGCCTTCTTTGCCGCTCAGCCGCGCTGCGTGGTTGCGATGGAAGCCTGCGCGGGTGCGCACCACTGGGGGCGCGAGCTGATGAAGATGGGCCACCAGGTGAGGCTGATCCCGCCAGCGTACGTGAAGCCGTTTGTGAAGCGGCAGAAGAACGACATGGCCGATGCCGAGGCGATCTGCGAGGCGGCTCAGCGCCCGACCATGCGCTTCGTGCCGGTGAAGGATCGCGATCAGCAGGCCAGCAGCGTGGTGTTTCGCGCCCGGGACCTGCTGGTGCGCCAGCGGACCCAGATCATCAACGGCCTCCGCTCTCACCTGGCCGAGTACGGCTACGTGGCGCCCAAGGGCGTCTGTTACGTCGAGCGCCTGGTGGCGGAGATTGTGGATCCGGCGAGCGAGCTGCCGGCTGCGGCGATCGCCAGCCTGAAGGTCATGGCCCGCACGCTGTCGGGGCTGAATGCCGAGATCGCCGTGCTGGATCGAGAGATCGCCCGGCGAGCGAAGGAAGATCCCGTCGCCAGGCGGCTGATGACCATCCCTGGCATCGGACCGATTACCGCCGCGGCCCTGACCGCCTTGGCCCCGGATCCCGCCTCCTTCAGATGCGGCCGCGACTTCTCGGCATGGCTGGGCCTCACGCCGCTGCAGCGATCAACCGGCGGCAAGCAGAAGCTGGGTCAGATCACCAAGATGGGCGAGCGAACCTTGCGCAGGCTGCTGGTGATCGGCGCAAGCGCGGTGATCAAGCAGGCGCTCATCAAGGGCGCGCCGCAGGGCTCATGGCTGGCGCAGATGCTGGCCAGGAAGCCACGGATGCTTGTCGCGGTGGCGCTGGCCAACAAGACCGGGCGCATAGTCTGGGCGCTGCTCGCCAAGGGCGGCGTCTACCAAGCTCCAGCCGTGGCCGCCGCCTAACAGCGGTCGCAGCTAGAGACGTCGAAGCAAAGGATCGGGCGAAGGAGCGTATGGCGCACAGTCGGTGAGACGGGATCGGGAAAACCAGGGCTTCCCACCGTGCCTTTGAGCACGCCATGGGTGATTTGGACCTGATCCGCGAACTCCCATACAGGCCAGCGCCGTCAAGGGTGCGTCAACAGGCCGGACAGATGGCAGCATCCGACCAAGCGACCAGAAGCTCTCAAATCCGCTCTTGCGCTGAAGGGGGCGTCCACAGATGGGGAGCGGAGGCCGTCTTCGCCGAGTTCAAGATCTGACATTGGAGGACGAGCTGTCGCAGGTGGTCCCGATCGCCTCCGAATTAACCCTATAGAAAGTGCTGCAACGCATTGAGGGTGGACCGCAATGTTCTGGAGCCGGCTGTGGACACGTCCGAGGAACTAGAGCGGATCGCGGCGCTGCAGGACCTGAGGGTTCTGGACACTGCGCCTGAGGCGGTCTTCGACAGCCTCACCCAGCTTGCGGCCCTGACCTTCAACGCCCCTGTCGCGCTGGTGTCTCTGGTGGACACCGATCGCCAGTGGTTCAAGTCCTGTATCGGCCTGGACGTCTCAGAGACGGGCCGAGACGTGGCGTTCTGCGACCATGCCATTCGCCAGGATCAGGCCATGGTCGTGCTTGACGCGAGCCAGGATCAGAGGTTTCGCGACAATCCCTTGGTGACCGGCGCGCCGTCCATACGCTTCTATGCCGGCGCCCCATTGATCCTGCCGGACGGCCATCGTCTCGGCACACTGTGCGTGATTGATTTCGCACCGAGGCAGAGCTTCAGCCAGGCCGCCCGTGCTCAGCTTGAGGCCATGGCCGCCTCTGTCACTCAGGCTCTCCTGATGCGACGGGACATCTCCACGTTTCAGCGGCTGGAGCGTGAACGGAACAACCAGCGGCAGCTGCTGGACCAAGCCGAGGAGTTGGCCGGCGTTGGCCACTGGTCCTGGGACGCTGCTTTAGACGTCACGACCTGGTCTCGCGCCCTCTATGAGATTCACGGCTGCGATCCGGCCGAGCCGCCTCCAGGTCTCGAGGGCGTCCTGGCCCTCTATGCCCCCGAAGACGCGGCGAAGCTGGCGGCGCTGGTGGAACGCGCTGTCGCGACGGGCGAGTCCTATGCTCTGCAAGCCCGCATCCTGCGACCTGACGGTCGTGAGCGCCTGGTGTCTGCTCGGGGCGCCCCGGCGATGAATATTGACGGGTCCGTCGCCGCGCTCTTCGGGACCTTTGTGGACGTCACCGACCTCAAGCTTGCGGATCAACGCCTGCGGCAGAATGAGGCCCGGCTTCAATTTCTCACGGAACACGCCGCCGACCTCATTTTCCGCGTCGAGCCGGGTCGGGGAATTCTATGGGTCTCGCCAAATTGCGCCCGCTACGGCTACCAGCCCGACGAGCTGATCGGCGTCCGGCCGGCGGAATTGGTGCACCCTGACGACTTGCCGAGCGTGCAGATGCTGACCGCGGCCCGGCTCGCTGGCCTGCCGGACCCCGAGGGCGCCGACTATCGCTATCGTGTCCGCCGCAAGGACGGTGGGTGGACCTGGATGGAGACCAGTCCGACCGTCATCCGGGACGCGAGCGGCCGCACCGTCGAGGTGGTCAGCGTCATGCGCGACATCACCGACCGCATGGAAATGGAGATAGCTCTGGCGGCCAGCGAGGCGCGCTACCGGCTCATGGCCACCCGAGCTTCTGACATCATCGCCTGCTACGGCGTCGACGAGAAGTTCACCTTCCTGTCTCCGGCTATCGAAAAGGTTCTGGGCTATACGCCGGACGACCTGCTCGGCCGTGCGACGACTGAACTCATGCACCCGGACGACGTGCGCCAGGTTCGCAAGGCCTTCATAGCCTATCTTGGCGCCGGTCCGGACGCCCCCCCGCTGCAATACGGCTACCGCGCGTTCCGCAAGGACGGCGCCACGGTCTGGCTGGAGGCCCACGCGCGGGCCATCTATGACGCAGACACGGGGCGCCTGATCGAGTTCCAGGACACGTTGCGCGACGTTACGCAGCGCAAGGCTGTTGAGTCCGCCCTTGCGGAGAGCGAGATGCGCCACAGCGTGATCGGCGAGTACGCCACCGACATCATTTCACGGAGCAGCCTGTCGGGTCGGCTTCTCTACGCCTCACCCTCAATCACGCAGGTCACAGGTTTCACGGCCCAGGAGTTAAGCGAGCATAAGCCTGCATTCCTGCAGCTGATTCACCCCGACGACCTGGAGCCCAGCCTTGCCCACGTAAGGCGGGTCATATCGGGTGAAATCTGTTCTGGGCGGCTTTCATACCGCTTCAAGCGCAAGGACGGGAACTGGATCTGGCTCGAATGCAATCCCACCCTTGTGCGTGACGCAGACGGGAAGCCTTCGGAAATTCTTGATGTGATCCGCGACGTCAGCGCGCAACGCCAGATCGAGGCCGACCTGCTGGCGGCGCGCGACGCGGCTGAGGGCGCAGCCCGGGTCAAGTCGGACTTCATGGCGAACATGAGCCACGAGATCCGCACCCCACTCACCGCCATTCTGGGGTTCACGCGCCTGCTCACCGCGCGCCAGGATCTCGCCCCCGAGGCCAGCGCGCAACTCGGCCGGGTCGCAACGGCCAGCGACGCTTTGCTGTCCATCGTCAACGACGTGCTCGACTTCTCGAAGCTCGAGGCCGGTCAGACCGAAATCAAGCCTCGTCCTGTTTCACCTCGCGGCGTCCTGCACGACGCCCTCTCGATGTTCTCGCCTCTGGCCGATGCGAAGGGGTTGAGCCTGAGCTTCGCCGCCGATGACCTGCCCGACGCGGTGCGGTTGGATCCCGATCGGATTCGACAGGTACTGCTCAACCTGATCGGCAACGCCGTCAAGTTCACCAGCACGGGCGGCGTGCGTCTGGTTGCGACCTATGATCAGGCCAGTGAGCAGCTTGCTGTCGCCGTGGAGGACACCGGCGCAGGAATGAGCGACGAGCAATGTGAGCGCCTGTTCAAACGGTTCTCGCAGGTGGACGGCTCATCGACACGCCAGCACGGCGGCACCGGCCTCGGATTAGCGATCTGCAAGGGTCTGGTCGAGGCGATGGGTGGCGCAATTGGCGTCAACAGCAGACCCGGTCTGGGCTCGACGTTCCACTTCAAGATCACCGCGCCGGAAGCCGCGATCGTGGAGCCCAGCGTTGCGGAGACCAACGCGACGGAGGCGGCGGAAGGTCTTCGCGTTCTGGTGGTGGACGACAATGCGGCCAACCGCGAGCTCGTCAACGCCTTGCTGAGCCGGGTTGGCGTCGAGGTGCTGGAAGCGGCCGACGGGCCAAGCGCCATCGAGGCGGCGTCACTTAACCCCGTCGACCTTATCCTGCTCGACCTCCGCATGCCCGGCATGAGCGGTCCCGAGACCTTGGCTCGCATCCGTCAGACCGACGGACCCAACCAGAATATTCCGATCCTGGCTTTTACTGCCGATGACGATCTGGCGCGGCTTGGTCCTGACCACGGCTTTGACGGATTGGTTCGCAAGCCGATCGTGGCCACGGAATTGATTGACGCCCTTCAGCGGGGGGTCGCCTCTTTCGAGACATCCAGGGAGCCCGTCCACCGTGCCCTTTAACTCGGTGCGAGCTAGCGTGTTGGTGGTGGACGACGATCCGATGATGATCGAACTTCTGACCACGCGGCTCGAACTGGCGGGCTATCACTCCTGCTACGCGAGAAATGGCCGCGACGCCCTGGAGCGCATTTCGCAGATGCGTCTCGCGGCGATGGTTTTGGACATCAACATGCCTGAGCTGGATGGATTTGGTGTTCTCGATCACCTCCGCGGTCAGGGAAGGTTGAAGTCGCTTCCCACCATGGTGCTGACCGCCCGCAATCAGACGGACGATATCCGGCGCGCGGTCGCCCTGGGTGCTCGGGACTATCTCGCCAAGCCATTCCAGGACCAGGTGTTCCTCAATCGCGTGGCTCGCCTGGTCCTCAGATCGAAGCCCAACCCAGCGCAGGGCGCTCCCGTCCCAGGCGCCCCTGACCTCTGGGGCGTGCCGACCGGTCTCAGGCCGAAAGCGGGCAAGGTTTTCGACTCCTGACCCGGCGCTCGGTCGGACTGGCTGAGCTGAACGTTGGTGTCGCCCAAGCTGGAGCGCTCAAGCGCGGCCCTGCTGGATTTATGAGGTCACGCCCTAGGCGGCCCCAGGCCCGGCTCGCGTCTCCACCTCCCGGGCGCCGACCGGGGCGTGGCATTCGGAACAGGTCATGACGGGGGCGAAGTCGCAGCCGCAGGCCTTGTGGCGGTGGAGCAGGGGGGCACCGGCCTGCCCGGCATAGTGCTGGTCGCCCCAGTGCACGATGGCCATGACCACGGGATAGAGGTCCAGGCCCTTCTGGGTCAGGCGGTACTCGTGGCGCACCGGGCGGTCCTGGTAGGGGACCTTGGCCAGCACGCCCTCGTCCACCAGCAGCTTGAGCCGCTCGGTGATGATGGTGCGCGAGATGCCGAGCCGCGTCTGAAAGGCCTCGAAACGCCGCACCCCCAGGAAGGCGTCGCGCAGGATCATCAGGGTCCAGCGGTCGCCGATCACCGCCACCGAGCGGGCGATGGAGCAGGGCTGGTCGGCGAGGTCGTCCCACTTCACGGGCGGTGTTCCTTGGTTCGGCGACACTATCCCATTGACTGGGTCCAGATTCAATACGATGGTTCGTCCAGAAACTGAACTTAGGTGAGCCCATGTCTGGAGAACCACTGCACGCGGCGCCTAAAGTCTGCCTGGTGATCGGCGCGGGAGACGGGGTCGGCGGCGCCATCGCCAAGGCCTTCGCCGCCGAGGGCCTGACCGTCTGCGTCACCCGCCGCGCCCGCAATCTCGACCAGCTGGAGGCGCTCGCCGCCGACATCCGCAACTCCGGCGGCAAGGCCCACGCCTTCGGGGTCGACGCCCGCGACGAGGCCGAGATGATCGCCCTGTTCGACAAGGTCGAGGCCGAGGTGGGCCCCCTGGAGGTGGTGGTCTTCAACATCGGCGCGAACGTGCGCTTCACGGTTCTGGAGACCACCACGCGGGTGTTCCAGAAGGTCTGGGAGATGGCCTGTTTCGCGGGCTTCCTCAGCATCCGCGAGGCGGCCCGGGTGATGACGCCGCGCGGCCGGGGCACGATCCTGGTGACCGGGGCCACCGCCTCGATGCGCGGCGGCAAGATGTATTCGGCCTTCGCCTCGGCCAAGGCGGCGCTGCGCTCGGTGGCCCAGACCGCCGGCCGCGAACTGGGACCGGCGGGGATCCACGTCGCCCACATCGTGGTGGACGGGGCCATCGACGGGGTGTTCACCCGCACCAACAACTCGCCTGATGCCGTGGCCGCCAAGCTGGCCGGCGACGAGATTCTCAAGCCGGAAGACATAGCCGCGAACTATGTCTGGCTGCACAATCAGAAACGCTCGGCCTGGACCCACGAACTGGATCTGCGCCCCTGGAAGGAGACTTGGTGATGGGCAAGACGATCGACTTCATCTTCGATTTCGGCAGCCCCAACGGCTACCTGTCCTGGAAGGTGCTGCCCGGCATCGCCGCCAGGCACGGCGCCACGGTCAACCTGATCCCCTGCCTGCTGGGGGGCATCTTCAAGGCCACCGGCAACCAGTCACCGATGACCGCCTTCGGCGGGGTGAAGGGCAAGCTGGAATATGAGGGCCTGGAGACCCGGCGCTTCGTCGCCGCCCACGGCCTGACGGCCTATCGCTCCAACCCCCACTTCCCGGTCAACACCCTGCTGATCATGCGCGGCCTGGTGGCGGCCAGGCGGGCGGGCGTGGGTGACGCCTATCTCGAGGCCGTGGTCTCGGCGATGTGGGAGCAGGGGCTGAAGATGGACGATCCGGAGGTGGTGGCCGGGGTGCTCACCAAGGCCGGTCTTGACGCCCGCGCGATCCTGGAGGCGACCCAGGACCCGGAGGTGAAGGCTGAGCTGGCAGCCAACACCGAGAGAGCGGTGGCCCGCGGCGCCTTCGGGGTGCCGACCTTCTTCGTCGACGGCGAGATGTTCTTCGGCAAGGACCGGCTGCACGCCGTCGAGGCGGAGCTTTCGCGGGTCTGATCAAACATCCGCTCATCCCGGCGACCGAAGGGCGGCGCGAAGCAGCCAAGGCCGGGACCGCGAAGCGGCGGCGCGAAGCAGCCACCCAGATTCACCTCCAGTGACCGGGCTTGATCCACCGTTCGTGTGGTTCGTGTGGTTCGTGGACAATCTGATGGGCCTCCGCGGCGGCGCGACCCGAAGAATTGGAACCACGAACCACACGAACCACACGAACAAGGGTCCTGGTCGAAGGCTCAGAATGAATCTGGTCCCGGCCTGCGCCGGGAGGAGCGGTTGGGGTGGCGCCTGAACCCGTATTCACTTGGATCATCACGCTCTAGGGTCGGGCGCTGTCCCCGGAGTCCGCCCTATGAAACTTCCCGCCATCACCCTCGCTGCTGTTCTGATGGCGACGACCGCCCAGGCCCAGGGCTCCGGCCCCATCGATCCCGCCCGGCTGTCGGCCATCGTCAAGGTGATGGCGTCCGACGCCTTCGAAGGCCGGTCGCCAGGTTCGCCGGGTGAGCAGAAGACGGTCGACTACCTCATCGGCCAGTTCCAGGCGCTGAAGCTGGAGCCGGCCGGGGACAAGGGCGGCTGGACCCAGGAGGTGCAGCTGCAGCGCTTGCAGGTGCAGCCGGGCGCCAAGCTCAGCGTGGCGGTGGCGGGCAAGACGACGGTTCTCGAACAGGCCCAGCAGATCAATGTCGCCACCCTGCGACCGGTGGACCGGGTGGCTATTGCGAATGCCCCTCTGGTCTTCGTCGGCTATGGCGTCAGGGCGCCCGAGCGGGGCTGGGACGACTTCAAGGGCCACGACCTGACGGGCAAGGTCGCGGTCTTCCTGATCAACGACCCCGACTTCGAGGCCAAGCCCGGCGAGCCGGTGGCCGGCAAGTTCGGCGGTCAGGCGGCGGCCTATTACGCGCGCTGGACCTACAAGTACGAGGAGGCGGTGCGCCAGGGCGCCGTAGCCGCCCTGATCGTCCACGAGACGCCGGGCGCTGGCTATGGCTGGTCGACGGTGGCGGCCTCCAACGGCGAGAGCTTCGACATCGTCCGGGCCGACCCGGCCAAGGACAAGCTGCTGCTGCAGGGCTGGATCGCGCGCGACACCGCCGTCGATCTGTTCAAACAGGCGGGCCTGGACTTCGAGGTCCTGAAGACCAGCGCACGCTCGGCGGACTTCAAGCCGGTGGTCCTGCCCGGCGCTGCGTTCTCGGCGGATTACGGCGTGGCCCACAGCCAGGTCGCCAGCCGCAATGTGATCGCCAAGCTGACCGGGGCGACCAGGCCCGACCAGAGCGTGATGTTCTCCGCCCACTGGGACGCCTTCGGCCTCGGCGCTGCGGTGAACGGCGACAAGGTGCGGCGCGGGGCGGCGGACGACGCCATCGGGGTGGCCGGCGTGCTGGAGATCGCCCGCGCCCTGGCCGCCGGGCCGCGCCCGGCCCGCACCACCCTCTTCGCCGCCTGGACCGCCGAGGAGCGCGGCCTGCTGGGATCGGAATACTACGCCGCCCATCCGCACACGCCGCTGGACAGGATGGCGGCCAACTTCACCCTGGATGTGCTGCAGACGGCGGGACCGGCCAAGGACGTGGTGCTGGTGGGCTATGGCCAGAGCCAGCTCGATGACCGGCTGATCGCGGCGGCGAAGGCTCAAGGTCGCACCGTGACCCCGGACGCCAAGCCCGAGCGCGGCCTGTTCTTCCGCGCCGACCATTTCAGCCTGGCCAAGCAGGGGGTGCCGGTGATGCTGCTGATGGGGCTCGGCGGCGGCGCCGACCTGGTCAAGGGCGGACGCGCGGCCGGCGACAAGTGGGTCAGCGACTATACCGCCAACTGCTACCACCAGCCCTGCGACGCCTGGAGCCCCGACTGGGACCTGCGCGGCGCGGCCCAGGACGTCGAGCTGATCTACGTCATGGGCAAGGCCATCGCGAGCGACCCGAAGGACTGGCCCGACTGGAAGGACGGCTCGGAGTTCAAGGCCATCCGCGCGCGCACGGCGGGGGTGCGGCGGTAGTTGCCGCCCGTCGCCAGGCTCGGCCCCGCGATTCGCGGAACCGGACAGGGTATCGGCTACGATCCGCTTTGCGCGCGACCCCTAATTGCCGTTCACGACCCGTTGCGGAAGTTCGACCAACGCGAAAAGATGACTCATGAACTTGGAGTCTGTCACTCGTCAGTCCCTGTTGGCCTTGTTGGCTCCGGCGGTTTTGATTGCGTTTGGCAGCGTGGTCGGGGGACTGATCTTTGCCCCGATCCTATTTCGCGCTGAACGGCCGTTCGCCATCGCTATGTGGCTGGCGACTGTTCTATTTCCGACTTGGCTTCTCGCCCTACTAGCCCTGCGTCGAGGTTCTAAGAGCTTGTACCCTTTGGCTGCGGTTTCCTGGCTATTCGCGGCGACTTGGGTGGTGATCAATTTTGTTTGGGCACCATCGTCCACCGGACGCCTTTGGGGCTGGTAACGCGAATAGCCGCAAACCACCCATGTCCGACTTCGGCGATGTCGGCTTCCAGTTTAGGCCTGACTACGAGGTCGTGCCGGTTGCTCGATTTGGCGTGCTCGATAAGCTGCCCAGCAGGGCGTGGGAGGGGAACGCGTTGCTTGCGATGCATATTCTGATAGCGGACGTCCTCGCGACGCTATTCGTGCAGATCGTCTTGGCAGTTCGCGTCGGCGCGCTAAAAAAGAAGGGGCGGGCACTTATGGTGCCGAGCGTGCTATCGACCCTCTTCAACTTCAACAATCTGCCCTACTGGCGCTTTTTGCTCAGTCGCGAGCACATAGACATTAGAGACGCAGCAGTCAGTATTTGCGTGTGGGCGATTAGGCTGGGCGTGGTGGTCTTTTTAGCCACTTTTGTCGTGGATTTGGCGCACGCGTGATCGTGCTCGGAACTGATAAGCGGGCTAATGTCCGCAACCCACCGAGGCTGTGTGTAAACGCGCTGACGCACCCATGGGGGAGTTTGGTCGATGGCCGTTCAGTGAGGCCGGGCGATGGAGGCGGCGTTTCGGCGCGAGGCCAGCGACGGCCTCCTCAGGCCCTGATGGCCGCCACGAGC
>NZ_JAUYAF010000028.1 GCF_030693625.1 Phenylobacterium sp.
AGCGGCGGCGGCGGCGGCGTCGGTCGAGGCGGCGGCGGCGTCGGTCGCGGTGGCGGCGGCGTCGGTCGCGGTGGCGGCGGCGTCGGTCGCTTCAGCAGCGGCGGCGTCGGCCTTTTCAGCGGGCTTGCCGCAGGCGGCGACGGAGATGGCGGCGACGGCGGCGCCGGCGACGAGGAGCTTGCGAAGGAGTTCGGAGGTCATGCTGGTCCCCTAGGAAACGGAGGTGAAGAAGCGCCCGACTCGCCCCCGAATGGGAACGCCGCAAGCGCAAGGCGTGAATATGCCGTGGTTCGCCCCGAGGGCAAGGCTTTAATTCACGCTCTCGTGATCACTTTTCTCCGGCTAAGCCTCAACCCCTTTGAATTCCCCGATTTGGCGATCACGTCTCGCCTGAAGGCTTAGGTGTGGCCGGGCCGGTTTCAGCGGCTATATGGAGCGGTCGGAGGAGAGGTCCCATGGATGTTGCGGTCGCGCGCGAACCTCGCGCGGTGCGGATCAACCTGCCCAGCCGGGGTGGGGAGATGTCGGCGCTGGAATTCGGTCCGGCCGAGCGGCCCGTCGATATCCTCTTCACCCACGCCAATGGCTTCAACGCCCGGGCCTATGCGAGCATCCTGGCGCCCCTCGCCGCGGACTTCCACGTCCTGGCCATTGATCAGCGCGGTCATGGCCGTTCCGGCTTGAAGCCGGAGATGGAGGGGCGGACGTCTTGGTACGGCCTGCGCGACGATCTGCTGGCGCTGCTCGAGGCGCTCGACCTCAGGAACGTGGTTCTGGGAGGGCACTCCATGGGGGGCACCGCCAGCATCCTGGCCAGCGCCGAGGCGCCCGGACGGGTCAAGAGCCTCGTCATGTTCGACCCGGTGGTCCTCAGTCCTGAGTCCATCGCCGCGAATGCGGGGGGTGAGCCCATCGAATCGCCCCTGGTCCAGGGCGCCATGCGTCGCCGCGCGGTCTTTCCGAGCCATCAGGCGGTGGTCGAGGCCTATACTGGCCGCGGCGCCTTCAAGAGCTGGACGCCCGCCATGCTGGCCGACTACGTCGCCGATGGTTTCCGGGAGCGGCCTGACGGCCAGGTGGAGCTGACCTGCGCTCCGGAGTGGGAGGCGTCCAACTTCACCGCCCAGGCTCACGACACCTGGGACGCCTTCGCGCGCTCCACGGCGCCCATCACCATCTTCCGCGCGGAAAACGGCTCCACCTGCCGGGTCGAAGGCCATGAGGCGGAACTCACCGCCTCGGGGCGGATCACACTGGAGACCGTGCCGGGTACGACCCACTTCCTGCCCATGGAACGCCCGGACGTTGTGGCGCGCGCGCTCAGGACCGCGGCGTCAAAGCCCTAGGCCCGGGGTGAGCTGGGCGCGGTAGACCGCCTGGGCCGCCGGCGGGATATCGACCACCTTGCGGGCGTCGAGATCAAAGCTGATCACCACGGCCTCGGCGCTGGCCCAGGCCCGTCCGCTGACTGGGTCGACCATCCAGTGCATGACCCGGCGGGTGCGGGCCTCCACGGCGGCGAAGCCTGACCGCAGTTCGATGGAATCGCCGGCGCGCGGCCAGTCGAGGTGCAGCACCCGGTATTCCAGCACCGCTCCGCCGATGTTCGGGGGCGGCTCACCCGAGACTGGTTCAGGCCCGGGCCGGGTCTCACCAAACAGCCTGTTCACGCCGTCCGACACCCGGCCGATGAACATCTCCCCACGCATGCGGCCGAATACGTCGCACTCGGCGGGTTGGATCACGCCCATGCCAATGCGGGTCAGGTTCAGCTCCAGGGCCTTGGCGTGGCTGGCCATGGGTTGGACCGGCGCCAGGTCGAGACCGCGGGCCGCGGCGTAGGCGGGGATCTCGACCCGCAGCGCATCGGCGGCACGACGAATGCGGGCCGGCCACGGGAAGGCGCGCAGATCTGTGCTGGTGACATGGGAGACCACGACCTGGAAGGTGGCCGCCGGCTCTCCTGACAGGTGGTGGATCACCAGCAGCAGGCGGGCGTCGGTCTCGCCCATCTCCACCACCCCGGCGGTCATGATCAGGCCGGCGCCGGCGCGGGCCTCGCGCAGAAAGCGGATATGCTGTTCGCGGACCACCAGGGTCGACTCGGCGCCCGCGGTGAAGGCCCGGGGCATGCCCAGCTGCGCCGCCAGGCCGGCGATCCCCTCGAAGGACTTGGCCACCCAGAACCGGACGTTCAGGTGCCCCATCTCGTCGCATTCCCAGGTGTTGACCCCGCCGCCCCAGACCTCGATCACGCGCCCATCCTTCGTTGCAGGCGGCGAACTTATGGGAGCTAACCTGTAACCGACAGGGGGCGGGCGTCGAATTCGTGCTCAAGCTCGTCCGGCGCGCCATCGCCGCCGTATCGTCATCGTGCGAAGCTGAAGGCCCCAGGGAAGATCGCCACATGCCGCCGCCGATGAAGGTCCTGGTCTATCGACACAGCGTGGTCACCCGCGTCACCCACTGGATCAACGCCATGGCGCTGATCCTGCTGCTGATGAGCGGCCTGCAGATCTTCAACGCCCACCCGGCCCTCTACTGGGGCCAGACATCGACCTTCGCCGATCCCTGGGTGTCCATGACCGCCATCGACCGCGGTGAGCGGATGATCGGGGTGACCAAGGTAGGGGCGCTCACCCTGGAGACCACCGGCCTGTTCGGCTTCTCAGACGGCGAAAAGCGCGGGTTTCCGTCCTGGTCCACGGCGCCCGGCTATCGCGACCTGGCGGCGGGCCGACGCTGGCACTTCTTCTTCGCCTGGCTCCTAGTTCTCAACGGACTGGTCTATCTCTCCGCCAACAGCCTGAACGGCCACATCCGCCGTGACCTGCTGCCGACCCGGGACCAGCTGGCGCCGCGCCATCTCTTGCGGGAGATCCTCGACCACGCCCGCCTGCGGTTCGCCAAGGGCGAAGAGGCTAGGCGCTACAACGTCCTGCAGAAACTGGCCTATGGCGGGATGGTGCTGATCGTCCTGCCGCTTATGGTGCTGACCGGCCTGACCATGTCGCCGGCTGTGGACGCGGGGCAGCCGTGGCTGCCGGCGGTGTTCGGCGGGCGGCAGTCGGCCCGGACGATCCACTTCATCTGCGCAGGCCTGATCGTCGCCTTCGCCCTGGTCCACGTCGCCATGGTCCTGTTGTCGGGCGTCTGGAACAACCTGCGCTCCATGATCACCGGGCGCTACGCCATAGATGTCGAGGGAGCCCCCCGATGAGCGCTGACACCCGTCGCGGCTGGCTCAAGGGCGCGGTCGCCGGCGCCGCGGGCCTCTGGCTGACCGCCTGCAACAAGGTCAATGACGACCCCCGTGTCCAGGCCACCCTGCGCAGCGCCGAGGGCCTGACGCTGCGCGCCCAGCGCCTGCTGATCAGCCGCAGCGCCCTGGCGCCGGAGTTCAGTGAAGCCGACATCAGCAGCGATTTCCGCGCCAACGGCTCGATCAGCCCTGGCGACCTGGAGTACCGCAAGCTGCTGTCGAACGGCTTTTCCGACTACAGGCTGGTGGTGGACGGCCTGGTGGACACGCCCCTGTCCCTGAACCTCGCCCAGGTCCGGGCGCTGACCTCCCGAACCCAGATCACCCGCCATGACTGCGTCGAGGGTTGGTCCAGCATCGGCAGGTGGAAGGGCGCGCGCCTGGGGCCTTTACTGGACCTGGCCGGCCTGAAGGAGGACGCGCGCTATATCGTCTTCCACTGCGCCGACAGCCTGGGCGGCGCGGGGCCGAACGGCCGCTACTATGAGAGCATCGACCTGATAGACGCCTATCATCCGCAGACGATCCTGGCCTACGAGATGAATGGGTCGGTCCTGCCGGTGGCCCACGGCGCGCCCCTGAGGCTGCGGGTCGAACGTCAGCTCGGCTACAAGCACGCCAAGTACGTCATGCGCGTCGAGGCCGTCGCCGACTTCGCCCATCTCGGGGCGGGCAAGGGCGGCTTCTGGGAAGACCGCGGCTATGAGTGGTACGCCGGGATCTGACCTGGCCCTACCAGGGGGTCTTGGCGGTCTGTTCGGCCTCGGCCTTGCACATGGCCGCGTCGGGTTTCGCGCCTGCCTTGCGGAGGGCCTCAAGCTCGGCGCGGACGCCCTCCAGGTCGGCGCGGAAGGCAGGGTCTCCGCGCCAGGCCGCCAGGATGGCGCCGGCATTGGTGCGCCCCGCCTCCACGGCGCTGACGCTGTGCACGCCACAGACCACCCGGCTCTCGCCGAAGGCGCGGCCACGCACCAGGATCGGGGTCGCCTGGGCAGGCGCCAGTTCGGCCAGGAACATGGCCACGGCCCAGCCCCAGGTCGCATGGCCCGAGGGGTAGTCCGGGCTGGCGGCCAGGGACTCCGTCTTCGGCGCGCAGATATTACCCTCGCCCGCGATCAGATAGGGCCGTTGGCGCTTGAACACATCCTTGACGCTGGAGACCTGCCGGCTGGCGTCGATCCCCATCCGGGTGAGCATGGTCATCATTTTCGGCGTGGCGTCGGGAGACATCTGCACGCCCACGGCGCAACTGAAGGACGTCAGCATGTTGGCGGGCAGGGAAGGGACGTCGTTCTGGGCCAGCGACCATCGAGGGGAGCCCTCAAGGCTGCGGGTGGCCTTGAAAACCGCCTGGTCCTCCGCCTCCCGGGCCGAGCCGGTGGCCGGGGCCGGCGGCAGGATCAGGGACGCGGCCGGCCAGGTCTGGGCGTTGAGATAGCCGGTGGGCAGGGCCCGGGGCGGGGTGGGCGCCACGGCGGGCGCCGGCTGGGCCAGCGCGACGCCGGCGGCGGCCAGGACGCCCATCAGGCTCAAACCGATCAGTGTACGGCGCATTTCCCGCTCCCTTGTCTGTTGGGACATCATGCGCATGCGCACCGCCGATGCAACGCCGATGCAACGCCGAAGCTGGCGGGCTTTCTGTGGTGGGATGGCGGCAGGTCCTGGGTTAGGGTCACCAGGAAATCCAAGGCAGACGAGTGGACCCGCTTCCGACCCCAGCTTCGCCCTCCGAGGTGGTCAGTCCGAGCCCCCGGAAGGCGCCGCGTCAGCTTGCCGTGATGCGCGCCCGCGCCGAACTGCTCCGCTGGCGGGTCGTGCCGCGCGTGCGCAAGCCTGGCCAGCGCAGGCTCAATCCCTGGCTGCCGCTTGTTCCGGTGCTGGTCCTGCTGTCGCCCGCCCTGCTGCTGCTTGCGGGGGTGGCCGTCTTCCTGCCCAGACCGTTCCGGATCCATCCCGCCACGGTGATGCTGAACCTCGGGCGGGTCATGATCGCCTTGAGCGACGGTGACAGCGAGGCTCGTCCACCGCCCCGGATCGCCGACGACCGGTCCTGAGGTCAGGATCGCAAACCACGGCCGCCATCGCGCGGGCGATGGCGGCCGACCTGTCTGCTACTTCGCGATCTTCTGGAAAAGCTTCGCCCAGCGAGGCTTTTCGCGGGTCTTCCAGGCGCCCCGGTGCCAGGCGTCCGACGCGATCAGCGGCACCACGGTGCTGGCCTCGGCGAACACCATCTGTTCCCAGGTGACGTCGACCTTGCCCCAGGAGCAGGCCTCCTTGAGCGTCGAGGAGGAGCAGGCCCCGTCACGCACATCGGCCACCGTGATCTGGATGGCGTACTTGTGCATGTCGACCTCGTGGCCGAGGATTTCGGCGCAGACCACGGTGTCCTGGGCGAAGTTCTTGGGAACCCCGCCGCCCACCATGAACAGGCCCGTCGTGCCCGCCGCGATCTTGACGTCGGTCAACTCGCGGAAGTCGGCGACGGAGTCGATGGTCAGGTAGGGCTTGCCCGCCTTCATGTTCTCCACCTGGTGCTTCACCAGGCCAAAGCCGGCCGAGGAGTCGGTGAAGGCCGGGCAGAAGATGGGGATGTCGAGCTCATAGGCCGTCTCGATCAGCGAGCCCTGCTTCTTGGCGTTGCCGTCGGCCAGCCACTTGCCCATCTCCCAGATGAACTCACGGCTCGAATAGGGGCGCGGCTCCAGCATGTTGCAGAGCTGGAAGATGACGTCGTCACAGTTCTGGAGCTCTTCCTCGTCGATATAGGTGTCGTAGATGCGGTCGATATAGAGGGCGCGCAGGTCGCGGTCGTCGACCGGGTCCTGGGGCTTGGACTGGTAGTGCTTGAAGCCCAGGGCCTCGAAGAAATCCATGTCCACGATCGAGGCGCCGGTGGAGACCACGCAGTCGATCAGGCCGAACTTCAGCATGTCGCGATAGATATGCATGCAGCCGCCGGCGCTGGTGGAGCCCGCCAGGGTGAGCCAGGTGGAGCAGGCCTTGTCTTCCAGGGCCATGGTCAGGATGTCGGCGGCGCGTGCGGTGTCGCGGCTGGTGAAGCTCATCTTCCGCATCGAGTCGATGATCGGACGGGCGTCGTACTGGTCGATGCTCACGTGCTCGACGGTGGTCGAGAGCAGCTCGGCCTTGCGGTTCGTGTTTTGAACGTCAGCGTTCATTCTCTTGATCCTCAGGAGTTTGAGCGCCCGTCCGTGGAAAAGGAGCCCAGCCGGGACGGAGCGACCGGCTGGACCATCAACAACTGAGCGGGCGGTTATTTCCGCCGACGCTTCTTCCCGCGCGCCCGTGACAGCTTCACGACGTTGTGGTTTTCCGTCTTCGGCACCGAGATAGAGCGCTTGGCCAGGCCGAACATGGAGGCCATGGGGGCGTCGTTGACCTCGATGGTCTCGGCGTCGCCGAACCCATTGAAGCGGGTGTTCATCGCCACGCCATAGGCGCCCAGCATGCCGATCTCCACATAGTCGCCCTCACGGACGTCTTCCGGCAGCCAGAAGGGGCCGGGCATGTGGTCGAGGCTGTCGCAGGTGGGACCCCAGAAGCGGTAGGGCTTCAAGGCGCCTTCGACCTCGCGTGCCTCGCCGTCCTCGTTGCGGATCAGCTTGACCGGGAAGGGCCACTTGGTGTGGGCGGCGTCGAACAGCGAGCCGTAGGAGCCGTCGTTGAGATAGAGCGCGTCGCCCTTGCGCAGTTCGACCTTGGTGAGGATCGAGGAGCCCTCGGCCACCAGGGCCCGGCCGGGTTCGCACCACAGCTCGGTGGTCTCGTGGACCATCATCTCGGCGAAGCCGCGGTCGATGGAGTCGATGTAGTCGGCCAGGGCCGGAGGCGCCATGCCGGGATAGATCGACGGGAAGCCGCCGCCCACATCCACCACGTCGGCGAAGACGCCGGCGCGGACCAGGGCGCGGGACGCCTGGGTCATGGCCGCCTGGTAGGCGGTGGGACGCATGCACTGGCTGCCGACGTGGAAGGACACGCCCATCAGGTCCTGGGTCGCGCGGCGGGCGGCGAGCAGCAGGCCCGGGGCCTCGAAGGTGTCGACCCCGAACTTGCCCGACAGGGAATAGGCCGCGCCTTCGGCGGCCACAGCCAGGCGCACGATGAGGTTGAGGTCCTTGGCGCCGCCCGTGGCGTCGAGAATCTTGGCCAGTTCTTCGTGCGTATCCAGCGCGAAGGTGCGCACGCCGTGGTCGAAATAGGCCTGGGAGATCGCAGACCGGCTCTTCACCGGGTGCATGAAGGCCATGCGCGAGCCCGGCGCGAACTGGCTGACCAGTTCGATCTCCGGGATCGAAGCCACATCGAAGGAGGTCACCCCATTGGCCGCGAGGGTCTCGATGACCCACGGCGAAGGGTTGGCCTTTACGGCGTAGAAGACGTCGCCTCGGAAATTTTCCTGGAACCAGCGCGCCGCGACGGCCACCGCGTCAGGTCGCGCTATTGCGACAGGACGTTCCGGGGACCGCTGACGGACCAGGTCCAGGGGCGTTTGATACGTGTGCAATTCACGTAACCCCCAATGGATTGTTGAACCTAGCCGGCGTTAGCAGCGCTTTTGAGGACTTCGGGTCCGCCGGAGCGCGGTGAAATAGGGGCATATGACCCCTGTGTAAAGCGGTTTGATTCTGGCGCGGTGAATCGCGCGCAAACCCTGGCCTGGCCAAGGCTTGCGAGGGGACCTTCGCGAAGAGATTTGTGACAGTCGTCGGGGAAGGAAATTGCGCGGTGCGGGGGCATTCGCGGACGTCTCGGGCTGACGGCGCCCCAGGGCGTAACGGACGCTAGACCGGACGGCGGGCGCCGTGTCATGAAGTCGTCGCGACGGTCGGCGATGACGCATCTCCGGCCCTTGCCCGCGCCGACCTGGAAAGCTTCTGCATTGATGCCTGACGCCGCCGTTCTGTCCGTACGGAACGCCTCGAAGAGCTTTGGCCCTCGCAAGGCCCTCGACGGCGTGTCCCTCGACGTTTCCCGTGGCGAAATGATCGCCCTCATCGGTCCGTCCGGCTCGGGAAAATCGACCCTCCTGCGCTCCATCAGCGGCCTGCAGGCCATCGACCAGGGAGCGGGCGTTATCGAGGCCTTCGGCGGCCCCGTGCAGGCCGGCGGCAAGATCAGCCGCAAGGTGCGCGAGACCCGCATCCGGGTCGGCTTCATTTTCCAGCAGTTCAACCTGGTGGGCCGCCTCACCCTCTTCACCAACGTGGCGCTCGGCTCTCTGGGCCGCATCCCCATGCTGCGGGGAACCCTCGGCGCCTGGCCTCAGGAGACCAAGGACGCGGTCATGGCCGCGCTCTCCCGCGTCGGCGTCGCCGAATATGCCGGCCAGCGCGCCAATACCCTGTCGGGCGGCCAGCAGCAGCGTGGCGCCATCGCGCGCGCCCTGGTGCAACAGGCCAAGATCATCCTGGCCGACGAGCCCGTCGCCTCGCTGGACCCGGTTTCGGCGCGCAAGGTCATGGAACTGCTGCGCGACCTGAACGCCACCGACGGTCTCACTGTCGTCGTGACCCTCCACCAGGTGGACTACGCCCTGCGCTACTGCCGGCGCGTCGTGGCCCTCAAGGCCGGCAAGGTGGTCTATGACGGTCCCATCGACGGCCTGGGCCGTGAACGGCTGATCGACATCTACGGTCCCGAATTCGAAGACGCCTTCTGGGAAGGAGCGCCGAAATGATCCGCCGCCACGTTCTGACGGCGCTGGCCGCCGTCCTGACCCTCGCCGCCTGCGGCCAGAAGCCCGCCGAGACCGCCGGCGCGCCCAAGGAGCTGACCTTCTCGATCCTATCGGCCGAGAACCAGGCGTCGATGCAGCCGCTCTGGCAGCCCCTGCTCGATGACATGTCCGAGCAGGTCGGCGTCAAGGTGAAGCCCTATTTCGCCACCAACTACACCTCTTTGATCGAGGCCATGCGCTTCAACCAGGTGCAGGTGGGCTGGTTCTCCGCCCTTCCGGCCCTGGAGGCGACCCGTCGCGCCGACGGCGTGGTCCTGGGGCGGGTGGTCGACGCCGGCGGCGCCGACTCCTACACCTCGGTGCTGATCGTCAAGAAGGGGAGCGGCATCACCCTGGAGGACGTGCTGAAGTGTGACAAGCGCTACTCCTTCGGGATTGGCGACGCCAAGTCGACCTCGGGTACGCTCGCCCCCATGACCTATCTGTTCACCCCGCGCGGGATCGAGCCGGGCGCCTGCTTCAAGGGCGTCCGTTCGGCCAGCCACCAGACCAATGTCTTCTCCGTTGCCAACGGCGTGCTCGACGTGGCCACCAACAACTCCGTCGGTCTGGTGTTCGCGGCCCGCGAGAATCCCGAGGTCGCCGCCAAGATCGAGGTGATCTGGAATTCTCCGCCGCTGCCGGAATCCTCCATCGTCGCGCGCAAGGATCTGGACCCGGCGATCCGGGAGAAGATTCGCCAGTTCTTCCTGACCTATGGGACGGGGACCGGGCCGCGCGCCGACAAGCAGCGCGAGGTGCTCAAGGGCCTGGCCTATGGCGGCTTCCGCCCGGCTGACAACACCTACCTGGACCCGATCCGCGAGATGGAGGCCTCCGAGGTCCTGGCCGACGCCAAGCGCGGCGGCGACGCCGCCAAGATCGCCAAGGCCCAGGCCGCCTTCGACGACATCCGCGCCAAGGCCGCCCAGCGGCGCGCGATCAATCCGGACGTCTGATGACCCTCACCGATCCGAAGATGGCGGGCGTGCCCCGTCCCCCGAGCCGAACCCTGGTTCAGCGGGCTCCCGACCTTCTGGTGTGGGGCGGGGTGATCCTGTTCCTGGCCATCAGCTTCGGACCGGTGGAGATCAGCCGCCTGCCCATGCTGTTCTCCAACTCGGAGAACATGCAGCAGTTCGGCCGCGAGCTGCTGCGTCCCGACTTCACCAACTGGAAGCTCTATGTCTCCCAGATGTGGCTGACGGTGCAGATCGCCCTGTGGGGCACCTGTCTGGCGGTGTTCCTGGCCATTCCCTTCGGGCTGGTCTGCGCCCGCAACATCTCTCCGATCTGGCTCCAGCAGCCCATGCGCCTGGCGATGAACCTGCTACGTTCGGTGCCCGACCTGGTTCTGGGCCTGCTGTTCATCGTGGCCGTGGGTCTGGGCCCGTTCGCCGGGGTCATGGCCCTGGCGCTCAACACGGGCGGCGTCCTGGCCAAGCTGTTCTCCGAAGCTGTGGAATCCATCGACCGCGGCCCGGTGGAGGGCGTCCGCGCCACGGGCGCGACCCCGTTGCAGGAGGTGGTCTGGGGCGTCATCCCCCAGGTCGCGCCCCTGTGGAGCTCCTATGCGCTCTACCGGTTTGAATCGAACTCACGGTCGGCGACGGTCCTGGGTCTGATCGGGGCCGGCGGGATCGGCCAGACGCTCTTCGAATCCCTCAATGGATTCAACTATTCCCAGGTCGCGGCCATCGCCATCGTCATCGTCGTAGCGGTCACCCTGATCGATATGCTCAGCCAGACGATCCGCGCGCGGCTTCTCTAGAACCTGCGGACAGTACCGGGTGAGTTCTAGCCGCCCGGGGTCGCCAAGGCGCCCGCCAGGATGGCGGCGACCTCGGAGGTCGCCCGCCCGTCCGCCTTTCGCTCGCTGTACCGGTCCACGAGGTAGTCCGAGCGGTCCCGGGTCAGCAGGGTGAACTTCATCAGTTCCTCCATCACGTCGACGACCCGGTCATAATAGGCCGAGGGTTTCATCCGCCCGGCGTCGTCGAACTCCTCATAGGCCTTCGCCACCGAGGACTGGTTGGGGATGGTGATCATGCGCATCCAGCGGCCCAGCAGGCGCAGGGTGTTCACCGCGTTGAATGACTGTGACCCGCCGCTGACCTGCATGACGGCCAAGGTCCGGCCCTGGGTCGGCCGCACGCTGCCGAGCTCCAGCGGAATCCAGTCAATCTGCGCCTTCATGATCCCGGTGATCGCGCCGTGCCGCTCGGGGCTGCACCAGACCTGGCCCTCAGACCAGAGCGACAGCGCCCGAAGCTCCTGCACCTTGGGGTGATCGGGCCCGACGGCGTCCGGCAGGGGCAGGTCCCGGGGATCGAAAATCCGGGTCTCCGCGCCGAGCCGTTGCAGGATGCGCGCGGCTTCCTCGGTCAGGAGGCGACTGAAGGACCGCTCCCTCAGGGATCCATACAGCAGCAGGATTCGTGGGGGGTGGTTGGACACGGCGCCCGGCTCCAACCTTCCATGATCGGGACGGTCGAGAAACTGCGGCTGCAGGGCGGGCAAATCGGTCACGCTATGGGTCCTTGCTTGGGCGCCACGGCGGCCAGGTCTTCCAACCGTCGTATGTTTCAACTAAGTTGGAAATATGGAACTGAAACCCGCGACTGTAAGTCTCTCCGCCCTCGCTCACGAAGGACGGCTCTCGGTCTTCCGGATGCTGGTTCAGGCGGGTGATGCGGGCGTGGCGGCGGGGGACATCGCCCGGCAGATGGAGGTCTCGCCCAGCACCCTCTCGGCGAACCTGAACATCCTCAGCCATGCCGGGCTGATCGATTCCCGGCGCGATGGTCGATCCATCATCTACACCGCCAACTACGACAACATGCGCGGCCTGCTCGCCTTCCTCATGGAGGACTGCTGCGGCGGCGCGCCGGAAATCTGCGGGCCCCTGGCGAAGATCGCCAGCCAGAGCTGCGAGGCGGAGGGCCATGCCTGCTAGGGAGACGACACATGGCTGAGCCGACGACTGACAAAGTCTACAACGTCCTCTTCCTCTGCACCGGAAATTCAGCGCGCTCGGTGATCGCCGAGGCTCTGATCAACAAGGAAGGCCAGGGCCGGTTCAAGGGCTACTCGGCGGGCTCCATGCCCAAGGGCCAGGTGAACTCGCACGCCTTGGCGCTTGTGACGGCGCTCGGGTTCAGCGCCGAGGATTTCCGCTCCAAGTCCTGGGACGAGTTCGCCAGGCCGGGCGCGCCGCCGCTCGATTTCGTGATCACCGTCTGTGACAACGCCGCCGGCGAGGTCTGTCCCGTTTGGCCGGGCCAGCCCATGACCGCCCACTGGGGCGTTCCCGACCCGGCGGCGGTCCAGGGTTCTCCCGCGGAGCAGGCCGCCGCCTTCGCGGAAGCCGCCAAGCAGCTGGGCGCCCGGATCCGGTTGTTCCTCACCCTGCCTCTATCGACGATCGACGCCATGTCGTTGCAGAACGCGCTCAAGGAGATCGGCGCGACCGACGACCAGAAGAGGTCTGACCGTTGAGCCTTCCGACAACGCCGGCCCTGGTCGCATCCCCGGCCATGTCCCGGTTCGAGCGATATCTGACGGTCTGGGTCGCGCTGTGCATCGTCGTCGGCGTGGCCCTGGGCCATCTGTTCCCGCGCGCCTTCCAGACCATCGGAGCGGCCGAGGTGGCCAAGGTCAATCTGCCGGTGGCGGTGCTGATCTGGCTCATGATCATTCCGATGCTCATGAAGGTCGACTTCGCCGCCATGCGGCGGGTCGGGTCTCACTGGCGCGGGATCTCGGTCACCCTGTTCATCAACTGGGCGGTGAAGCCCTTCTCGATGGCGGCGCTGGCCGCCCTGTTCATTGGCGGGATCTTTCGCGCCTATCTGCCGGCCGCCGAGATCAACAGCTACATCGCGGGCCTGATCATTCTGGCCGCGGCGCCCTGCACGGCGATGGTTTTCGTCTGGAGCAACCTGTGTCGCGGCGAGCCGAACTTCACCCTGAGCCAGGTCGCGGTCAACGACGCCATCATGGTGGTGGCCTTCGCCCCGATCGTGGGGCTGCTTCTGGGGCTCTCGGCGATCACCGTGCCGTGGCAGACCCTGCTGATCTCGGTCGGCCTCTACATCGTTGTTCCGGTGATCCTGGCCCAGCTCTTCCGCTCGGTCCTCATGCGGGGCGGGGAGGCGCGCCTTAACCAGGCGCTTGGAAGAATCGGGCCGGTCTCATTGACCGCCCTGCTGGCGACTCTGGTTCTTCTGTTCGGCTTTCAGGGCGAGCAGATCGTCCGCCAGCCGCTCATCATCGCCATCCTGGCCGTCCCGATCCTGATCCAGGTCTATCTCAACTCGGGCCTGGCCTATTTGCTCAACCGCCTCAGTGGCGAGGCTCACTGCGTCGCGGGGCCATCGGCCCTGATCGGCGCCAGCAATTTCTTCGAGCTGGCCGTGGCGGCGGCCATCAGCCTCTTCGGGTTCAGCTCCGGGGCCGCCCTGGCCACCGTGGTGGGCGTCCTCATCGAGGTGCCGGTGATGTTGTCGGTGGTGGCGATCGTGAACGCGTCCAAGGGCTGGTACGAACGCGGCGCCGCCGTCCAGCGGGTCGCGGCCCGCGCGCAGCGCCCTGACGCCGGCAGGAGCGGGGCCGGGTAGGGGCGACGACGTCCGGTCACGCCGGTTCTCGTCGCGCCGCCGCGCCCGTCAGGCGGCCTCCGGCCTGCGCCGCCGCACCCGCGCCAACCGACGCAGGCGGCGCCAGAAGCGGGTCTTCTCGGGTTCGGGATAGGGCTGCAGGTTGCGCACGAAGTCCTCGGCGCACGCGCGCCAGGAGAAGCCCTCGGCGAAGGCGCGCACCTGCTTGCGGTCCAGCTTCAGGGCCTCCAGGCAGGCCTCGCGAAGTCCCTCGGTGGCGCTTCCGGCCAGGACGCCTGCGTTGCTGCCCGGAATGATGTCGATGGGGCCGGGCGCGGGATAGGCCGCCACTGGCGTGCCGGTGGCCATGGCCTCGAGAATCACCAAGCCGAAAGTGTCGGTGAGCGAGGGGAAGACGAAGACGTCGGCGCAGGCGAAATGGGCGGCCAGTTCGTCGCCCATCTTGAACCCGCGAAACTCGACCTCGGGGTACTTGGCCTTCAGCTCCTCGGTCTGCGGGCCGTCGCCAACCACCACCTTGGTGCCGGGCAGGTCGAGGCCGAGGAAGGCCTCGATATTCTTCTCCACCGCGACCCGTCCCACCGACAGGAAGACCGGCCGCGCCAGACCCTCATAGACGTCGCACTCGTCCTTGGCCCTCGGGCGGAAGGACTCGGTGTCGACGCCCCGGGACCAGGCGGTGATGTTGCGGAAGCCGTGGTGTTCCAGTTCATCCCGCATGGTGGGGGTGGCCACCATCAGGCGGCCTGACGGCTTATGAAACCACTTCATGTAGGCGTAGCCGGCGGCCAGCGGCAGCGGCAGCCGGGCGGAGACATATTCCGGGAACCGGGTGTGATAGCTGGTGGTGAAGGGCAGTTTCCACTCCACGCAGATGCGCCGCGCCGCCAGGCCCAGGGGGCCCTCGGTGGCGATGTGGATCGCTTCCGGCTCGAACGCCTTGAAACGTTCCTGCACCGGCTCGTAGGTGCCGACCGCCACCTTGATCTCGGCATAGGTGGGCAGCGGGAAGGTCTTGAACTGGTCAGGGCTGATCACCTCCACCGAGTGGCCCATCTCCCGCATCTCCTTGATGACCCGGGTCAGGGTGCGGACCACGCCGTTCACCTGCGGCTCCCAGGCGTCCGTCACCACCATGATGCGCATGGGCTTCAGGCTGTCGCGGGGCGCGGTGATGGCCTCGCGGACGCGGTTGCGCGACGGCCGGGGCGGGGCCAGCGCCTGGGTCTGGAGCCAGGCCCAGAAGGCGCCCATCAGAGCCTCACGGGTGGGGAAGTGACGGTAGACGGTGCGCTCGCCCACTTTCGCCTCGGCGGCGATCTCGGCGAAGCTCAGCTCCTCCAGCCCGCCCGACTCCAGCCGGGTGGCCACCGCGCGCAGGATCTGGTCGTGAGTCTCGGCCTTCTGGCGATCGCGCAGACTGGAGACATAGCGAGTTGGGGGCATCGTCATGACAGCGGCACTGTCGTCAGTTCGAGGAGGCTGTCAAGAAAACGGCGTTACGCGGCGATCGCCGGGAGGAGAATCTGGTCCGGCAGGGTCCGGTCGATAGCCGACCAGGAGCGGATCTTGGCCCATTCGAGGATCTCGAGCCGTCCGTCAGGATGCTCGACGAGGGCGGTGCAGCTCTCAACCCAGTCACCATCGTTGATATAGGCGATCCCGTCGATGTCGCGCATCTCGGCCTTGTGGATGTGGCCGCAGATCACGCCGTCCACCCCGCGCCGCCGCGCTTCGTCCGCCACCGCGGCCTCGAAGTTCTCGACGAACTGCAGCGCGTTCTTCACCCGGGTCTTGAGGAAGGCCGACAGGCTCCAGTAGCCGAAGCCCATCCGGCGGCGCACGCGGTTGAACAGGGTGTTGATGGCGATCAGCGCCCGGTAGGCGTAGTCGCCCACAAAGGCCAGCCAGCGGGCGTGCTGCACCACCCCGTCGAACTCGTCGCCGTGCAGCACCAGGAAGCGTTTGCCGTCCGCGGTTTCGTGAATGACGTCCCTCGCCACCACCACGCCGCCGAAGTGGACGCCGATGAACTCGCGCGCGCCCTCGTCATGGTTGCCGGGCACGTAGGTGACGTTCACGCCCTTGCGCGCCATGCGCAAAACCTTCTGCACGACGTCGTTGTGGCTCTGCGGCCAGTGCCAGCCCGAGCGCAGCTTCCAGCCGTCGATGATGTCGCCCACAAGGAAGAGGTGGTCGCATTCGATATGGCGGATGAAGTCCAGTAGCAGTTCCGCCTGACACCCCTTGGTCCCAAGGTGGATGTCGGAAATGAAGACGGTGCGATAACGCCGGATTCCGAAATCGGACATCGAGGCCCCCTTGGCGAGCAACCAACGCCTGCCGGTTAGGCTGATTGCATGTCATTCTCATGAAACCGATCGTGCCCCTTTCGAAGCGGGGCCTTTCGGAGTAAGGGATTCCTCAGGCCGACCCTCCCCAGGTCACCCCAAATCAGGTCCCGATGGACGCCCGTACCTATCCTGCGAAGGAAACGCCGAAGTCTCGGCGTACCCGAGCGCGCATCCTCGACGCCGCCATGCGGCTGTTCGCCGACGTCGGCTATCACGCCGCAACCAACGCCATGATCGCGGACGCCGCGAACCTGACGCGGGGCGCGATGCTCTATCATTTCGCCAGCCGTGAAGAGTTGGTGGAGGCCGCTGTCACCTACATCGAGGTGGAGCGCGCTCGACTGTTCGAGCAGGCCGCCTCGGCGCCCGCCGCCCCCGGCGTCGACGCCTCGGAACACGCCATCGACGCCTATTGGGCGTTGTTGCACGAGATTCCCTTCGTGGCCTTCGCTGAGCTGGAGACCGCCGCCCGCACCGAGCCGATGCTGCGCATCCGTCTGGCCGCCGCCCAGAGCGCCTTCGACCGCGCCCAGGTGGGCGACCGGTTCCTGGCGCTTGCCCAGGCCGGCGAGGACCCTCGCTTCCAGACCAGCCGAGATCTCGGCCGCTTCCTGCTGGAGGGCTTGGCGAAGGGCGCGATGACGTATGACGAGCCGGCGCGGAAGGAGCGCCTTCTCACCGTGGTCAAGCGCGCCGTGCGGGTGTTGAACCGCAAGGGCGATGTTCAGGAACTCTGGCCGGACTAGGTCGTCTTGTCAGAGGGTCGCGAGCAGGCTCACGAAGGCGACCGCCTTGATGGCCAGATACCAGAAGACGGCGTTGAGACCCAGGAAGCCGGCGATCAGGGCTATCCTGTAAAGACTCGGTCGACCCTTTGGGCCCATGGGGCCTAGGGAAGCTGCGGCCATACTCATATCCTCCGCTGCTGCCATTGGTTCGGGGGGAAGGCAGCTAAGCTTGAGTGTTGCACTGATTCATCGGCAATCAATCGGCGACGAAATGTCACCCATCCAACGCAAAAGCGAAAACTAGGTTTCATCTGTGGCGTGCTGTCCTCACCCACAGGTCGATGCGGGTTTCCAGCAGGTCCAGGGGCAGCGGGCCCGCCAGCAGGACAGCGTCGTGGAACCGGCGGATGTCGAAACGATCGCCAAGCTCGGCCTGGGCCTTCGCCCGCAGTTGCACGATCTTCAGCTCGCCGAGCTTGTAGGCCAGGGCCTGGCCGGGCCAGGAGACATAACGCGCCAGCTCAACCTCGATATTGAGCGGCGAGAGCGCCGAATTGTCGGTGAAGCAGGCCCTGGCCTGCTCCAGGCTCCATCCCTTCCAGTGGATACCGGTGTCCGCCACCAGGCGGCAGGCGCGCCACATCTCGTAGGATAGCCGCCCAAACCGCTCATAGGGGTCCTGGTAGACGCCCATCTCGCCGCCGAGTTTCTCGGCATAGAGGCCCCAACCTTCGGTGAAGGCGGTGACGCCGGCGTTGCGCCGGAACGCGGGCACGCCCTCTAGCTCCTGGCTCAGCGCGATCTGCAGGTGATGGCCGGGGACGGCTTCGTGCAGCGTTAGGGCGGGAAGTTCGTAGAGGGGCCGCTGGTCCAGCTTGGCGGTATTGACGATGTAGCCCCCCGCCACCCCCTGGGCCGGGCTGCCGGAGAAGTAACGGCCGGTCGTGTAGTTGGCCTCGATATCGGCGGGCGCCGGACGCACCCCGTAGGTCAGGCGCGGCAGGGTGGCGAACCAGCCGGGCAGCTTGTCGTCGATCCGCTTGGCGATCCGAGAAGCCTTCTCCAGCAGGTCCTCGCGCGAGGTGGCGTAGAAGCGCGGGTCGGAGCGCAGCATGGCTAGGAAGGCCTTGAAGTCCCCCTTGAACCCCGTCTCCGCGATCACCCCGTCCATCTCGGCCCGGATGCGGGCCACCTCCGCCAGGCCCGCCGTGTGGATCTCATCCGGCGTCATCGCGGTGGTCGTGTGGTCGGAAACCAGCCAGGCGTAGTACCGTTCGCCGTCGGGCAGGCTGCGAGCGGCCAGGGCCTCGCGGCTGGCCGGGAGATATTCCTGTTCCAGGAACGCCACGAAGTCCCGCTGGGCGGGGCGAACCTTGTCGCGCACCACGGCGAGAGCCTGGGCTCGAAACGCCGCCTGCTCGGGTTGCGGCATGGAGGCGGGCAGGGCCAGGAGCGGGGTCAGGAGGGCATCGGTCTCCACCGGGGCGGTGACCATCTCCCGGGCCCTGGCGAGCACTTGGGCGCTGGCGCCGCGCGGCTGGGTGAAGCCCGCCTGCGCCCCGCGCCGGGCGTTGGCGATGTTGGCGGCATAGTAGGCCGGGACGGCGTTCAGCCGATCGATCCAGGCCCTCGCGTCGGCGGCCGAGCGGATCGGCGTGGTGGCGGCCAGATAGCCCAGGGTCTGGTGGAAGCCGCCGTCGGAATTGAAGGGCATGCGGGCCTCGTCGAAGGCCAGGCCTTGGACCTGCCGGTCAAGCGTCCAGGCCAGGAAGACGCGGTTCAGGCGGGCCTCCTCCGACAGGCCGGCCTCGCCTATGGCGGTCAAGCGCGCCTGGAAGCTCTTGAGCGCCCTGGTTCGCGCCGCGTCGGCGGCCGGCGTCACGTCGGGCAGGCGTGAGAGAGCGGCGCGGTCGCCCTCGCCGCCGGCCGTGATCGGGTCATCGGCCAGGGCATAGGCCTCGTAGTCCGCCACCAGGGCGTTCAGCGGCCTGTCGTCAGCCAGGGCCGGGCCCGCAAACAGCAGCAGGGCGAGGGCAAGCAACAGGCGGCGCATGGGATTGTCCTTCCAGGAGCTGGCAGGCTGGCGCCGGGCGCGGCCCCTGCTAAGCGCTTGCCGCCCACCGCTGATCGGCGTCATGGTCGAGGCGCCCATCAGGTCAGGGGCGGGACGGCCTGCTGCCCCGGTGGCTGGCGGCGGTGTCACCGCGCGGCCTGCCCAGCCGGGTGACCATCCTGACTGGCCTCATCGCCACGGTGATCGCCGGCGTGAATGCCGCTGTCGGAGATCGCGTCGCTGGCCAATGCCGGGACGCTGGCGGCCTTCATCGCCACGCCGTCTGGAACGTGATCGGCGTGGCGGTCTATCTGGCCTACGGGCGGGTGAAGAGCCGCCTGGCCTGACGCCCCTAGTTGTCGCGTGACGTTCGCCGAAACCGGCGTCCACTTTTGGCTGTCACGCTCACTCAGCCGGTTCGTCGAAGCCTTGCGGCCGGTCGGCGAGCTGACGCAGGTACTGGCCGTACTCACTCTTGGCCAGGCGATCGGCCAGCTTCAGGAGCTGGGGCCGGTCGATCCAGCCCTGGTGGAAGGCGATTTCCTCCAGGCAGCCGATGCGCAGGCCCTGGCGCTGCTCGAAGGTGCGGATCAGCTCGCCGGCCTGGATCAGGCTGTCATGGGTGCCGGCGTCTTCCCAGGCGAAGCCGCGTCCCAGCAGCTCCACGTGCAGCTCGCCTTCCTCCAGATAGATCTGATTCAGGGCGGTGATCTCCAGCTCGCCCCGCGCCGACCGCTCCAGGGTCTTGGCGAAGGTCGAGGCGCGGCCGTCGTAGAAATAGAGGCCCGTCACCGCATAGTTGGACTTCGGATGGGCGGGCTTCTCCTCGATGCCGAGCGCCCGGCCGTCGGCGCCCAGCTCCACCACGCCGTAGCGTTCGGGATCCTGCACGGTGTAGCCGAATACTGTCGCGCCCTCGGTCCGGGCGTCGGCTGACCGCAGCATCTGGCTGAAGTTCTGTCCGAAGAAGATGTTGTCGCCGAGGATCATCACGCTGGGCTCGCCGCCCACGAAATCCTCGCCCAGGATATAGGCCTCGGCCAGGCCGCCCGGGGTCGGCTGGACGATGTACTCGAACCGCACGCCAAGCTGGGAACCGTCCCCCAGCAGGCGCTGGAAGCCGGACTGGTCCTCCGGCGTGGTGATGATCAAGATCTCGCGCACACCGGCCAGCAGCAGGACCGACAGCGGATAGTAGATCATCGGCTTGTCGTAGACCGGCAGCAGCTGCTTGGAGACCGCGAGCGTCAGCGGATGCAGGCGCGTGCCCGAGCCGCCGGCCAGGATGATGCCACGCCTCATGCGGTCACCGGGGCTGCGTTCAGATCTTCGATGGTGTCCTCCAGCGCCTCGCGCCACGGCCGCAACGTCAGTCCAAAGACCCCCTGGAGCTTGACCGTGTCCAGTTCGCAATTCAGCGCGCGCCGCGCCGGGGTCGGAAAGGCGCTGGTGGGCACCGGCTGCATGGGCGGCAGGGGTTGGCCCGGACGCGCCAGCTCGAAGATGGCGCGGGCCATCTCGAAGCGGGTGGCGACGCCGTCATTGACCAGGTGCAGCAGGCCCCACTCCGGCGCGCCGGCGGGCAGGCGCGACAGGCGCTGGGCCTGGCTGAGCATGAAGCCGGCCACGTCGCCGCTGGCGGTGGGCCGGGCGCGTTGATCGTCCACCACCTTCAGCAGCGGCTGGGTGTCCGCCAGCTTGAGCATCATTTGCAAGAAGTTCTGACCGAAGGCCGAGAACAGCCAGGACACCCGGGCCACCAGGGCGCGGTCGCAGTGCTCCAGCACCGCCTGCTCGCCGGCCAGCTTCGAGGCGCCATAGACGTGCAGCGGGTTGGTGGGGTCGGTCTCGACATAGGGACCGGTCTTTTCGCCGTCGAACACCATGTCGGTCGAGATGTGGATCAGCGGCACGCCGCGGGCCTGGCAGGCCCGGGCCATGGCTTCGGGGCCCCTGGCGTTCGCGGCATAGACCAGGTCCGGCTCACTCTCGGCCTTGTCCACCGCGGCATAGGCCGTTGCGTTGAACACCAGGTCGATGTCGGGTGTCTCGCCGATGATGCGGGCCACGGCGTCAGCGTCGGTGATGTCCACATCGGCCCGCGACAGGGCCTTGATCGCCACCCCGCCGCTGGAGCGGAGCAGCATCTCCCGGGCCAGCTGCCCGGTGGCGCCGAACTGCAGGATCGTCGTGGTCATGCCTTGGCAAGACCCAGGCGCTCGGACTCAAAGCCGCGCTCGCGGATGGCTTCCCACCAGGCGCGGTTCTCGACGTACCAGCGGACGGTGTCCTCCAGGCCGGCGGCCAGGTCGGTCTTCGGCGTCCAGCCCAGTTCATTGGCGAGCTTGGAGGCGTCGATGGAATAGCGGAAGTCATGGCCCGGGCGGTCGGCCACGAAGCTGATGCGTTCGGCGTGCGGCACATTGGCCGGCGCCAGCTCGTCCAGATGGGCGCAGAGGATCTTGATTACCTCGATATTGCGCAGGTTCGAGTCGCCGCCCACGCAGTAGGTCTCTCCCAGCCGACCCTTCTGCAGCACGGTCAGCAGGGCGTCGGCGTGGTCGTCCACATGCAGCCAGTCGCGGACCTGGCGGCCATCGCCGTAGACCGGGATCGACTTGCCCTCCAGGGCCCGGGTGATCACCGTCGGGATCAACTTCTCGGGAAACTGGTAGGGCCCATAGTTGTTGGAGCAGTTGGTGAGCACCATCGGCAGGCCGAAGGTGCGGTGCCAGGCGCGAACCAGATGATCGGCGGCGGCCTTGGAGGCCGAATAGGGCGAGTTGGGATCGTAGGGCGTGGCCTCGGTGAAGTCGCCGTCCTCGCCCAGCGCGCCAAACACCTCGTCGGTGGACACGTGGTGGAAGCGGAAGGCGTCCTTCCTGGCGCCCTCAAGCTTGCCCCAGTAGGCGCGGGAGACCTCCAGCAGGATCGCGGTGCCCATGACATTGGACTGCACGAAGTCCAGCGGTCCTTCGATGGCGCGATCGTTGTGGCTCTCCGCGGCCAGGT
>NZ_JAUYAF010000050.1 GCF_030693625.1 Phenylobacterium sp.
CCTAGAGCATGATCGCTTGAGACGGAACCGCGCAGCGGTCCCGGCTCAGGCGTGAATCATGCTCTCGCTTAAATCTGGGAGCCTGATCCACCGCATCGGCGGAATCGCGAAGCGATTCCACCTCAACGGATCAGGCTCTAGGCGGGATCAGGAAGGGTGGAAACCGGTTTTCCGCAGGCGCCTGCCGCCCGGCCCTTCGGCCAGCAGGGACCTGGCCGCAGCGGTCTATTCCGGCGGCTGCGGCTCGAAGCGCTGGACCATCCGGGCCTGTTGCCACAGTTCCATGGCGTGCTCGTGGGTGTGCTGGCGCGCAAGTTCGATGGCCGACGCGTCGTTCTCGCACTCGAAGGCGACAGCGCGGCTGATGCGCCCGTTGGCGCCCAGGAAGTATATCCGATAATCCAGCATTCAGGCTTCAGCGTCTCCGGCACCTACACCTAGCATATAGTGTGATCGAGGGTCGCAGGAAAACGCAGATGCGATCTATACCTGGAAAGTCAGGTAGTCGACACAGTGGGCTTCTATCAGGTTTGGACTTTACGCCTTGAGGGACCGCCAACTGACCTTCAGGGCGTCGAAGGCGGGGTCCGTCTCTGTTTCCAGATTGTGGCGTTGGTGGATCTTGCAGCCGATCATGTCGTGGTTGCGCCACTTGGCCCGCACGATGAACACCTCGCCGTCGGGCACGTGCAGCACGGTCAGTGCCTTGGGCAGGGGGACCAGGGCCGGAATTTCCAGCTTCAGGCCGCTGGAGCTGACGTCGCGCATGGTCGCGTCCCACCAGGAACCGAGAGCGGGGCCATAGAACACCCGCACCCGATCGCTCGTCGGCGCGCGGGGTTCAATACGACGATCAAGCCACTGAGCTTCAGACATGGAGCAGAGACATAGGCCAAGGATGCTAAATTTTTCTAAGCTTCGCCGCATGGCCGACATGGGGCCAAAATGAACGGGGGCTGCACCGTTCGCTCAGGCTCGCGCCAACCGGCGGGGCGCACACCCACTCCGACTGGGAGGACAGGATGGCGCTCTACAATCTCTTCTTGATCGATCCCCGTGGGGCCGTGCTCCGCCGTCTGGCCCTCGAGGCGGAAAGCGACGGAGAGGTGATGAGTTTGGTCGGCGGCCACGACGACGGCCACGACATCGAGATTTGGAGTGGCGAACGCCTGGTCGCGATCTTCCGCAGCGAAAAGAAGCGGCCCTCGCAGGAAGGCTAGCGCGGCCTCACGACGCGGGTTGAACCAGAACCAGCGAGGCGACCGCGTGACGCGCAGCCCAGCGCCCCACGGGGGTTGTCCTGCATCCCCGGCTCTCCCGGCGACCTACTCAGCGGCGGTCGCCGACGCCAGTTCGAGAGCGTTCAGGCGGCCCTCGGCCTCGGCGATGCGCCGGTAGCTGGCCAGCGCCTGACCGACGACCTGATCCATATTGTAGTATCGATAGGTCGCCAGGCGGCCGACGAAATGGACTCCGGGCGTTTCCAGGGCCAAGGCCTCGTAACGCTTGAACAGCGCCTGGTTCTCGGGGCGCGGGATTGGGTAGTACGGGTCGCCTTCGGTCTGGGGAAACTCGTAGGTGACCGTGGTCTTCGGATGAGTCTGGCCCGTGATGTGCTTGTACTCGCTGATCCGGGTGTAGGGGGTGGCTTCATCCGGGTAGTTGACCGTCCCCACCGATTGGAACCACTCGCGATCCAGGGTTTCATGGCGGAAGGCCAGGCTCCGGTAGGGCAGCTTTCCAAACCGGTGATCGAAGAATTCGTCGATCGGCCCCGTGAAGATCAGCTCGTCGTAGAGGGTGTCGCTGCGGACGTCCTGGAAATTGACCCCCGTCTCGACGGTGATGTTGGGGTGGTCGAGCATGGTCTCGAACATGCGCGTATAGCCGTCGGCCGGCATGGCCTGGAAGCTGTCGACGAAATAGCGGTCATCGTCATTGGTGCGGGTGGGCACCCGCGCGGTCACCGACTTGTCCAGCTCGGAGGGATCCATGCCCCACTGCTTGCGGGTGTAGCCCTCGAAGAACCGCTGATAGAGGTCCATCCCCACCTTGGAGACGACAACGTCCTTGGACGTCCGGATGCGGTCCACCGGCTCGGCGCGGCTTTCCAGGAAGGCCTCGGCCTCTGCGTCGGTGGTCAGGGTCAGGCCGTAGAGCTTGTTGAGGGTGGTGCGGTTGATCGGCATGGGCACAAGCATGTCAGACACCGAGGCCAGCACGCGGTGCTCATAGGGGCGCCACTTGGTGAACCGCGACAGGTAGCTCGCGATCTCATCGGAGTTGGTGTGGAAGATGTGCGGGCCGTAGCGGTGCATCAGCACGCCGGCGGCGTCCTTTTCGTCAAAGGCGTTCCCGCCGATGTGGGGCCGCTTGTCGATCACCAGCACGCGCTTCCCCAGCCCCGCCGCCAGCCGCTCCGCCAGGACCGAGCCTGCGAAGCCCGCCCCGACGATGAGATAGTCGAACGACCGCGGCTGCACCGCCGTCCGGATCGTCGGCCGGGACACCGGAAGGGGCAGGGCTGCGCCGACCCGGCCGCTCGCCGCCCTGCGCTGGGCCGAAACCGCGGCGCTCATCAGGTCGTCCATCGCCCCGAACGTCACGTCCCAGGACGGGGCCGATAGGGCTTGGTCAACCTCATCGAGCCAGCCGGACGACCCGCCTGAGAGTTCAAGCGCCGCATCGCAGGCGGCGACGAAGGCGGGGGGCTCGGCGGCGATCTTGACGCCGCCCAGCTCGCCGTAGTGCCGGGCCACGTCGGTGATCGGCGTCGAGACCACCGGCGTGCCCCCGGCCAGGTACTCCGGCGTCTTGGTGGGGCTGATGAAGCGCGTGGACTCGTTGATGGCGAAGGGCATGAGCGCCACGTCCCACCCGGCCAGGTAGGTGGGCAGCACGTCATAGGTCTTGCCGCCCAGATAGTGGATATTGGACCGCTTCGGCAGCTGAGCCGGATCGATCTTGACCACCGGCCCCACCATCACCAGCGACCATTCCGGACGGGCGTCGGCGAGGGCGGCGATCAGCTCGAGGTCCATCCGTTCGTCGATGACGCCGTAGAAGCCAAGCCGGGGTCCGGGGATCGAGGCCTGATCCTCAGGCGCCTCGGTCATGGTCCGGGCTCGGCTGAAGTGTTCCCGATCAACGCTGGAGGGGAACGGATGGATGTTGTGGTGGCGATCGCGCTTGGCCTCGTAGAGGCTGTGGCCGCCGGTGAACACCACGTCGGCCAGGCTGAACAGTTCGCGCTCCCGGGCGGCGAGTTCAGGCGGGGCGAAGCGGAAATTGGCGAGCTCGTCCATGCAGTCATAGACGGTGCAGGCCGCATCGAGATGCCGCGAGAAGCCCAGCATCATCGGGGTGTAGTACCAGCGGGTGAGTTCGACGTCCTGCCCGGCAAGATGGGTGTCGAGCAGCTGGCGCAGGGCCGCGTCCTGGGCGGCGGCGTCCAGGCCCGGCGGCAGGATCGGGGTCGCCACGACGACCGGACTGGCCTCACACCGTCGCAACCGCAGTTCTGGCGCCGTCTGCGCGTCGCGGACCTCCGGCTCTTCCCAATAGAGCACCGCACGGTCCTGAGCGAACCGCGTCATCAGGTGCTGCGGGCGCTGGAAGACGAAGTCCCAGCGCAGGTGAGAAAAACACACAAGAAGACGGGGCCGCCCCATGCGCCGGATTTCCTGCACGGCGCCGCCGACCTGGATGGGGTTGGAACCTTCGATGATCTTCATGGCGGCCACTCTGAGAAAGGACTTGTCGAATTCGGCGTGTCAGTTGGGTCGGCCGCCAGCGTCGGAGCGCTCACCGCCGACCGGCCAGGCTGGCGGGGTCATGACAGGATGCCCGCGGGCTGCGGAGACGTCGCGCCGTAGGCCGGCGCCTTGTGCCAGGCCACGGCGGTGCGGATGATGTGGTCGAGATCCGAACAGCGCGGCGTCCATCCGAGCCGCCGGTTCGCGCGGGCGGGATCGGCGACGAGACTCGCCGGGTCGCCGGCGCGGCGAGCGCCCAGGCTGTGCGGCGGCGCGCGCCCGCAGGCGGCTTCGATGGCGGCGAGGACCTCGAACACCGAGGCGCCGTGGCCCGCGCCGATATTGAAGGCTTCGAACGCGCTGGGCGCCAGGGGCAGCTCCACCGCGGCGACGTGCGCCGCGGCGAGATCATCGACATGAACATAGTCCCGAAGGCAGGTGCCATCAGGGGTCGGGAAATCCGTGCCGAACACCGTCAGCGGCTTGCCGTGCCCCAGCGCCGCGGCGATGGCCAGGGGGATCAGATGGGTTTCGGGCTGGTGGGCTTCGCCGATCAGGCCGGAGGGATCGGCGCCGGCGGCGTTGAAATAGCGCAGCGCCACCGCCGAGAACCCGAACGCCGAGGCGTAGGCGGCGATCATCTTCTCGCCGGCCAGCTTGGTGTCGCCATAGGGGCTTGCGGGCGCCTTAGGGTTGTCTTCGCTCAGCAGGTCCAGTTCGAACCCGGCCGCGGCCTGGCCGTAGACCGCGGCGCTGGAGGAAAACACCACGCGTTGCACCTGCGCCTTGGCGGCGGCCTGCAGCACGCTGGCGAGCCCGGTGACATTGTGGGCCCAGAAGAGATCCGGCCGGCTGACGGAACGGCCCACCTCGATCAGGCCGGCGAAGTGAATGATGTGCCGCGCCTGGGTGCGGGCAAGCGCCTCGGCCACCGCCTCGGTATCTCGGATGTCGCCGTGGATGAAGTCACCCCATCTGACGGCGTCGCGGTAGCCGGAACTCAGGTTGTCAAAGACGACAGGATTGTGACCACGCTCGCGCAGAGCCTTTGCCGTGTGGGCGCCAATGTAGCCCGCGCCGCCTGTAACCAGCACGGTGTGTTCAGATTCTGAAGCCATGCCTCCTCAAATACGCGGGGTGGCACGCCGGTTCCTCGGTACGATTGTCGACAAAGCTTGGGAATACATCGCCGGAACAGGAACGATTCGGCGTCAGGCGCTTTGCGATTCTTGGTCCGCTGGGGCCGGGTCCCTCCGGGTAGGGTGACGTGCGGCGACTGCAGCTTTGGGGTGGCCTGGAATGCACGGTCAACCGTGTGGGCGACCAGTTCCACGATCAGGTCCGCCGTAGCGGGCACCATGATCGCATCGGCGATCTCGACCTCGTCGCCGACCTGGGCGTGCGCACGCTTCGTTACCCGGTGCTCTGGGAAAAGGTCGCGCCTGACCGGGCCGACGAATGTGACTGGCGTTGGACCGACGCGCGGCTCGACCGTCTCAAGGCCCTCGACATCGCGCCGATCGCGGGCCTGGTGCACCACGGCTCAGGACCCAGGCGCACCCACCTCCTTGATCCGAACTTCGCCGCCGGCCTCGCGGATTTCGCGCGCGCGGCGGCTGAACGGTATCCGCATGTCCGCGATTGGACGCCGGTCAACGAACCGCTGACCACGGCCCGGTTCAGCGCCCTCTACGGCCATTGGCACCCGCATGCGGCCGACGAAAAGACCTTCTGGGTCGCGCTTCTGAACCAGATCGACGGTGTCAGGCTATCGATGGCCGCGATCCGTCAGGTCACGCCCGACGCGCGGCTGATCCAGACCGAGGACCTTGGCCGCACCTATGCCACTCCGGGCGCGGCCTACCAGGCGACCTATGACAACGACCGGCGGTGGATGACTTGGGACCTGCTGGAAGGTCGCGTGACCCGGGATCATCCGCTATGGCGGCGCCTGGCCCGCATGGACCTCGGCGATCGCCTGGCCGCGATCGCGCAGGCGCCCTGTCCCAGCGACGTGATCGGCGTCAATCACTATGTGACCAGTGACCGCCACCTCGACCATCGGCTCGAGCGCTACCCTTTTCACACGCGGGGGGGCAACGGCCTCAGAGGCTATGCCGATGTTGAGGCCGTCCGGGTGATCCAACCGGGCCCCGGCCTGGTGGAAGGCGCGATGGGCGAGGCCTGGGATCGCTATGGCCGTACCCTGGCCCTCACCGAATGCCACCTGGGCTGCACCCGCGAGGAGCAGATCCGCTGGCTCCGGGAGGCTTGGGACAGCGCCCAGGCCTTGCGTGACCGGGGCGCGGACGTCGAGGCGGTGACCGCCTGGGCGCTGTTTGGCTCCTACGACTGGGACAATCTGCTAACCCGGGCCGATGGTGGCTACGAAACCGGCGCCTTCGATCTGAGGGGACCCGTCCCCCGGCCCACCGCCCTGGCGGCCACGATCCGCAGCCTGGCCCGTGGTGAGCAGGATCCGTCTCCGGCCGGGGCCGGGCCCGGCTGGTGGCGTCGCGACGTGCGCCTGATCTATTCGCCGGTGTTCACCTCTGTGCAGCATCCGCAGCCGCGCCCGGCCTGGCATGCGCCGCAGGGCGGCGGCCGGCCGCTGCTGATCACCGGCGCCTCAGGCACGCTGGGCGCGGCGATGGCCAGGAGCTGCGAGTGGCGCGGTCTGGGCTACATGCTGACCGACCGTGCGTCCCTCAGTCTTGACGATCCTGCTCAGATGGCCGCAGCCCTGGACCGGTTGCAGCCTTGGGCGGTCATCAACACCGCAGGCTGGGTGCGCGTCGATGAGGCCGAGCAGGCGTCTGAAGCGTGTTTCGCGGCCAACGCCTCCGGAGCCGCCCGCTTGGCCGAGGCCTGTGCGGCGCGAGGCCTGCCCTTCGTGGGGTTCTCCAGCGACCTGGTGTTCGACGGAAAAGCCGATCGCCCCTATGTCGAGAGCGACGCCGCCGGCCCGCTCAACGTCTACGGCGCCAGCAAACTCGCCGCGGAGCGTCACGTCATCAGCGCCAACGACCGCGCCCTGATGATCCGCACCGCGGCGTTCTTCTCTCCCTACGACCCCCACAACTTTGCGTCCCAGTTGGTTCACCGCCTCGCCGCCGGACAGTCGGTGATCGCCGCCGGGGACCAGGTCGTCTCTCCCACCTATGTCCCCGACCTTGTCGACGCCGTGCTGGATCTGCTGATCGACGGTGAGACGGGCCTCTGGCACCTGACCAATGAAGGCGCTGTCAGTTGGGCGGAGTTTGGCGGTCTTGTCGCCCGGGCCTTTGGGTTCGACGCCCGCGAGGTCCGGGCCGCGCCCTGGCGCACCTTGGGTTGGACCGCGGAACGGCCGGCCTATGCCGCGCTGGCCAGTGGTCGGGGCCGGTTGATGCCCACCTTGGAGAGTGCGATCGCGCGCTATCGCCAGAGCCTGTCGCACGAAGGCGGCCTGCGAAACGCCGGGGCGACGCACGCAGCGTGAGTAGCGGCTACGACGGGCGTGACCGGAGCGTCCTACGTCAGCCTGCGACAACCTGGCCTCGGCGTGTTTCGTTCCGGTTCATCTTTCAGAGCCCTAGGATGAGGCTCAACACGAGTCGGGAGGGGTCCCTGTGTCGCTATCGAGTTTCTCAGACGTTTTTGCGATCTCCCATGAGCGGGGGTACGAGGAGTCCATCGAGGTCGGGGACCTGGTCCGCACCGGTCCAAACCACCATCCGCACTTCACCGTGGTCGCGGTCGATGGTGACAAGGCTTGGGTGCGGAACGTCTTGGACGGGGGTGACGCCCTGGCCCTGATCAGCCGATGCCGCCGCATCTATCCCGACGCCCGGGCGATCGCCGCCGAATAGGCAGGGGGGGTGAACCTCGCGGGGCTGCGGCGGGTTTAGGTGGGGCGGCGCGGTTGGCCCGCCCAGGAGTATCCGCCATTTCCGCTTTCATGTTCGCCACCGGGATTGAGAACAGCATCCCGAAGATCAAGGGCGGGTCCGTCCGCGTCGACCAGATGGAGTCCTGTGGCCACTACCGCCACTGGCGGCGCGACTTCGACTGTGTCGAGGAGCTGGGTTTGCGCTTCCTGCGCTACGGCCCGCCGCTGCACACGACCCTCACAGGTCCCCAGCAGTATGACTGGGCCTTCGCCGATGAAACCTTCGCCGACCTGCTGCGGCGTGACATCGTGCCGATCGTTGACCTCTGCCATTTCGGCGTGCCCGACTGGCTCGGGGACTTTCAGAATCCGGACTTCCCGGTCCAGTTCGCCGCCTATGCGCGCGCCTTCGCCGGGCGCTTCCCGTGGGTGCAGCTCTACACCCCGGTCAACGAGATGTTCATCTGCGCCCAGTTCTCCGGGATGTTTGGCTGGTGGAACGAGCAGGGCACGTCCGACCGGACCTTCGTCACCGCGCTCAAGCATCTGGTGAAGGCCAATGTGCTGGCCATGCAGGCGATCCTTGAGGTCCGTCCCGACGCCATCTTCATTCAGAGCGAGTCGTCAGAGTATTTCCATGCCGAGACGCCGGCGGCGATCAAGCAGGCGGAGATCGAGAATTCGAAGCGCTTTCTGTCCCTGGACCTGAACTACGGACATCGCGTCGATTCAGAGATGTATGAATACCTTTTCGACAATGGGATGACGCGGGAAGAATACCATTTCTTCCTGTCCAACAGGCTGCGGCATCATTGCATCCTCGGGAATGACTACTACTGGACCAATGAGCATCGGATAGCCGCCAGCGGTCAGCATCGCGCGTCGGGAGAGATCTTCGGATACAGCGAGATCACCCGGCAATATCACCAGCGCTACCGCCTGCCAGTGATGCATACCGAGACCAACCTCGTCGAGGGACCGAACGGCGACGAGGCGGTGAACTGGCTCTGGAAGCAATGGGCCAATGTGCTTCGGGTCCGAAATGATGGTGTGCCCACGGTCGGCTTCACCTGGTACTCCCTGACCGACCAGATGGACTGGGACACGGCCCTGCGGGAGACCAACGGCAACGTTCACCCGGTGGGGCTCTACGACCTCAACCGCGAGATCCGCGCGGTCGGTAAGTCCTACAAGCAGCTCATCGCCGACTGGAGCGAGGTCCTCCCAACCCAGAGCGTGTGCTTGAGCGTGCCCATTGTCCTGCCGTCGGAGTACCAGGCGGGCGAGGCGCAGCGGCAGCGGGACGGCGCGCGCCAGCTGCGGCGCAGTGAACAACGCACCGGCGTGGGGGAGGTCGGCTAGGCTGTCTCGCCGCCGGCTCGGCGCAGCCCTGCTTGACGGCGATCGCGCATCTCCAGGTCTGAATAACCGGAACCTGAGGTCTGGCTCCGCCTTTGGTCAGCATGACCCCGCTTCCGCAGACCCTCGACGCACCCCCGGCGCCGGGCTTGGCCTTCGCTCAGACGGGCGCCGGGCGAGACGTCATCCTGATCCACGGCGCCATGACCTGCCGCGAGGACATGGCCATCGCCCTGTTCAGCGCTCTGGAAAGCGAGTTCAGGGTGACGGCCTTCGACCGGCCGGGGCATGGACAGAACCTGACACCCGTCGCCGGCGCGCCTTGGCGTCAAGCCGAGGCGGTGCACGCGGCGGCCCAGTCGCTCGGCCTGGTGCGGCCAGTGGTGGTCGGCCACTCCTTCGGCGGCGCGGTGGCGCTGGCCTATGCCCAGCGCTTTCCCGATGAGACGGCCGGCGTCGTCGCCCTGTCGCCCATCGCGTTCCCCGAGCCCAGGCTCGAGCAGTTCCTGTTCGGGCCGCGCGCCATGCCCGGACCCGTCGGCTTCTGGTGTCACTCCCTGGGCCGCCTGACCGATCCGCTGCTGCTTCCGGTCTTGTGGCGCGCGATGTTTCTACCCCAGGCCATGCCAGCCGGCTTCGCCGAGCAGTTTCCCTTCGCGCTCGCCGCGCGGGCCGGGCAGATGCTGGCCGAGGCCCAGGATGCGGCGCTGATGGCGCCTGGCGCGGCCTGGAACACCGCGGGCTACGGCGCCTGCCGGACGCCGGTCCACATTCTCGCCGGGGACCGCGACCTGGTGGTCAACACAGCCCTCCACGCGGACGGCCTGGCGCGGCTGCTGCCCCACGCGCGGCTGACCAAGCTCCCGGGCCTTGGCCACATGATCCATCACTTCGCTCAGCCGGCGATCGCTGATGCGATCCGAGAGCTTCACGCAGGCGTCTAGCGCCCTGCTGCGCCTGGCGCGGTGGCGGTGGACCGCCCGCGAGGGAGATCGAGCCCCGGAGGACGCAGGAGCGCCCGCCTCTCCAGCCTCAAGCGGCTCGGACTCAGGGATATCCCGCAAGAACGAGCGCACGAAGGGTTGCCGACGACGTAGAGCCGCGCGTCAGGCGACGGTCGGTATCTGAAAGCCGTCTGTAAAAATGTCGATGCTCAGGTGTCTCGGCGCTTCCGCCACCAGAGCGGCGGCGATCTGCCGAGCGCGCCAGGCGTCAGCGACACGATATAGCTCCACCCTCTGTCCAGCATAACGGCTGTCGGTGATGTGAAATTGAAAATCCTGCATAGCGCTCCCCGCGAGGCGGGAGCGCAAAGCGTCTCTCAGTCGCGGGCGCCTGTGGCCGCTGTCCGCGATGGGTCACCTATGCGCCCAAGCGTCACCCTTAGCCAGCGCCGCGCCCGCCGCCCTTGCCGCTGCGACGCGCCCTGGGCCTCCCGGATCCCTTCGGAGTGGCCTCGGGAGTCCATGCAAGGGGAGTGGTGCCGGATACAGGACTCGAACCCGTGACCTTCGGTTTACAAAACCGCTGCTCTACCAGCTGAGCTAATCCGGCGTCTGGTGGCCCGCTCGGGCCGACCCTCCTTAGCCGTTTCGGCCGCTGCGGGGCAACGGCTTCCGGTCTTGACCTGAGTCAACGAGCGCCGCCGACGCGCCGCCTAGTCTGCCGTCAGGAGGTGACCCATGGCGGATCCGGAACTCGGCCCCACGACCTTTGGACGCGAAGGCGCGATGGTGACGGCCAGTCTCACGCGCTGGCTTGAGGCGTCTCCCGACGAGGTGTGGGCGGCCCTGTCCACGCCTGAGCGGCTGGTGCAGTGGCTGGCGCCGGGAAGCATCGACCTTCGGGTCGGCGGCGCGGTGCGTCTCGACTTCGGCGACAGCGGCATCGTCATCGACAGCGTGGTGACGGCTGTGACGCCGCTTGAGCGGCTGGACTATTCCTGGAGCGGGCCCTCCGATCCGCCCCGACCGATCTGCTGGCGGCTCGAGCCCCGGGATGGCGGCGTCGAGTTGACCCTCACCCTGATCCTGCCGCCGGATGACGATGCCGGACGATCGGCCGCCGGCTGGGCGGCGCATCTGGAAATGCTGGCCTGCGCCCTGGCTGGGGCGCCCATCGCCTTCCCGTTTGAACGGTTCAAGGCGACGCGGGAGGTCTATCGCGGCCAGGTCGCCGCGCAAGCCAGCGCCTGACGCCCACGGAAAAGGCGCTTCCGACCGAGCCAGAAGCGCCTACACCTGTCCCCCGACAGGTCGACTGTCGCTCCGCAGGAGCGCCGGTCCCGAAACCTGCACGGGTTATGTCGGAGTCTCGCGAACTCCGCAAACCGACGTATTGCCGCGGGGAGAAAGAGAAAGCCCCGGCGCTCCTGAAAAGGAGCCCGGGGCCAGGGCGACGGCTCAAGTCGGGGGGGCGATTTGCCGTCGCCCCCTATCAATTCGCCGGACGGAAGAGTGTTCCAAAGAAAAATGCTCCAGACGCGAATTTCTGTCTCGTCCCGATTGGGCCCTCTGTGATCCTCTGTCGCAAACAGGGAGAACGGCCATGAAGTTCGAGGAATATCGTCGGCACGACGCCGTGGGCCTGGCCGGACTGGTGAGCAAGGGCGAGGTTTCCGCCGCCGAACTGCTCGACACCGCCCTGGAGCGGATGGCTCAGGTCAATCCGGCGCTCAACGCTGTCACCCTGGAGCTCGCGGACTTCGGACGGAAGGAAGCCGCTGACAAGCCCACCGGCGCGCTGGCCGGCGTGCCCTATCTGCTGAAGGACCTGGGCGCCCTGTTGGAGGGCACAGTCACCTCATCGGGCTCGGCCCTGCTGAAGGACAATGTCGCGGTCGCCGACAGCGCCATCACCAAGGCCTATCGGGACGCGGGCCTGGTGATCTTCGGCAAGACCAACACCCCGGAGTTCGGTCTGCTGCCGGTCACCGAGAGCACCTTCCTGGGGCCCTGCCGTAATCCCTGGGATGTTTCGCGCACACCCGGCGGCTCCTCGGGCGGGGCGGCCTCGGCGGTCGCGGCCGGGATCGTGCCCGCGGCCCACGCCAGCGATGGCGGCGGCTCGATCCGCACGCCCGCCTCGGCCTGCGGCCTGTTCGGCATGAAGCCTTCGCGGGGCCGGGTTTCCTTCGCGCCGCTGGGGGAGGGGTGGGGCGGCGCCTCGGTCCAGCATGCGGTCACGCGTTCGGTTCGCGACTCGGCCGTCCTGCTGGACATCGCCTGCCAGCCGCAGGTCGGCGACCCCTATTACCTGGCCGCGCCCTCCAGGCCTTACGCCGACGAGGTCGCCCGCCCGCCCGGCAGCCTGCGCATCGGCTTCACCACCGCGGCCCTGGCCTCGGACGCCCTGGATCCGGAATGCGCCCAGGCGGTGGTGGACGCCGCCAAGCTGTGCGCCAGTCTCGGTCACACGGTGGAGGAGGTGACCCTGCCGGGAAACCTGGCCGCCATGCAGCAGGCGGCGGGCGACGTCATCGCCGCCAGCGTCGCGGCCACCTTCGACGCGGAGGCCGAGCGCCGGGGACGCCCGGTCACCGACGCCGACGTGGAGATGCTGACCTGGGCCATGGCCCAACGTGGGGTCGGCGTCACCGGCGCCAGTTACGTTCGCGGCCTGGCGGCGATCCATGCCTATGGCCGGGCGGTGGCGGCGCTGTTCGAGACCTACGACGTGCTGCTGCTCTCGACCCTGGGCAGCCCGGCCATCCCCATCGGCCATCTCCATGAGGATCTGCGCCGGTTCAGCGAGCGGCTGTTCGCCTTCATGCCCAACACCCAGGCCTTCAACAACACTGGCCAGCCGGCCATGTCCGTGCCCCTCGCCTGGTCGAAGTCGAACCTGCCCATCGGCCTGCAGTTCGTGGGGCGGATGGGGGACGAGGCGACCCTGTTCCGCCTGGCCGGCCAGCTCGAGGTGGCCAAACCCTGGTTCGACCGATTCGCGCCGATCTAGAATTTATTCAATGGGTTGTGAGGAATAGTTCGACTCAGGCATGAACGACGCGGGGCCGAACTACGACTTCACGCGGCGCCTGAATCTGCGACACGGGCTCGCCGCTGCAGGAACAGGTAGGCCCCGATCACCCCGGTGGCCACCAGGCCGATCAGCAGGGTGGAGACCGCGTTGATCTCCGGGCTGACCCCGAGCCGCACCTGGCTGTAGATCCGCATCGGCAAGGTGGTGGCGCCCGGGCCTGAGGTGAAGCTGGCGATCACCAGGTCGTCCAGGGACAGGGTGAAGGCCAGCATCCAGGCCGCCGCCACGGCCGGCGCGATCATGGGCAAGGTCACCAGGACGAAGGCCTTCCACGGCGGACAGCCGAGGTCCTGGGCGGCTTCCGCCAGGCTGCGATCGACACTGCCCAGCCGGGCCTGGATGATGACGGTGGCGTAGGCGAGCGTCAGGGTCGTGTGGCTGAGGGTCACCGTCCAGAAGCCCCGGGGAAGCCCTGCGCCGACGAACAGCAGCAACAGGGCCAGGCCCAGGATCACCTCGGGCATAACCAGGGTCGCGTAGATCCCGCCCGCGAACAGCGTGCGCCCCCGAAAACCGCCGCGCGCCAGGGCCACGGCCGCCAGGGTTCCCAGCACGGTGGCGAAGGTGGCCGAGACCACGCCCACCCGCAGGGTGACCCAGATGGCGTCCAGCATCTGGCTGTCCTTGAACAGGGCGGCGTACCAACGGGTGGAGAATCCGCCCCAGACCGTGACCAGGCGGCTGGCGTTGAATGAATAGGCCACCAGGATGACGATCGGCGCGTAGAGGAACGTCAGGCCGAGGGCGATCGAGGCGATATTGAACGCCGAGGGGCCCCGTCTCATGCTGGCGCCCTCATGACATCACCTTGGCTTGCTGGCGTTCGAACAGCAGGATCGGGATGATCAGGGTGGCGAGCAGGACGATGGCCACCGCGGAGGCCGCCGGCCAATCACGGTTGGCGAAGAATTCGGTCCAGATCACCCGGCCCAGCATGAGGGTTTCCGACCCGCCCAACAGGTCGGGGATCACGAACTCGCCGGCCATCGGGATGAAGCACAGGAGCACGCCGGCTGCGGCGCCGGGAATCGAGAGGGGGAAGGTGACCCGCCAGAACGCCGCCAACGGCGTCGCCCCCAGATCCTGGGCCGCCTCGATCAGGCTTTCATCCTGACGGTCGAGCACGGCGTAGAGCGGCAACACCATGAACGGCAGGTAGGCGTAGACCAGGCCCAGCAGGACCGCGGTTTCGGTGTTGAGGATGTCGACGGGGGGCAGGCCCAGGGTGTGGAGGGCGGTGTTCAGCACGCCGGCGGGTTTGAGGATCGCGATCCAGGCGTAGATGCGGATCAGGAAGCTGGTCCAGAACGGCAGGATCACCGCCATCACCAGCGCCTGGCGGATCGCCACGGGACAGCGGCTGATCCCATAGGCGATCGGGTAGCCGATCATCAGCAGCATCCCGGAACCCAGGGCGGCGAGCCTGAGGCTGGAGAGATAGGCGTCGAGATAGAGCCGATCCCGGGTCAGCCGCGCATAGGTCTCGCCATCCAGGCCGTCGAGGAAGGCGCGCAGGCCGGCAAGGCCCTGGCTCCAGTCCAGGCGCGGCGCGTAGGGCGGGATGGCCAGGACCGTGTCGGAGAGCGACAGCTTGGCCACCAGCAGGAACGGCAAGGCGAAGAACACCGACAGCCACAGCAGGGGCAGGACGGCGGCCAGACCCGCGCGGCTCCGCCTCACCGGGTCAGCACCATGGCGCTGGAAGGCGCGAAGGTGAGCCAGACGGCGTCGCCGCAGGCAAGCGGTTGGTCGTCGGCGCGCGTTGCGTTGGCCCGCGCCGCCCGGATCGTCCGCCCCGGGGCGATCTCCACCAGATAGGTGGTCCAGTCGCCAAGGTAGCCGTAGTCCAGGAGCCGGCCCGCCAGCTGATTTGCGCCCGCGGCCGGGAGCGCGCCATGAATCGCGATCTTCTCCGGGCGGACGGCCAGCCAGGCCGTTGAACCCAATGGCGCCTCCCCTTCGGCCTGGAAGGTCCCGTCGGCGCTGACGAGACGGAGGCCGTCGGTTGTCCTTTCGAC
>NZ_JAUYAF010000051.1 GCF_030693625.1 Phenylobacterium sp.
CACGATCGTGGCGGTCCAACGCCGCCAGCGCACCTTCTCCTTGGCGAGGACGACGGCGACCAGGACCGAGAACAGCGGCTGCGAGAAGGCGATCGCCGTCGCATCGGCCAGCGGCAGCATCGACACGGCATAGAAGCCCAGCACCATCGAGGCGGTGCCCATGACAGTGCGCCAGAAATGGCCGGCGAGGCGCTTGGAGTGCCAGGGCTTCACCTGGCCGGCCACGATGATGGGCAGCAGCAGGACGAGGCCGATGACGGCGCGGAAGAAGGCAGTCTGGACGCTGTCGATCTGTTCCGACAGCAGCCGGATCATGACGCCGGTGGACGTGAAGATGAATCCGCCGCTGACCAGCCACAACGCACCCTGCACGTTCGGCGGCAGACGTCGCAGCCAGGCGAGCATAGATCTTCCGCCCTTCAGATCTTGCGATCATGGCCGGCCCAGTAGGGCGCGCGCAGGTCCTTCTTCAGCACCTTGCCGACCGGACTTCGGGGAAGGACCGCGATGAAGTCGACCGACGTGGGTGCCTTCACGCCGCCGAGCTTCTCCTTGGCGAGATGGATCAGCTCGTCGGCCGCCACGGCGGCGCCGGGCTTCAGCTCGACCACCGCCTTCACCGCCTCGCCCCACTTCTCGTCAGGCACGCCGATCACAGCGCAGTCCTGCACGGCGGGATGGCTCCACAGCACCTGCTCGACCTCGCTCGGGAAGACGTTGAAACCGCCGGAGATGATCATGTCCTTCTTGCGGTCCATGAGCGTCAGGAAGCCGTCGGCGTCGAACACGCCGACGTCGCCCGTGCGGATGTAGCGAAGGCCTTCGGGCGAGTACCACTCGGCCTCGGAGGTCTTGCCCGGCTGGTTATGGTAGCCGACCATCATGGCGCCCGAGCGGCCGACGACCTCGCCGATCTTGCCCTGGGGCACCTCCTTGAGGTCCTCGTCGATCAGGCGGATGTCGTGGCCCGGCAGGGGCCGGCCGACGGTGTGCAGCTTGTCGGGGAACTCGTGGGCCGCCAGGCCGCAGGAGCCGCCGCCCTCGGTCATGCCGTAATATTCGATCAAGCCGCCGGGCCAGCGCTTCAGCACGTCGGCCTTCAGGGCCGCGGCGAAGGGGGCGCTGGTGGAGAACTTCATCACGTAGCTGGAGAGGTCGTAGCTGTCGAAGTCCGGCCGCTCCATCAGCCGGCGGTACTGCACCGGCACCAACATGGCGTGGGTGGCGCGGTATTGCTGGGAGAGCTTCAGGAACTGCTCGGCGTCGAACTTGGGCATCAGCACCGCCGTGCCGCCGTTGGAGAGGGTGGGCAGGTAGGAGACGAGCGTGGTGTTCGAATAGAGCGGGGTGGAGATCATGGTCACCGCGTCCTCGCGATAGACCCCGCGCCGGATCTGGCCCCAGCGCATCTGATGCGGCTGGACGATGCCCTTGGGCGTGCCGGTGGTGCCCGACGAATAGATGATGTTGAAGGCCTGTTGCGGGGTGACGGTCACCGGCTTGGGCTTGGAGCCTTCGGGGGCCAGCCATTGCGTCAGGGGGATACCGGCGTCGGAGCCGTCCAGGGCGACCCGCTGGGCGGTGATCTGGTCGGCGACGCCGGCCAGCGCGTCAGACACGCCCTTGTCGAGGAAGAAGACCTTGGCCCCGCAGTCCTTCAGCATCCCCACCAGGCCTTCGGGGGTGGAGGACGGGGCCAGGGGCGCGACGGCGGCGCCGGCCCGCAGGATGCCGAAGAAGGTCGCGCCATATTCCACCGAGCTGGTGGCGCAGACCGCGGCGACGCCCTGGTTCTCAACGCCCTCGCGCTGAAGCGCCGTGGCCATGCGATCCATGAAGGCGTCGAGCTGGCCGTAGGTCATGGTGGATTTGGCGTCCACCAGGGCGTGCTTGTCGGCCCGTTCCTTGGCCTGCTGCCCGATCACCTCGGCCAGCGTCCCGAAATCCTGGCTCAGCATCTGTTCGACAGACATCGACGGCTCCCTACCCAAGGCTCAAATTTTGTCGGGCCGTCATAGCCACAAGGCCCCGGCTCCGCCAATCGAATATGGCGCTTGCCGAGACGATCTTCCGCGAGGGAAAATGGTGGCGACCCCGCAGCATAGGCGGGGCGCCTCGCCCGGAATTCAATCGGGTCGATTTCATTTGGGACGACACATAATTATGGCCGACGAGATGATTTCCCTCGGCGCGAAGCTCAAGGCCTTCGCGCAATCCCAGCCCGACGCTCCGGCGGTGAGCTGCGGCGATGTCACCCTCTCCTATTCCCAGTTCCACAGGCTGACCAACCGCGCCGCCCGCGGCCTGCTGGCCTATGGGGTCAAGCACGGCGACCTGGTGACGCTGGGCCTGCCCAACTCCACCGACTTCGCCGTCGCCTGCTGGGCCATGTGGAAGATCGGCGCGACGCCGCAGCCGGTGGCCTTCCGCCTGCCCCAGGCCGAGCTGGAGGCCATCATGGAGCTGGCCAAGACCCCGGTGGTGATCGCCGAGTTCGAGGCCAAGATCGACCGGCCGCTGCTGAAGGTTTCCGACCTGCTGGCCAAGAGCGATGACGACAGCGACCTGCCCGACGCCACCTCGCCGGTCTCCAAGGCCCCCACTTCAGGGGGGTCAACCGGCCGCCCCAAGCTGATCCTGGCCGGCCAGCCCGGCGTGACCACCAAGGAGACGCCGGCGGTGGGCGGCTGGCAGCTGACGCCTGAGTCCATCGCCGTCCTGCCCGCGCCGCTCTATCACAACGCCGGCTTCGGCATGATGATGAGCGTGCTGAACCTGGGCGCGCACCTGATCGTCCTGCCGCGCTTCGATCCCGAGGGCACGCTGGCGGAGATCGAGAAGCGCCGCGCCACCTGGATCTACATGGTGCCCACCATGATGAACCGGATCTGGCATCTGCCGGAGGAGGTGCGGACCAAGTACGACCTGAGCTCGCTGAAGACCCTCTGGCACCTGGCGGCGCCCTGCCCGCCCTGGCTGAAGGAGGCCTTCATCCTCTGGCTGGGCGGCGAGGTGATCCAGGAGCTCTATGCCGGCACCGAGGCCCAGGCCTCCACCGTCATCTCCGGCACCGAGTGGATGGAACACCGGGGCTCGGTGGGCAAGGTGCGCATGGGCGAGATGGTGGCCTTCGACGACGACGGCAATCCGCTTCCGCCCCGCGAGATCGGCGAGATCTACATGCGCCGGCCCGAGGGCATGGCGCCCAGCTACAAGTACCTGGGCGCGACGGCCAAGGTGCTGCCGGGCGGCTGGGAGAGCCTGGGGGACATCGGCTGGTTTGACGAGGACGGCTATCTCTACCTGGCCGACCGGCGCACCGACATGATCCTGGTGGGGGGCTCCAACGTCTATCCCGCCGAGATCGAGGCCGCGCTGGAGGAGCATGACAGTGTTCAATCCTGTGCGGTGATCGGCATTCCGGACGACGACCTGGGCAACAAGATCCACGCCATCGTTCAGACGCGGGGGCCTGGCGACGAGGCGGCCCTGCGCGAGCACCTGAAATCGAAACTCGTCACCTACAAGCAGCCGCGAACCTACGAGTTCGTGGACGAGCCCCTGCGCGACGACGCCGGCAAGGTGCGGCGCACCGCCCTGCGCGACGTCCGCATCGCCAAGCTGAAGGACCAGCAGCCGGCCTGAGGCTTCGCAAGCGCGCGGACCCGTCGGCCCTCTCGCCGACGGGCCGAGGTTTGCGCTTGGCGCGCCTGAGGGCTAAGCCAACCGCCATTCATGAAAAGACGAATTTGAGGAAGGGGATCGATGAGTATTAAGGGCAAGGCCTACATCATGGGGGCCTATGAGCACCCCACCCGGGATGCTCCCGACAAGTCGACGCCGCAGCTGCACGCCGAGTGCGCCAAGGGCGCCCTGGCCGACGCGGGCCTCACCAAGGACGACATCGACGGCTACTTCTGCGCCGGCGACGCACCGGGCTTCGGCGGCATGTCCATGGTCGACTATATGGGCCTCAAGAACGTCCGCCACATGGACTCCACCGAGACCGGCGGCTCGTCCTACCTGCTGCACGTCGGCCACGCGGCCCAGGCGATCGCTGCGGGCAAGTGCACCGTGGCGCTCATCACCCTGGCCGGCCGTCCCCGCCAGAACAAGTTCTTCCCCGGCGGCGGCGGCGGCCGTCCCGGCCAGCTCACGGACGGCGCGCCGGAAGCCGGCTTCGAGAACATCTACGGCGGCTCGACCCACAACACCTACGGCATGTGCGCCATGCGCCACATGTACGAGTACGGCACCACCAGCGAGCAGCTGGCCTGGATCAAGGTCGCCGCCAGCCACCACGCCCAGTACAATGAGCACGCCTTCCTGAAGGACGTGGTCACCGTCGAGCAGGTGGTGAACTCCCGCATGATCGCCGACCCGCTGCACCTGCTGGACTGCTGCGTCGTCACCGACGGCGGCGGCGCCCTGATCGTCACCAGCCCGGAAGTCGCCAAGAGCCTGAAGCGGCCCCTGGTGAAGGTGATCGGCGCAGGCGAGGCCCCCAAGGGGCCGCGCGGCGGCAAGGACCTGGATCTCACCCACTCCGGCGCCCTGTGGTCGGGGCCCATCGCCTTCGAGGAGGCGGGCGTCACGCCGCAGGACATGAAGTACGCCTCGATCTACGACAGCTTCACCATCACGGTGTTGATGCAGCTCGAGGACCTGGGCTTCTGCAAGAAGGGCGAGGGCGGCAAGTTCGTCTCCGACGGCAACCTGATCTCCGGTGTCGGCAAGCTGCCCTTCAACACCGACGGCGGCGGGCTGTGCAACAACCACCCCACCAACCGCGGCGGCATCACCAAGGTGATCGAGGCGGTGCGCCAGCTGCGTGGCGAGGCCCACCCCAAGGTCCAGGTTCCCAATTGCGACCTGGCGCTCGCCCACGGCACGGGCGGATCGCTTGGCACCCGCCACGGCGCGGGCACCGTCATCATGGAACGGGAGGCGTAAGATGAGCCAAGCCCAAGACAAGCCGGCCGAGGGCCGCAAGATCCCGGCCCCGGCCGTGACCATCGAGAGCAAGCCCTTCTGGGACGCCGCCGAACAGGGCAAGTTCCTGATCAAGCGCTGCAACGCCTGCAACGAACCGCACTGGTATCCGCGCGCGCTCTGCCCCTTCTGCTTCTCCGACGACACCGTCTGGGAAGAGAGCCCGGGCGAAGGGGTGATCTACACCTACTCCACCATGCACCGCTCGCCGACCGGCCCCTACGCGATCGGCTATGTCACCCTCAATGAGGGCCCGGCGGTGCTGACCAACTTCGTGGACTGCGACCTCTCCAAGCTGGCCATCGGCCAGAAGGTGAAGGTGAAGTTCCAGGCCACCGAGGGCGGTCCGCCCGTCCCGGTGTTCTCGCCGGTCTAGGCGCAAGAGATGCTCCCCCTCTGGGGGAGCTGTCAGCGAAGCTGACTGAGGGGGACTTTGACTCTTGTTTTGGGGTCAAAGATGTCGCCTACGGCGATCCCCCTCCGTCAGCCGGCTGCGCCGCCTGCCACCTCCCCCACATCGCCCTGCGGCCCCGGGGGAGGATCTTGGCGCCCTACTCCGTCTTCAGCCCCATCTCGGCGGTCACCTCGGCGGTGTCCTGTCCCAGGCGCGGGGCGTGGCGGCGGATGTTGGAGGGCGAACCGGTGAAGCGCACCGGCGGCTTCATGGCGTTGTAGGGCCCCGAATGCGGGTGGTCGTAGCGCTCGAAGAAGCCCACGGCCTTCAGGTGCGGGTCGTCGGGCAGATCGTCCAGCCGGGCGGTCTTGACGATGGGGATGGAGAGCGGCTTCAGCAGGTCCAGCCATTCCTGGGTGGTCTTGGTTTGGGTGACTTCGCCCACCAGGCCGTAGAGCTCGCCGATGTGCTTGGCCCGTGTCGCGTAGTCCGAGAAGCGGGGATCCTTGCCGAAGGTCTCGGCCATGCCGGCGGCGGCGAAGAACTGGTCCCACTGCTTGTCGGTATAGGGCAGCAGGCCGATGTAGCCGTCCTTGGTCTGGTAGGGTTTGCGGTTGGGATTGGCCACCCGCTGGTAGGCCCACTGGCCGGTTGGCGGCTCGAAGGTGTGGTCGTAGAGGTGCTCCACCAGGTTGAAGCTGGTGACGCATTCCAGCATCGGCACCTCGATGAACTGGCCCTGACCGGTGCGTTCCTTGTGCAGCAGCCCGGCGGTTATGGCCTGACACATGAACAGGCCCGAGACCTTGTCGGCCACCAGGGTCGGCAGGATGCGCGGCGTGGGGTTGCCGTCAGTGCGGGGCAGCAGGTCGGCCAGGCCCGAGGCCGACTGGATCAGGTCGTCATAGGCGGGCTCCCCGGCATAAGGCCCGTCAGAGCCATAACCCGCAGCGTGAACATAGACGACGTCAGGCCGCAGGGCCTTCACGTCCTCATAGGCCAGGCCCAGGCGCTTCAAACCCTCGTAGCGCACCGAGACCGCGAAGACGTCGCAGCTCTTGATCAAGGCCTCCAGCAGGGGACGCGAAGCCGGGTCGCGCATGTCCATCAGCACCGAGCGCTTGTTGCGGTTGATGGTCAGGAAGATGGGGCCGAGGTCGCGCGGGGTTCCCTCGGGCACGTGGCCAGCCCAGCGCATGATGTCGCCGCCGTCGCCCCGGCCCGAGCCGGGGTCCTCCAGCTTGATGACCTCCGCGCCCTGGTCGCCGAGCATCTGGGTGGCGTAGGCGCCGAACACCACGCTGGTCAGGTCCAGGATGCGGATGCCCGCCAGGGGGCCGGTGGCCTTGTCCGCAAGTTGCTTGGTGTCGGTCACGTCGATGCTCCCCGTCGGTTCTTAGGCCCTGGAAGATCATTGAAGCCGGGGTGGACGCAAGGGGTCACGCCGGGGCGCTGGGCCAAGGAATTTTCACCGGGTGCTTGCCGTCCGGCGCGGCAACCCGGCTAAATCGCGCCAAGGCCGGATCAACAGGCATTGAGGGCGGACGCATGGACTTCGAACTTTCCGAAGAGCACCGGATGCTCAAGGACCTGGCGCAGAAGTTCGTCCGCGACGAGCTGATGCCGCTGGAGAGCGCGGTCCTGGCGCGGGAGGCCTCAGGTCACGGCGTCGGCCTGACCAAGGCGGAGCGCGAGAAGATCGACGTGGTCTCCAAGCGCCTGGGCCTCTGGGGGCTGGACGCGCCGGAGGACGTGGGCGGTTCGGACCTGCCGCAGGTGGCCCTGGTGGCCGTGAACGAGGCCCTGGGCTCGACGGTCACCCCCTACACCCTGCCGCCGGACTCGCCGAACCTGCGGATGCTGATGGCCACGGTGACCGAACGCCAGCGCGAGGCCTATCTCGCCCCCTATGTGCGCGGCGAGACCATCAGCGCCATCGGCATCTCCGAGCCGGGCGCGGGCGCCGACCCCGCCGGCATGATCACCAAGGCCGTGCGGGACGGCGAAGACTGGATCATTGACGGAAGAAAAATCTGGACGAGCCGGGCCGCCGAAGCCGACTTCACCATCGTCATGGCGGTGACCGACCGGGAGAAGGGCGCGCGGGGCGGGATGAGCGCCTTCCTGGTGGACGGCGACAATCCGGGCTTCAAGGTCCTGCGCAAGATCCCGATGATCGGCGGGGCGACCACCTATGAAGTGGCGCTGGAGGACTGCCGGGTGCCGGGCTGGAAGCTCCTGGGGACTGAGGGCCAGGGGTTCGCGCCGATGCAGGTGCGACTGGGGACCCGGCGGATGGAGATGGCCGCCTGGTGCATCGGCCTGGCGCAGCGGGCCCTGGACATGATGTGCGAGTACGCGCCGCAGCGGGTGACCTTCGGCCAGGCCCTCTCGGACCGCCAGGCCGTGCAGTGGTGGGCGGCCGACGCGGCCATCAAGATCCACGCCGCCCGGCTGATGACCTATGACTGCGCCGCCAAGCTCGACCAGGGCCGCGACGTGCGCAACGAGATTTCCATGGTCAAGGTGTTCGCCACCGAGATGGCCTGGGAGGTCATCGACAACGCCATGCAGTGCTTCGGCGCCATGGGCATGACCAAGGAAATGCCCTTGCAGCTGATGGCCTCGCTGGTACGCAACATGCGGATCTATGACGGCCCCTCCGAAGTCCACCGCATGGTGGTCGCCCGCAACCTGATGGGAACCCGACGATGAGCAGCTATGACCACCTGAAGGTCACCCATGATGGCCACGTGGCGACCGTGGAAATCGACCGCCCGCCCTTCAACCACGTCTCCGTCGAGCTGATGGCCGACCTGGCCGAGGCCCTGGAAACCCTCGACGGCGACGGCAAGACCCGCGCCGTGGTGCTGTGCTCGGCGGGCAAGGCCTTCTGCGCCGGCGCCGACCTGGTGGCCAGCGACGGCATCGCCAGCGGCGGCATGGGCGGCATCGGCAGCCTCTATGACCAGGCTGTGCGGCTCTATTCCATCGAGACCCCGATCGTGGTGGCCGTGCAGGGCGCGGCGGTGGGGGCGGGTCTCGGCCTGGCCCTGGTGGGCGACTTCAGGGTGGCGGCGCCCGAGGCGCGGTTCACCGCCAACTTCGTCAAGCTGGGCTTCCATCCGGGCTTTGGCCTGACCCACACCCTGCCCCGGCTGATCGGTCAGCACCGCGCCAACCTGATGTTCCTGACCGGTCGGCGGGTGAAGCCCGAGGATGCGCTGGCCTGGGGCCTGGTGGACGAGATCGCGCCCCTGGCCGACCTGCGCGCCGCGGCCGGCCGCCTGGCCCAGGAGATCGCCGAGAACGCGCCCCTGGCCGTGGTGGCCACCCGCAAGACGCTGCGCTCTGATCTCGCCGCCGCCGTCCGCGCCCAGACCTTCCACGAGCATGAGCAGCAGACCCTCCTGCGGGTCACCGACGACTATGCCGAGGGCGTGAAGGCGGTGTCCGAACGCCGGGCCGGCAATTTCACCGGCCGCTAGAGGAATGGTCCACCCGCTGGATCGACCAGTGTGGAGCACGTTGAGCACCCGCCAGCGGGCCCTGGCCTTGGGCGATGAGAGGGCCCTGCGCTTCGAGCCGCGCTACAACGTGTTCGGCGCGGCGGCGGATGGGTCGCCGGAGAACCTGGCGGCGCTCGCCGAGTTGATCCCGGCGGATGGGACCCTGTGGGTGGTGGAGGCCGAGCCGTTCACGCCGCCGCCCGGCGTCGTGGTGCGGAAGGCCGCCGTCTGCGCCCAGATGGTCGCCGAGCGCCCCAGGCCGGGCGATCCGGACTTCGCCTTCGAGGACCTGACCGAGGCTGACGCCCCGCAGATGCTGGCCCTGGCCACCCTTACCGAGCCGGGGCCGTTCCTCGAGGCCACCCACCGGCTGGGCGCCTTCGTGGGGATCAAGCAGGACGGGCGGCTGGTGGCCATGGCGGGCGAGCGGATGCGTCCCGACGGCTTCACCGAGGTCAGCGGCGTCTGCACCCATCCCGACCATCGCGGGCGCGGCTACGCCGGGCGGCTGATGCGGGTGGCGGCCGGGCGGATCACAGCCCGCGGCGAGACGCCCTTCCTGCACTCCTACGCCAGCAATCTGGGCGCGATCAGCCTCTATGAGTCGCTGGGCTTCGTGATCCGCCGCGAAGTGACGGCGACGGTGCTGGCGAAAGCCTAGGCGGCCTTGCCGAGCTGCGAGGCCGCGCGGGCCAAGTCCGTGATCCGGCCCCAGTCTCCCGCGCGTACGGCGTCCATCGGCGCGACCCAGGAACCGCCGACGCAGATGACATTGGGCTGGGCCAGGTAGTCGTCGGCGTTCTCCAGGCTGACGCCCCCGGTGGGGCAGAACATAGCCTGGGGGAAGGGGCTGGCGAAGGCCTTGAGCGCGCCCACGCCGCCGACGATGTTGGCGGGGAAGAGCTTGAAGTGGGTGTACCCGGCGCGCAGGCCCCACATCAGTTCGGTGGCGGTGGCGATCCCGGGCAGCAGGGGCACCGGGCCGTCGAAGCCCTCGCCCTCAATCAGGCCGGGGCTGACGCCGAACTTCGCGCCCGCATCGGCCACGGACTGGCGGGCCGAGGCGGTGGTGATGGTGCCGGCGCCCACCACCGCGCCCTCGACCTCACCGGCGATGCGGCGGATGGCTTCAAGGGCGGCCGGGGTGCGCAGGGTGACCTCCAGGGCGTAGAGCCCGCCCGCCACCAGCGCCTTGGCCAGGGGGACCGCGTGGGCCTCTTCCTCGACGATCAGGACCGGGACGACCGGGGCGAGCTTGAGGATGTCCTGCAGGGTCAAAGCCGGTTTCCTTCCAACTGTTTCAGCGCCCGGGCCGAGCCCACCAGCGCTGCGTAGGGATGGACGATCAGGGAGGTGGGGATGTCGCGGGTATAGTCGGAAAGCCGGCCCTTGTCTTCGAACCGGCGGCGGAACTCACCGCTGTTGAGGCGGTCCACCATGCGCGGCGCGATGCCGCCCGAGACATAGACCCCGGCGCGGGCGCCGAAGGTCAGGGCCAGGTCGCCGGCCACCGAACCGAGGATGCCGCAGAAGCGGTCCAGGGTCTCGGCGCAGAGCGGATCGCCCGCCTGGCCGGCGGCGAACACCGCCTTCTCATCCGCCAGGCCGGTCTCGACGCCACGAATATCCCCCAGCGCCTTGTAGAGCTGGAACATGCCGCGGCCGGACAGAACCCGCTCGATGGAGACCCGTCGGTGGATCTTGCGCAGGCGCTCCAGCACCTGGGCCTCCAGCTCGTCATGGGGGGCGAAGGCGGCGTGGCCGCCTTCGGTGGCGATGGGCACGTCGCCCCGCTCCGAGCGGGCGAGCCCCGCGACCCCGAAGCCGGTGCCGGCGCCCAGGACCACGATAGGCGCGCCCTCGGCGCCCTTCATCACCGGCCCCAGAGGCTTGAGATCGTCGGCGCTCAGGGCCGGGGCGGCCATGGCCTGGGCGGCGAAATCGTTGATCAGCCGGGCCGCCTCGAAGGCGAAGGTCCCCACCAGCTCGCCCTCGGAAATCCGCCAGGCGAGGTTGGTGAACTCGATCTCGCCGTCCACCACCGGACCGGCCACCGCCAGGACGGCGCGCGGCGGACAACGACGGCCGACCGTGGTGTCCAGGTACTGGCCGATCACCTCGCCCAGGGAGCCGAAGTCGGCGGCGGGATAGGTCTTCGGATGGCGGATGTGACCGGCGTCGTCCACCAGGGCGAGACGTGCGTTCGTGCCGCCGACGTCGCCGACGAGGCCTGTGTAGCTTGTTTTCATGCGACGTCCCCGAACAGGGTGCAGGCGCCGGCCTCGGCGGGTCCGGCGGCGCGGCGCATGGCGCCGAAGAGCTCACGGCCGTAGCCGAAGCCGGCGGCGGGCTTGGGGGCCCGTGGTCGCGCGGTGAGCTCGGCCGGATCGACGAGGATCTCCAGCACGCCCGCATGGGCGTCGAGGCGCACCCTGTCGCCGGTGCGCACATAGGCCAGGGGGCCTCCAAGGCCCGCCTCCGGCGAGACGTGGATCGCGGCGGGCACCTTGCCCGAGGCGCCGGACATACGGCCGTCGGTGACCAGGGCCACCTTGAACCCCTTGTCCAGGAGGACGCCGAGCACCGGGGTCAGGCTGTGCAGCTCGGGCATGCCGTTGGCCTGGGGGCCCTGGAAGCGGACCACGGCGACGAAGTCGCGGTTCAGTTCGCCGTTCTTGTGGGCCTCCAGCAGGTCGTCCTGATCGTCGAAGACGATCGCCGGGGCCTCGATGATCAAGTGCTCGTCCTTCACCGCCGAGGTCTTGATGACCGCGCGGCCAAGCCCGCCGGCCAGCAGGCGCATCCCGCCCTCGGGCTGGAACGGATCACTGGCGGGCCGCAGGATGTCGAGATTGAGGGACGTGGTGGGGCCTTCGCGCCAGACCAGCTTGCCGTCCTGCAGGAAGGGCTCCTGCTGGTAGCGGCGCAGGCCCTCCCCAGCGACGGTAACCACGTCCTCGTGGGCCAATCCCGCGTCCAGCAGCTCGCGAACCACATAGGCCATGCCGCCGGCGGCGTGGAAGGCGTTCACGTCCTCGCTGCCGTTCGGATAGACCCGCGCCATCAGCGGGGTGACCCGCGACAGTTCGTCGAAGTCGGTCCAGTCGACGATGACCCCGGCGGCCCTCGCCATGGCGACGATGTGCAGGGTGTGGTTCGTCGAACCGCCGGTGGCCAGCAGGCCGACGATGGCGTTGACGATGGACTTCTCATCCACCACCGCCGACATCGGCGCATAGGCGTTGGTCCCGTCGGCGATCTCGATGGCGCGCAGGGGAGCGTGGGCGGTGAGCGCATCGCGCAGGGGCGTATTGGGGGTGACAAAGGCCGCGCCAGGCAGGTGCAGGCCCATCATCTCCATCATCATCTGGTTGGAGTTGGCGGTGCCGTAGAAGGTGCAGGTGCCGGGGCCGTGATAGGACCTCATCTCCATGTCCAGCAACTCGTCGCGGGTGGCCTTGCCCTCGGCATAGAGGCCACGGACCCGGGCCTTGTCGGCGTTCGAGGCCCCGGTGGTCATGGGCCCGCCGGGGACGAAAATCACCGGCAGGTGGCCGAAAGCCAGGGCGCCGATGGTCAGGCCGGGCACGATCTTGTCGCAGATGCCCAGCATCAGGGCCGCGTCGAAGGCGTCGTGGGTGAGAGCCACGGCGGTGGACATGGCGATCACGTCGCGGCTGAACAGCGACAGCTCCATGCCCGGACGGCCCTGGGTGACCCCATCGCACATGGCCGGAACGCCGCCGGCGAACTGGGCCGTGGCGCCCACGGTTTCCGCCGCGGCCTTGATGATCTCAGGGAAGCGCTCCAGCGGCTGATGGGCCGAGAGCATGTCATTGTAGGCCGAGACGATGGCCACGTTCGGCGCGCTGGGATTGCGCATCCGCTGCTTGTCGCCCTCCGGGGAGGCGGCGAAGGCATGGGCCCAGTTGGCGCAGGACAGCTTGGCGCGGCCGGGACCGGCGTGGCGCGCAGCCTCCATTCTCGCCAGGTAGTCGGCGCGGGCCTCGCGGCTGCGCTCGACGATGCGCGCGGTGACGGCGGCGGTGACCGGATGCATGGGGAGTGCTCCTAGACCTACGGCGTCCAGAGGACGCGCACAGGCGCTTTAGACTGTTTGAGGAAGGCGTGCACGGGCAGTCCCGAGCCGTTCTCGACGATGTCGCGCTTCGCCGCGCCGCGGATCAGCACCAGGGCCGAGCGGGCCGCCAGCAAGGCCGGCAAGGTGAGGCTGATGCGGGCCACCGGCGGCGAACCGACGCCGGCCGGAACGCCGATGACGAAGCGGCCGCCGGCCGGGTCCAGACCGGCCGCCATCACCGGACTGCCGGGAATCAGGGAGGCGACGTGGCCATCCTCGCCCATCCCCAGGAACAGCATGTCGAAGGGGGCGAGGGCGCGGAGCTGGGGTTCGGCGATGTCGGCCGCCGCCTCGGGGCTGGGGGTGTTGGCGTAGAGGGGCAGGAAGGTGGCGGCCGCAGCCCGGCCCTGCAGCAGGCGCTCACGGACCAGGCGCTCATTTGAGTCCGGCGACGTCATCGGCAGGAACCGGTCATCGGAAAGGCCCACCGTGACCCGGCCCCAGTCGAGGTCAGCGTCCCGCAGAGCGTCATAGACCGGCGCGGGCGACCGGCCGCCGGTGCCGATCAGGGTGGCGTGGCCGCGCAGGGCCAGGCCCGCCCTCAGGACGTCGGCCGTCGCGGCGGCCGCGGCGGCGGCCAGGGCGGCCTCGTCTGCGAAGGTTTCGATCATCTCCCGCCCATAACGCGGCGCGGCCCGGTCGGATCAGAAAATCTGCGTCGCGCTGCGGAACTTTCTCGCGATCTCGAGGCCTATGTCTTTGCGGATTCTCCTGCACCGCAGAGCGATTCGACTCGCAACAGTCCAAGGATTGCCGCCATGAGAATCGCCCAGGTCCCGCCTCTGTATGAAGCGGTGCCTCCGCGGCTGTACGGCGGCACCGAGCGCGTGGTCTCCCACCTCACGGACGCACTTGTGCAACTGGGTCACGACGTGACCCTGTTCGCCAGCGCCGACGCCCGCACCAAGGCCAAGCTCGTCACCGTCCGCGATCAGGCCATCCGTCTGGATCCGGCGGTCCTGAAGAGCGACCTGGCCGCCCACATGTCGATGCTCTCGGAGGTCCGGCGCCGTGCGGACGATTTCGACGTCATTCACTTCCACACCGACATGGTCCACTTTCCCTTCTTCGAGGACGTGGCGAGCAAGACGATCACCACCCTGCATGGCCGCCTGGACCTGAAGGACCTGGCCGGGGTCTATGAGCGCTGGCCGCAGTATCCCCTGGTCTCCATCAGCGATGACCAGCGCCGGCCCCTGGCCTCGGCGAGTTGGGCCGGTACCGTGCACCACGGTATGACCGCAGACATCTATGAGTTCAGCGCCACGCCCAAGGGCTACCTGGCCTTCCTGGGTCGAATATCACCGGAGAAACGGCCGGACCGGGCCATCGCCATCGCCAAGAGTCTGGGCAAGACCCTCAAGATCGCCGCCAAGGTGGACGCCGCCGACTTGCGCTACTTCCATGACAAGATTGAGCCCTTGATCCTGGGCGATCCGCTGATCGAGTTCGTGGGCGAGATCGGCGACGCCCACAAGTCGGAGTTCCTGGGCGGCGCCGACGCCCTGCTGTTTCCCATCGACTGGCCCGAACCCTTTGGCTTGGTGATGATCGAGGCGATGGCCTGCGGCACGCCGGTTGTGGCGTTTGCCTGCGGCTCCGTGCCCGAGGTGATCGAGCACGGTGTGACGGGCTTCATCGTGCGCACCGACGGGGAAGCCGTGCATGCGGCCCGCCAGGCCGCCAACCTGGACCGCCGGGAGGTGCGCCGCCAGTTCGAGCTGAAGTACTCCGCGACAGCGATGGCGCGGCGCTATCTCAACCTCTACGCCCGGCTGGGCGCGCCGCTCAGCCAGGCCTTCGCCGTCGCCGCAACCGCCTGAGGCAAGAACAGATGGACGATCTCGCACCGGCGCCAGGAGCCCCGGTCGAACATGGCGAGTCGGTCGAGCCCCGCACCCCGCATCGGCTGCATGCCCTGAAGGACAAGGACACCTTCGTGGTGGCCGATTCCTATGGCGACATCCTGGGGGCGGGGGACGGCCTGTTCCACAACGACACGCGCATCCTGTCGCGGTTCCGCGTCCTTCTGGGCGACAAGCCGCCGTCGCTGCTGTCGGCGGCCATCGCGCAGGACAATGTGTTCTTCACCTTCAATGGCGCCAACCAGGCCCTGCCCTATCCGGGCGGGCCTATGGGACCGCCGGGCGTGCTGCACCTGGAGCGCAAGCGCTTCCTGTGGGAGGAGCGGCTTTACGAACGGATCACCTGCACCAACTACAGCCGCGACGTGGTGCTGTTGCCGCTCTCCATCGAGTTCGGCGCCGACTTCCAGGACATGTTTGAGGTGCGCGGCATGACGCGCGCCCGGCGCGGCCACATGCTGCCTCCGGTGCTCGACGGGCGCCGGGTGCGGTTCACCTATGTCGGCCTGGACCAGATTGAGCGCGCCAGCGTCGTCGCCTTCTCCGATCCGCCTGGCCGGCTGACACCGGGCCGGGCGGACTTCATGTACTCCCTGGCGCCCGAAGGGCGGCTGGAGCTCTATCTCGAGATCGGCTCGACCGAGGCGCCGACACCCAGCCGCGAGCGATTCCGCGACGGCGCGGCGCGCGCTCGCTGGGACATGCGCGCCCGGCGCCGGCACGGAGCGCGGATGCGCAGTTCGGGCCGCCTGTTCAATGAGTGGCTGGAAAAGTCGAGGGCCGACCTGGCCCTGCTCACGACGCGCATGGAGACCGGGCCCTACCCCTATGCTGGCATTCCGTGGTTCTCCACCGCCTTTGGTCGCGACGCCATCATCACCGCGTGGCAAATCCTGTGGTTCGAGCCCTCCCTGGCCAAGGGCGTCCTCACCTACCTCGCCGCTCACCAGGCCGAGGAGATTTCCGCCTTCCGCGACTCCGCGCCCGGCAAGATCATGCATGAGACCCGAAAGGGTGAAATGCCGGCCTTGGGCGAGGTGCCCTTCGGCCGCTATTACGGAGGGGTCGACACCACGCCGCTGTTCGTCGCCCTGGCCGGAGCCTATGCCGAGCGAACCGGCGACATGGCCTTGATCGACGACCTATGGCCGGCTCTGAAGGCCGCCACAGCCTGGATGGAGCACTTCGGCGACACCAACGGAGATGGGCTGATCGACTATGCCCGCGGCCAGGAGAGCGGCCTGGCCAACCAGGGCTGGAAGGACAGCCAGGACAGCGTCTTCCACGCTGACGGCCGGTTCCCGAACGGGCCGATCGCCCTGGTGGAGGTGCAGGGCTACGCCTTCGCCGCCTACAAGGCCATGGCGCGCTTCGCCGGCCAGCGGGAGGATCTCGTCAGCCAGACGCGTTGGAGCGAACGGGCCGAGCACATCCGGGAGACGGTGGAGGACCGCTTCTGGATGGAGGACCAGCAGTTCTATGGCATCGCCATCGACGGCGACGGCGTCCTGTGCCGCACGCGAACCTCCAATCCCGGCCACCTGCTGTTCTGCGGCCTGCCATCACCGGAGCGCGCCGCCAAGGTGACGGAACAGCTGCTGTCCGCGCGGTTCGATTCAGGCTGGGGGGTGCGCACCCTGGCCACCGGCGAGGCCCGCTACAATCCGATGAGCTATCACAACGGCTCGGTCTGGCCGCATGACACTGCGGTCTGCGCCATGGGCCTGTCGCGCTATGGGGAGCGTGACGGGGTGGTGAACCTGACCTCGGGCCTGTTCGAGACCGCCGCCAGCTTCGAGATGCGGTTGCCGGAGCTGTTCTGCGGCTTTGGCCGCAACGCCGGCGAGCCGCCGGTGAACTATCCGGTGGCCTGCCTGCCCCAGGCCTGGGCGGCAGGGTCGGTGTTCATGATGCTGCAGGCCTGCCTGGGGATAGGCGTGAACGGCGCTGGCGGCGGTGTGGAGATCATCGACCCGCGCCTGCCCATCGGCATCGACGTCCTGGCGGTGGACGGCCTGCGGGTGGGCGAGGAGAAGGTGGACCTGCTGTTCGAACGGATTGGCGGCAAGATCGTGGTGCAGGCCAGAGGCCAGAGCCTGGTGCCGGTCAGGATTTGCTGAAACAGGAGTAGTTCAAGCTTGAACTAAATCTCAGCGCTTGATCGGCGTATGGGCCAGCCGGAGGATATTGGCCGCGCCGGGCGAGCCCATGGGCAGGCCCGCCAGGATCAGGACCCGATGGCCGGGGGGCGCAAGGCCCATCTCGGTGGCGACAGCGACCGCCACCCGGGCCAGATCCTCGGGATCGGAAATCTCATCGACAACCCGAGCTTCCACGCCCCAGGCCAGGGACAGCCGGCGCGCGGTGGTCAGACGGGTGGTGAGCGCCAGGGTCGGCTGAAGCGGGCGTTCCCGCGACAGGCGCAGAGCCGTCTGGCCGGTGGTGGTGAAGGCCACCAGGCAGGCGGTGGAGGCGGCCTCGGCGGCACGGCGGGCGGCGGCCACCAAGGCGTCGGCGTCGGCGTCCTCCACCGGATATTCGGCGCGCATCAGCTCGGGCCAGCGCGGGTCGCGCTCCACCCGGGTGATGATGCGGTCCATGATGGTCACCGCCTCCACCGGATACTGGCCGGCCGCGGTCTCGGCCGAGAGCATGACGGCGTCGGCGCCCTCATAGACCGCGCCCGCCACGTCGGAGGCCTCGGCGCGGGTGGGGGTGGGGGCGGAGATCATGCTCTCCAGCATCTGGGTGGCGACGATCACCGGGATCCCCCGGGTCCGCGCCGCGCGGATCAGGGATTTCTGCACCACCGGCACGTCTTCCGGGTTCAGCTCGACGCCCAGGTCCCCGCGCGCCACCATGACCGCTTCGCAGAGGTCCAGGATCTCATCGAGGGCCTCCAGGGCGGCGGGCTTCTCGATCTTGGCCAGGACGCCGGCGCGGCCCTGCACGATCTGGCGCAGCTCGGCCATGTCGGAGGCGCGCTGCACGAAGGAGAGGGCCACCCAGTCGACACCCTGGGAGAGCGCGAAGTTGAGGTCCTCCAGGTCCTTGGGTGTCAGGGCGGGAATCGGGATGGCCAGGCCCGGCAGGTTCAGGCCCTTGTGGTCGGAGAGCGCCTCGCCCGCCACCACGACGGTGTCGGCGAAGTCAGGCCCGCACTTGCCGACCTTCAGCCGCACCTTGCCGTCGTCCAGCAGGATGTCGGCGCCGGGCTTCAGGGCCGCGAAGATCTCGGCATGGGGGACGCAGACGCGGGAGGCGTCGCCTTCGGCGGTCTTGCGGTCCAGGCGAAAGTCCTGCCCCACCTTCAGCCGCACCCGACCGTCGGCGAATTCACCCAGCCGCAGCTTGGGGCCCTGCAGGTCGGCCAGCACTGCCAGGGGACGGCCCACCAGGGCCTCCACGGCGCGGACATTGGCGATCGTGCGGGCGTGGTCCTCATGGTCGCCGTGGCTGAAATTCACACGGAACACGTCGGCGCCGGCTTCCGCGAGCGCCCGGATCTGAACGGCGTCGCGGCTGGCGGGGCCAAGCGTCGCAACAATGCGGGCGCGTCGGGCGCGGATCATCTGGTCAGCCTGCCAAATCGCGTTGCGTCGAATAGTTCGATGCTTATCAAAAGACCACCATGCGGTCAGGGCGCAACTGAAGCGGGTCCGTCGCGAATCGAACACAAAGGTCGAGGATTCGGAGCATATGACCCAGACTCTCGACCTGTTTCCCATCGGCAACTGCGCGGCCAGCGCCCTTATCGACCGTTCCGGGCGATTCGTCTGGGCCTGCACGCCGCGCGTGGACGGCGATCCGACCTTCTGCGCCCTGCTGTCGGGGGAGAAGTCGGAGGAACAGGGCTTCTGGTCGATCGAAGTCGACGACATGGCCAGCGTCCGCCAGCACTATGTCCGCAACACCCCGATCCTGGTCACCGAGATCACCGACAAGTCCGGCGCCGTGGTGGAGATCATCGACTTCGCCCCGCGCTACCGGCAGTTCGGGCGGGTCTACCGGCCCATGGCCTTCGTGCGGAAGATCCGTCCGATAAGCGGCACGCCCCGCATCCGGGTGCGCATGCGGCCGATGGTGAACTGGGGCGAGGCGCCGGCGACGATCACCACCGGCTCCAACCACCTGCGCTATGTGGGCGGCGAGATGACCCTGCGGCTGACCACCGAGGCGTCGGTGTCGCACATCCGCGACGAGCGGCTGTTTCGGCTGGAGGAGCCGTTCTCCATGTTCCTCGGCCCCGACGAGGGGTTCGACGCCGACGTGGCCGCCACCACCGAGCGGATGCTGACCGAGACCACCCACTATTGGCGCGCCTGGGTGAGGACCCTGTCGGTGCCCCTGGAATGGCAGGAGGCGGTGATCCGCGCCGCCATCACCCTGAAGCTCTGCGCCCATGAGGAGACCGGCGCGATCGTCGCGGCCCTGACCACCTCGATCCCCGAGCACGAGGGCAGTCAGCGCAACTGGGACTATCGCTACTGCTGGCTGCGGGACGCCTATTATGTGGTCCAGGCCCTGAACAGGCTGGGCGCGGCGGACCTGCTGGAAAACTACCTGGTCTATCTGCGCAACGTCATCGACACCGCCCAGGGCGGCCATGTGCAGCCGTTGTATGGCGTCGGGCTGGAGCCGTCCCTGGTGGAGCGCTTCGCCGACCACCTGCCGGGCTATCGCGGCATGGGGCCGGTGCGGGTGGGCAACCAGGCGCACGAGCATCTGCAGCACGACGTCTACGGCCAGATCGTGCTCTCCACCGTCCAGGCCTTCTTCGACCAGCGCCTGCTCCGGCCGGCGACGGTGGAGGACTTCCGCGACCTGGAGCCGGTGGGGGATCGGGCCTTCGAACTGCACGACCAGCCCGACGCCTCGCTCTGGGAGTTCCGCGGCCGGGAGAACGTCCACACCTATTCGGCGGTGATGTGCTGGGCGGCCTGCGACCGGCTGGGCAATGCGGCCCGGCAGCTGGGCCTGATGGAGCGGGCCGACTTCTGGAACGGCCGCGCGGCCAAGGTGCGCGAGACCATCGAAACCGGAGCCTACAACGAGACGCTCGGCCGCTTCGCCGCCACCTTCGGCGGCGACGAACTGGACGCCTCCCTGCTGCAGCTGGTGGACGTGCGCTTCGTGTCGCCCGAGGACCCGCGCATGGCCGCCACCATCAAGGCGGTGGAGGACGGCCTGCGGCGGGGGCCCTACATGCTGCGCTACGCCGTTCCCGACGACTTCGGCGAGCCCAAGACCGCCTTCAACATCTGCACCTTCTGGCTGATCGAGGTGCTGCACATGTCGGGCCGCACCGAGGAGGCGCGCGAGCTGTTCGAGGAGATGCTGGGCCGCCGTACGGCGGCTGGCCTGCTGTCGGAGGACATCACCCTGGATGGGGCGGAGCTGTGGGGCAACTACCCGCAGACCTACTCCCTGGTGGGGCTGATCAACTGCGCCAACATGCTCAGCCGCCCCTGGACCAGCGTGCGGTGACCGGCTGGCTGAGTGAATCCTTTTCCCGCCGGGGGCGTTAGACCCTCGCAGGAGCGCCCCATGAACGACCGCCACTTCTCCGCCCGCGCCGTCACCGAAGGCCAGCAGCGCGCCTATGACGTAATGGGCCCCGACTTCGAGACCGCCGCCTTCGAGTTTGTCGACCACTGGCACCCCCAGCCCGACGAGGACGGCGACGTCGAGGTGGTGGTCACCGACACCGAGACCGGCGAGCGCCACTGCTTCCGCATCGACCTGGGGTCGGGCGAGGCCGAGGCCTGCGGCTAAGACCCCAAATCAGTCGTACCAGGCCCGCTCTGACCGCTCGATGAGGGCGAAGGCGCCGGCCGGGCCCCAGCTGCCGGCGGCGTAGGGCTTGGGAACCATGCCGCTGTCGGCCCAGGCGGCCTCGATGCCATCGATCCAGGTCCAGGCCTGCTCCACCTCGTCGCGGCGCACGAACAGCGTGCCGTTGCCGTGCATGACGTCCAGCAGCAGCCGCTCATAGGCGATGCGCCGGCGCGCATTGGGCCCGGAATAGGCGCGGAGCAGGGACAGGGACAGCGGCAGGGACTGCAGCCGCATCCCGCCCTGGGTCAGGCCCGGGGCCTGGTTCATCAGGGTCAGCTCGATATCCTCGTCCGGCTGCAGATCGATCACCAGGCGGTTGGCCACCAGGTCGGCCTTGGCGTGATCGCCGAAGATCGAATGGGGCACAGGCTTGAACTGAATGGCGATCTGGGTGCGGCGCTCGGGCAGGCGCTTGCCGGTGCGCAGGAAGAAGGGCACGCCCGCCCAGCGCCAGTTGTCGATATCGGCCCGCAGGGCGACGAAGGTCTCAGTGTTGCTGGCCTGGCCACGTTCGGCCTCGTAGCCGGCGGCGGACCCGCCGCCCACCACGCCCGGCGTATACTGGCCCCGCACGCTGATCGACTGCACATCGGCCCGGGTGAACGGCCGCAGGGACCTCAGCACCTTGACCTTCTCGTTGCGAAGGGACTCCGGCGCCATGTCGGAAGGCGGCTCCATGGCCACCAGGCACAGAAGCTGGAGCATGTGGTTCTGCACCATGTCTCGCAGGGCGCCGTACTCGTCGTAATAGGGCCAGCGGTCGCCGACCCCTTCAGTCTCCGCCACGGTGATCTGCACGTGGTCGATGGTGAGGTTATTCCACAGCGGCTCGAAGAGGGTGTTGGCGAAGCGCAGGGCGATCAGGTTCTGCACCGTCTCCTTGCCCAGATAGTGGTCGATGCGGAACACACACTGTTCCGGGAAGACCGCGCCCACCGCGTCATTGATGACCTTGGAGCTCTCCAGGTCCCGGCCGATGGGCTTTTCGAGAACGATGCGGGCGTCGGAGCCTCCGAGGCCAGCCTCGCCCAGGGCCGCGCAGACCGGGGCGAAGAGGCTGGGAGACAGGGCCAGGAAGAAGATCGGCGTCTTGGCGGCTCCCATCGCCCTTTTCAGCGCGGCCATGCCCGCCGGCTTGGTGGCGTCGCCGCCGACATAGTCAAGCCGGGCGGCGAACCGCTTCCACACCTTGGCGTCGACGGCCCCGGCGCGGATCTTCACCGCCTCATGCACCTGATCGGCGAAGGCCTGGGTGGTCATATCGGCCCGGGCCGTGGCGATGACGCGGAAGTCGTCGGCGAGAAATCCATCGGCGTCGAGGAAGTAGAGCGACGGGAAGAGCATCCTCTGGGCAAGGTCGCCCGTGCCGCCGAACAGGACGATCACGTCGGCCGTGGGGGATTGCGCCATCGCGTCACCTTTCGCGAACCTTCAGATGCAAACCGCGCATAGCGGCGTTCGCCCCCGCAACGTCAAGCCCGCTCATTCGTTCTCTAAGCCAACAAAGGATCGAACCGTGACCGTGAGCGTTCCTGCTCGCGTGCCCGGGGCTATGTGTTTTCGATGACTGTGACTGAGCTGGATCTCCGACCTAACGCGCCGCCCGCGCCCCTGGCCCTGGCGAACGCCGCCCTGTTCCTGGACCTTGACGGCACCCTCGCCCCGATCGCCGCGCTGCCGCAGGATGTGGCGCCAGATCCGCGCAGGACGGCCATACTCGAAAATTTGATGGGCAGGCTTGAGGGTCGCCTCGCCGTGGTCAGCGGCCGCACCCTTGCAGACATCGATCGCATCCTGGAGGGCCGTGTGCCGGCTGTGGCGGCTGTACATGGCCTGGTGCTCCGAGGCGCCGACGGCGCGGTCACCCAGACCGAACCGCACCCCGCCCTGCCCCAGGCCGTCGCCGCCTTGCGGCTGTTCGCCGCCGACCATCCAGGCATGCTGGTGGAGGACAAACTGCTCTCCGCGACGCTGCACTATCGCGGCGACCCCGAGCACGGCCAGGCCGCCCGGGCCGAGGCCGAAAGAGTCGCCGCCCTCACGGGCCTCGCCGTGCAACCCGGCGACATGGTGATGGAATTGCGCACGCCGGGCCCCACCAAGGGCGACAGTGTCGAGGCCTTCCTGGCCCACGCCCCCTTCAATGGCGCGACGCCGATCTTCCTGGGGGACGATCTCACCGACGAGGACGGCTTCGCGGCCGCGCGCCGGCTGGGCGGGTTCGGCGTGTTGGTGGGCCCTGCGCGCCCCACCGCAGCGCAACTGCGCCTGGACGACGTGGCGGCCGCCCTGGCTTGGCTTAAGGCCGCGCGATGAGCCGGCTGATCGTCGTTTCAAACAGGGTCAACGCCCCGACCGGCAAGGGCGACGAGACGGTCGGCGGCCTGGCCATGGCCCTGTCGGCTGCGCTGCGGGAATATTCCGGCCTCTGGTTCGGCTGGAGCGGCAAGACCACCGAAAAGTTCACCGGCGAACTGAACGTGGAGCGCTGCGACGGGGTGACCGTGGCCACGCTTGATCTCGAGGAAACCGACCTCAACGAGTATTACAACGGCTACGCCAACAAGACCCTGTGGCCCCTGTTCCACTATCGCCAGGACCTGACCGCCTATGACCGGTCCTATGGCGAGGGCTATGAGCGGGTGAACCAGCGCTTCGCCGAGACACTGGCCCCGCTGATCGAGCCCGACGACCTGATCTGGGTGCACGACTACCACCTGATCCCCCTGGCCCGGGAGCTTCGGAAGCTGGGGGTGAAAAACCGGATCGGCTTCTACCTGCACATCCCGTGGCCCGCCCACCAGCTGATGGTCACCCTGCCCGGGCACCAGAAGCTGGTGCAGTCGCTGTTCGACTACGACCTGGTGGGCTTCCAGACCGCGGACTACCGCCAGGCCTTCGAGGAATATGTGCTCACCGAGGCCAAGGGGGTGATGGTGGGGTCGGACCTGCGCGCCTTCGGCCGCACCGTGAAGGTGGGCGCCTTCCCCATCGGGGTCGACGCCGCGGAGTTCGCCGAGATGGCCAAGAGCGAGCGGGCCTGGCGCACCTACAACGTGATGATGGCCCACACCGCCTTCCGCAGCCTGATCATCGGCGTCGACAGGCTGGACTATTCCAAGGGTCTGGAGGAGCGGTTCGCCGGTTTCGAGCACTTCCTGGCCCACAACCCCGACGTCCGCCGCGAGGTGCTGTTCCTGCAGATCGCCCCGGTGAGCCGCGAAGGCGTCGAAGCCTATCAGGAGATCCGCGCACGCCTGGATTCCCTGTCGGGTCGCATCAACGGTGAGTTTGCCGACATCGATTGGAACCCGGTGCGTTACGTGAACAAGACCTACCGGCGCGACGAGCTGGCCGGGGTCTACCGCGCCGCCCGGGTGGCGCTGGTGACGCCGCTGCGGGACGGCATGAACCTGGTGGCCAAGGAGTTCGTGGCCGCGCAGAATCCCGACGACCCCGGAGTGCTCATCCTGTCGCGGTTCGCCGGCGCCGCCGACCAGTTGAAGCAGGCGCTGATGGTCAACCCCAACAGCCCGGAAGAGATCGCCGAGGCCCTGAAGCGGGCCCTGGCCATGGACCTATCCGAGCGTGTCGCGCGCTGGGCCCAGATGTTCGAAAACGTCACTCGCGAGGACGTCAACGCCTGGCGCGACGCCTATGTGGGCGCCCTGTCCGACGTGAGGGAAACCCACACCGCCCTGGCCAGCTGAACCTCAGTCTGGATGGTCGGCGGCGCTGGCGGGCGCGACGTGAGGCGGGAAGGCCTGGCCAATGGGACCGTATTTCGCACGGGCCGCCGCCACCCGGGCGGTCATGTCGGCCAGCGCCTGGGGATGGAGGGACGCCACGCTGTAATTCTCGCCGGGGTCGGACCCCATGTCGAACAGCAGGGGATAGCGGTCCAGCGGCACGTCGTAGGTCCGGTAGTAGGAACGCACCACATATTTCCAGCGCGCGGTGCGGACGGCCGCGACATGGGTGTTGTCGAACAGCACGATCTGCTCGTTCGGCGAGGCCGCGCCACGGGTCATCACCGCGCTGAGATCGGCGCCGTCCAGCTCGCGGTCGGCGGGAACCGCGATCCCCGCCATGGCCAGAAGGGTGGGCAGGATATCCAGATTGCTGGAGAGCGCGTCGGTGACGAGCCCGGCCGGCAGGGTTCCCGGCTGACGGGCGATAAAGGGCACCCGGAAGCCTCCGTCCCAGGCCGAGCCGCCCTTGCGGTCGCGGAAGGGGCCCGATGACCCCTCGAACCAGGGGCCGTTGTCAGAGGTGAAGATGACCAGGGTGTCTTCGTCGAGGCCGAGCGCCTTCAGCCTGGCCAACAGGCGCCCGACATTGAGGTCGATCTCCTCCACCACCTCGCCATAGGCGCCGCCGGGGGAGCCGGTGAGGTCGTCGGGATTGGGTTTCAGCGGGATGTGCGGGGCGGTCAGGGTGACCAGGGCGAAGAAGGGCCTGTCGCGGTTCTCCTCCACGAAGGCGATCGTCTGCTCGAAGAAGGTCTGGGTCAGCTTGGCGAAATCGGGCTTCGGCTCGATGACCTCGACCCCGGCCCCCTCGCCCGCATAGAGCGCCAGCGGCTTCATGTCGTGGCTGTAGGGCAGGCCGTAGAAGCGGTCGAAGCCATGGACCGTGGGCGGCCAATGGGGCGCCACATGGCCCAGATGCCACTTGCCGATCAGGGCGGTGGCGTAGGCGTCGCCGAGCGCCTTGGGGATGGTGATCTCGCTGAGCGGCAGGCCGGTGGTGTCGGCGGGCTGGATCACCTCATGGGCCAGCCCTGAACGGATCGCGTAGCGGCCGGTGAGCAGGCCGGCCCGCGACGGGGTGCAGACATTGGCCGAGGCGTAGAAGTCGGTGAACCGGACCCCCTCGGCGGCCATCTGGTCCAGGTTCGGCGTGCGGATGATGCTTCCGCCATCGCAGCCGAGATCGCCATAGCCCAGGTCGTCGGCCAGGATGACGATGAAGTTGGGTTGGCGGCCGGTCATTTCGCCAGCTCCAGGGTCGGCAGGGCGGCGGCCTCCTGGGCGTCCAGGCGGGACTTGCGGAAGTTGGTGCGGACACCGCTCGGGGCGCCGAACTCCATCAGCTGGTCGGACTTGGGATCATAGGCCGGCCAGCCGGCGCAATCGGGCTTGCCGGTCTTGGCGAAGGCCACCCAGCAGCCGTGCATCAGCGTCGCCATGGCCTGGTCGTCAGGCTTGATCATGCTCAGCGGCGTGCGACGGCCCCAGTACTCGAAGACGTACTGGATCTCCGCGGCGTGGAAGGCCCGCGTGACCATCGGGCGGAAACGCGAGCCCACATAGGAGAAGTGGTAGAGCCAGGCGGGCTTGCCCTTGGCGGCCTTGGCGGCCGTCCAGCGCGCCGGCGCGCCGAAGGCTCGGTCAGTGAACACCGCGCGGCCCAGGACCTCATCGCTCTGAGCGGCCTCTTGGGCATAGACCGTACGCACGGCCTGCGGCAGGGCCTTGCCGACAGCCGCCGCACCCAGGCCGAACTCGCTCATCAACGAGTCCTCGCCGGAATTGGAGCCGATGATCAGGGGCACATCGTTGGCGCGGCCCGCGGCGAAGGCCTGGGCCGGGGTCTGCTTCATCAGCCGGCCATCGACGAAGGGCCCGAAATCGCCCTGCGCCTTGGCGATGAGATCGGCGGCGGGAACAGCGCGAAGCTGATCGGCGGCGGGGGCCGTCAGACCCAGCGCGGCGGCGGCCTTCACCCCCTCGGCCTCCTTGTCGGCCAGGGTCGTGGGAGCGCCCCAGCCGCCGCCCGATTGCACGACCGCCTTCTGGTAGAGGCCCTTGGACCTCCGTGCGGCCAACAGGGCGAGCGTGCTGGCGCCCCCGGCGCTCTCGCCGAAGACGGTGACATTGGCGGGGTCACCGCCGAAGGTCCTGATGTTGCGCTTCACCCATTCGAGGGCGGCGATCTGATCCATCAAGCCATAGTTGCCAACCATCCCTGCGCCAGCCTGCTGGGTCAGGGCCGGGTGGGCGAAGTAGCCCAACGGGCCCAGGCGGTAGTTGATGGCCACCAGCACCACCCCGTCGCGGGCGAAGTTGGAGCCGTCATATATCCAGCCGGCGCCATAGCGGTGCGAGCCGCCGTGCAGCCAGACCATCACGGGCGCCTTCCTGGCCCCCTTGGGCGCGAAGACGTTGAGCTGCAGGCAATCCTCGCTCATCGGCCCATTGGCGCTGCCGGAGTTGGGGGCGCCGTCGGCGCGCATGGTCTGCATGCAGGAGACCCCAGCCTTGGTCCCGTCCCGCTCGCCGGCCCAGGGAACCACCCTGGCGGGCGGCGCCCAGCGCTGGGGCCCGATGGGTGGGGCGGCATAGGGAATGTTCCGGTAGATGGCCGCGGTCGGGGTTTCGGTTCCGACGATCACGCCGCCTTCCACGGTCGCCTTGACCGACTGCGCCAGGGCCGGGGCGGCGACGAGCGCCAGGATCGTGGAAAACACGGCGAGCTTCATGGGTTTCGTCCCCGGGCGGCCTGAAATGCGGTCGGCCATCTTGAAATGTCGGGCCGAACCATTCGCCGGCCAGGGACCCGGGTCAAGGCCACGCTCTAGTGGAAATCGCGGCTGTGGATCAGGCCCCCAGCCTTGCGTCCGGAATCCGCCGCCGGCCCCTCGTCGCGCAGGCGGGCGGTGAGGTGGGAGAGGTCGGTGAAGCTCTTGGCCACCAGGTGGACCACGTCGCTCTCGATCTGCAGCTGGCCGTGGACCTGCAGCAGGGTGGCGGTCATCACCAGCCGGCGGTTGGCCTCGAAGGCGTCCTTCCAGATGACGATATTGGCGATCCCGCTCTCGTCCTCCAGGGTCATGAACACCACCCCCTTGGCGGTGCCCGGCCGCTGGCGCACCAGGACGATCCCCCCCACAGAGGTCCAGCGCCGGTCGCGCATATGCTTCAGCGCCGCCGACGGAACCGCACCCGCCTGGGCCAGTTCCCCCCGGAAGAATTCGCAAGGGTGGGCCTTCAGGGACAGGCGCGTGGTGCGGTAGTCCTCGGTGACATTCATGGGCAGGCTCATCAGGGGCAGCTCGACCTGGACCTCCGGACGGTCCATCGCGGCCAGCAGCGGGGCCTCGATCTCGACCCTGGTCTCCCCCAGCAGCCCCTTGACCGCCCACAGGGCCTGGCGGCGGCTCAGGCCCATCCCCGCGAAGGCGTCGGCCTCGGCCAGCAGCTCCATGGCGCGTCGCGACAGGCCGCGCGCGAAGGCCTCGAGCGTGCAGGCGCCGGCGGCGCGCATCTTCATCAAGGTCTTCCCGTCGCCTTCCTTGAAGCCCTTGATCTGCCGCAGGCCCAGGCGCACGGCGCGCAGGCGCTGGCCTGCCAGCGGCTCCAGGGTGCAGTCCCAGTCGCTGGCCATCACGTCGGGCGCGCGCACCTCCACCCCATGCTCGCGGGCGTCGCGGACCAGCTGGGCCGGCTGGTAGAAGCCCATGGGCTGGCTGTTGAGCAGGGAGGCGCAGAAGGCGTCGGGCCAGAAGCACTTCACCCAGGCCGAGGCGTAGACCAGCAGGGCAAAGCTGATGGCGTGGCTTTCGGGGAAGCCGTAGGAGCCGAAGCCCTCGATCTGTCCGAAACAGTTGTTGGTGAACTCCTCGTCGTAGCCCTTGGCCAGCATGCCGGCGATGAACTTCTCGCCGTATTCCCCGACATTGCCGTGGTGTCGGAAGGTGGCCATGGCCCGGCGCAGGCCGTCGGCGGCGGTGTCACTGAAATTGGCGCCCTCGATAGCGATCCGCATGGCCTGTTCCTGGAAGAGCGGCACCCCCAGGGTCTTCTTGAGAATCCGCTCCATCTCCTTCTGGTCGAACCCCTCCGAGGGTCGCGGATAGCTGACCTGGCTCGGGTCGGCGCGGCGCTTCAGATAGGGATGGACCATGTTGCCCTGGATGGGACCCGGCCGGACGATGGCGACCTCGATCACCAGGTCGTAGAACTTGCGAGGCCGCAGTCTCGGCAGCATCGACATCTGGGCCCGGCTCTCCACCTGGAAAACCCCCACGGAGTCGGCCTTGCAGAGCATGTCATAGACCTCGGACGCCTCCTGCGGGATGTGGGCGATGTCGCTGATGACGGTTCCGTCCTCCAGGGGCGGCAGCATGTCGAAGCTGCGCTTCAGGGCGGTCAGCATGCCGAGCGCCAGGATATCGACCTTCATCAGGCCGATGGCGTCGATGTCGTCCTTGTCCCATTCGATGAAGGTGCGGTCAGCCATGGCGGCGTTGCCGATCGGCACGGTCTCGTCCAGCCGACGCTTGGTGAGCACATAGCCGCCGACATGCTGCGACAGGTGGCGCGGGAACTTCAGCAGTTCCTGGCCGAGCGCCGTAGCCCGGCGGATTTCGGGATTGTCGGGATCCAGCCCCGTCTGGCGGATGTGCTCATCGGCGGTCATGTCGCCCCAACTGCCCCAGACGGTGCCAGACAGGGCGGCGGTGACGTCTTCGGTCAGGCCCAGCGCCTTGCCCACCTGGCGGATGGCCATGCGGGGGCGGTAGTGGATGACCGTGGCGACGATGGCGGCCCGCTCGCGGGTGTAGCGGCGATAGACGTACTGCATCACCTCCTCCCGGCGCTCATGTTCGAAATCGACATCAATGTCGGGCGGCTCGCCGCGCTTTTCGGAGATGAAGCGGGAGAACAGCAGGTCCTGGTCGTCCTTGGTGGGGTCCACCGCCGTGATCCCCAGGCAGAAGCAGACACAGGAATTGGCGGCCGATCCGCGCCCCTGGCAGAGGATGTCCTGGCTGCGGGCCCAGGCGACGATGTCGTGGACGGTAAGGAAGTAGTTGGCGAAGCCCAGCTTCTCGATCAGGTCGAGCTCGTGCTGGATCGTCGCGCGCTCCTTTTCTCCCATACCCCCCGCGAACCGCCACTCAGCCCCCGCCCAGGCCAGGTCGCGGAGATGCTGGATCGCGGTCTTGCCCGGCGGCACCGGCTCGTCGGGATACTCGTAGCTGAGATCGGAAAGATCGAACTTGATCCGCCCGGCGATCTCGACGCTGCGCTCCACCGCCCCGGGGAACCTGGCGAACAGACGGGCCATCTCCTCGGGGCTCTTCAGGTGCCGCTCGGCGTTGGCCTCCAGGCGCAGGCCGGCCTCGTGGATGGTGCAGGTCTCGCGGATGCAGGTGACCACGTCCTGCAGGGCCCGGCGTTCGGGGCCGTGGTAGAGGACGTCGTTGGTGGCCACCATCGGGGCTCCGCTGTTCTGGGCCAGGGCCGCCAGCTTCGAAAGGCGGTGCAGATCCCGCGCGCCATAGGGCCGCGACGCCGCCAGCCAGACCGAGCCTCGCAGGGACTGGGCGATCATCACCAGCTTGGCCTCGAATTCGGCGTCCAGGCGAAGCGGCGCAACCACCAGGGTGAGCTGGCCCTCGGCGTGCTGGAGATAGTCTTCCCAGTGCAGTTCGCACTCGCCCTTGAGGCAGCGCCGCTGGCCGGCGGTGAGCAGGCGGGTCAGCCGGCCATAGGCCTCGCGGTCGGAGGGGTAGCAGAGCAGGCTTGGCGTCCCGTCGGCGAAATCGAGACGACAGCCGGTGAAGGCGCGGAACGTCGTGTGCTTCCCCAGCTCCTTCACCGCCGACCAGGCGCGCACCACACCGGCCAGGCTGTTGCGATCGACGACGCCGATGGCGTCGAGGCCCAGGGCCGCGCCCGTCTCCACCAGTTCGTGCGGGTGCGACGCGCCCCGCAGGAAGGAGAAGTTGGTGGTGGTCTGCAGCTCGACATAGCGGGTCATGCGAACAGCCCGTGCAGCCACCACTTGGCCTCCACGCCGGGGGCGTAGATGCCGGCGCGGAACAACCAGAAGCGGGCGCCGGTCTCGTCCTCCACCCGGTAATAGTCGCGGATGTGCGTGGTGCGGGCGTCCTCGATGGCGCCGCGCCACCATTCCTCGCCGATCCGCTCGGGGCCCTCGGCGCGGCGCACCCGGTGCATCTGGCCGCGCCAGCGGAACTGCACCGGCGGGTCATCGGGGATCGGGGCCATCACCAGTTCCAGGGGCTCGGGCCGGCTGAACAGGCGCAGGGGCCGGGGGCGTTCCGGGTCCCATCCGGCCAGCGGCGGGGCCATGGGCGCGCCCGGCGTGGCGGACTGTTCGGGGACGTGGCTCTCCACCGGACGCGCCTTCCAGACCCGGTCCTCACCCAGCCGGTTGGTGAGCCGGTCGATGAGGGGTGCGAGGCCCTCGGCGCCGCCGGCCTCGATCAGGCTGTCCAGGCGGGCCTGGCGGCCGGACACTGGCTCCACCTCGGCGGCCTCCAGGGTCACCACCTCGATCCCGAAGCCCGGATCGACGGTCTCCAGCTTCGGCGCGAACAGCTTGGCGATGCGGGCGGCGTCGCGCCCGGCCAGGGACAGGCCGATGGTCAGCGGCGCCACATAGCCATCCAGGCGATGGAAGCAGAGCTCGAAGCGCCGCGCCCCCTGTCCTTCCTTCTCCAGCCGCGCGCAGAGCTTGGCGGCGACGTCGATGGTGACGCGGGCCATGTCGTCCGGCGCGCTGATCGGCTCGGCGAAGGCCAGGCGCGCGAACCAGGGATTGGGGGGGCGGCGATAGGTCAACGCCTCCTTGGAGCGCCCCAGCGCCTGGTCGATGCGGGTCAGGGTCTCGATGCCGAAGCGGCGGGCGAGCGGCGCGCGGGGAATGTCGAAGAGCTGGGCGAGCGCCTTCAACCCCAGGCGGTCGATCTGGGCGGCGGTCTCAGGCGCCAGCCGCAAGGCCGCCGGCGGCAGGGGCGCCAGCAGGCCGATCTGCTGTCCAGGCCGGGCGATGGCGCCGTCCTCGCCATAGTGGGCCAGCGCCCAGGCCGCGCCGGGGGTGTCGGCGATGGCGACGCGGAAGGCCAGGCCATTGGCCATCAACCGGGCGCGGAAATCGGCCAGCAGCGCCTCCTCCCCACCCCACAGGTGGGCGACCCCGCTGATGTCGAGGAACAGGCCGTCGGGTTCGTCGGCGGCGACGGCCGGCGAGAAGCGGACGCACCAGTCCACCAGGGCCGACAGCGCCAGGGCGTCGGCCTCCGGCTCGGCCTCGGCGGTGATTAGGTCCGGGGCGATGGCCGCCGCATCGGTGACCTTCTGGCCCACATAGAGGCCCAACCTGCGGCCCGCCCGGTCCACGGCCGACAGACGCCGCGTGCCCTTGGCGGACTCGATGAGCGCGAAGGGGCTAGCCTGCGCGGCGGAGGGGTTGCGCCGTCGCCAGTTGGAGATCGCCCAGAGGGGCGACCAGGCGCAGAGGATGCGTGCCATCAGAAGCCTCATGGGTGTAGGCGTCGCCCGCCTCGAACAGCCAGGCGCCGGTACGGCCGCCGCGGCAGCGTTCCAGGGTCACCGCCCAGCGCGGGGGACCCAGGCCAAATTCCCCCGGTCCCGGCTCGCTGGCGGCGGGGGTCACCCGCCAGCGGCTGGCCGCGGCTGAGCCGGTCGCGCCCCGGGCCTTGCCGCCATAGGGCCGCCTGCGGATCACGAAGCCGGTGGCGCCGCGCTTCTCGCAGGCCAGCTGCAGGCGTCGCCCGGCGGTCAGGCTGACGGCCTCCACCTCGGCGAAGACGGCGGCCACGCCGGGGGTGGCGAGCGCGTCCTCGGCCACGGCCAGGGCCTCGTCCTCGTCGCGGGCGCAGACCTGGATCAGCCGCTCGGCGGGAAAGCCAAGCCCCACCAGGCCTGGCGCGAAGAGGTCATCGCGGCGCAGGATCCACACCGCCTCGCCGCGCCTGGCGAGCGGCGCGGCGACCAGGGCGGCGAAGGCGGCGGGACAGGCGGCGGTCTCGGCCTCCATCCCCTCAGCCCCGAACTCGTGCCAGCAGCCCAGGGGAAGACCGTCCCCCAGGAAGCAGCTGTCGATGCGGGGATCACCGAAGGGCAGGGATTCAGAGTCCGTCCGTCCGCCCGCCTCGAGGGTGGCGATCTTCGCCTTGAGAGCGGCGAGCCGCTCATCGCGAAAACCGGACATGACTTCCTGTTCCTTTGTTCCTATTTTGTTCTAGGCTCGGATCAGCAAGAGTCAATCACCCCACGGTGGAGTCCGTCGCCGGCTAGAGGCTGTGAATTTCTTCCGGCTCGGGATCGACCGTAAACCGGACGGCGTCGATCTGGGCTCGGCCCTCGATCCAGGCGCGCGCGATACGGTGGCCACCGTCCATCAGGCGGCCGTCGGCGGAGAAGATAATCGGATAGGAAAGGTCGGCCGCCATGATCCGCCGCGCGTGCGCGGCCACGTCGCGCAGGCTGGGCGCCTGTCCTCGGAACCAGCAGTCCTGGTCGAATTCCGGGATATCGGCGATGGCGACCTGGATCACCGGCAGTCCGGCGGCGGCGGCCCACAGCTTCTGCGTCAGCCAGTAGGCACGACCGCCGGGTACGGTGTGGGAATGTCGTTCGGGACGAGACATGGCGGCAGCTTCACGAGGAAGCCGCCGCCGATCAAGTTCTAGAACCGCAGGGTGCGGGCTTCCTTCACGTGCGGCAGGGCGCGGATCTTGGTGATCAGGGCTTCCGACGGGTCCTGGTCGACGCCCACCAGGGCGATGGCGTCTTCGCCGGCGGAGACCCGGCCCAGGTTGAAGGTGGCGATGTTGACATTGGCGTCGGCCAGGACGGCGCCGAGATTGCCGATGAAGCCCGGCTTATCCAGGTTGTTGACGTAGAGCATGGTCGAGCCAAAGGGCGCGTCCAGGTCCATGCCCTTGACCTCGATGATGCGCGGGGCGCCCGCCATCACCGAGCCGGCGAAGGAGCGCTTGCCCATCGCCGTGGTGACGGTGATCCGCACCAGGCTCTCATAGATGGGGCTGTCGTCCTGCTTGCTCTCCGAGACCGAGATGCCGCGCTCGCGGGCGATGGCGGGCGCCGAGACCATATTGATCTCCGCCAGCATGGGCCGCATCACGCCGGCCAGGGCGGCGGCGGTCAGGGGACGGGTGTTGAGGTTGGCGACCTCGCCCTCATAGGCGATGTCGATGGCCTTGACCTCCACGTCGACCATCTGGCCGGCGAAGGCGCCGAGGCGTTCGGCCAGGGCCACGAAGGGCTTCAGCTTGGGCGCTTCGTCGGCGGTGACCGAGGGGCTGTTCAGGGCGTTGGAAACCGCGCCGGTGAGCAGGTAGTCGCTCATCTGCTCGGCGACCTGCAGGGCCACATTCTCCTGGGCCTCCATGGTCGAGGCGCCAAGGTGCGGGGTGGCGATGAAGTTCTCGGCGCCGAACAGCACGTTATCCTTGGCCGGCTCCTCCACGAAGACGTCGAAGCCCGCGCCGCCGATGTGGCCGCTGTCGAGGCCGGCGCGCAGGGCGGCCTCATCCACCAGGCCGCCGCGGGCGCAGTTGATGATCAGCACGCCCTTCTTGGCCTTGGCCAGGGCCTCGGCCGACAGGATGTTGCGGGTCTTGTCGGTGAGCGGGGTATGCAGGGTGATGACGTCAGCGCGGGCCAGCAGCTCGTCGAGCTCGACCTTCTCCACGCCCAGCTCCACGGCGCGTTCGGCCGAGAGGAAGGGGTCGTAGGCCACGACCTTCATCTTCAGGCCGTTGGCGCGGTCGGCGACGATGCCGCCGATGTTGCCGGCGCCGATCAGGCCGAGCGTCTTGGCGTAGAGCTCCACGCCCATGAAGCGGTTCTTCTCCCACTTGCCGGCCTGGGTGGAGACATCGGCGGCGGGCAGCTGGCGGGCCAGGGCGAACATCATGGCGATGGCGTGCTCGGCCGTGGTGATCGAGTTGCCGAAGGGGGTGTTCATCACCACGATCCCCTTGGAGGTCGCGGCGGGGATGTCGACATTGTCCACGCCGATGCCGGCGCGGCCGATGACCTTCAGGTTGGTGGCGGCGGCGATGACGTCCTTGTCGGCCTTGGTGGCCGAGCGAACGGCCAGGCCGTCATACTGGTCGATGATCTTGAGCAGTTCTTCCTTGCTGAGGCCGGTCTTCACGTCGGCGTCGACGCCGCGTTGCTTGAAGATGTCGATGGCGGCGGGGCTCAGCTTGTCGGCGATGAGGACGCGGGGCATGGGGCGGTATCCTTAGGCGATGTGGGAGCGCGCTCCCGGCGCCGGCGCGTGCGGCGGTCCGGGCGGCGGGAGCGCGAAGGGTCTTAGGCGGCTTGCAGGTCGGCGGAAGTGGACGCGAACGCCCAGTCGAGCCAGGGCGTCAGGGCCTCCAGGTCAGAGGTCTCCACCGTGGCGCCGCACCAGATCCGCAGACCCGCCGGGGCGTCGCGATAGCCGCCGATATCCAGGGCCACGCCTTCCTTCTCGAGGATGGCGGCCAGCTTCTTGGCGAAGTCGGCCTGGGCGTCGTCGGAAAGCGCCGTGATGGCCGGATCGACCACCTTGAGGCACACCGAGGTGTTGGACCGGGTCGCCGGATCGGCGGCCAGGAACTCCACCCACGGGGTCTTGGCGACCCAGTCGGCCAGGGCGCCCAGGTTGGCGTCGGCGCGGCGCTGCATCTCGGCCAGGCCGCCGATGGAGGCGCCCCATTTGAGCGCGTCGATGGCGTCTTCCACGCAGAGCATGGACGGCGTGTTGATGGTGGCGCCCTCGAAGATGTCGAGGCTGACCTTGCCGCCCTTGGTCATGCGGAACAGCTTGGGCATGGGCCAGGCGGGCGTATGGCTTTCCAGGCGCTCCACGGCACGGGGGCCGAGGATCAGGACGCCGTGAGCGCCTTCGCCCCCGAGCGCCTTCTGCCAGGAGAAGGTCACAACATCGAGCTTGGCCCAGTCAAGGGCTTGGGCGAAGGCGGCGCTGGTGGCGTCGCAGATGGTGATGCCTTCACGGTCGGCGGCGATGAAGTCGGCGTTGGGAACCCGAACGCCGGAGGTGGTGCCGTTCCAGGTGAAGACCAGGTCGGCGTCCTTGCGAACCTTGGTCAGGTCCGGAAGTTCGCCATAGGGGGCGTCCAGCACCTCAGCCGGCAGCTTCAACTGCTTGACGACGTCGGTGACCCAGTCCTTGCCGAAGCTCTCGAAGGCCAGAAGCTGCACGGTCTTGGGACCCAGCATCGACCACAGGGCCATTTCCACGGCGCCCGTATCCGAGCCGGCGACGATTCCGATCAGATAGTCGTCCGGCACCTGCAGCACCTCACGGGTGCGGTCGATAGCTTCCTTGAGCCGGGCCTTGCCCAGCTTGGAGCGGTGCGAGCGTCCGAGGACGGCGTTCTGGAGATTTTGAGGAGTCCATCCGGGGCGCTTGGCGCACGGGCCGGATGAGAATTCGGGGCGAGCCGGGCGCATGGCCGGCTTGGCGAGGGTATTCATAGCGATGTCTCCCATCCTTACAGATGAGCAGCGCCCCGTTGGGGGGGCGTGGCCCGCCGCGCAAAAACTCCCGTTTCGCGAACAGGGCAAGCGTAATTTTCCGAAAGACAGATTGAGCGGCGCAGGCGCCACATAGGCTTGGCCTCGGCGGCCAGCCATGATTCCTGGGCCCGCGGCGACCGCCGCCGGAGCGCCCCCGCAAGCCATGACCCGTCCGAAACCCATAGACTGGCTGGTCCTGGCCGCCCTGGTGGTCACCTGGGGATCGGCCTTCGCGGCGTTGAAGATCGCCGTCGCCCATATCCCGCCCTTCTGGAACACCGCCCTGCGGCTGTGGATCGCGGTGGCGACCCTTGGCCTCGTGCTGGCGGTCCAGCGCCAAGGCCTGCCCGGCTGGCGGGACCCCGCCTGGCGGTTCTACGCCTTCAACGGCCTGGTGGGGATGGCCGTGCCCTTCGCGCTTTTCGCGCTCGCCGCCGAGCGCCTGCCCTCGGCGATCAACGCCATCTGCAACGGCGCCTCCCCGATCTTCACGGCCTTGCTGGCCCATGCCTTCGTCTCGGGCGAACGGCTTACCGCGCGAAAGGCCGGCGGCGTAGGCCTGGGGTTCGTGGGCCTGCTGGTGCTGGTGGGGCCGCGCCTGACCGGAGGGCTGAGCCTGGAGGCCCTGGCCGTGATCGGCGCCCTGGCCGGCGCCGCCCTCTATGCGGTGTCCAACGTCGTCACCAAGCGCGCGCCGCCCGTGCCGTCGAGCGTCGGGGCCCTGATGATGTGCGCCTGGGGGGCGGTGTTCGCCACGGCGGCGGCGGTGTTCACCGGACCCTTCCCGGCCTGGCCGCCGATGTCCGCGGTGCTGGCGGTGACAGCCCAGGGGGTGTTCCCCACGGCGCTGGCCACCATCGGCTATGTCTATCTGATCCAGCGGCGAGGGCCGCTGTTCCTGTCCATGGCCATCTACATGGCGCCGCTCTGGGCGACGGTTGTGGGGGTTTTGTTCCTGGCCGAGCGGCTCAACTGGACGGCTTTCGCGGCCCTGGCCCTGATCCTCGGCGGCGTGGCCCTGGCGACTCTGGAGCCGCGGCGGGCCGGCGCTCCGGCGGCGACCTAGCGTGGCAGGGCAGGGGCGGAACGGGCGGCGCGGGTCGCCCGCAGGACGGCTAGGGTCCCCAGCAGAATCCCCAGCAGAGTGCCCCAGGTCACCAGGTTGTTGACTATGGCGTAGGTGCGTCCAGGGACCAGCTTGGTGACAAAGAAATAGGCGTGGAGACTGAACTGCACGCCCTGCAGCAGCATCACCGCTCCGATCCACAAGCTGGCGTAGCGGACCGCGAGCACCAGAAAGCTCAGCGCCAAGACCCCGTCCAGCACGAGATGGGGTACCGGGCGGGCCATTTCAGGCACGAGCTCGTTGACGATGACGAAGGCGATGGAGATCAGCAGAGTCATGCTGGCGCCAATGCGCTCAGCCGGGCCGCCCTTAAGCAACCCAAACGCGCAGACCGCGATGATGGCGACCCAAAGAGTTTGGGCAGAGAGTGTTATTGGCATGTCTTGCGCCCCTAACAGGCATTAGGGGCGCAAGACTAGTTAAACTATTGCAACCAAGCGGGTCAGCCGACCTCGCGCATGGTGGTCTTCTCCGCCTTGCGCATGAACTGCGGCGGCTTGTTCTCCGCGCCACCGAGGGTGGTGCGGATGCCGAGGCGGAGCTTGGCCTCGGTCAGTTCATTGTGCACGCCAACCATGGCGGTGCGAGCTTCGCCCAGGGCCTTGATGGCTTCCACCATCTTGATCTGAACGTCGTCGGCGAAGACCAGCGAGGTTCCGACGTCGGAACGGGCCTTCAGGAGGTCCGCCATCAGTTCGGTAGCTTCGATCATGGCCGCGTCAACCGCGGCTTCCGTCGTGAACAACTTGGTCGCGACACGTTGCGCAACAAAGGCCTTTTCCATGGGGGAGCCCCTCTCCAAGAGAATTAACTCAACGGTAGTAGAGGTAAACCAGAGGTTAAGCTCCGTCCACGGGATTCAGACTTTGTTAACTGCGACAACTACGCGCACAGGTTGAGACTGTGTCGGGAAGGACACGGATTCTCCCGACAGGCGAGTGCTTGGAAGCGAAGCGTTAGGAGAATTGGCTTAGAGCTCGATTGCTGGACGGGACTGCGGACGCTCATGACCCAACAACTTCGCGCAACGGGCCCGGCGCACAACGCGACGTTCCATGCTCGCGTGGCGGGTATCGCCCTGATCACGACCATGGTGGTGTTGATCGCCGCCTGCCTCACCTTCATGCTGCAACAGTGGGCGGTGGCTCGCGAGCAGAGCCACATCAATCACGTGGCCTTGTCGGAGATCACCGCGGGCGCCGCAGGCCCGGCCCTGTCGCAGATGGACGCTCAGGCCGCCCGAGCCGCCATCTCCGCCCTCTCCCAGGCCCAGTCGGTGACCAGCGCCCGTCTGCTGGACTCGTCTGGCCAGATCGTCGCCACCTACCAGCGTGCGCAGGGGGCGCCTGGCGGGACCGACGTCATTCGCGCGCCGGTGAAAGTGCAAGGCCTGCGTGTGGGCGAACTGGTGGTGGATGTCATGCCGCCCGCGCTCGGCGCCCTGCTGCCCCAGTTCGTCGCCCTGACCGGCGCCCTGTTCTTCGGTGGGGTCGGCGTGGCCCTGTTCCTGGCCCGCGGGCTCGCCCATAGGGTGATCGCGCCGGTCCAAAAGCTGTCCGACGCCATGCATGACGTGGCGGCCAGCGGCAGCTTTGCTCCCGTCCAGGTGGAAGCGCAGGACGCCCTGTTCCGCAGCCTGACCGCCAGCTTCAACCATCTGCTGACCAAGCTGGACGAGCGCGAGCAGGCCCTGCAGAGGACTCTGCAGGAACTGGTGGAGGCCCGCGACGCCGCCAACGCCGCCAATACTTTGAAGTCCCAGTTCCTGGCCAATATGAGCCACGAGATCCGCACGCCGCTGAACGGTGTCCTGGCCATGGCCGAGGTCATGTCCATGGGCCAGATGGACGATATCCAGCGCGAGCGCCTGGAGGTGATCCGCCAGTCGGGCGGCCTGCTGCTGGCCGTGCTGAACGACGTGCTGGACCTGTCCAAGATCGAGGCCGGCAAGCTCACCCTGCTTGTCGACGACTTCGACCTGGAGTCCGCCATCGCCCCGGCTCGTGAGAGCTTCGCGATCATGGCCGAGAAGAAGGGCCTCGATTTCAAGCTGGACGTCGAGGCGACCGCACAGGGCGCCTGGCGTGGCGACGCCGACCGGCTGGGTCAGATCGTCGGCAACCTGCTGTCCAACGCCGTCAAGTTCACCCAAGCCGGCGAAGTCGCCGCAAGCTTCTCCCTCAACCCCGACACCGGCGCGGTGCGGCTGACGGTGCGCGACACCGGCCTTGGAATCCCCGCCGAGAAGCAGGCGACCCTGTTCGAGAAGTTCGTCCAGGCCGACAACTCCGCCACCCGTCGCTTCGGCGGCACCGGCCTTGGCCTCGCCATCTGCCGCGAGCTGACCCAGATGATGGGGGGCGCGATCTGGGTGGACAGCCGCGAGGGCAAGGGCTCGACCTTCACCGTCGAACTGCCCCTGGAACGCGGCGTCGCCGTCGCAGCGGCTCCAGCCGCGGCGTCCGCCGGGGACAATCCGGAAGAAGGCGCTCTGCGGCTGCTGGCGGCCGAAGACAATCCCACCAACCAGCAGGTCCTGGCCGCGGTCATGGGTTCGCTGGGCCTCGACATCGATATCGTCGCCGACGGGAAGCTGGCCTTTGAGGCCTGGCGCGACGGCGCCTATGACCTGATCCTGATGGACATCCAGATGCCGGTGATGGACGGCATCGACGCCGCTCGGGCGATCCGCGCCGCCGAGCGCGAGCAGGGCCGCCCCCGGACCCCCATCGTGGCCCTCACCGCCAACGCCCTGTCGCACCAGGTGGAGGAATACCTGGCGGCCGGGATGGACGGTCACGTGGCCAAGCCCATCGAGATCGCCAAGCTCTACGAGGCCATCAGCCGCGCCCTCAACGACGCCGCCCAGAATGCGGCCGCCGCCAGCGCAGCCGCCGCGGCCTGATCCCCGCTGCCGCGAAGCTGAACGCCAGACAACGGCGGGCTCAGATCGGTTTCAGGTTCGAAATGTTCATCTCCTCCTCAAGCACGCCAACCGGCGCTGCAGGACATCCAAGGAGGATGGAAGATGAAGAAGATTCTGATTTCGATCGCGGCCGCTTCCGCCCTGGCCGCCGCCGCCGCCCCCGCCGCGGCTCAGTCGTACGGCGCCTATGATCGCGGCGATAACCGGCATGACCGGGGTGGCCAGCACTGGGATGATCGCGGCGGTGGTCGCGGCGGTGATCGCGCCGACATGTTGAAGTTCCGCATCGACCGCGCCGAGCGTAACCACCAGATCAGCCGACGCGAGGCGTTTCGCCTCCGCGAGCAAGTCCGCCTGACGGAGCGTCTTTCCTGGCGGTACCGCGCCGACGGCATCGTGACCCGCTGGGAACGCGCCGACCTCGACCGCCGCTTCGACTCCATTCGGGTCCAGCTGCGCTACGAGCGCAACGACCGTGACTACGGAGCCGGCTACGGCGGCTATCGCCGCTAGACCCTGACGCGAACGAGCGGCCCCACCTCCACGGTGGGGCCGTTTCTCGTTGCGCGGCAAGCTGTTGCAGTCGCGAAACCTGATGAACCGAGAATAACGCAGCGCTCAGATCAGCGTCAGGGGCCGTGTGGTCTCCTAGGGTCAACGTCGCCACACGGGGCGGCGGACAGATCAAAGGACCAACCCCATGAAGAAGATTCTCCTGACCTTGGTCGCGGTCTCCGCCCTCACCGCCGCCGCCCTCCCCGCCGCTGCGGCGCCCCGCGGCGCCAACAACATCAACGCGCACCAGGCGCAGATCGAACACCGCATCAACCAGGGCGTCCGCGGCCACAAGCTGACCCAGCGCGAAGCCACCCAGCTCCGCACACAGGTCCGCCAGGTCGCCCGTCTCGAAGCCCGTTATCGGGTGAACGGCCTGCAGAACTGGGAACGCCAGGACCTCGACCGTCGCCTCGACCGCGTCGGCGCGCAGGTCACCGCCCAGATGAACGACCGCGACCGCGGCGGCGGCCACTATGCCGGCGGCTATCGCCGCTAAGCGTCACAAACGCCCTTCCCCCAAGACCCGCCCCACTCGTCGTCTGCGAGGAGTGGAACGAGAAGAACGACCCAAGGAGACTATCTGATGAAAACCCTCACCATTCTCGCCGCCGCCTCCGTCCTGGCCCTGTCGGCCGGCGCCGCGTCGGCCCAAGGCTGGACGTCCATCAACCAGCGCCAAGCCAGTCTCGACGCGCGCATCGACGCCGGCGTCCGTAGCGGCGATCTGACCCGCCAGGAGGCCGTCGGCCTGCGCAGCGACTTCCGCGCCGTCTCGAACCTGGAAGCCACCTACCGTCGTGACGGCCTGTCGACCTGGGAACGGACCGACCTGGACCGGCGCTTTGACGCCCTCTCCAACCGCATCCGGTTCGAGCGCAACGACCGCCAGGAGCGCCCGCACCACAACGGCGGTAATGGCTGGCAGAACATCAACCAGCGCCAGGCCAACCTGGATCGCCGGATCGACCAAGGCGTCCGCAATGGCAGGATCTCACGGGCCGAGGCCGTGCGCCTGCGCGCCGAGTTCAAGACGATCGCCCGTCTGGAAAACCGCTATCGCGCCAACGGCTTGTCGAATTGGGAGCGGACCGATCTGAACCGCCGCTTCGACACCCTCTCGGCTCGCATCCGGCTCGAGGCCAATGACTCCAACCGCTACGGGGGCGGGTACGGCCACCGTCGCTAGGTCTGCGGGCGGCGCGGCCACGGGTCGCGCCGCCACCCGACTGGATGATGGACATGTCCAAGATCGAGGCTGGCCGCATGAGGGTGGCCCCCCCTTCGACCTGGCGCGCGCCTATCACTGGGTATCGGTCGAAAGCTACTGGGGCGCCGGCATCCCGCGCGAGACCTTTGAGAAGGCGGTGGCCGGCAGCCTGACCATCGGGGTCTATGCGGCGGACGCCCAGTAAGGCTTTGGCCCGTTGACCGGCGTCGACCGCTGGATGGAGATCCGCAAGACCTACGCCTGAGGAATGATGGTCAGTTCCGGCCAGCGGCTGCGGGCCGCCTCGGCGGTGCGCGCGAAGCCTGAGACCCGGCGATTGGGGTTCTCGCGATAGGTCAGCGAGAACAGGTCCCCCAGGCCGAAGGGGGCGACGATGGTCATGGCGCCGTCCGCCTCGAGCCTTGCCGCCACAGCGTTCAGCGGGCTGGCGAACCGGGTCAGGGCCTGGGCGCTGGAGGACAGAGGGGCGTAGGATTCGCCGAACTTGGCTTCGAACCAGAGGTGGACGCGGGCCTGGTTGCGGACCTCCACCATCTCGCGGACCGGCGGCTGGAAGGCCGCGGCCACCCGGGCGATGACGGCGTCCTCGGCGTCCCAGGAGGTGTCGGGGTCGAAGTAGGCCAGGTCGTAGTCCTTGATCCCGTGGTCGGGGTCGCGGCCGGTCAGGTGGTTCAGGACCCGCTGGTAGATGGCCCCGGAGAAGATCAGCCAGTCGGGAAGCTCCAGGGTCGCCGCCGTCTCCATGACAGCCATCAGGCTGGGGGCGGCGCGGAGGATGGCCTCCAGCTCATCGCGATGCTTCACGCCTTGCCCCGCAAGGGCCAGGCGTGGTCGAGGGGGCCGTGGCCGGCGCCGAATCCGGGGGCCTGGCGCATGGCCTCGTGGACATAGGCCCAGGCCCGGGCGACGGCCTCGGTGAGGCTCAGCCCCTGGGCCAGGCCGGCCGCCACGGCCGAGGCCAGGGTGCAGCCGGTGCCGTGGGTGTGGCGGGTGTCGAGGCGCTCGCCCTCGAAGCTGGTCTCACCGTCAGGGGTCATCAGGACGTCGATGACGGTGTCGCCCTCGACGTGGCCGCCCTTCATCAGCACCGCCTGGGCGCCCAGGGTCAGCAGGCGTTCGCCGGCCCGGCGCAGGTCGTCGGTGGTGTGAACCGGCAGGCCGCTGAGGGCCTCGGCTTCGGGAGCGTTGGGGGTCAGGACGGTGGCCCTCGGGATCATCAGGGCGCGCACCGCGTCGACGGCATTGGGGGCGAGCAGGTTGGAGCCGCCCTTGGCCACCATGACCGGGTCCACGACGACGGGAACCCTTACGGTGTCGAGGATCGCGGCGACGCGCTCGACCATCTCCACGTCGCCGAGCATGCCGGTCTTGACGGCGTCGGCGCCGAGGTCGTCGAGGACGGCGCGGGCCTGGGCCTCCACCATGGCGGGGGGGATCGCATGCACCCCGTGGACGCCGAGGGTGTTCTGGGCGGTGATGGCGGTGATGGCGGTGGCGGCGTAGCCGCCGAGCGCGGTGACGGTCTTGATGTCGGCCTGGATCCCGGCCCCGCCGCCGGAGTCGGAGCCGGCGATGATCAGGACGCGTCCGCGGGAGTCAGCCATCCTGGGGGAATAGCGGATTTGGTGGTCTCCGTGGAGGGAAGACTCGGGGGTTTTCAGCTAGGCTCACCCCCATGAGCACCGACATCAAGACCGCCATCGTCACCGGAGCCGGGTCCGGGATCGGCCGGGCCAGCGCGCTAGCCCTTGTGGAGGCGGGGTTTCACGTTTTCCTGGCCGGCCGCCGACTTGGTGAGCTGGAGGAGACGGCCCGACGAACATTGGCCGACAAGTGCACAACGATCGCCACCGATGTGAGCGACGAGGCCTCCGTCCTGGCTCTGTTCGAGGCGGTGAAAACCCGCTTTGGCCGGCTGGACCTGTTGTTCAACAACGCCGGGACCGGGGCGCCGCCCGTGCCGATGGAGGAGCTCAGCCTCGCCCACTGGAAGCGGGTGGTGGACGTCAACCTGACCGGCGCCTTCCTCTGCACCCAAGGCGCCATCCGGCTGATGAAGGCCCAGGACCCCAGGGGCGGGCGGATCATCAACAACGGCTCGATTTCGGCCCACAGCCCCCGGCCCCGGTCGGCGGCCTACACCGCCACCAAGCACGCCATCACCGGCCTGACCAAGTCCACCGCCCTGGATGGGCGGCCCTTCGACATCGTGTGTTCCCAGATCGACATCGGCAACGCCGCCACCGAGATGACCGCGGCCATGGCCAAGGGCGTGCCCCAGGCCGACGGGACACTCGCGCCCGAGCCGATGATGGACGTCAAGGCCGTCGCCGACGCCGTGGTGTTCATGGCCGGCCTGCCCCTGGAGGCCAATGTCCAGTTCATGACCGTGATGGCCACCAAGATGCCCTTCATCGGGCGGGGCTAATACCCGCCCATCCCGGCGAAGGCCTCCCACACCCGCAGCGCCTGGACGGTCTCGGCGACGTCGTGAACCCGCACCGCCGCGACGCCGGCCGATGCGCCGGCCAGGGCCGCGGCCAGGGAGCCGCCGAGGCGGTGGGCGGGATCGCGGGCGGCCGGGTCGAGGCGGGCCAGGAAGCTCTTGCGGCTGGCGCCCAGCAGGACGGGGAAGCCCAGGGCGGTGATCTGGTCGAGGGCCGCCAGCAGGGCGAGGTTGTGCTCGAGCGTCTTGCCAAAGCCGATGCCGGGATCGAGCCAGATGCGGTCGCGGGCCACCCCCGCGGTCATGGCCGCCCGCGCGCGGGCCAGCAGGAATTCGCAGACCTCGGCGACCACGTCCTCGTAGCGGGGGTCGGCCTGCATGGTGCGAGGCTCGCCCTGCATGTGCATGAGGATGACCTCGCAACCGAGTTCGGCGGCGGTCTCCGGCACGCCGGGAGCCGACAGCGCGGTGATGTCGTTCCAGATCGAGGCGCCGGCGAGGACGGCGGCGCGGGCCACGGCGGGCTTCACCGTGTCGATGGAGATGGGGACGCTGGTGCGGGCGCGGACCCGGGAGATCAGCGGGACGACGCGGGCGATCTCGTCGGCCTCGCCGACCGGCTGCGCCCCCGGGCGGGAGGACTCACCGCCGATGTCGAGGATGTCGGCGCCGGCCGCCACCAGCGCCAAGGCGTGGTCGAGGCCGGCGTCAGGATCGAGGAACAGGCCGCCGTCGGAGAAGCTGTCGGGGGTGGCGTTGACGATCCCCATCACGCGCACGGGCGCCGCGGGCCTGGAGGGCGTGGACCGGGGGGTGGAACGTCCGGGTGGCGAGGTCATGGTCCGAGCAGCTAGCAGACCTGCGTGGGGAGTCGAGGTCCTGGACGGCGCGCAGGACCAGCCGGTCTGATCCTTCGGTTCGCGGCGACGCATCTGTAATGGGCGCCTGAGGAGGTCGGCGCACGACTCCGCCCCCAGATTGGGGGGCCCTGCTCATTCCGTCATGTTCGATGTGCTAGAAGGCGGCGAGCAAGCGAGGCTGAGATGATCCTCAATCCCGTCCGTGCATACAGGCGCTGGCGTCGCGCCCAGGAAGAGGCCCTGGACGAGGCCCACATGCTGCGGCGGCGTCATGGCGAGGCCGCCCTGGACGCCGCGCGCGCCAAACTCTCCCGCGAGGACCTGAGTTCCTGGGGACGACGCGTGCTGCAGGAAACCGTGAAGGTGCTGGAGAAGGCGTGAGGCCTGGGGGAGCCCGCCTCTTCCTCCCCTATAGCGAAGCGTATGGGGGAGAAAGAACGACAAAGGGGAGCCGTGAGGCTCCCCTTTGCTTTGGTGCTGGTGGTCAGCCTCAGGCCGGTTCGGGGTCCGTCCGGGGGGAGAGGGGGACCGAGGCGACCGGGAGGGCCGGGCGCCTTGAGTCGCTGTCGTCGCGGTTGGGGGAGACGCCCTTGAGGATGTTGATGATCTCGTCGCCGCTGAGGGTCTCGTACTCCAGCAGGGCCTTGGCCAGGGTGTGCAGGTCGTCCAGCTTTTCGGTCAGAATCCGGCGGGCCTCGTCGAAGGCGGTCTGGACCAGGGTCTTGACCTCCTCGTCGATGAGGTTGGCGGTCTTTTCCGAGACGCTCTGGGTGCGCGACACCGAGTGGCCGAGGAAGACCTCGTCCTGGTTCTCGCCGTAGGAGACGACGCCCAGCTTGTCGGAGAAGCCCCACTTGGTGACCATGGCGCGGGCCAGGCGGGTGGCCTGGTCGATATCCGACGAGGCGCCCGAGGTGATCTTGTCCTTGCCGAAGATGATCTCCTCGGCCATGCGGCCGCCCATCAGGATGACCAGGCGCGAGGTCATCTGCTCATAGGACATCGACAGCTGATCGCGTTCCGGCAGCTGCATGACCATGCCCAGAGCCCGGCCACGCGGGATGATGGTGGCCTTGTGGACGGGATCGGTGGCCGGCACCGAGAGGGCCAGCAGGGCGTGGCCGCCCTCGTGATAGGCGGTGAGGCGCTTTTCTTCCTCGGTCATGGCCATGGATTTGCGCTCGGCGCCCATCATGACCTTGTCCTTGGCGTCCTCGAAGTCGCGCTGCAGGACCATGCGGCGGTTCTTGCGCGCGGCCATCAGGGCGGCTTCGTTGACCAGGTTGGCCAGGTCGGCGCCGGAGAAGCCCGGGGTGCCGCGGGCGATGGTCTTCACATCGACGTCGGCGGCGAGCGGCACGTTCTTCATGTGGACGCGCAGGATACGCTCGCGGCCGCCGACGTCGGGATTGGAGACCACCACCTGGCGGTCGAAGCGGCCCGGACGCAGCAGGGCCGGGTCCAGGACGTCGGGACGGTTGGTGGACGCGATGACGATGATGGCTTCCGACGGATCGAAGCCGTCCATCTCCACCAGCAGCTGGTTGAGGGTCTGCTCGCGCTCGTCATTGCCGCCGCCGAGGCCCGCGCCCCGGTGGCGGCCGACGGCGTCGATTTCGTCGATGAAGATGATGCAGGGACTGTTCTTCTTGGCCTGCTCGAACATGTCGCGCACGCGGCTGGCGCCGACGCCGACGAACATCTCCACGAAGTCGGAACCGGAAATATAGAAGAAGGGCACCCCCGCCTCGCCGGCGACGGCGCGGCCGAGCAGGGTCTTGCCGGTGCCGGGAGGGCCCACCATCAGGGCGCCCTTGGGGATCTTGCCGCCCAGGCGCTGATACTTCTGCGGGTCCTTCAGGAACTCGACGATCTCGGTGAGCTCTTCCTTGGCCTCGTCGACCCCGGCCACATCATCGAAGGTGATGCGGTTCTTGTTCTCGGTCATCATCTTGGCCTTGGACTTGCCAAAGCCCATGGCCCCGCGGGCCCCGCCCTGCATCTGGCGCATGAAGAAGATCCAGACGCCCACCAGCAGCAGGATCGGCAGGCTCTGGACCAGCAGGCCCACCAGGCCGCCCCCCATCTGCTTGACCTCGATGTCCGCGCCCTGGCTTTCCAGGCGCTTGACCAGGTCGTCCTGGTTGTTGGGGGTCATGGCGGCGAAGGACTTGCCGGCCGCGTCCGTCACCTCGACGCTGGGGCCGCGGATCGTGGCCTTCTTCACCTCGCCCGAGGACACCTTGGCCAGCAGCTGGCTATAGGTGATGTGACCGCCCGCGCCGGCCGCCTGGCCGCCGCCGGTCATCATGCTGTAGAGCCCGATCAGGACGACGACGATGACGCCCCAGATGGCGAGATTGCGCAGGTTCATATTGGTTCAGACCGTTCCGGAAAGTGTCCGCTAGACCCCAAGATAGGTGTGCGGACGCGGTTTCACCAGCAAGCAGGGCGCCACAGGACAGAAGATCGCAGCGGCGCCGTGAAAAATCAGCAAAAGCAAAAGGCCGCGCGGGGATCCGCACGGCCTTTCAAATACTTAAGCTTGGAAAAGGGTCAGGGCTCTACCGAGCGCCGGGAGCCTTCTTCGGGGCCGGGATCAGGCCCTCACGCTGGGCGCGCTTGCGGGCCAGCTTGCGGGCGCGGCGAACGGCCTCGGCCTTTTGGCGGGCGCGCTTTTCGCTCGGCTTTTCGTAATGCACGTGCCGCTTCATTTCGCGGAACGAGCCCTCGCGCTGCATCTTCTTCTTCAGCGCCTTGAGAGCCTGATCGACGTTGTTGTCGCGGACGAAAATCTGAACCAGAGTTATCTCTCCTGTTACCCGTTCCCGCTCGGCCAGTCCTGGGGTCAGGCGGCGGCGAACGGACAATAGCCTTGCCCCCGGCGGCACGAGCCTCCGGGATGAGGGCGGCGAAATACCAGACACAGAGGGCGATGTCCACGGCGGACAGGAGCCTTTGGGCGCTATATTGTAAGGCATGGCGCACGAAATCGACTGGGCTGAGGCCACCGAACAACAGATTCTGGATCAGGCTCTCAAGCTTGCCCCGGCGCAGGGGTGGACCTGGCCGATGGTCCGGGCGGCGGGCAAGGCCTGCGGCCTCTCCGTGGCCGAGACCGAGCTGTTGGTTCCCCATGGGCCCGCCGACCTGGCGGCCCTGCTGTCGCGGCGGCATGACGCGCAGGCGCTGGAGCGCCTGGCGGGGACCGATCCCAAGGGGCTGAAGATGCGCGAGCGCATCCGGGCCGGCGTCGAGGCGCGGCTGGATGCGGCGGCCGCCGACGAGGGCGCCGTCCGGCGCTGGGCGGGCTATCTGGCCCTGCCGACCCGGATTCCGCTGGCGCTGAAGCTGCTGTGGGAAAGCGCCGACAGCCTGTGGCGCTGGGCGGGCGACACCGCCACCGACGAGAACCACTATTCCAAGCGCGCGATCCTGTCGGGCATCCTGATCTCGGGGCTAGCGATGCGGCTGTCGGGCGGCAAGGCGCAGGCGATGGCCTTCGTCGACAGCCGCATCGAGAACGTCATGGCCTATGAGAAATGGAAGGCCGGCCGCAAGGGCGGGGACCTGCTGGCCGACGTGGCCGCCGCCTTGGGGAAGATGCGGTACGGGTAATACCGCTCATCCCGGCGAAGGCCGGGACCCAGATACATCCCCCATGCCGGCCGCTGGCCACCCGTTCGTGTGGTTCGTGGGCAATCTTGACGGACCTCTGCGGCTTCGCAGGTCCGAAGAATTGGAACCACGAACCACACGAACCACACAAACCGGGTTCTGACCGAAAGCCGGAGACGAATCTTGGGTCCCGGCCTTCGCCGGGATGCGCGGATGTTTGCCTTCCACCGCGTCAGGGGCCGATGATGTCTCCAACGAGAGGAAACACCATGACCGATGTCACCACCGCCCAGTTCGCCTGCTTCAACGTCACCATCGAGGACGGGGTCGCCCATATCCAGCTCAAGCGCCCGGAGGCCATGAACTCCATGAGCCGGGAGTTCTGGAACGAGCTGCCGGTGATCGTGAAGGACATCGACCATAATGCGCGGGCCCGCTGCATCGTCATCAGCTCCACGGGCAAGCACTTCTCGGCCGGCATGGACCTGGCGGTGTTCGGCGGCGGGGGCTCCACCTCGGCCAACCAGGTCGCCGACCGCCACATCAACGCCGAGCAGCAGCGGCATCATATCCTCTGGCTGCAGGACTGCTTCGGCTGCCTGGACGACGCGCGTATCCCGGTGATCGTGGCCATCCAGGGCGGCTGCATCGGGGGGGCGGTCGACATGACCAGCGCCTGCGACATCCGCTACGCCACCGAGGACGCCTTCTTCTGCATCCAGGAGATCAATATCGGCATGACTGCCGATGTCGGCACCTTCCCCAGGCTCTGCAAGCTGATCCCCGAGGGCTGGGTCCGGGAGATGGCCTATACCGGCCGCCGCATGCCCGCCCAGAAGGCCAAGGAGATCGGCTGGGTCAACGAGGTGTTCCCGACCCACGGGGCCTGCGTCGACCACGCCCTGGTGACGGCCCGCGAGATCGCCTCCAAGGCGCCCCTGGCGGTGACGGGCTCCAAGGTGATGATCAACTATGCCCGCGACCACACCATCAAGGACGGACTGGACTATATCCCCGTCTGGCAGACCGGCATGTTCTCCGGCGCCCACATGGGCGAGGCCTTCACCGCCAAGGCCGAGAAGCGCGACGCGGTGTTCCAGGACCTGCAGCCGCTGAAGCACGGGATGTGACTGTCACCTCCTCTCCCGCCTGCGGGAGAGGGTAGGGTGAGGGCTCTTTCTGAGGTTCCGTTGTTGCTCGTAGGCCGAGACGCGCAGCCTTGCTGCGCGCCCCCTCACCCTACCCTCTCCCCCTGAACGGGGAGAGGAGAAGAGCTAGGCCTCCAGCTCCGCGCCCCGCAGGTTGCAGCCCTCGAGCTTGGCGCCGGCCAGGTCGGCCTCCAGGAAGCGGGCGCGGGGGGCCGAGGCGCCGGTGAAGTCTGCGCCGCGCAGGATAGCGCGCGACAGGTCGGTGCGCACCATGCGGCCGTCGTCGATGGAGAGCGGTCCCAGCTTGGCGCCGCGCAGATTGGCCCGCGTCAGCAGGGCGTCGGTGAGCCGGGCGCCGCGCAGGTCGGCCATGCTGAGGTTGACCCCGCGCAGGTCGCAGCCCGAGAGGTCGGCGCCCTGGAGCTGGACCCCCTGCAGGTCCATGCCGAAGAAGATCGAGTTCGGAGCCGAGAGCCCGCTGAGCCTGCGCCCCTTCAGCCCTCCCGGCACGGAGCGGAAGTCGGTGTCGGGCAGGCGGACGGTCTTGCCGCTCGCGCCGGCGGAGTCACAGAAGGCCTCGTGGGCGGCCAGGACCGCGTCCAGGGGCTTGTCGTCGATATAGACCGCCGCGGCCGGCGCCCTCAGCACCCCGGTGAGGTCGGCGTTGTCGATGTTGGCGAAGCCGATGTCGCAGCGGACCATGATCGCCCGCTTGAGCGAGGCGCCCGACAGATCGGCGCCCGCAAGGTCGGCGCCGGTGAGGTTGGCGCCGTCCATCACCGCCTTGATCAGCTTGGCGCCGCCCAGCGTGGCGCCCGAGAGGTCGGCGTCGGTGAAGTCGGCGGCCATGGCCGAGAGGCCGTGCAGGTGAGCCCCGGCCAGGTTGGCGCCCGACAGCACCGCGAAGCTCAGTTCGCCCGGCCGCTCCTCGTGCTGCAGGATACGGAAGCCCTCGGCCCTGTCCTGCAGGGCGATGCGGCCCTCGCGCAGGTCACAGCCGGAGAGGTCGGCGTGGGCCAGATTGGCGCCGCGCAGGCAGGCGCCGCGCAGGTCGGCCTTGGAGAGGTCGGCCCGCCGCAGGTCGGTGTCGCGCAGGTCGGCCCCGAACAGCACCGCGCCCGCCAGCCTGGTCCCCACCAGGGAGGCGCCGTTGAGCCGGGCCCCGGTCAGGTCGGCGTCGCGCAGGTCCATCCCGTCGAGCTGGCGGTTGGTGAGGTCGACATAGGCGAGGTTGGCGCGCCGGCCGCCGCTGCGGCCCTCGAGGAATCGCCGGTGCTTGTCCAGCGCCAGGCGCAGGCCATCGATGTCGAGCGGTCTGAGGACGAGGACGGCGGGCGGCATGGGGATGCGGAAATTCCTGACTCCGCAATCTTCCCCCTTCGCGTTTAAGGAACCGTTGCGTCAATCCGCCACAGGGGCGCGCCCCGGCGGGATTGCGTCAAAGCCAGCGCTTTTTCTTGAACCACAGGAAGGGGCCGACGCCGGCGATCACCATCAGCACCAGCGCCATCGGGTAGCCGAAACGCCAGGACAGCTCGGGCATGTGGTGGAAGTTCATGCCGTAGATCGAGGCCACCAGGGTCGGCGGCATCAGGGCCACGGAGACCACGGAGAAGAACTTGATGATGCCGTTCTGCTCGATGTTGATCAGGCCGAGCGCCGCATCCAGCAGGAAGGCGATCTGGGAGGCCAGGGACCCCGCATGCTCGGTGAGCGAGCCGATGTCGTGCTGCACCGAGGTGAGATGGGCCCGGCTGGCCGAGGCGGCGGCGATTTCCGGGGCGAGACCGGCGAAGCTGGCCAGACGCCCCAGGCTGACCAGGCTGGTGCGGGCCATGGCCACCACAGACTGGGTGCGGGCCAGGCCCGTCAACAAGGGCTCGAAGGCGCCGCCGTGGGGACGGTCGAAGATGGCATGGGAGCTTTCCTGCACCGCCGCGGAGCCGGCCTCGAGCACGTAGGCCAGACGCTCGACGATGGCGTCCAACAGCTCCAGCATCACCTCCGCCCCGTTGGTGAGGTCGGGGCTTTCGGCGGCGCGCACCGTGAACACCGTGAAGGCCTTGAAGTCCTCATAGCGGATGGTCACCAGGACGCCGCGGGCGAGCACGAAGGTCGCGGGCGCCGAGGTCGGGTGGTCGTCCTGGCTGCGGGCCAGCAGGGTGGCGGTGAGGAAGGTGGCCTTGTCTTCCTGGTAGAGCCGCGACGAGGGCTCGATCTGAGCCATCTCCTCCCGGGTGGGGAGGTCGACGCCAAGCACGCGCTCGACCGCCAGCTCCTCCTCACGCGTGGGGTTGAGCAGGTCGATCCAGATGGTGTCGGCGGGCAGGACCCAGTCCTCGCCGGGCGTTTCGGACGTGGAGGCCGAAGCGCCGCGGCGGATCAGGTTCAGCATCAGCCTATTTGGCTTCGGACGAGCCTTGGGTCGCGGCCATGATCAGGGCGGCGATCTTGTCGGTGGAGTCGGCCGCCTGGCTGAGCATCGAGAAGGGACCGGCGCCGGGACGGACGGCCTGGGCCATCTGGGTGGCGGCGCCCTGGGCCATGGCGACGGCGGTGTTGCCGGCGGCGTTCAGACCGGAATTGGCCACGCGCTGGGCGTGGGTGTCCTGATAGATGAAGCCGTGGGTGGGGTAGGTGGTCGAGCCGAGGTCACGGATGGGATCGTACCAGACCTTGACCTGAGACCAGTCGCCGGCCGGCGAGACGTCGATCACGGTGACGTCCTTCTCGACCTGACCCCGGGTCCCGCCGATGCGCGACCAGTTGGCGTGGGTGATCTGGATGACCCGGTCGGTGAGCACCTGGCTGACCACGGCCACGTGGCCAAGTTGCATCTTGCCGTTGGGCTTGAAGCAGAGGACCGCGCCGGCCTTGGGAGAGAAGCCCGTCTCGTACTTGCCGGCGGCCTGCTTCCACCAGGTCCAGGCGTCGCCAAAGATCTGGACGCCGGAGATCAGGCGGGCGAAGGGCACGCACTGCCAGTAGGTGTCAGCCACCGCGCCAACAGGCGCGAGTGTCAAAACCGCTATGGCGGCCAGGGAACCCAGGACGGTTCTGGTCCGTTTCAGCATGTTAAGAGGAACTCCCCACGCGAACTGCGATTAGGGATACTCATCCGCGGCGCGAAAGCAAAGAGCTTTTCCACGTGTGCGGCGGAAGGTCGCCGAGTCTCCCACAGGGAATTCCACAGCTTCACTGGGCTGTCACACGCCTCAAGGCCAAGATTGTACAGGCAACGGGGAAGTCAAAAGGTTAAAGTTAGGGAAACTAATCCCGATTTTTGGCCTTGCGCTCCGTTATTAAGCTGTCATCGCCTACCGGCTACATTCTTAGATACTGTAATTTTTCCGGCCACTGCTTTCGACCCCGGCGGGTGAAACAATCCGAAACAGACGAACGCACCGTCTCCCAAGACCTCGACGCCGGTTGCGGCGCGCCGTGCCAAGAAGAGACGCGGCGCCTCGTGACGGGTCACATTTCGGGCATTGGCCGGCATTTCGCCTTCGCCCGGGCCGTCCGGCGCCCGGAAAAGCGGCGCCGTGGGCATACCGCTGGGGGCGACTCAGACTTCCCGCGCGATTTTGAGAACCATTCGCAGTAGTCGGGGCCGACGGATAGGCTAGAAGTTGGGGAACGTTCATCTTTCGAGGACCCCCATGGATAGCCTTATGACCCTGGCCGCCGATCCGGCCGCCTGGGCCGCCCTGATCACCCTCGTCGTCATGGAGGTGGTTCTCGGCATCGACAACCTGGTCTTCATCTCCATCCTGTCGAACAAGCTGCCGCTGGAACAACAGGCCAAGGCCCGCCGACTTGGCATCGCCCTGGCCCTGATCATGCGGCTGGCGCTGCTATCCACGATCGCCTTCATCGTCGGCCTCACCGCCACGGTCTTCGAACTGCCCTGGACGGGACCGATCGGCGAAGATGGCAAGGCCATGTTCGAGCTGGCCTTCTCCTGGCGCGACCTGATCCTGATCGCCGGCGGCCTGTTCCTGGTCTGGAAGGCCACGACCGAGGTCCACCACACCATGGACCCGACCCCCAGCCCCAACCTCCTCGACAAGGACGGCGTGATGGCGGCGGGCGTGACCATGAACTTCAGCGCCGCGATCGTTCAGATCCTGCTGCTGGACATGGTCTTCTCCATCGACTCGATCCTGACGGCGGTGGGCATGACCGATCACCTGCCGATCATGGTGATCGCCGTCGTGGTCGCCGTGGTGGTGATGCTGGTGGCCGCCGAGCCCCTGGCCAAGTTCATCAACGACAACCCCACCGTCGTGATGCTGGCCCTGGGCTTCCTGCTGATGATCGGCGCGACCCTGATCGCCGACGGCTTCGGGGTGCACGTGCCCAAGGGCTACATCTACGCGGCCATGGCCTTCTCGGGCCTGGTGGAGGCGCTGAACATGGCCTCGCGCCGCGCCCAGCAGCGCAAGGCCCAGGCTGCGATGGATAATTCCCAGAGCGTTCCGTAAGGTCCAGACAAGGGGGCGGCCGCATTTCCGTCCGCCCCCGGACGTTGCGATAATAAAAATAGATCATTAGGGGCGGCCCTTTCGCCGCCGGGAAACGGCCTTGAACGAACCTCACGTCTATAGCCACGACGAGCGCCGGCTGACGCTCATCTCGGTCATGATCGTGTTCCTGCTGTCGGCCATGAGCCAGACGATCGTCGGCACGGCCATGCCCCGCATCATCGCCGAGCTCTCGGGCCTGCACCTCTATGCCTGGGCCACCACCGCCTATCTTCTGGCCTCCACGGTCATGGTGCCGATCTGGGGCAAGCTGGGGGACCTCTATGGCCGCAAGCCGATCCTGCTGATCGGCATCGGCATCTTCCTGGCCGGGTCCTGGCTGGCGGGCCTGGCCGGCGAGTTCGGCGACCTGCCCCTGCTGGGCGGCGGCATGACCCAGCTGATCATCTTCCGCGCCGTCCAGGGCGTGGGGGGCGGGGCGCTGTTCACCACCGCCTTCGCCATCATCGCCGACCTGTTCGCCCCCCGCGAGCGGGCGAAGTTCTCCGGCCTGTTCGGGTCGGTGTTCGGGATCGCCAGCGTGTTCGGCCCGGTGGTCGGCGGCTTCTTCACCGACCACGGCACGGTGACCCTGTTTGGCCACGTCATCGCCGGCTGGCGCTGGGTCTTCTACTGCAACATCCCCTTCGCCCTGGCCGCCGTGGCGATGATCCTCATCAAGATGCCGACCCTGCCGATCCGCGGCGTGGGGCGCATCGACTGGGCCGGGGCGGGCCTGATCATCGCGGGCTTCGTGCCCCTGCTGCTGGCCATCACCTGGGGCGGGCGGGAATACGCCTGGGCCTCGCCGCTGATCCTCGGCATGCTGGGCTTCGCCATGGCGGTGCTGACCGGCTTTGTGTTCGTAGAGAAGCGGGTGCGCGACCCGATCATCCCGCTGGAGCTGTTCAAGAACACCACCTTCACCACCGCCAACGGCGCGGCCTTCGTCTATTCCATGGCCTTCATGGGGGTCACCAGCTTCCTGCCGCTCTACATGCAGGTGGGCCAGGGCATCCCGGCCACCACCAGCGGCCTGACCATGCTGGCCCTGATGGGGGGCATGATCTCCAGCTCGACCATCAATGGCCAGCTGGTCACCAAGACTGGCCAGTACAAGCCCTTCATGATCGGCGGCGGGGTGGTGCTGATCTTCGGCGTCTTCCTGATGTGCTTCATCGGGCCCGACACCACGACCCTGGACCTGGCCTGGCGACTGCTGATCGTCGGCATCGGCCTGGGTCCCGGCCAGAGCCTGTTTGGCCTGGCGGTGCAGAACGCCGTGCCCTTCCACCAGATCGGGGTGGCCACCAGCTCAGGCCAGTTCGTGCGTCAGATCGGCTCCACCATGGGGGTGGCCCTGTTCGGCGCCCTGCTGACCTCGGGCCTGGCCAGCGAACTGGCCAAGCGCACGCCGGCCGAGCCTGGCGCCGTGGTGCGCACCCTGGACCTGTCGGACCTGCAGGCCATGGCCATGGAGCGCAACCTGCACCCTGAGCAGGCCGCCGCCCGCGCCGCCGATCCCAAGCAGGTGGCGATGGAGCGGACCATCCGCACCAGCTTCTCGGTGGCCATCGTCCACGGGATGATCTTCGCCCTGTGCTCGCTGATCGCCGGCTTCATCCTGATGCTGTTCATCCCGGTGGCGACCCTGAGGGAGCGCCCCATGGCGGCGGCCAAGGCGGCGGAGCCTGGCGGGGATGTGGCGGAGGAGGCGGGGGAGGTTTGAGGGCCGCACCCTCTCCGCTCGTCCCGGCGAAGGCCGGGATGAGCGGGTTTTGGGGGCTACAGAAAACTGTACGGGTCCACGTCGATGGCCACGCGGATCATGCCGGGGGGCCGGAACCGCGCGCGCCAGGCGGCGAGGTAGGCGGAGAGATCCACCGTGCGGTCGGCGCGGATGAGGAAGCGCTTGCGGCGGCGGCCGCGGATCAGGCCGAGGGGGGCGTCGGCGGGGCCGTAGACGGCGACGCCTTCGGCGTTGGGCGCTGTCTGGGCCATCTTTTCCACGAAGGCTTCCAGCTGGACAGGGTCGGGACCGGAGACGATCAGGGCGGCTAGCCGGCCGTAGGGCGGCAGGCCGGCGATCTCGCGTTCCTCCAGTTCGGCTGTGGTGAAGGCGTCGCGGTCCTGGGCCTTCAGGGCCTGCATGACCGGGTGCTCCGGCGCGTAGGTCTGCAGCATGGCGCGGCCGGGACGGTCCTTGCGTCCGGCGCGGCCGGTGGCCTGGGCCAGCAGCTGGTAGGTGCGCTCGGCGGCGCGCAGATCCCCGCCGCGCAGGCCGAGGTCGGCGTCCACCACCCCCACCAGGGTCAGGCCCGGGAAGTTGTGGCCCTTGGCGGCGGCCTGGGTGGCGACGAGAATGTCGATCTGCCCCTCCTCCATGGCCTGGATCAGGCGCTTGGCTTCGCGGGCGTCCCAGACCGTATCAGAGGAGAAGATGGCGATGCGGGCGTCGGGGAACAGGCCGCGCGCCTCCTCCTCCACCCGCTCCACGCCGGGGCCGATGGAGGTCAGGCTGTCCTTGGCGCCGCAGTGGGGGCAGGCCAGGGGCTTGGGCATGGAGAAGCCGGTGAGGTGGCAGACCAGGCGCCCGGAGTAGCGGTGCTCCACCAGCCAGCTGTCGGTGTCGGGCGAGGTCATCCGCTCGCCGCAGGCCTTGCAGAGCACCAGTGGCGCGTAGCCCCGGCGGTTGAGGAACAAAAGCGTCTGTTCGCCCCGCGCCCAGGTCTCGCCCATGGCCTTGACCAGGGGCGGCGACAGCCAGCGGCCGGCGTCGGGCGGGGTCTCGCGCATGTCCACCAGGGTGATATCGGGCAGGACCGCGACCCCGTGGCGGGAGGTCAGGCGCAGCCATCGGTAGCGGCCGGTCTCGGCGTTGCGCAGGGATTCCAGGGAGGGCGTGGCCGAGGCCAGGACGACGGCGGCGTCCTCGATCTTGCCGCGCGCCACGGCCAGGTCGCGGGCCTGGTAGATGAAGCCCTCCTCCTGCTTGTAGGAGGCGTCATGCTCTTCATCGACGACGATGAGGGCCAGCTTGGCGAAGGGCAGGAACAGGGCCGAGCGGGCGCCGATGACGATGCGGCACTGGCTGGTGGCCACGGCTTCCCAGACCCGACGCCGGGCGGGCGGGGTGATGTCGGAGTGCCATTCGGCCGGCGCGGCGCCGAAGCGGGCGGCGACCCGGGCGATGACCGCCTGGGTGAGCGCGATCTCCGGCAACAGGATCAGCACCTGGGCGTCCGGGTCGGCGGCCAGGGCGGCGGCGACGGCCTCCAGATAGACCTCGGTCTTGCCCGAGCCGGTGACCCCGTCCAGCAGGGCGACGTTGAAGCCGCCCTCCCCCAGCATGGAGATCAGGGCCTTGGCGGCGGCATCCTGGCTGGGATTGAGCGGGTGGCCGGCCCGCGACAGGTCGGGGGGCGCGAAGGCCACGGGCGCCTCCACCAGGCGCACAGCCAGCACGCCCTCATCCACCAGGCCCTTGATGACGCCCGAGGAGACCCCGGCGGCGCGGGCGAGGTCGGGCGGGGAGAGGCGCTGGGTCGCAGCCGTCTCCAGGACCTTTGTGCGAGCAGCGGTGGGGCGGGCGGGCTGCACGCCCGTGGCCTCGACGAGCTTTTCGGGGCGGGCCTTTTGAGCCCGGGCGCCGCGCAGGGTGATGGCCAGGGGTGAGCCCGGTGAATCCACCGAATAGCGCGCGGCCCACTGGATGAAGTCGATGGCCCGTTGCGGCAGGGGCGGATCGTCCAGCTTGCCCTCGATGACCTTCAGGGGGCGATTGCCGCCGGTCCCGTCGCGCAGGGCGGTGACCACGCCCCGCAGCAGGCGGGGGCCCAGGGGCGCGGCCACCTGGTCGCCCACCTGCAGGTCCATGCCCTCGGGTTCCTCATAGTCGAAGGCCTCGGGCAGGGGCATGGGCAGCAGAACAGACGCGATGCGGCGGGTCATGATGTGGGGCCCTTCTCCCCTTGCGGGGTCGAGAGCGGCGCTTCGCCAAATCGTTGGCGAAACGCATAGCCGGACCCAAGTGGCCCGGCTCGCTCTCGACGGTGGCCGGTCGGAGACCGGTCGGATGAGGGGTCACGCTCCGCGATCGGCAAACCGCCGCTCATCCCGGCGAAGGCCGGGACCCAGGTGAAACCCACTTCGTTCTCATGGGAAGCCCCAGCGTCGTTCCGGATCGCCTTCGACCGCTCAGGATGAATCTGGGTCCCGGCCTTCGCCGGGATGAGCGGATATGACGTGAGCCTGGCGCGACCCCTCATCCGACCCTGCTCCGCAGGGCCACCTTCTCCCGCAAGGAGAGAAGGACTGGGAAGGGCCTGCTCGTGGCGCATCACGCCCCGCACAGAGGCTGGCCGCGCCGGGGCGCAAAGGCTAAGGAAGCCCCGTTCATTTCCGCGCAGAGGCCCGTCATGCAGCTCTTTCTCGACACCACGGACACCGCCGTCCTGAAGGACCTGGCCGCCACGGGCCTGGTGGACGGCGTCACCACCAACCCCACCCTCATCGCCAAGTCCGGCCGGCCCATGCTGGAGGTCATCGCCGAGATTTGCGATCTCGTCGAGGGGCCCGTGAGCGCCGAGGTGGCCGCCACCGACGTGGAAGGCATGCTGAAGGAGGGCGCCAAGCTGGCCGCCATCGCCACCAATGTGGTGGTCAAGCTGCCCCTGACCCGCGAGGGCCTGATCGCCACGGCCGAGTTCGCCGTGCAGGGCATCGCCACCAACGTCACCCTGTGCTTCACGGCGGCCCAGGCCATGCTGGCCGCCAAGGCCGGCGCCACCTACATCTCGCCCTTCATCGGCCGGCTGGACGACTATGGCATGGACGGGATGGACCTGATCCGCGAGATCCGCGCCATCTACGACAACTATGATTTCGACACCGAGATCCTGGCCGCCTCGATCCGCAACCCCGCCCACGTGACCGCCGCCGCCCTGTCCGGCGCCGACTGCGCGACGATTCCACCCGGGGTTTTCTTGGACCTCTTCAAGCACCCGTTAACCGAGAAGGGTCTTGAACAGTTCATGAGCGACTGGGCCAAAACGGGTCAGTCCATTCTTTAGAACCACAGGGGCGGATGCATGGATCTCGGGGTCGGGCTGAAGGATCAGACGCTAGGCCCCGATGAGGTGCGCCGCTTCCTCGCCGACAATCGCGAATTCCTGCTGTCCGACACCGCCCTGATGGCGCAGCTGGGCCTGCGCCCCGACGCCGCCAATGTGGTGGAGTTCGGTCCCGCGGCGCTCGCCCGCGTGCACGAGGCCCACAAGAAGGAATCCAAGGCCCGCAAGCACCTGGAAGCCACGGCGCGCGCCAATTTCGCAGCCCAGGCCCAGACCCATGGCGCGGTGGTCGACCTGCTGGACTCCCGCAACCATGCCGACCTGGCCCGCCGGGTCGACGAGCTGGCCCAGCTGCGCTTCGGCCTGGCCGCCGGCGTCGTCGCCCTGGAGGGGCCTGACCGCACCCCGGCCGGCTGGCGGGTGATGGCGGAGGGTCAGATCGATCTCGTCATCGGCCACCAGCGCGTGGCCCTGATGGGCTTCCAACCGACCGCGCTTGGCCTGTTCGGCGAGCGGGCGCCGCAGATCAGGTCCATGGCCATGGTGCGCATGGCGATCTGGGAGCCGGCCCGCACCGGCCTGCTGGCCTTCGGCTCGGCTGATGAGCACGGCTTCACCGAGGACATGGGCGCCGAGCTGGTGGCCTTCCTGGCCCGGGTCGTCGAACGCACGGCGGAGCGATGGCCGGTCCTGTGACCACCGCCCGGCAGGTGCTGGCGGAGTGGCTGGTCCACCTGGCCCAGGAACGCCGCGCCTCGCCACGCACCGTTGAGGCCTATGGCTTCGCCGCCGGCCGCTACATCACCTTCCAGGAAGGGCATCGGGGCGAGACCCTGACGCTGAAGGCCTGCGGTGAGCTGACCGCCGGCGAGATCCGCGCCTGGCTGGCGCACCTGCGGTCCGGCGACCATCCCCTGTCGCCCCGGTCGCTGTCCCAGTCCCTGTCAGCGATCCGCACCTTTCACCGCTATCTCGACCGCCGCCACGACACCCCCAACCCCCACCTGGCCCTGGTGCGGGGGCCCCGGGTGAAGCCGTCGGCGCCACGTCCGGTCACCGAGGACCAGGCGCGGGGCATGATCGCCGAGCCCGCGATGGATCCCGACCGAGAAGACTGGGAGGTCGCCCGCGACGAGGCGGTGCTGACCCTGCTCTATGGCTGCGGCCTGCGGATTTCCGAGGGGCTGTCGCTGAAGCGTTCGGACGCGCCCCTGGGGGAGTCGCTACGGATCGTCGGCAAGGGGTCGAAGACCCGGATCGTGCCGGTGCTGCCGGCCGTGCGCGAGGCGGTGGACGCCTATCTGGCGACAGTTCCCTTCGTGCTGTCGCCGGGCGAGCCCCTGTTCCGCGCCAAGCGAGGCGGGGCGCTCAGCCCGCGCCATGTCCAGGCCACGGTGCAGCTGTTGCGGGGGCGCCTGGGCCTGCCCGCCAGCGCCACGCCGCATGCCCTGCGCCACTCCTTCGCCACCCACCTGCTGGGGGCCGGCGCGGATCTGCGCTCCATCCAGGAACTGCTGGGACACGCCTCCCTGTCCACGACCCAGCGCTATACCGACGTGGACGCGGCGGCTTTGTTGAGCGCGTACAACTCGGCCCACCCGCACGCGTAACCCACGTCATCCCGGGCGAGCGCAGCGAAGACCCGGGACCCAGGGGCGGTGTGCTGGGCCCCTGGGTCCCGGATCGCCTATCGGCGTCCGGGATGACGGGATTGGTTAGCCCCGCAGGTGCGCTGTCTCATTCAGGCTGAGGATCGCCCTCTGGCCGCTGCGGGCGCACATGTAGCGGTGGATGCTGGTGTAGCGGGGCTCGAAGAACAGGCGCGGGGCCATGCCCAGCACGTGGGCGGTCCAGACATTGATCACTCCGCCGTGGCAGAAGACCGCCACCCGCTGGCCGGGATGGCTCTCGATGATCTCCTCCAGGGCCTCGACGACCGCCTGCTGGAAGACGCCGATGTCGACGCCGTGGTCGCCGTCGGCCATGGCCTTCCAGGCGGCGTAGTCCTCGCGCTTCAGCTCCTCCATGGGGACATAGGCGCCTGAGTCACGGTCGAACTCGGCGATGCCGTCATGGTGGCGAAGGTCGTGGCCGCTGTGGGCCAGCAGGGGACCGGCGGTCTCGATGGCGCGCAGCATGGGGCTGGAATAGACCGCGTCGAAGGTCTCGCCGGCCAGCCACTCGGCGACCCTGCGGGACTGGTCGTGACCCTCGTCGTGCAGGGGCGGATCGGCGCTCTCGTGGCTGCGCACCGGCAGGCCATGGCGGATCAGCACGAGTTCCATCGGTTTCCTTCCCCAACGCTTTGCACCCAGGGGACCGGGTTTTCAGGCGCGCCGCAAGGGCTCAGGTCCAGGCGGTTGAAGGTCTCTCCATGCGCACCCAAGGGACGCCGTCATCGCCCTGCGCGACCTCAGCGAAGCCCTCACGGGCGTAGAAGGCCCGCGCCCGGATATTGGCGGTCTGGCACTTCAGCGACAGCGGGTTGGGCGCGGAGGCCGCGACATGATCCAGCAGGGCCTTGCCGACACTGTGGCCGCGGACATCGACATAGAGGGAGTGCAGGAACGAGTCGCGGCGATAGAGGGCCGCGACGCCGGCGATGCGGCGCTCGAGGACGGCGACATAGACCTCCTCCTCTCGGGCGTCGCGAAGGAAGTCCTGGGCGTTGTGGCGCCAGGCCGGAAGCCAGGTGAAGGTCTCGCGCAGCACCTTCTGATAGATGGCGCCGGCGATGGGCAGCTCCTCCGGGCGGACCCGGCGAACCTCCATCAGGCTTGCATGATCCAGCCCTCGACCCCCATGGCGGCCTGGCGGCCGGCCTCGGAGCGAGTGGGATGGGGGTGGCAGGTGCGGGCGATGTCCTCACTGGCGGCGCGGAAGGCCATGGCCACGCAGTATTCGCCGATCAATTCGCCCGCCTGGGGGCCGATGATGTGGACGCCGAGGATCTCGTCGGTCTTGGCGTCGGCCAGGACCTTGGCGAAGCCGTCGGTCTCGTGGTTGATCTTGGCGCGGCTGTTGGCGGTGAAGGGGAACTTGCCGGCCTTGTAGGCCACGCCCGCCTCCTTCAGCTGCTCCTCGGTCTTCCCGACCCAGGCGACCTCCGGGTAGGTGTAGACCACGCTGGGGACCAGATTGTAGTCCACGTGAGCGTACTTGCCGGCGATGAGCTCGATCACCGCGACGGAGTCCTCCTCGGCCTTGTGGGCCAGCATGGGTCCGTAGATGGCGTCGCCGATGGCCCAGACGCCGGGCGCCGAGGTCTTGAAGTGGTCGGTCTCGATGAAGCCGCGCTTGTCGGGGACCACGCCCACGCTCTCCAGGCCCAGGCCCGCGGTATAGGGCCTGCGGCCGATGGCCAGCAGCACATAGTCTGCGGTCAGCGTCTCGATCTCGCCACCGGCCACCGGCTCGACGGTGAGGGTCACTCCGGTCTTCGACGACTTGGCGCCGGTGACCTTGGAGCCCAGCTTGAAGGCCATGCCCTGCTTGGTGAGGGACCGCTGGAAGGTCTTGGCGGTCTCGGCGTCCATGCCCGGCGTGATCCGGTCGAGGAACTCCACGACGGTGACCTCTGCGCCCAGGCGGCGCCAGACCGAGCCCAGCTCCAGGCCGATGATGCCGGCGCCGATCACGATCAGGCTCTTGGGCACCTCCGGCAGGGTGAGCGCGCCGGTGGAATCGACGATGCGCTTGTTGTCCACCACGACGCCCGGCAGGCCCGAGGGCTCCGAGCCCGTGGCGATGACGATGTTCTTGGTCTCCAGCACGGTGACCGAACCGTCGGGGCCGGTGACCTCGACCTTGCCGGGCCCGGCGATCTTGCCCATGCCCTTGATCCAGTCGACCTTGTTCTTCTTGAACAGGAACTCGATGCCCTTGGTCAGGGCCAAGACGCTGTCGGCCTTCTGTTTCATCATCTGGGGCAGGTTGAGGGTCGGCGTCACCTCGATGCCGAGGGTGGCGAAGTCCTTGTTCGCCAGCTCAAACATCTCCGAGGCGTGCAGCAGGGCCTTGGACGGCATGCAGCCGACGTTCAGGCAGGTGCCCCCCAGGGTCTCGCGCTTCTCGACCACGGCCACCGAGAGGCCAAGCTGGCCGGCCCGGATGGCGCCATTGTAGCCGGCGGGACCGCCCCCGATGATGACGACGTCGTATTGGGCCATGAGCCTGGTCTTCCGAATTGAGGTGCGCTGGGGAGGATATGGGGAGGCGGACGCCTTCTAGATATCCAGCAGCAGGCGCTCCGGGTTCTCGATGGCGTCCTTGACGTGGACCAGGAAGGTCACCGCGCCCTGGCCGTCCACCACGCGGTGGTCGTAGCTGAGCGCCAGGTACATCATCGGGCGGATCACCACCTGGCCGCCGATGGCCATGGGGCGCTCCTGGATCTTGTGCATGCCGAGGATGCCCGACTGCGGCGCGTTGAGGATCGGCGTCGACATCAGCGAGCCGTAGACCCCGCCATTGGAGATGGTGAAGGTGCCGCCCTGCAGGTCTTCCATGGCGAGCGCCCCGTCCCGGGCCTTCTTGCCCAGGGCTCCGATGGCCTTCTCGACGCCGGCCAGGTTGAGCGCGTCGGCGTCACGGACCACGGGAACCACCAGGCCTCGGTCGGTGCCGACGGCGACGCCGATGTCGTAGTGGTTCTTGTAGATGATGTCCTGGCCTTCGATCTCGGCGTTGACCTCCGGGACCTGCTTCAGGCCGTGGACCACGGCGGCCACGAAGAAGCTCATGAAGCCCAGCTTCACGCCGTGGGTCTTCTCGAAGACGTCCTTGTACTTGGTGCGCAGGGCCATGACGTTGGTCATGTCGACCTCGTTGAAGGTCGTCAGCATGGCCGCGGCGTTCTGGGCCTCCTTCAGGCGGCGCGCGATGGTCTGGCGCAGGCGGGTCATGCGGACCCGTTCCTCGCGCGCATGGATCTCGCGCGGAGCCGAAGCGACAGGGGCGGCGGCGGGCGCATTGGCGCGGGCCTCGAGGGCCGCGAGGGCGTCACCCTTGGTCACCCGGCCGTCCTTGCCGGTCCCGGATATCGCGCCGCCGTCGAGGTTGTTCTCAGCCACGATGCGCTGGGCCGAGGGGGCGAGGGGCGCCGCGGCGGCCGCGGGCTTGGGCGCGGGAGCCGCAACAGGCGCAGGCGCGGGCGCAGGAGCGGGAGCGGGAGCGGGAGCGGGAGCGGGCTCGGCCGCCTTGGGGGCTTCGGCCTTCGGGGCCGCCGGCTTCGGCGCGGCGGCGACAGCGCCCTCGGTCACGTGACCCAGGACCGCGCCGGGCTCGACCGTGGCGCCTTCCTCGGCGCTGATGGAGGTCAGCACCCCGTCAGCGGGGGCGGCGACTTCCAGGCTGACCTTGTCGGTCTCCAGTTCGACGAGGATCTCATCCTTGCGGACCGCGTCCCCGGGCTTCTTGGCCCAGCGCGCCACAGTCGCCTCGGTGACGGATTCGCCGAGCGTGGGCGTCATGATGTCGGCCATTGGAGAGGTTCTTCCTGTTCTTTCGGGCGGTCGGTTTAGGCGAAGGCTTCAGCAAGGAACGTCTGAAGCTCCTTCATGTGCCGGCTCATCTGGCCGGCGGCGGTGGAGGCCGAGGCGGGGCGGCCGACATAGCGGGCGCGCTTGGCCTTGATCTTCAGGCGTTCGAGGGTGAGCTCCAGCCACGGGTCCACGAAGGTCCAGCCGCCCATGTTCTTCGGCTCTTCTTGACACCAAACGAGCTCAGCATTGGGGAAGCGCGACAGCTCGGTGGACAGCGACTTCACCGGCCACGGATAGAACTGCTCCAGGCGCATGAGATAGACGTCGTCGACGCCCTTCTCCTCGCGGGCGTCCAGCAGGTCGTAATAGACCTTGCCCGAACACAGCACGACGCGGCGGATCTTGTCGGGCTCCACCAGCTTGGTGGCGGTGTTGACGCCGCGCTCGGCGTCGTCGTGCAGCACGCGGTGGAAGGACGAGCCCTCCGCCAGGTCCACGAGCCGTGACGTCGCCTTCTTGTGCCGCAGCAGCGACTTGGGCGTCATCACCACCAGGGGCTTGCGGAACTCGCGGCGCATCTGGCGGCGCAGGACGTGGAAGTAGTTGGCCGGCGTCGAGCAGTTGACGACCTGGAGGTTGTCCTCCGCGCAGAGCTGCAGGAAGCGCTCCAGGCGGGCCGAGGAGTGTTCCGGGCCCTGGCCCTCGTAGCCATGGGGCAGGAGCAGGACCAGGCCGCTCATCCGCAGCCATTTCCGTTCACCCGAGGAGATGAACTGGTCGATCACCACCTGTGCGCCGTTGGCGAAGTCGCCGAACTGGCCTTCCCACAGCACCAGGGTCTTGGGGTCGGCGAGCGAGAAGCCGTACTCGAAGCCCAGCACCGCCTCTTCCGACAGGGGTGAGTCCAGCACCTCGAAGTGGGCCTGGCCGGGGCGCAGATTGGACAGCGGCTGGTAGTGGGCCTCGGTGGTCTGGTCGATCAGGTCGCAGTGGCGCTGCACGAAGGTGCCGCGCACGCTGTCCTGGCCGGCCAGGCGGACGGGGAAGCCCTCGTCAAGCAGGGTGGCGAAGGCCAGGTGTTCGCCGGTGGCCCAGTCGAGGCCCTCCCCGGTTTCGATGGCCGCGCGGCGGTTCTCGATGGCGCGCTTGACCGTCTTGTGGACGTCGAGGCTCTCCGGGATCGCGGTGACCCGGGCGCCCAGGTCCAGCAGCTTCTGCAGGGCGACGCTGGTGTCGCCGCGGCGGTCGTCTCCGTCGGGCAGGGCCAGGCCCGCCCACTTGCCATCGAGCCAGTCGGCCTTGTTGGCCTTGTAGGTCTTGCCGGACTCCATCTCCTGGTCGAGGAAGTCGTCGAACTCCTTCATCCAGGCGGCGACGTCGTCCTCGGTGATCACGCCCTCGCCGATCAGCTGGCGGGAATAGAGTTCGCGGGTCGAGGGGTGGTCCTTGATCTTGGCGTACATCAAGGGCGAGGTCATCGTCGGGTCGTCACCCTCGTTGTGACCGAACCGGCGATAGCAGAACATGTCGATGACCACGTCCTTGCCAAACTGCTGGCGGAACTCGGTGGCCACCTTGGCGACATAGGTCACGGCCTCGGGGTCGTCGCCGTTCACGTGGAAGATCGGCGCCTCCACCATCAGGGCCACGTCCGACGGATAGGGCGAGGAACGGCTGAAGGCCGGAGCCGTGGTGAAGCCGATCTGGTTGTTGACGATGAAGTGGATGGTGCCGCCGGTGCGGTAGCCCTTCACGCCCGAGATGGTGAAGCATTCGGCGATCACGCCCTGGCCGGCGAAGGCCGCGTCCCCGTGCAGCAGCAGGGGCAGGACGTGGTTGCGGCCGGAGTCCGGCGCGTCGCGCAGGGTGTAGGCCTGCTTGGCGCGCACTTTTCCCAGCACCACCGGGTTGACGATCTCCAGGTGGGAGGGGTTGGCGGTCAGCGAGAGGTGGACATTGTTGCCGTCGAAGGCGCGGTCCGAGGAGGCGCCCATGTGGTACTTCACGTCGCCGGACCCTTCCACATCCGAGGGCAGGCTGGAGCCGCCCTGGAACTCGTGGAAAATGACCTGGTAAGGCTTGGCCATCACGGCGGCCAGGACGTTCAGGCGGCCCCGGTGGGGCATGCCGATGACGATGTCCTTCACGCCCAGCGCGCCGCCGCGCTTGATGATCTGCTCCAGGGCCGGAACCATGGCCTCGCCGCCGTCAAGGCCGAAGCGCTTGGTGCCGGGGAAGCGCTTGTGCAGGAACTTCTCGAAGCCCTCGGCCTCGATGAGCTTCTTCAGGATGGCGACCTTGCCCTCCTTGGTGAAGCTTATTTCTTTATCCCGGCCCTCGATGCGCTCCTGCAGCCAGGCCTTCTGCTGCGGATCTGAGATGTGCATGTACTGCACGCCGATGTCGTTGCAGTAGGTGCGGCGCAGGATCTCCAGGATCTCGCGGATGGTGCCGGTTTCCAGGCCCAGCACGAAGTCCAGGAAGATGGGGCGGTCGTAGTCGGCCTCGGTGAAGCCGTAGGAGGCGGGGTCGAGCTCGGTGGCGTCACCCTCCGGGATGGCGATGCCCAGGGGGTCCAGGTTGGCCCGTAGGTGGCCGCGCATGCGGTAGGCGCGGATCATCATGATGGCGCGCAGGGAATCGAGGGTGGCGGCGCGGACGGATTCGGGATTGGCGGCGGGCGCGGCGCGCTCGGCGACCTTGGCGCCGACCTTGGCCTCCACGGCCGGCCACAGGCCGTCGATGGCCGAGAGCCAGTCGGGGCGGGCGGCGGGGGCGGTCTTCTGGGTCCAGCCAGGCCTGACGGCGGCGGCCTTAACCTCGTCGGCGCGATCCTGTAGCGAGGCGAAGAAGGCGCGCCACGAAGCCTCGACCGCGTTCGGGTCGGCGGCCCATTTCGCGTAGAGGTCCTCCACGAAGGCGGTGTTGCCGCCATAGAGGAAGGAGGTCTCGGCGAGCACCTCGTTGATCAGACCTGCATCGTCGGCCATGTCGTTCGCTTTCCCGGAGGGACCGCGAAGCTTCAAAAGAGGAGCCGAGCGCGGACCGCCCTACGCTTGATTGTGCACCCGACCGAACTCCTAGGAGTTCGGTCAAACACTTAGTGAGACCTTTCCTAACGCCGAACCGGCCCCCACTTCGGCTGGAAAGGTCTTAGGCGCCCTTGAGCACCTCAAGAAGGGTTTCGCCCAGTTTCGCCGGCGAAGGTGACACGCGGATGCCCGCAGCCTCCATCGCGGCGATCTTGTCCTCGGCGCCGCCCTTGCCGCCGGAGATGATCGCGCCCGCGTGACCCATGCGCCGGCCAGGCGGCGCGGTGCGTCCCGCGATGAAGCCGACCATAGGCTTCTTGATTGCTGAATTCTTAATGAACTCAGCCGCGTCTTCTTCCGCCGACCCGCCGATCTCGCCGATCATGATGATCGACTCGGTCTCCGGGTCCTTCAGGAACATGTCGAGCATGTCGATGAACTCGGTGCCTTTCACCGGGTCGCCGCCAATGCCCACCGCCGTGGATTGCCCCAGGCCCACCTGGGTGGTCTGGAACACGGCTTCGTAGGTAAGCGTGCCCGAGCGCGAGACAACACCCACCGAGCCCTTCTTGAAGATATTCGCCGGCATGATGCCGATCTTGCAGGCTTCCGGGGTCAGGACGCCGGGGCAGTTGGGGCCGATCAGCCTGGTTTTTGAGCCGATCAGGGCGCGCTTCACCTGGATCATGTCGGCCACCGGGATGCCCTCGGTGATGCAGATCACCAGGGGGACTTCGGCGTCGATGGCTTCCAGGATGGAGTCCGCGGCGAAGGCGGGCGGGACATAGATGACGCTGGCGTCGGCGCCGGTGGCGCGGACGGCCTCGTCGACAGTGTCGAAGACCGGGAGGCCGATATGGGTGGAGCCGCCCTTACCGGGAGTGACGCCGCCGACCATCTTGGTGCCGAAGGCGATGGCCTGTTCGGAGTGGAAGGTGCCCTGGGCGCCGGTGATGCCCTGGCAGATGACGCGCGTTTCTTTGCCGATGAGGATGGACATCAGGCGGCTCCACGCACGGCGGCGACGATCTTCTCGGCGCCATCGGAAAGGTCGTTGGCGGCGATGACGTTCAGGCCGCTCTCATTGATGATCTTCTTGCCGAGCTCGGCGTTCGTGCCTTCCAGGCGCACCACCAGGGGAACCGTCAGGCCCACCTGCTTGACCGCCGCCACCACGCCCTGGGCCAGGACGTCGCAACGGGCGATGCCGCCGAAGATGTTCACCAGGATGCCCTTCACGTTGGGGTCGGCCATGATGATCTTGAAGGCCGCCGTCACCTTGGCTTCGTCGGCGCCGCCGCCGACGTCCAGGAAGTTGGCGGGCTCGGCGCCGTAGAGCTTGATGATGTCCATGGTGGCCATGGCCAGGCCGGCGCCGTTGACCATGCAGCCGATCTCGCCGTCGAGAGCGATGTAGCTGAGGTCGAACTTGGAGGCCTCGATCTCCTTGGGGTCCTCCTCGCTCTCGTCGCGCAGGGCGACGATGTCGGCGTGGCGATAGAGGGCGTTGCTATCGAAGGAGACCTTGGCGTCGAGGACGCGCAGCTGGTCGTCGGCGGTGACGATCAGCGGGTTGATCTCCAGCATCGACATGTCCTTGGCCAGGAACGCCGTATAGAGCTGGCGCAGCAGCTTGCCGGCCTGCTTGGAGAGGTCGCCCTTGAGGCCCAGCGCCTTGGAGAGCTTCAGGCCGTGGTGGTTCCAGACGCCGGTGGCCGGGTCGATGGAGAAGGTGATGATCTTCTCGGGAGTGGAATGGGCCACCTCCTCGATGTCCATGCCGCCTTCGGTGGAGGCCACGACCGAGATCCGGCTCGTGTCCCGGTCCACCAGCAGGGACAGGTAGAATTCCTTGGCGATCGCCGCGCCTTCCTCGATGTAGAGGCGGTTGACCTGCTTGCCCTTGGGGCCGGTCTGGTGGGTCACCAGCACCCGGCCGAGCATCTCGGTGGCGTTGGAGCGGACGTCATCGACGCTCTTGACCACCCGGACGCCGCCCTTGGCGTCGGGGCCGAGGCCCTCGAACACGCCCTTGCCGCGGCCGCCGGCATGGATCTGGGATTTCACTACGAAGACCGGGCCCCCGAGGGTTTCGGCCGCCTTGACGGCCTCCTCGACGGTGAAGGCCGGATAGCCACGCGGGACCGCCACGCCGAACTCGGAGAGGACGGCTTTGGCTTGATGCTCGTGTATATTCATGAGGTCGCGAGACGCGCTGTTTGGGCTCGCCCAGTGCGGCGAGAAGCCGGGGTATAAGCGCCGTTCCGGACCGTTGCAACCGCGCCACGGTCAGAAAAATAACGTTCGCGTCCAATTGTCCGGCAGGTGCGTTCCCTGCCGCGGAACACCCCGCGCCGGGCGCCGGAGCGTCAGGCGAAGAAGACGTTCCACATGGTTCGGCCGGGGATGAAGGTCAGGCCGCCGGCGATGATCAGGCCGCCGTAGAACATGCCCATCATGAAGCGGCGGTGCTGTTTCACGTCATGGCGGCGGGCCGCGATGACCGCCAGGGGCAGGGCGATCAGGGTCCAGCCGGTGATCATGTGGATGAACGACCAGCGGTCGCCGTTCACCCCGGTGATGAAGATCGAGGATCCGGCCACGATGGACATGGCCGTCACCCACAGCCAGCCGGCCCGGCGGTGGAAGGTCACGCCCTTGCGCATCAGCATCAGCATGGTGCCGATCACCAGGGCGACCACCGCGGCCGCCAGATGGAGCTGGATGACCAGGGGCTGGGCGGCGAGCAGGCCCCAGTCCGGGGCGCGGAGCCGGCCGCCGCTGGCGGCGCGGACAATGCCGCCGGCGACAGGGACCAGGGCGACCGCCAGCCCGACCGCCGCCAGGGGCAGGACGACCCTGCGGATCTCTTCAATCCGGCTGGGGGCCGCCTGCGCCGACGTTTGAGAAACCCGCGACATCATCTATCTCCGCTGGATGGCCCTCGTGGCCCGTCGCCGCCTTGTGGAGATCTCGTCGCCCCATGCGCAAAGGACGTTGCGTCGAATGACAGATCGACTGCGCGAGTCGCAGCCCGGCGCCGTTCACGCTTCGCGACTGGAACCCCTGAGCCAGGCTGGGATCCGGCGGACGCTCGTGGTGTCGGCCAGCGTCGGGGTGTTCCTCAGCTTCGTGGAGGCCTTCGACAGCGGACACGTGGGCTTCCTGCCGCGCACGGCCTTCATGGTGACGCTCGGCCTGGCCGGGGCGCTGCTGGGCATGGTGAGTTTCCAGCTGACCGGCCTCATTCCCCTCACCCGCCGCGGCCTGGTGGTCCACACGGCGATCAGCGGCACCCTGATGACGCCGCTCATGGGCCTGCTGGTCTGGGGCGCGGTGGGATTTGTGTCGAGCGGCCGGGCCCACAGCCGTGAGCTGCCGCAGTACATGCTGATCACCTGGGTCATGTGCCTGGCGATGAGCGGCCTGGCGATCTTCCTGTCCCATCGGCGCATGGCGGCCCAGGCGCCCACCGCCGCGCCGGCGCCCGTGAAGTTCCTGGAACGCCTGCCCCTGAAGCTGCGGGGCGCGGAGATCTGGGCGGTGGAGGCCCAGGACCATTACCTGCGCCTGCACACCTCCAAGGGCCAGGACCTGATCCTGATGCGGCTGGCCGACGCCGTCGCCGAACTGGCGGGGATCGAGGGCGCCCAGGTGCACCGCTCGTGGTGGGTGGCGCGGGACGCCGTGGCCGACGCTCGTCGGGGAGACGGGCGGGCGACCCTGACGCTGAAGGACGGCTCGGAGGTCCCGGTCAGCCGCACCTACGCCAAGCTGATCCGCGAGGCCGGCTGGATCTAGCGCGACGCTCTACGGGCGGCCCAGTCTTCCCGGCTCTGACCCCAGACGTCGACCGTGAGCGCCTCGTAGGGCGCGGGCATCTGCGCCTGGCGCAGGATGGTCGACCCCAGGCGCCTGGCCACCGCGGCCGAGGCGGTGTTGGCCGGGTCGATGGTGTGCACCACCTCATGCCAGTCGAAGCTGTCGAAGGCCCAGTCCGTGGCGGCGATGGCCCCCTCCGTCGCATAGCCCTTGCCCCAGCGGTCGCGGATGATCCCCCAGCCCACCTCGGTCCCCGGCCAGCCCTCGGGCTGCCAGGGACCCAGCCGGCCGACCCAGTCGCCGGTGGCCTTCTCGATGACGCTGAACATCGAAAACCCGCTGATGGTCCAGGCGCCGGTGACCGAGCACAGGGCCCGCCACACTACGGAGGGTGCCTGAAGCCCGCCGATGTGCCGGGCGGCCTCCTCATCGGCCATGAAGGCGCACCAGGGCTCGAAGTCGGCCGCGCAGGGCGGGCGCAGGATGAGGCGGTCGGTCTCGAGGGTCGGGCCGATGGCGGTCATGGGCGGCTCCTGCGTTCCGCCCGACATAGCGTCGCGCGGGCGAGCTTCGCAATGGCGGTTCAGGCGCGGTTCAGATGCGCGCCGCAACGATAGGGTCGCCTCGGGGGTTCAGGAGGCTTGGACCAAGGACGCGCGTCATGACCACTGAAACCCGCGGCGGCTCGCCGCCTGACGCCCCTATTGTCGTTGGCCCCCCCGCCAAGTCGCCTTTCAGCAGGCCGATGATTCTGGCGGGGGTCGCAGGCGCCTGCGTCCTGGGCCTTGGCCTGGGTCTCTTGGCTCGGCCGCAGTTGGCCGAGGACACCCGCACGCCCGGGTCGATGAAACCGGTGGAGCAGGTGCAGATCGAGATCGATCGCGACGAACCCCTGCCCGCCGTATCTGGCGGCAAGCTGGAGCTGCTGCCCTCCGGCCTTCAGGCGCCTCGTCCCGCGCCCGCCACACCGCCCGCCGCTCTGCCCGCCGCTCTGCCCGTAAGCGAGATTCAGCCCCCCGTCCGCCAGACCCGGCCCGTGGCCCGGGGCCCCAGCTTCGACTGCGGCCAGAGCGCCAGCGCCGCTGAGGAACTGGTTTGCAACGACGAGACCCTGGCCGCCCAGGATCGGCGGCTGGCCAGCGCCTGGCGCCGCGCGATGGACTCCGGAGTTCCGATGCACCGCCTGCGCCGTCAGCAGCAGCGCTGGCTGGACGCCCGCGAGGACGCCGCGCGCCACGCGCCCGAGGAGGTGGCCGACCTCTACGATCAGCGGATCCAGGAGCTGGACGAGGTGGCGGCCTACGAGCGCTGAGGCGTCGCGTCAGGGTTGATCAACAATTCTATCCAGACGCGAAATTAACGGCGCCGTTCAGCCACAATTCATCGCATCCCCAATATGGGTATTGGCGTCGGTTCGAGAGGGCGGGCGCACATCGGGGCCACTCCGGGGCGTCTGCGGCGGACCAGAATACGCCAGGACGTTCACCATGTTCACCCCCAGCAACCTCCTGCGCCTCCGCGCGCCGGAAGGCCACGAAACCCCGATGATCTTCCGGCCCCTCGAGGCCGAGAGCCCCCACCCCCACCTTTCGATCAATCCGGTCCACATCTCCGCCGCCGTCAGCATCGCCTGCGTAATGGGGATGGGACTGGGCCTCTGGATGCGGGCCGATATGGATCGCCGCACCGCCGGCTCCGCCCTGCGCCAGGCCACGCCCCGCGCGGCGGCCGACGCCCCGGCGGCGCAGCGGGTCCAGATCGTGCTGGCCAGGCCCGACGAGGAGATCGCCCCGGCGGCCAGCCTGGTGGACGTCGGGGTTTCCGCGCCGCCGCCCGTCGCCCAGACCGGCCAGATCGTCGACGCCGTCTTTGTGGAGGCCCCCAGCTTCGATTGCCGCAGCGCCCGGACCCTGGCCGACCAGATGGTCTGCGTGGACCCGGCCCTGGCCGAGGCCGACCGCCGGCTGTCTGGCGCCTACAAGGCCGCCTTGGGCTCGGGCGCCGATCATCCGGTGCTGGCCAGGGGCCAGGCCCGCTGGCTGGCCGCCCGCGAGGCGGCCGCCAAGACCTCCCCCGAGGCCCTCGCCAGCCTCTACGAGAAACGCATCTCCGAGCTGGCGGCCAATGAAAACCCCGCCCGGCCAGCGCCGAGCGGGGTCCAAGAGGCGCGTGTGGCGGGCGTGGACGCCCAGCCGGTTTCCTAGACCAACAGGTCCTTGATGGTCTCGCGTTCGCCCACCAGTTCGTCATTGGTCAGCGCGATCTTGCTCTTGGCGAAGTCGTCCATCTCGTAGGAGGTGATGACCTCATAGGCGCCCGGCGCGGTGGTCTTCACCGGCATACCGGCCCAGACGCCTTCGGCGAAGCCGTAGCGGCCCTGGCTATCGACGGCGACCGAGTGGATCGCGCCGACGGTGTTCAGGTCGCGCACGTGGTCGATCAGGGCGTTGGCGGCAGAGGCGGCCGAGGACAGGCCACGGGCCTCGATGATGGCCGCTCCGCGCTTGCCGACGGCGGGCAGGTACTCGTTCTTCAGCCAGGCCTCGTCGCCGATCACCGAGGCCGCGTCCTTGCCGCCGATCTTGGCGTGGGTGAAGTCGGCGAACATGGTCGGGCTGTGGTTGCCGTAGATGAACAGGTCGCTGACGTCGTTGATCGAGACGCCGGCCTTCTTGGCCAGCTGCGCGCGGCCGCGGTTCTCGTCCAGGCGCACCATGGCGGTGAAGCGATCCTTGGGCAGGCGCTTGGCCTGGTTGGCGGCGATCATGACGTTGGTGTTGCAGGGGTTGCCCACCACGGCCACGCGGGCGTTGTCGGCGGCGACGGCGTCGATGGCCTTGCCCTGGGCGATGAAGATCTTGCCGTTGTCCTTCAGCAGGTCGGCGCGCTCCATGCCGGGACCGCGGGGCTTGGAGCCCACCAGCAGGGCCCAATTCACATCTTTGAAGGCCACTTCGGCCTCGCCGGTCAGGACCATGTCCTGGAGCAGCGGGAAGGCGCAGTCCTCGAGCTCCATGGCGACGCCCTTCAACGCCTTCTGGGGGCCTTCCACCGGGATTTCCAGCAGCTGCAGGATCACCGGCTGGTCCTTGCCGAACATTTCGCCCGAGGCGATGCGGAAGAGGAGGGCGTAGCCGATGTTGCCGGCCGCGCCGGTGACCGCCACGCGGATGGGGGTCTTGGTGGTCATGGGGCTGCTCCGATAGCTGTTGCGGGACGGCAGGTGCGCCAAGTCGGGGGTCCCCGTAGCTCAAACCACCGCCTTGCTGCAATGCCGCACGCGGAGTTTAGGCCCTTTGCGGCGGCGCGGACGCGTGGTCATCCTGCCGTCATGCTCCAGCTCGACCCCGCCTTCCTGGCCACATCCCACGCCTTGGGCGACCTTCGGCTCTGCCATGTCCGGCTGCAGGACGACGCGCGCTATCCTTGGCTGGTGCTGATCCCCAGGGGAGCGGGCCTGCGGGAGATCGAGGACCTGCCGGCGGCGGATCGGGCCGTCCTGATGGAGGAAATCGTCAGGGTCGGCCAGGCCCTGCGGGTCCTGGGTGAGGCTCTGGGCGCCCCGCCGGAAAAGCTGAACGTCGGTGCCTTGGGCAATGTGACGCCGCAGCTTCACGTCCATGTGGTGGGGCGGCGTGGCGACGACCCGGCCTGGCCCGGGCCGGTGTGGGGCCACAGCCCGGCGGAGACCTACGCCGCCGACGAGCTTGCCTACGCGACCGACATGGCGCGCCGCGCGCTTAGCCGTTGACTCCTCGAGGTTGTATTTCTGTTGAAAGCCCCCGGAAGCTGAGTCTTATTGGCAAATTCGGATAACACCGGTCGGGGGACTGGCATGACGTTGCGACATACGATGGTGACCGTGGTGAGCGGAGCCTTGGCGATGGCCGGGTCGGCCGTGGCGCAGACGATGCCGTCACCCAGCCGCGAGCTTGTTCGGGTTGGCGCCGACACGCTCATGGACCGGCCGCTCGGCAAGAAGAAGGATCAAGCCGGCGTGCAGATTCCCCTGCTGTCGGAGCGGCTCGACGGCTGCCTGTCGCCAGAGGCGCCGGACTTTTCCTGCGTGGCTCGGACGACCCGCGCTGCCGCCCGATCCTATCGCCGCCTCGCAGGTGTGCGCCAATGGGAAACCGACGCCTTCACCACCGGCTCGGCCGCCGGCTTGACGGTGGTCGCCATCGGTGTCGGCCATGCGGCCAAAGACAGCCTCAACGCCTGGACCGCCGTGGGTCTGCTGCCCTTGATCGCTGACGACCTGGCCTCTCCCGGTCCGCGCGCCCGGCTTTACAACGTCGCCGCCATCGCCATGACCATGACCGTCGTGCGGGCTGAGTCCTTGAACGCCGCGCTTGGCGCCATAACGCCTCAGATGACGGGGGGCGGCGGTCATACGGCGGACTTCCGTGCGCGGGTGCGGGAAGCCTGCGATCCGTCCACCTTGGCCAAGCTTGATCCCGCCAGGATCAAGCCGAGTTTGGGGAGCGACGCGAGGAAAGCGGCGGAAAGAGCAAACGCCAATCTAGACACGCGGTGCGACCAACTCACCGCTGCCGCCAGGAAGCTGGGGAACGCCGCCAGCATCTGGACTTTCGGCGGCGACCAGGCGGCACGCAGCCTGGCGGCCGACACCGCCATCCTCGACGACACGGTCGCGCGGCTTGACCGCAGCATGCGGGCGACCTCCAAGGAAACCCTCTCGGTTGTGCTAAAGGCGCCCTTCAATCTGGCCTCGAGCCTGGTGGGGGGGCAGACCGCGCCCCCGGAATACACTGGCCGCAATCTGCCGGTGTTCACCTCCACCTACAGCTTCAACCTCGGCCGCGTTCCGGATGCGGAGGTGCCGGGAGCCCTTGGGGCCGCCTTGGAGGCGCCGCCCGCCCTGACGGCGTGGGCGAAGCCCGTTCAGCAGATCAACAGCCTGACCGATGAGATCAACGCCGCCATCGCGGCGGCGGTCTATTTCAAGGCCGAGAATGAGCGCTCAGTGCTGTCCATCAGCCCCGGCAACAACCCGCCAGTGACCCTGTCCACGCCCTCGCGCCCCTAGTTCCGGCGCATCGTCACCGACCGGCGCTCGCCGCGTTCGGTCAGTTCGCCTGACCAGGTCCCGTTGCTGTCGGCGTTGAGCATCAGGATCGAGGGCTCGGCGCCGGGCCGTGGCGTCAGGCGGATGATGAGCTGCCCCCCGACGCGGCTGATCGTGTCGATGAAGCCCGAAGCGTCCGTGGCGCCCCGCCGGCGGGGATCGCGCCACGCGCCCTCGAGATTTCCGGAACCGCTGTCCACCAGTTGCAGGTCGTAGAGCTCCGCGCCCCCGGCCCTCAGGGTCCAGGCTCCGTCCAGCGGTCCCTGCAGACCCTGGGCGGAGTTGAAGGACGAGCGCATGCGCGCTTCATAGCTGAGGTCGACGGCGGTCGGCGGCGCCTCCGGCGTCTTGCCGATCTCGTCGATATGGACTGGGGCGGTGAGGCGGGGCCGGCGCGGCGCGGGCGCGACATAGGGCGGAGGGGTGTAGGCCGGTGGGGTGTAGGCTGGCGGCCGGTAGACAGGCGGGGTGTTCACATAGGGAAGCGGCGGCTGGACCGCGGCCGGGCTGTTATAGACCGGCGGGGGCGTGTAGGCGGCGGGCGGCGGGGAGGCGCCGACCGGCGGTGCGGTGGTGACGGGCGCGCTTGGGACCGGCGCGGCGGTCGGAGGCGGTGACGGGGTGGGAGATTGCGGGATCGTCTCCGACCCTGGCTGAGCTTGGTCCAGCAGGGCGCCGATAGGATCGAGATCCTGCGCGGCGGCCACGGGCGCGCTCAGGATCAGGGCCGTAAAGGCCGCGGCGACGCGCCAGACTCTCGACACCCGGTTTTCCAAATCCTGCCTCACGCCGCGGCGATTGCGTCGGCCACAGCGATCAGACGCTGCGCCTCGACCAGATGCAACCGCTCCACCATGCGTCCCTCAATTCGAAGCACGCCCTTAGCTGCGTTTTCCGGCGAATCGAACGCGGCGACAATTATGCGCGCCCAATGGACCTCGCCCGGAGCCGGAGAAAAAGCGGTGTTGGCGGCCTCGATCTGTCCCGGATGGATCAGGGTCTTGCCGTCGAACCCGAACTCCGCCCCCTGCGCGCACTGCCGGACCAGGCCGGCTTCATCTGCGATGCCGTTATGGACCCCGTCGAGAATGGTCAGGCCGTGGGCCCGGGCGGCGGCGACGCTGAGGGACAGGGGCCCCACCAGGGGCGCCCGGTCCACGGTAAGCCGACAGCGCATCTCCTTGGCCAGGTCATTGGTCCCGATCACCAGGGCGTCGAGGCGGCTGGTCCCTCCGCAGGCGGCGATGGACTCCAGGGCGAAGAGGGAGGCGCAGGTCTCGATCATCACCCACAGGCGGGTCTCACCTGACAGCCCCGCGTCGTAAGCCGCCACGTCCGCGGCGCTGGAGACCTTGGGGGCCAGGATGGCGTCGGGACAGGCGGCGGCCGCCGCGGCCAGGTCTTCGGCGCCCCAGGGGGTGTCGAGGCCGTTGACCCGGATCACCACCTCGCGACGGCCAAAACCGCCGGCCTTCACGGCCTCGACGGCCTGCTGGCGGGCGATCGCCTTGGCGTCGGGCGCGACGGCGTCCTCCAGATCCAGGATCACCACGTCGCAGGTCAGGTCGCGGGCCTTTTCGATAGCCCGTGCGTTGGCGGCGGGCATGTAGAGGGCGCTGCGGCGCGGCCGGGCGGCGATCACGGGCGGGCTCCGTTCTCAATTAGGCGGGGCCCCCTCTTACGAGCTAGGGTGGGGCCATGACCATTCGATACGACGAGGATGCAAAAAACGTGCTGGGCGGAGAGCTGATCTCCTGCTCCCTCGACCCCGTCACCGGCTTCTTCCGCAACGGCTGCTGCGAGACCGGGCCGGCTGACACAGGTATCCACACCGTCTGCGCGGTGATGACCGCCGACTTCCTGGAATACTCCAAGGCCATGGGGAACGACCTCTCGACGCCCTCGCCCGACTACGCCTTTCCAGGCCTGAAGCCCGGCGACCGCTGGTGCCTCTGTGCGCCGCGCTGGAAGGAGGCGCTGGACGCCGGCGCCGCCCCGCACCTGGTGCTGGAGGCGACCCACGAGGAAACCCTGGCCATTGTGCCGCTGGGAATCCTCAAGGACTACGCGGTCAAGGCCTGAGCGTCACCGCAGCCGGTATATCTGTTCCAGCTGATAGCGGGACCCGCCGCTGAGCAGCAGGCTCGAATAGAGTCCGAAGCTGCTGACCTCGAAGGGCGGGGATTTCAAAAGGGCGTTGGCCGACAGCCAGGCCGCGACCTCGGCGACATCGGGCCGCTTTAGATAGGCCAGGGTCACGTGGGGCCGATAGGCGCGGGCCTCAGCCTTGAGGCCTGAACGCCGGGCGGCGGTCTCGCAGGCCTTGGCCAGGCGGCGCAGGGCGTCGTTCTCCCTCACCCCGGCCCAGACGGCGTGCAGGTCGGGCCCCTCGCCGAAGGACCCCACGCCCTCCAGTTCCAGGGTCATGGGCGCGGCGGAGATCCGCTCAAGCTCCAGGTGCAGGTCGTCGGCCACATCCTCTCGGACGTCGCCGAAGAACCTCAGGGTGATGTGGAAGGCCTCCACCGGCCGCCAGTTGGCCCCGCCCAGGCCGCTCTGGCGCGCTTGCAAGCCCTCTCCCAGCTCGGAAGGGACGGCGACGGCGGCGAAAAGACGGATCATGCCCGCCAACCTAGGACAGGTCGTGAGAGAGGGCGATACGGCCTGACGCAATCGTAATCGGGCGCCCGCTTGCGTTCGTGCCCTCGGAACACGATATTCAGAGGTGCGCCCATCTGGGGCGTTGCAACAAAGGGCTATGCTCAGATGAGCGACTTCAACCGCGGCGCTGCTCGCACGATCCCCGCGGATCGCGCCGACATGTCGGTGGACGCGGGACTTCGCAGCTTCATGCTCGGCGTCTACAACAAGGTGGCCTTGGGCCTCGTGGTGTCCGCCGGCCTGGCCTTCCTGACGGGGTCCTTCGCACCGGTCCGCGATCTGATGTTCACGGTCTCCAACGGCCGCGTGGGCTACTCGATCCTGGGCATGGTGGTGGCCTTCGCCCCCCTGGCCGTGATCCTGTTCACCTCCTTCGCCAAGAACGTCACGCCCAAGAGCGCCGGCATCACCTACTGGGCGATCGTCAGCCTGATCGGCGCCTCCATGGGCGTGCTGGTCCTGCGCTATACGGGCGCCTCCATCGCCACGACCTTCCTGCTGACGGCCACGGCCTTCGGCGCCCTGTCACTTGCGGGCTACACGACCAAGAAGAACCTGAACGGGCTTGGCAGCTTCCTGATCATGGGCGCCTGGGGCCTGATCGGCGCGATGCTGATCAACATGTTCCTGCAGAGCTCGATGATGAGCCTGCTGATCAACGTGGTGGGCCTGCTGATCTTCGCCGGCCTCACAGCCTACGACACCCAGCGCCTGAAGATGACCTACTACGAACTGGGCGGGAACCAGTCGGCCATGAGCGTGGCCACCAACTTCGGCGCGCTCAGCCTCTACCTGGACTTCATCAACATGTTCCAGTTCCTGCTCGCCCTGCTCGGCAACCGCCGCTAGGTCCCGACGCAGCGACGATCTCGAAACCCCGGCGGGTGACCGCCGGGGTTTTTGTTTGGCTGGAAGCCTGGACTTGGGCTCAGTCCACCACCTTGAAGCGGCCCTTGTCGAAGACCCGCAGCACCTGCTCCAGGTCATGGCCGCGCTTGAGGATCACCCCACCCTGACCGATTACCGACCAAGCCCCCTGGCGCGCCGCCAGGGCCGGCCGCTTCTCGATGCGGTACAGCGGCGCCTCAGTGGCCTTGCGGAACACCGAGAACGAGCAGGCCTCAGCCTGGGCGTCGATGGCGTAGTCACGCCACTCGCCGGCGGAAACCATGCGGCCGTAGAGGTTGAGGATGCGCTGGAACTCGCGGCGTTCGAAGAAGACGCTGGCGGTCGTCGCAGGGGTGGGCTGATCCAGGGCCATTCCCCAGGACGTTAGACCCAATCCGCGCGGTTCCACAATCGGCGGCTGGGGCCAATCGTGTCGGCGCGGCAACGGTCGCCGCCAAACTGGACAAACCGTAATTTCACGCCGCGAAAAGACCTTATTCCGGCCCAGCCGCCGCCTGAAGGGCCCCCGATAAAGTCACTGTCGGTTGGTCGGAACCTTGCTGGTCCCGGATCCTGAACAGCCCCCCCAGCCCCCCTGGATCGCGGGCTTCGATCAGCCGACACCCCTCTCTCTCCGAGAGAACGAGCCCCAAGACGAGCCCGCACGGAGCCCCCTCCCCCGTGCGGGCTTCGTCATGTCTGGAGGCGGGCGCACCGCTCGGGAAGACGGTCGCCTGTCGCACCTCCTGGACGCCCCGCCGGTCAGGCATCATCACAGGACCGACGCCCCTGCGTTGAACAGGGTCGCGCTGAACAGGTGGCCTGGGTCAGTCCTTGAGGGCGGCGGCCAGCACGCGGCCGCCCTTGGGGCCCTGGACGATCACGGCGGTGGCCAGACCCTCAGCCGGGGGCTGCGGCACCCGGTAGGCCGTGGGCTTCCCGCGCCAGGCGCCCAGGCGCTTGATCTCCACCACGACATTGCGGTGAGGCACCGTCTGGCCCTTGTTGTCGCCCGTACGGACAGTGACGTCCTGTTCGCGCGGGTCATAGCGCACCAGCCAGACCTCGGCGCCGCCCCGCGGCACGGCGCCTGAACCGACATCGACCCTGCGCTGGCCGATGAAGGCCATGTCGGGCCCGCGGCGGCGGAAACTGGCGGTGTCTGAGACCAGCTTGTCGATCTTGTCGTCCTGCAGGCCGCCGACCTGGGCGCGGCCGTCGACGACGACCTGCGGCGTATAGGGTTCTCGCAGGTCCAGGCGGGCGACATAGGCCTTCTGGCGCTCGGCGAAGGCGGGCTTGGCGAAGGTGTCCTCCCAGCCGAGATAGTCCCAGTAGTCCACCGAGAAGGTCAGGGCGAGAACGCCCGGCTTCTCGGCCAGCTTGGCGACATAGGCGTTCGCCTCGCCGCAGGAGGCGCACCCCTGGGCGGTGTAGAGTTCGACGATCACCGGCGACCGGGCCTGCGCGCAGAGCGGCAGGGCTGACACCAGCAGACTGAAAAGCGCGACGTTACGCATTGGCGCGCACTTAACCGGACTTCGTTGGTGGGTGGGTTTCAACAAGGTGTGACCGGGCGGCGGGATCGCTCCCGCCGCCCGGCCGGAAACACCTTAGGCCGCCGTGCGGGCGAGGTTGCGCAGCACGTAGTTCAGCACGCCGCCATTCTTGAAGTACTCAAGCTCGGTGGGGGTGTCGATCCGGCAGCGGACCGGGAAGCGCGCGATGCGGCCGTCCGACGGACGGTACATCTCGATGGTCAGCTGGCGGCGCGGCGAAAGCTCGGTCAGGCCACGGATGGTGACGATCTCTTCGCCGGTCAGGTTCAGCTTCTGCCAGCCTTCCTGCAGGAACTGCAGCGGCAGGACGCCCATGCCCACCAGGTTGGAGCGGTGGATGCGCTCGAAGCTCTCGGCGATCACCGCGCGGACGCCCAGGAGCTTGGTGCCCTTGGCCGCCCAGTCGCGGGAGGAGCCGGTGCCGTATTCCTTGCCGGCGAACACCACCAGCGGACGGCCTTCGCCCTGGTAGCGCATGGCGGCGTCATAGATCGCCATGACGTCGCCCGAGGGGAAGTGCTTGGTGACCCCGCCTTCGATGTCCGGGGTGATCTTGTTGCGGATCCGGATGTTGGCGAAGGTGCCGCGCATCATGATCTCGTGGTTGCCGCGGCGGGCGCCGTACTGGTTGAACTCCGTCGTGGGAACCTGGCGTTCGCGCAGATAGACCCCGGCCGGCGAGGTCGCCTTGATGGAGCCGGCGGGCGAGATGTGGTCGGTGGTGATCGAGTCGCCGAACACCGAGAGAACCCGGGCCTCGACGATGTCCGTCACCGGCGACGGCTCCATCTTCATGTCCTGGAAGTAGGGCGGGTTCTGCACATAGGTGGAGCCCATGTCCCAGGCGTAGGTCTGGCCGCCGGCCACCTTGATGCCCTGCCAGTTCTTGTCGCCCTTGAAGACGTCCGAATAGCGGGTGGCGAACATCTTCTGGGTGACGTGCTTGCGCTGCAGGGTGGCGATCTCTTCCGAGGTCGGCCAGATGTCCTTCAGGAACACCGGCTTGCCGTCCTTGCCCTCGCCCAGGGGCTCGGTGGCCAGGTCGATGTTCATGGAACCGGCCAGGGCGTAGGCGACGACGAGGGGCGGCGAGGCCAGGTAGTTGGCGCGCACGTCGGGGTTCACCCGGCCTTCGAAGTTGCGGTTACCCGACAGCACCGAGCAGGCGACCAGGTCGCCCTTCTGAACTGCCTCGGAGATGGCCTCCGGCAGCGGACCGGAGTTGCCGATGCAGGTGGTGCAGCCATAGCCCACCAGGTTGAAGCCGAGCGCGTCGAGGCTCTTGGTCAGGCCCGCGCTCTTCAGGTAGTCGGTGACCACCTGGGAGCCGGGGGCCAGGGAGGTCTTCACCCAGGGCTTCACCTTCAGGCCCTTTTCGATGGCCTTCTTGGCCACCAGGCCCGCGGCGATCAGCACCGAGGGGTTGGAGGTGTTGGTGCAGGAGGTGATGGCCGCGATGACCACGTCGCCGTTGCCGACGTCGAACTTCTCGCCTTCCACCGGCACGCGCTGACCGGCGCTTTCCGGGTCGGCCTTGCCGAACTCCTTGCCCAGCGCCGACTTGAACTCGGCGGCGGCGTCGGAGAGCAGGACGCGATCCTGCGGGCGCTTGGGGCCGGCCAGGGACGGCAGGACCGAACCCAGGTCGAGCTCCAGGCTGTCAGTGAAGACCGGGTCGGGGTCGCCGGGCTCGAACCACAGGCCCTGGGCCTGGGCGTAGGCTTCCACCAGGGCGACGCGGTGGGCGTCGCGGCCGGTGGCCGAGAGGTAGTCGATGGTGGCCTTGGTCACCGGGAAGAAGCCGCAGGTAGCGCCGTATTCGGGGGCCATGTTGGCGATGGTGGCCTGGTCTTCCAGGGTCAGGCCGGCGAGGCCCGGACCGTAGAATTCCACGAACTTGCCCACCACGCCCTTCTTGCGCAGCATCTGGGTGACGGTGAGCACCAGGTCGGTGGCCGTCGCGCCCTCCGGCATGGCGCCGGTGACGCGGAAGCCGATGACTTCCGGGATCAGCATCGGGATCGGCTGACCCAGCATCACGGCCTCGGCCTCGATGCCGCCCACGCCCCAGCCCAGGACCGACAGGCCGTTGATCATGGTGGTGTGGCTGTCGGTGCCGACAACGGTGTCGGGATAGGCGGTGGTGGCGCCGTCCTCGTCCAGGGTCCAGACGGTCTGAGCGAGATACTCAAGGTTCACCTGGTGGCAAATCCCGGTGCCCGGGGGCACGACACGGAAATTGTTGAAGGCCGAGGAGCCCCAGCGCAGGAAGCGGTAGCGCTCGATGTTGCGCTCATATTCGCGCTCGACGTTCTCGCCGAAGGCCTTGGAGGTGCCGAAGTGGTCGACCATCACCGAGTGGTCGATCACCAGATCGACGGGATTCAGCGGGTTGATCTTCTCGGGGTTGGCGCCCAGCGCCGTCATGGCGTCGCGCATGGCGGCCAGGTCGACGACGGCCGGAACGCCGGTGAAGTCCTGCATCAGGACCCGGGCCGGGCGGAAGCTGATCTCGTGCTCGACCGAGCCCTTGTTCACCAGCCAGGCGGCCACGGCGGCGAGGTCGTCGCCGCCGACGGAGACGCCGTCTTCGTTGCGGAGCAGGTTTTCCAGCAGCACCTTCATGGAGGCCGGCAGGCGCGAAACGCCCGAAAGTCCAGCTTCCTCGGCGGCGGGAAGGCTGTAGTAGACGTAGGTCTTGTCGCCCACCGTCAGTTCGCGGCGGGTCTTCAGGCTGTCGAGCGACGCCATATAAGGGATCCTTCCTCTGTTCACGGCCGCTACACCACCGCTTCGGGGATCGCGCGCTTTTCGAGACGGACACACAGCGTCCGTCCCCGCGCCGCGTACGCCCCCCAAGGCGGCGTCGGCCGCGCGCGTCATAACCCCTGGCTCGGCCTACGTCCATGCGGTGGGAAGTTTGACGTCGTGATCTCGCACCTCAGCCTGGAAAACCTGTCGGTCCGACGGGGCGGGCGCCTGCTTTTTGAAAGCCTGAACCTGACCCTCGACGCTGGCGAGGCCGCCGCCCTCACCGGCCGCAACGGCGCGGGCAAGACCAGCCTGCTGCGGACCATAGCCGGCCTCGTCCAGAGCGAGGCCGGGACGGTTGGCTTTGGGCCCCAGGACCCAGGCGCGGCACGGGCGCTGGGCCTGCATCTGATCGGCCACCTGGACGGTCTGAAACCGGGGCGAACCACCCGCGAGGAGCTGACCTTCTGGAGCCTCTGGACCGGTGGCGGCGCGGTTTCGATCGCCCTGGCCATCGAGACTCTGGAGCTGTCCACCCTGCTGGACCTGGAGGTCCGGCGGCTGTCGGCGGGCCAGAGGCGTCGCCTGGCGCTCGCGCGGCTGATCGCCGCTCCCCGGCCGCTGTGGCTGCTGGACGAGCCCCTGAGCCCGCTGGACGCGGGATGGCGGCGGCGATTCGGTCAGGTGATGGCCAACCACCTTTCGACGGGCGGCCTGATCGTCGCGGCGGTCCACGACCCCCTGCCCGTCCCCCACAAGACCCTGGAGATCGGCGCGTGAGCCGGGCCGGCGCCCTGCTGACCCGGGAGGTCTCCCTGGCCTGGGGCAAGGGCGGGGGCCCCCTGGTGGCGCTCGGCTTCTACGCTGGAACCGCCACCCTGCTGCCGCTCGCCACCGGACCGGAGCCCGCGCGCCTGGCGGCCATCGCCACGGGGATGGCCTGGGTCGCCCTGGCGCTGGCCGCCCTGCTGTCCCTCGAACGGTTGTTCGAACGGGACTACGAGGACGGGGCGCTGGACCTGATCGTCCTGTCCCCCGTGCCGCTGGAGATCGTGTGCGCGCTCAAGTGCCTGGGCCAGTGGATCGCCACCGGGGCGCCGCTGGCGCTCGCAGCCCCCCTCGCCGCCATCGCCCTTGGGGCAGAACCGCGCCTCGCGCCGCTGATCTTCGCCTGCGCCCTGGTGGGCGGCCTGGCTTTCGCCTTCACCGGCGGGATTGGTGCGGCTCTGAGCCTCGGAGCCCGGCGCGGCGGCCTGCTGACGGCGGTGATCGTACTGCCGCTGTTCGTCCCTCCGGTGATCTTCGGCGGCGGCGCCCTGGACGCCTTCGCCGGGGGGCTGCCCTGGCGCCCGGGCCTGGCCCTGCTCTGCGCCTATGCCGCCGCCGCGGTGGCGCTGGGTCCCCTGGCGATGGCGGCGGCCTGCCGCAACGCCCTGTCCTAAATTCGCGCGACGGAAAACGCGGGGCCCCGCGTTCAAGGAGTGAGGGATACAAACTCCGGAGTCCGAGACGCCATGAAATTCACCACACCAATGCTGCTGAGCGGCGCAATCCTGACCCTGGGCCTCGGCGGCGCGGCCGTCGCCCAACCGGCCCCGGCCGCCCAGGAAGCCGGACACCGTCACGAGCGCGGCGACCGCCCGCACCGCGATCCCGCCGAGATGGCCGCCCGCCGCGCCCAGCACCTGCGCGACACCCTGCAACTGACCCCGAACCAGGAGCCGGCGCTGAACGCCTTCGTGTCCTCCATGGCCCCGCCGGCCGATCGTCGCGAGAAGATGCGCGCGGCCCGGGGCGAACGCGCCGCCATGACCACGCCCGAGCGTCTGGACCGGATGAAGGCCCGCATGGCCGACCGTCAGGCTCAGTTCGCCCGCCGCGCCGAGGCGACGATGCGGTTCTACAGCCAGCTCTCGCCCGCCCAGAAGAAGGCCTTCGACGCGATGCCTCCAAAGGGCGGCCGCGGCGGCAAGGGCGGTGGTCACCGGGGCGGCGGTCACGGCTAGACTTAGGTTCAGAAAGCGACCCCGGCTTGCCCCAAGCGGCGCCGGGGTCTAATTCGCCAGGGCAATGATCCCGGCGCCCGCCTTCCTGAGTAATCCCGAGCGCTTCATGGCGTTCTCGCGCTGGGCCGCGCCCATGTTCGGCGTCGTCGCCGTCGTCCTGGCCCTGGCCGGCCTCTGGTTGGGGTTCATCGCCCCGGAGGACTACCAGCAGGGCGACACGGTGCGGATCATGTTCATCCACGTGCCCGCCGCCTGGATGGGGATGTTCGTCTACGCTTGCCTCGGAGGCGCGAGCTTCCTGGCCCTAGTGTTCCGCCACGCGCTCGCCGACGCCGCCGCCCAGGCCGCGGCGCCGCTGGGCGCCGCCTTCACCGTCCTGGCCCTGGCCACTGGCGCCCTCTGGGGCCGGCCGATGTGGGGCGCCTGGTGGGTCTGGGACGCGCGTCTGACCTCGGTCCTGGTCCTGCTGCTGTTCTACCTGGCCTACATGGCCCTGAGGGCCTCTCTGGACGACGAGACCAAGGCGGCCCGCGCGGGGGCGATCCTGGCCCTCGTAGGCGTGGTGAACCTGCCCATCGTCCACTGGTCGGTGAACTGGTGGAACACCCTGCACCAGGGCGCCTCGGTGTTCCGCAAGGGCGGCCCGACCATGACGGTCGACTACCTCTATCCCCTGCTGCTGCTGGGCCTGGCCTATATGGCGGCCTTCGGCTCCCTGTGGCTGGTGCGCATCCGCGCCGAGGTCTGGCGCCGCCGCGCCGAGGCCGCCGCCCTGCGCGCGGCGAGAGGCTGACATGCTCGACCTCGATCCCGGCCCCTACGCCGTCTACATCTGGCCCGCCTACGGGCTGACAGTCCTAGTCTTCATCCTGATGATCGCCGGCAGCCTCAACCGCGCCCGCCGCTGGCGAAGGAAGGCCGAGGCCTTCTCCAAGGACCGCGAGGCATGAGCCGCTGGCTAGCGGCCATGCCGCTGATCGCCCTGGTGGCGCTGGCCCTGCTGTTTGGCCTGTTCGCCCTCAAGCACGATCCCCGGGTGGAGCCCCAGGCCCTGGTGGGCAAGCCCATCCCGGACCTTGTCCTGCCGACCCTGGACGATGGCCGGCCGGTGCGCCTGCGTGAGGCCGCCAGGGGGCCGCTGCTGGTGAACATCTTCGCCTCCTGGTGCGCCCCTTGCGAGATCGAGCATCCGGTGCTCGTCGAGATGAAGGCCCAGGGCGTGCCGGTGGTGGGGATCGCCTACAAGGACGCCCCGGACAACACCAAGGCCTTCCTGAACCGCCTGGGGGATCCCTATGTCGCCCGGCTGGTGGATCGGGACGGACGGGGCGGCATCGAGCTCGGCGTCACCGGCGTGCCCGAGACCTATCTGGTTGGGGCCGACGGGATGATCCTGGCCAAGCACACTGGCCCGCTGACCGCCCAGGTCGCCAAGGATCTGTGGGCCAAGGGCGCGCGTTAACCTTGCGTTGACCATATTCGCGCGATGGCTTGAGCCGCGCATTAACCATAAGGCCGCCCGTGGCGCTCCCGATCCGACCCGGCTTCCCGCAGAGTTCCGCTCCAGTCCAGCGGCCGGACCCCGTCCGCAACGCCGGTCAGCGCGCCTTTTTCGAGGCCGCGCTCGGACTGCAGCAGCAGGCGCCGTTGTCGAGCGCTGCGTCCCAGCCGGCGCCGCGACCCCAGCCGGCGGGGCGCATTCCCACCGACCTGCCGGCCGATCCGCCGGAGCGCATCCTGCGCCCGGGCTCACTGTTGGACATCAAGGTCTAGCCGGCCGCCCGAAGGGGGCGCGGAGCGTCAGGCCGCCTTCTTGGCCTTCTTCTCTTTCTTCGGCTTCTCTGCCTTCGGAGCTTTCTCCGCCTTTTCAGGCTTGGGCGCCTTCTCAGCCTTGGGGGCCCTCTGCGCCTTGGGCTTCTTCACCTTGGCGGGCTTCTCAGCCTTCACTTTCCTGGTCTTTTCCACCGGCGGCTGACCCGCGGCCTCGCCGGCGGCGATCAGGTCGCGCAGCACGCTGACCAGCCCCTCGCGCTTGCCCGAGGAGAGCAGCTTCAGCAGCCGAGCGTCGGCGGCGGCCATCTTGGGCTTGGCGTCCTCCAGCAGCTCGCGGCCCGCGGCGGTCAGGCTGACAGCATTGGCCCGGGCGTCGGCGGCGGACCGCTGGCGTTCCAGCAGGCCTTTCGTGATCATCCGCGCAGCCATGTCGGCCAGGGTGGATCGGTCAATGCCGGTGATGCGCACCAGGTCGGTCTGGGTGAGACCCTCGTGAGCCTCCACGGCGCTCAGCACCGCATACTGACGCTGGGTGGGGCCGCCGGCCTCGAAGGTCTCGGAATAAATGTCGAGGGAGAGCTGCAGGGCGCGATGCAGCAGGTGGCTGGGGGACTTGTCCAGGGCCGGAAGCCCGCCCGACTTGGTCTTGGCCATGAGGTGGTCCCGCCATCCAATTGGATCAGGTCGGAAAGCTATAGGCCGATCACGTCGTTTTGACGACACACGTCCGTGGACGGCCTATTCGATCGGGGGCACCGGCGGTGGCTCATCGATCTTGGCGTACTTCATCATCAGCGGGACCTGAGAGAATCCGAACAGGATGTGGATGATGGAGAGGCCCGGGAAGCGGAACAGAACCCAGGTCGCGTCGGGCTGGGTGCGCCAGATGAATTCGTTCAGAGCCGCCACGCAGAGGAAGAAGATCCCGTAGCGCCAGGACAGCTTGCGCCAGCCCTCGTCGGGCATCTGGAACGCCTTGCCCAGCAGGATCTTCAGCGGATTCTTGCGCAGTAGCATGCCGCCAATCAGGAACAGGCCGAAGGCGGCCGAGGTCACCGTGGGCTTGATCTTGATGAAGCGGTCGTCGTGGAAGAGCAGGGTCAGGCAGCCGAACAGCACCGCGATCAGCCCCGCCACCAGGGGCATGGGGGCGATCCGCTTCTCGACCACATAACCGACGATCAGGGCCAGGGCCGCGCCGGCCACCATGCCCCAGGTGGCCTGAACCGTATCGCGGGTGATGAAATAGGCGATGACGAAGCCGACAGGCCATCCGTAGTCGACGAAGCCGGTGACGAACTTCCTGGCGCCAGGCGAAAGGGTCATGCGTCCTCCAGACCGACGAGGGAACGGGCGAAGGCCCGGGCGTTGAAGGGCTGAAGATCCTCGATCCCCTCGCCGACGCCAATGAGTTTGATGGGGCTGTCGGAAGCCTGGGCCACAGGCACCAGGACTCCGCCCCGGGCGGTGCCGTCCAGCTTGGTCATGACGATGCCGGAAACGCCGATCTGGTTACCGAAGATGTTTTCCTGCGCCAGCGCATTGCGGCCCACGGTGGCGTCGAGCACCAGCAGGGTCTCGTGCGGCGCGTCCGGATCGATCTTCTTCACCACGCGGATGACCTTGAGCAGTTCGTCCATCAGGCCCTGCTTGTTCTGCAGGCGGCCGGCGGTGTCGATGAGGACCACGTCGTGACCCTTCTCCTTGGCGCTGGCGATGGCGTCGAAGGCCAGGCCCGCGGCGTCGGAATTGGGTGGCCGGGACATGAAGTCGGCCCCGGCGCGCTCGGCCCAGACCTTCAGCTGCTCGACGGCGGCGGCGCGGAAGGTGTCACCGGCCACCACCAGCACCTTGGCGCCCTTGCCGGTCAGGTCGGCGGCGATCTTGCCGAGCGTCGTGGTCTTGCCCGACCCGTTGACCCCGATGAACAGCACCACATAGGGCTTGGGCCCCGACAGCGGGTCGAAGGTTCCCTGGCGGCTGGAGAGCTCGTCGCCGATGGCTTCGGCGAGCGCCTCCTTGATCTCCATCTCGTCGACGCTCTTGCCGAACTTGGCGTCGGAGAAGCGCTGGGTGATGCGGGCGGCCGAATGCGGGCCGAGATCGGCCTCGATCAGCATCTCTTCCAGTTCGTCGAGCTTGGCCTGGTCCAGCGGCGTCTTGGTGAAGGTCGCCGTGACCTGCTCGGTCAGCGCCTTGGACGACCGCGTGAGGCCGCCGGCGAGGCGCTGGAGCCAGCCCTTCTTGGGTTCAGTCATAGGCGGCTTCTAGCGGCTCCACGGCGTGCGCGATAGAGGATGGGAAATGGACGCCCTCACCGCCACCCTGACCTGGCTGGACTATGCGGCCGTGGCTGTGTTCGGCGCCACCGGCGCCCTGGCCGCGGCGCGGCGCAAGCACGACATCGTCACCTTCGGCTTCTTCGCCGCCGTGACCGGCGTGGGGGGCGGGACCCTGCGCGACCTGCTGATCGGGGCGCCGGTCTTCTGGGTGCAGAAGCCGGCCTATATCCTGGCCTGCCTAGCCGCAGCCACGGCGGTCTGGGTGTTCGGGCCGGGCAAGGGGCGGATGCGGGTGCTGCTGTGGTTCGACGCCCTGGGTCTGTCGGCCTACTGCGTGGTGGGGGCGGCCAAGGCGGCCTCCCTGGGCGCCCCGCCGTTCTCCGCCGTGGTCATGGGGACGCTGACGGCCTGCTTCGGCGGGGTGATCCGCGACGTCCTGGCCCACGAGCCGTCGATCCTGCTGCGGCGTGAGGTCTATGTCACCGCCGCCCTCGTAGGCGCGGGCGTCTTCGTCATCCTGCAGATGTTCGAGGTTCCGGGCTTCCCGGCCGGACTGGCGGGTTTCGCCGCCGCCTTCGCCATCCGCGCCGGCGCCATCCTCAAGGGCTGGGCCCTGCCGGGCTTCCCGGGGCGCGGGACGCCGGAAGACTAGGGTCGGGGCGGCCAGGCCTCGGTGTCGTGGTCGGGATGCTGATAGCTGACCAGGGCGGCGTAGAATTCGGCCATCTTCTTGGCCGCCTCGGGCGCCCGCTCAGGCAGGTTGCCCAGGTCATTCACATAGGGTAGCCGGGACTCCGTCCCCACCTGCAGCGCCGGGACGATTTGCTCCGGCGTGTCGAAGGCGCCGATGGCGATGTTGATCGTCCACTTCGGCGACTCAAAGGAAAGCTGGGTTCCGCAGTCGCCGCAGAAGCCGCGCCGGATCAGGTTGGAGCTCTGAAAATACTTCGGGGCCCCGCGGGTCCACGTGAAGTCGTTGGCGTCCACATAGGGGCCGTAGAAGCCGCCGAAAGCCTTCTGACACATGCGGCAGTGACAGATGCTGGGGCGCCCCAGGCTCTGCGCATGGAAGCGCACGGCTCCGCACTGGCAACCGCCCGACCAACCGCTCATTCCGCCGCCTCCAGCACCGCCACGGTTCCAAGCACGCGGGTCCCGTCGTGGCCCGTGATCCGCAGAGGAACGATGGCGCCCACGGCGGCCTCGCCGACATAGGCGATCTCGGTGAAGTCCTCGGCCCGGGCGACGCCCTCGCGTTCCACCAGGCCCGTGATTGTCCGGCCGAGCTGGCGCTGCAGGTGCCGCTCCAGGGCCCGCTGGCCGGCGGCGCGCAGGCGGGCGGCGCGATCCTTGATCACCGGGCGCTGCAGCTGCGGCATCCGGGCGGCGGGCGTGCCCGGACGCGGGCTGAAGGGGAAGACGTGCAGGAAGGACAGCCCGCCCTCCTCGACGAGGCGCAGGGTGTTGGCGAACATCTCCTCGGTCTCGGTGGGGAAGCCCGCGATCAGGTCGGCGCCGAAGGCCACGTCCGGGCGTACGGCGCGCACATCGGCGATCAGCTTCAGGGCGTCGGCGCGGCTGTGGCGGCGCTTCATCCGCTTCAGGATCATGTCGTCGCCGGCCTGCAGGGACAGGTGCAGGTAGGGCATGAGCCGCGAATCCTCCGCCAGGCAGCGCATCAGGTCGGGGTCGATTTCGGCGGCGTCGATGGAGGACAGCCGAAGGCGCGGCAGCTCCGGGACCAGCTTCAGGATGCGGGCCACGAGTTGGCCGAGCGTCGGCTGGCCGGGCAGGTCCGAGCCCCAGCTGGTGATATCCACCCCGGTGAGCACCACCTCGAGATAGCCCTGGGCCGTCAGCTTGCGGACCTGCTCCACCACCTCGCCGGCGGCGGCCGAGCGGGAATTTCCCCGGCCGAAGGGAATGATGCAGAAGGTGCAGCGATGGTCGCAGCCGTTCTGGACCTCGACATAGGCCCGCGCCCGGTCCTTCAGCCCGTCGATCAGGTGGCCGGCGGTCTCCCGCACGCTCATGATGTCGTTGACCCGCACCCGGCCTTCCGGCGCGCTCGCCGCATAGGCGCCGGCCTCGCTCTTCTCGGCGTTGCCCAGCACCAGGTCCACCTCGGCCATGGCGGCGAAGGCGGCGGGGTCGATCTGGGCCGCGCAGCCAGTGACGATGACCTTCGCGTCGGGGCGCTCGCGGCGGGCCTTGCGGATCGCCTGGCGCGCCTGGCGCACGGCCTCGCCGGTCACCGCACAGGTGTTGAAGACGATGGCGTTGGAAAGCCCGTCCTCGGCGGCGCGGGCCCGGATGACCTCGCTCTCATAGGCGTTGAGGCGGCAGCCGAAGGTGACGATATCGACGCTGTCGGTCATGGCAGCACGCCGGTGAACTCGAGCTCCAGGCCGCCGGTCATGATCACGTGGCCGTCGCTTTCGCGCCACTCGATGACGAGCTCGCCGCCGTCCAGCTCGAGGGTCGCCTTGCGATCGGTGAGGCCACGGCGCGACGCCGCAACCAGAGCCGCGCAGGCGCCGGTGCCGCAGGCCTTGGTGAGGCCGGCGCCGCGCTCCCAGACCTTGAGGCGAATGCGGTCTCGGGCCTTGATCTGAGCAAAGCCGACATTGACGCCTTCAGGAAACAGCCGGTGATGCTCGATCATGGGGCCGACCTCGCGCACCGGGGCGGTCTCGGCGTCGTCCACGAAGAACACCACGTGGGGATTACCCATGGAGACGCAGCCCGGCGTGTGCAGGTGCGGGGCGTCGATGGGGCCGACCTGGAGCTCTATCCCCCGGGTGTCCATCTCCTCCTCCAGGGGAATCTGAGTCCAATGGAGGCCGGGCTCGCCCATGTCGACGCTGACGGCCTTGTCGCCGGCCCGGCGCGCGGTGAGCAGGCCGGCCTGAGTCTCGAAGGTCGCCTCGTCCTTGCCCGACGCTTCCATCAGCAGCCAGCCCACGCAACGGCTGGCGTTGCCGCAGGCGCCCACCTCCTCGCCGTCGGCGTTCCAGAAGCGGACGGCGGCGTCAGCGCGCGTCGACGGATCTATAGAGACGATCTGGTCGCAGCCGATCCCGCCCTCGCGGCTTGCGATGGCGCGCACCTCTTCGGCGCTGGGCGCGAAGGGCGCCGATCGGGCCTCGACCACGACGAAGTCGTTGCCGAGCCCGTTCATCTTCAGGAACGGACGGCTCATAGTGGCGGCTATATAGGCGAGAAATCCCCGCCGATCACCTTTGGCGAGACAGGACCTGCCGTCGGGTCCTAGATTTGCGCGATGAAGCTGCTTTTGACCGCGCTGACCGGCGCTCTGCTGCTGGCTCCCATGGCGCACGCCCAGACCCCCGCTGACCCCTTCACCTGGCTGGAGGAGGTCGATGCGCCCAAGGCTCTCACCTGGGTCGAGGGCCAGAACGCCAGGTCGGCCAAGCGGCTGGAGACCGATCCCCGCTACGCGACCTACCTCGCCGAGGGGCGAGCCATCTTCACGGCCAAGGACCGCATCCCGTGGCCGGAGTTCCGGGCCGGCGGAGTGGACAACCTCTGGCAGGACGACGCCCACGTCCACGGCGTCTGGCGCCACGCGAGCCTGGCCTCCTATCGCAGCGAGGCGCCGGCCTGGGAGACCCTGCTCGACCTGGACGCACTGTCCAAGGCCGAGGGCAGGAACTGGATCTGGAAGGGGGCGACCTGCCTGAAGCCCGCCGAGAGGCTGTGCCTGGTGAGGCTCTCCGACGGCGGCGGAGACGCGGTGGAGGTTCGCGAGTTCGACACCGCCAGCAAGACCTTCGTGAGCGGCGGCTTCCGTCTGGCCGAGGGCAAACAGGACGTGGCCTGGCTGGACCGCGACACCCTGGTGGCGGACCGCATCTGGACGCCTGGCGACGAGACCCCCTCGGGCTATGCCTATGTCGTCAAGACCCTGACCCGCGACGGCCAGGCCCGCGAGGTCTATCGCGGCCTGAAGAGTGACGTCGGGGTCTCACCCATCGTCCTGCGCGGCGCGGGCGGTCGGGCCGACGGCCTGATGGCCCGCCGGGGGATCACCTTTTTCGAAAACGAGTTCGTGCTGCTGGACGCCGGCAGGACGATCCCGGTCGCCCTGCCCCGGCGGGCCGAATACCAGGCCTATGTCGACGGCCAGGTGGTCTTCGATCTGAAGGAGGCCTGGGAGGGCTTCGGCGCCGGCGCCCTGATCGCCTACGACCTTGCGGCCCTGAAGGCCGGGACCGCCAAGCCGGAGCTGATCTTCCAGCCGGGCCCGCGCCAGGCGACCAGCGAGGTCTACGACACCAAGGGCCGGCTGATCGTGAACCTGCTGGACGAGGTGAAGGGCGCGGTCGAAGCCTATGGCCGCAAGGACGGCAAGTGGACGGCCACGCGGCTAGCCTTGCCGAAGGACGCCACCTTCACGGTGCGCTCCGCCTCTGGGGATGACGACCAGGTCTTCGTCGCCGCCGAGGGTTTCCTTGATCCCACCAGCCTGTGGCTGGCCGACGCGGCGACCGGCAAGGCGACCCCGGTCAAGACCCTGCCCGCGCGCTTCAACGCCGCCACCCACGAGGTGAAGCAGCACTGGGCGACCTCGTCGGACGGGGCGAAGATCCCCTATTTCGTGGTGCTGCCCAAGGGCGCGAAGCTGGACGGCTCGCTGCCCACCATCATGTACGGCTATGGCGGGTTCGAGGTGGCCAAGCCGCCGATCTATCTGCCGGAAATGGGCAAGATCTGGCTGGAACGAGGTGGCGCCTATGTGATCGCCAATATCCGCGGCGGCGGTGAGTTCGGACCCGCCTGGCACCAGAGCGTGCTGCGGGAGAAACGCCAACTGTCCTTCGACGACTTCGCCGCCGTGGCGAAGGACCTGTCGGCGCGCAAGATCACCTCGGCGCGCAGGCTCGGCATCTATGGCCGGTCCAACGGCGGGGTGCTGACCACGGTCTCCATGACCCAGCATCCCGAGCTGTGGAACGCCATCGTGGTGGAGAGCCCGCTGATCGACATGCTGCGCTATCACAAGCTGTCGGCGGGGGCCTCGTGGATCGGGGAATACGGCGATCCAGACGTGCCGGCTGACCGGGCCTTCATCGAGACCTACTCAGCCTATGAGAACCTCAAGGCCGGCGTGAAATATCCCGAGCCCTACATCACCACCAACACCCGCGACGACCGGGTCCACCCCGGCCATGCGCGGAAGTTCGCCGCCCGGCTGGAGGCCATGGGCGTCCCCTATCTCTACTACGAGCAGACCTTCGGGGGTCACGCCAACGACGCCGATCCGGAGCTGAACGCCCGCCGCTGGGCCCGCCACTACGTCTACCTGGCTCAGAAGCTGATGGACTGACGATGCCTGGAGATCACCGCTCCGGAACGTCACGCCGCCTGAAGCTTTGATCAGACCCGCTCGATCTTCGAGGCGGCCTCGTCGATGGCCGCGGCGATGGCGTCCACCTGCTCCTCGGTCACGCCGCCGCGCTGCATGCGCAGGCGCAGCGCTGTGCTGAGGTTCTGCATGGCGCGCTGCAATTTGGGACGGGCGCCGGAGGATTGTTCGGCCGCCTCGTCCAGGCGAGCGAAGATGGCGTCCACCGAAGGGCGGTTGGCCTCGAGCGCCTCCTTGCCGGCGGCCGTGGCTTCATAGGCCTTACGTCCACCCTCGGCGGCGATGGGAACCACGAAGCCCTCGTCTTCCAGCAGGGAAAGGGTGGGGTAGATCACGCCTGGGCTCGGCCGATAGGCGCCCCCGGTGCGTTCCTCGAGTTCGCGCATCACTTCGTAGCCATGGCGCGGCTTCTCGGCCAGCAGGGCCAGGACCAGGAACCGCAGGTCCCCGTGTTCCAGAAGCCGGCCGATGCGGCCGCCACGTTCCCCGCGTCCACCATGACCGCGAAGGTGTTCGCGCAGGTGTCCGCCGAAGCCATGACGACTGCGATGTTCGTGTTTATGAGAGAAGTGTCGATGCATTTTCGATCCTATTTAGACATATCGATATTGCAGATATATCTAACCCAGATCGGAATTCAATAGCGATATATCGAAATAGATCGCGGCCGGTGGTCCGGGGCGGCGTCACCCGCCCCGGACGCCTCAGGCGTGGGAGATGGCGGTCTCGATATCGCCGATGGCGTGACCGGTCAGGTCCTTGGCAAGTTCGCCCAGCAGCTTGGCCTCCAGGGCCTTGTGATAATGGCGGCGCAGCTCGCCCAGGGTTTTGGGGGCGGCGATGATGTAGAGGTGCTCCATCTTGCCGGCCAGGGCCTGCTCGTTCAACCAGGCCGCCGTCGCCGCGGCGAAGCCGTCCTCGCGCTGTTGACCGTCATTCGGGTTGGCAGAGCTGGAATAGTGATGGTCGCCGGAGCTGCGATTGACCTTGCCCAGGGTGGCCGGCGGCAGGGCCGTGAGCTTGGGATGAACCTCGTCGCCGCCGTTCCGGTAGAGGTGAAGCGTCACGCCGTCCGCGACGGCGACGGTCGTGCCCTTGGGTAGTTGCATATTCTTGCTCCGATGGATCGGGGAGAACCCCATGATCGCAACGTCTGACGCGGCCGGTCGGGCCCAACCATGATCTGGCTCAATTGCGGGCCGCCGCTCAGGCGTCCCGCAGGGTCTCCGCCAGCAGTCGGCCCTCGGCGCCCCGACTGGAGCCCGAGCGCCAGGCCACCACAATCTCCCGGCTGGGGTGGTCGGCCTTTATGTGGCGCACCGCGACGTGGGCGGCCGAGGTCAGGCCCGCCTCCACCGCCATGGCCGGCAGGTAGGTGACGCCCAGACCTGATCCGACCATCTGCACCAGGGTGGGCAGGGAGGTGGCGGCGAAGGCCTCCTCATCTCCGGTGGCCTTTGGAGGCTTCAGCCCGCACGCCGACAGCACGTGGTCACGCAGGCAGTGCCCGTCTTCCAGCAGGATCAGATCCTCCCCCTCCATGGCCGATGGCGGGAATTCCAGCTGGTTGGCCAGGGGATGGTCGGCCGGGATAGCCGCCAGCAGTTCGTCGTCCGAGACATGGGCGTGGGCCAGGCCCTGCATGTCGAAGGGCAGGGCGATCAGGGCCGCGTCGAGCTGGCCGGCCTTCAGGGCGCCGATCAGGCGCTGGGTCAGGTCCTCGCGCAGGTACAGCCGCAGCTTCGGGAACCGCGACCGCAGCAGGGGCAGGGCCTTGGGCAGCAGGAAGGGGGCGATGGTGGGGATGACCCCCAGGCGGAACCGGCCCGTCAGGGGCTGGCTGGCGTTCTTGGCCGCCTGCACCAGTTCCTCGGCCTCGTTGAGGATGGTGTTGGCGCGGGAAAGCGCGGCCTCTCCCACCGCCGTCAGGATCACGCCCGAGCGGGCGCGGTCCACCACCGGAGCGCCGAGCGTTCGCTCCAGCTCCTGAATGCCCGCCGACAGGGTGGGCTGGGTGACGTGGGCGGCCTCAGCCGCCTTCCCGAACGCCCCGTGCTCGGCGAGGAGCTTGAGGTACTGCAGTTGGCGGATGGTCGGGAGCATGGGGCACCATGGGCTCAGTCTATCGAAAACCCAATGGGGATTGAGCCCGTCATGTCCCTTCTCCCCGGAGGAGGAGAAGGGGCCCGCGTCTAGGCCGCAACCGCCTCCGTCGCCTGGGTGGGGAGACGGATGAGGTAGTCGAAGGCCGAAAGCGCCGCCTTGGCGCCGTCGCCGGCGGCGATGACGATCTGCTTGAACGGCGTGGTGGTGGCATCGCCCGCCGCGAACACGCCGGGGACGGAGGTCGCCCCGTGGCCGTCCACCACGATCTCGCCGCGTGGGGTGAGCGCGATGGCGCCCTCCAGCCACTCGGTGTTCGGGACCAGGCCGATCTGCACGAAGATCCCCTCGAGTTCGACGGTGTGCAGGCTCTCGGTGGCGCGGTCGCGGTAGACCAGGCCGCTGACCTTGGCGCCATCGCCCAGGACCTCGGTGGTCAGGGCCGAGGTGATGATGGTGACGTTGGGCAGGCTGGCGAGCTTGCGCTGCAGGACCGCGTCGGCCCGCAGCTGGCTGTCGTATTCGATCAGGGTGACATGGGCGACGATGCCGGCCAGGTCGATGGCCGCCTCGACACCGCTGTTGCCGCCGCCGATCACCGCCACGCGCTTGCCCTTGAACAGGGGGCCGTCGCAGTGGGGGCAATAGGCCACGCCGGCGTTGCGGTACTGCTCCTCGCCAGGCACGCCCATCTGCCGCCAGCGGGCGCCAGGCGCCAGGATCAGGGTCTTGGCCCGCAGGCTCGCGCCGTTCTCCAGAACGATCTCGTTGAGGTCGCCGGCCGCGCGAGCGGGGATCAGCCTGGCCGCCTTCTGCAGGTTCATCACGTCGACGTCGTAGTCCTTGACGTGGCGTTCCAGGCCGGAGACCAGCTTGGGGCCCTCGGTGTGGGGCACGGAGATAAAGTTCTCGATGGCCATGGTGTCCAGCACCTGGCCGCCGAAGCGCTCGGCCGCCAGGCCGGTTACGATGCCCTTGCGCGCGGCATAGACCGCCGCGGCGGCGCCGGCCGGGCCGCCGCCCACCACCAGCACGTCGAAGACGCCCTTGGCGGCGATCTTCGCCGAGTCACGGGCCGCCGCGCCGGTGTCCAGCTTGGCCAGGATCTGCTCCAGGCTCATGCGGCCCTGGTCGAAGGCCTCGCCGTTCAGCAGGACGGTGGGGACAGCCATGATCTTGCGCGCCTCGACCTCGTCCTGGAACAGGGCGCCGTCGATGGCGGTGTGGCGGATTCGCGGGTTCAGCACGCTCATCAGGTTCAGCGCCTGCACCACGTCGGGGCAGTTCTGGCAGGTGAGCGAGAAATAGGTCTCGAAGGTGAGGTCGGCGTCGAGCGCCTTCACTTGGTCGATGACCTCGGCCTCCACCCGGGGCGGGTGGCCGCCGGCCTGCAGCAGGGCC
>NZ_JAUYAF010000055.1 GCF_030693625.1 Phenylobacterium sp.
GGGGGGGGGGGGGGGCCCGCGCCTCAAGCTCAGAGCCCGGTCGCGCCCCCTCCACCGCCTATCGGCGGTCCCCCTCCCCCATGAATGGGGGAGGAAAGATCAGGCCATCGCCCCTTCCTTCACCCCCGCCGCGCTCACCCGCCGCCGCGCCCGGACCCCCTCGGCCAGCCGTTCCAGCACCGCCACCGAAGTCTCCCAGTCGATGCAGCCGTCGGTGATGCTCTGGCCGTAGACCAGCGGCTGGCCGGCCACGAGGTCCTGGCGGCCGGCCTCGATGTGGCTCTCCACCATCACGCCGACGATCCGGCGTTCGCCGGCCGCCAGTTGCCGGGCCACGTCGTCCATCACCCGGGGCTGGTTGGCGGGGTCCTTCGACGAATTTGCGTGGCTGGCGTCGATCATGATCGCGGGACGCAGGCCGGACGCCTCGATCACCGCGGCGGCCGCCGCCACGCTGGCGGTGTCATAGTTGGTCGCCGTCCCGCCCCGCAGCACCACGTGGCCGTCCTCGTTGCCGGTGGTGGCGGCGATGGACGAGCGGCCGTCCTTGCTCACCGCAAGGAAGTGGTGCGGCTGGCTGGCGGCCTTGCAGGCGTCCACGGCGATCTTCACATCGCCGCCGGTGCCGTTCTTGAACCCCACCGGGCAGGACAGTCCCGAGGCCATCTCGCGGTGGATCTGGCTCTCTGTGGTCCGCGCCCCGATCGCCCCCCAGCCCACCAGGTCGGCCAGGTACTGGGGCGTGATCACGTCCAGGAACTCCACCGCCGCCGGCAGCCCCATGTCGTTGATATCCAGCAGCAGGCCGCGCGCCAGGCGCAGGCCTTCATTGATCCGGAAGGTCCCGTCCAGATAGGGATCGTTGATCAGCCCCTTCCACCCGACCGTGGTCCGGGGCTTCTCGAAATAGACGCGCATCAGGATTTCCAGGTCGGCCCCGAACCGCTGGCGCTGCTTCAGCAGCCGGCCGGCATAGTCCATGGCGGCCTCCGGATCGTGGATGGAGCAGGGGCCGATCACCACCGCCAGTCGGTCGTCCTGGCCGTGCAGGATGGCGTGCAGGGCGCTGCGCGCGGCGGTCACGGTCGCGCTGGCGGCGGGTGTGCGGGCGAACTCGGCCATCACCTGCGAGGGCGGGCTGAGCTCGGTGAGGCTGGCGATGCGAAGGTCGTCGGTGCTGGACATGGGGATCTCCGGGTCGGGGAGGTCACCGTGGCGGGCATAAAAAAAACCGCCAGGGTGACTGGCGGTGGGTGGGTGCTTGTCTAGGACGCTGTCACGTCAAGCCAAGTCCTTCCTCCGCCAGGGGCGTCGGAAAGCTAAAATACCAGGCTTGGGCGGCGGTGCGGGTCATGACAGAAGCCGCGATACACCAGCTTTCTCACGGAGTCACCCCGGTGAGCGCCCCGATCCGCAACCCGACCGTCGGCGTGCCCCCCGCTGAGGTGGAGATCGACCAGGCCCTGGTGCGCGCCCTGCTGACCGCCCAGCACCCTGACCTCGCTGACCTTCCGATCCGCCTCGCCGCCTCGGGATGGGACAACGACATGTTCCGGCTCGGCGACGACATGGCCGTGCGGATGCCGCGCCGGCTGGCCGGGGTCGAGCTGATCGAAAACGAGCAGAGGTGGCTGAGGACGCTGCCGCGCCTGCCCCTGCCGATCCCCGCGCCCCTTCGCCTCGGTGTCGCCGGCGAGGCTTATCCCTGGCCTTGGAGCGTCCTGCCCTGGATGCCCGGCGGGCCGGTCGATCGCGACCCCCTGAACGCCGACCAGGCGCCGGTGCTGGCCGGCTTCCTCAAGGCCCTGCACCAGCCGGCGCCCGGCGGCGCGCCGCACAATCCTCATCGCGGCGTGCCCCTGGCCGAGCGGGTGGACTATCTCGCCCCCCGCTTCGCACGGCTGGCGGCGCAGACAAACCTCATCACCCCGCGCGTCCGCGCCGTCTGGGACCGCGCGCTCGCCACGCCCATCGACATCGAGCCGACCTGGCTGCATGGCGACCCCCACGCCCGCAACGTACTCTCCAAGGACGGTCGGCTCACCGCCGTCATCGACTGGGGCGACATGTGCCAGGGCGACCGCGCCACCGACCTCTCCAGTCTCTGGATGCTGCTGCCTGACCGCGAGTCCCGCCGCGCCGCCATGGCCGCCTACGGCGCCAGCGACGCCACCTGGGCGCGGGCCGCGGGCTGGGCCGTGAACTACGCCGTGGTCCTCACCGACGCCGGCCGGGTCGATGATCCGCGCCTCCTGGCCATGGGGGAGAAGACCTTCGCGATGGTGGAGGCGGGGGACTGATTCACCACAGGCTCGCCGCCGCCCGCGCAGGCCACTCGGCGTCATAGGCGTCCCCGCCCTGCGCGCCCTGGCTCGCCGCGCTCAGCATCCGCCCGGCGCTCGGCAACCGCGACACATCCACATGCCTGGCCGGATTCCACAGGTCGGCCCGGATCACCGCCCGGGCGCACTGGAAGAAGACCGTGTCGATGGTGATCACCATCACGCAGCGCGGCGGCTTGCCCTCCATGCGGAAGGCCTGCAGAAGATCCTGGTCCGTGCGCAGTTCCGCCCGCCCGTTCACCCGCAGGGTGGAGCCCGACCCCGGGATCAGGAACAGCAGGGCCACCCTCGGGTCGCGCACGATATTGCGCAGGGAGTCGGCGCGGTTGTTGCCCCGCCGGTCGGGCATCAGCAGGGTCTTGTCGTCAGCGATCCGCACCACCTCGCCGGCGTCCCCGCGCGGCGAGCAGTCCAGCCCCTCCGGCCCCACCGTCGCCAGGGCCGCGAAGGGCGAGGCGGCGATCACTGCCCGATACTCGGCGTTCAGCCGGTCCAGCGCCTTCAGGGTGGAGGCGGGGCCGGGCTGGCCGTAGAGGGCCTCCAGGTCTTCGATCGTCGTCAGGGCGGGCATGTGTGAGCTTTCATCACCGGGGCCTCACCATCTCCCAACCCAGCAGCCAATAAAATTGACTAGTCCGCGCTGATCGGTGAGGAATTCTCACAGATGCGCCAGCTCCCGCCCCTCTCGGCCCTGCGGGCCTTCGACGCCACGGCGCGGCTGGGGTCGGTGACCCGCGCCGCCGAGGAGCTTGGCCGCACCCACGGCGCGGTCAGCCGCCAGCTGCGCAGCCTGCAGGATCACCTGGGGGCGCCGTTGTTCGACAAGGCCGGCGCCGGCCTGCGCCTGAACGCGCAAGGGATCGCCCTCCAGCCCGTGGTGGCCGAGGCCCTCGACCGGCTGGAGCAGGGCTGGCGCCGCGTGCGCGACGAGGCCCGCGGCCCCGGCGTCCATGTCGCCTGCAGCGCCACCTTCGCCACCCGCTGGCTGGCCCCACGCCTCGCCGACTTCTACCGCGCCCATCCCCAGGTGCGGGTCCGCCTTTCCATGACCTCGGCCCGGGAGCTGCGTGACGAGGGCGCCGACCTGGTGATCGCCTGGGACTGGAAGGGCTTCCCCGCCGCCGACCAGGCCCGCGCCATTCCGCTGGCCCCCGTCGCCTTCGGCCCGGTCTGCGCGCCGGGCTACCCGCTGGACGAGATCCTGGGGGCCGACGTGGCCGTCCCCTGCCGCATCGCCCACGACTTCACCTCCAGGGCCTGGGACCAGTGGTCGGCCGCCACCGGCCGCAGGATCACCGGCGCGCGCGAGCTCAGCTTCCCCCACACCCATCTCTGTATCGAGGCCGCGCTGGCGGGCCTGGGGGTCGCCCTGGTGGAGCGCCGGCTGATCGGCGCCGAACTGACCGACGGCCGCCTGCGCGCGCCCTGCGGCTTTGCGGCCTTTGAGCAGGGGCTGGTGGCTATTCCCTCCGGAGACAGGTACCAGTCAGCCTCCGCCCACCTCTTCATCGATTGGCTGGGCGCAGCGCTGACCAGTGGTTGATCGTCGCCCCGGCGACGGGCAGCCGTTCGGGCCCTGCTAGTCCTAGCTTCGGGTGCGCTTACGCCACGGAAAATGACATGGTCGAAACTGTTCTGGGCCGGCTACGCGCCGCCACCGCCGACGCGCATCAGAGTCTGGAGACGCGGCTCAACATCGTGGAGCAGCTGACGGCGCCGGCCGCCCGGCGCCGTCTGGCGGAGCGTTTCCACGCCTGGCACGTCGGGTCGGAGTCGGCGATGGCGCCCCTGCTCTCCGATATCGTCGGCCTCGGCTATGCCGGGCGACGACGGTCGGTGGAACTCGCCAGCGACTTGGCCGTGCTTGGGGGCCAGCCCCAGACCGGGCGCCGCATCCCCGCCCCCGCCAACAGCGCCGAAGCCATGGGCCGCCTCTATGTGCTGGAGACCTTGACCCTGGGCGGCAAGGCCATCGCCCGCCAGGTCGCGGCCCGCGGCCTCAACATGAAGGGCCTGTCCTTCCTCGATCCCTATGGCGCGGAGGCCGGCGAGCGCTGGCGCAAGTTCGTGCTGATCGCCGAGCGTGAGGGCGCGGTCTCCGACAAGGCCTGCGAGGCCATGGTGCGCGGCGCGGTGGCGGGCTTCAGCCAGGCCGAGCGCTGGCTCTGCGAGCCCACCGTCGCGGCCTGACCGCCGCCCTGCCCTAGAGCATGATCGCTTGAGACGGAACCGCGCAGCGGTCCCGGCTCAGGCGTGAATCATGCTCTCGCTTAAATCTGGGAGCCTGATCCACCGCATCGGCGGAATCGCGAAGCGATTCCACCTCAACGGATCAGGCTCTAG
>NZ_JAUYAF010000062.1 GCF_030693625.1 Phenylobacterium sp.
CGGGGCTTCGTAACCGGGCACCAGACGCTTGTAGATGTTGGTGGTGGAGTTGGAGAAGGCGTTGATGGCCTTGGCGTGCTTGATGATGCCGCCGATGTACCAGAGGCACATCTGGCTCAGGCCGGCGTACTTGTCGCCGGCGAACAGCGGCTTGCCGTCGCCCCAGATCGACTGGTGCACGTGCATGCCCGAGCCGTTGTCGCCGAACATCGGCTTGGCCATGAAGGTGGCCGTCTTGCCGTAGGCCGCCGCCACGTTGTGGATGACGTACTTATAGAGCTGCAGGCGGTCGGCCATGACGATCATGGTGTCGAACTTCAGGCCGAGTTCGTGCTGGGCCGGGGCCACCTCGTGGTGGTGCTTTTCCGGCTTCATGCCGAGCTCGCCCATCACCGCCAGCATTTCGCCGCGCAGGTCCTGGGCCGAGTCGATCGGGTTGACGGGGAAGTAGCCGCCCTTCGGACCCGGACGGTGACCCATGTTGCCTTCGGCGTATTCCTTGGCCGAGTTGCCGGGCAGTTCGATGGAGTCATAGGAGTAGCCGGTGTTGTTCGGCTGCACCGACCACTTCACGTCGTCGAAGATGAAGAACTCGGCTTCCGGACCGAAGAACACGGTGTCGCCGATGCCCGAGGCCTTCACGAAGTTCAGCGCCGCCTTGGCGATGGAGCGCGGGTCGCGGTCATAGGGGGTGCCGGTGTCGGGGTTCACGACATCGCAGAACAGGCACAGCGTGGTCTGCTGGTAGAAGGGGTCGATATAGGCGCTGTCCAGGTCCGGACGCAGCTTCATGTCGCTTTCGTTGATGGCCTTCCAGCCGGCGATCGACGAGCCGTCGAACATCGTGCCGTCGTTGAGGAAGTCATCGTCGATCAGGTCGATGTCGAAGGTGACGTGTTGCATCTTCCCGCGGATGTCGGTGAAGCGCACGTCGACGTACTTCACGTCCTTCTCTTTGATTTCGTTCAGAATGTCCTTGGCGGTCGCCATAGTCGTATCCCCTTGCAGATGTCTCGATAGGCTAAAGTCTTAGACGGCGGCGGCGCCGGTTTCCCCGGTGCGGATCCGCAGCACGTCGATGATGTCCGAAACGAAAATCTTGCCGTCGCCGATGCGGCCGGTGCGCGCCGCGCCGATGATCGCTTCCAGCACGCGCTCGAGCTGGTCGTCGGCGATGACCACCTCGATCTTGATCTTGGGCAGGAAGTCCACGACGTACTCGGCGCCGCGATAGAGCTCGGTCTGGCCCTTCTGGCGGCCGTAGCCCTTGGCTTCCAGCACGGTCATGCCCTGGACGCCGAGTTCCTGAAGGGCTTCCTTCACCTCGTCGAGCTTGAACGGCTTGATGATCGCTTCGATTTTCTTCATGGCCCGACTTGGTACTCAAACAGCGCCGCCCCAGCGGTTGCCGGCTACGAGCACGCTCCGGCGCGGGGCGACAAGGGGGCGCCCGCCGAGGTTTGCGCGGTGGCGGATGGGAATCCGCGAATGTCTATTTTCTCAGCAGAGGCTGCGCAAGAAATAACCACCGCCGGAATCGCCTTTGTCCGCCGGCTTCCGGCGCCTAGGATCGCGCGCAAGTTCGGGCGGAGGCGTGTGACATGGACGACAGGACCCCAGTTCTCATTGGCGCGGGCCAATTCACCTATCGTGGTGAGGCGGGCGCTTCGCCGTCCCCGACGCAGTTGCTGAAGATTGCGGCGGAACGCGCCGCGGCCGACGCCGGCCTGGGCGCGGAAGTCCTGGCGGCCATCGACGGCCTGGCGGTGGTGGGGTTCACGATCGACGCCCCCGGGGGCGGCCGGCTGGTGCCGCACTCCACCAATCCGCCCGCGACCCTGGCCGGGCGCATCGGGGCCAAGCCCGACTGGGCGGTCTATTCCCACATGGGGGGCAACAGCCCTCAGCAGCTGATCAATGTGGCCTGCGAGCGGATCGCCCGCGGCGACAACGACCTGACCCTGGTGGTGGGCTGCGAGTTCCTGGGGTCGGCCACCAAGCGCCTGACCAAGGGCCTCGGGTTCGACGACTGGGACGACGCCGAGGAGCTGCAGGCCCCGGAACGCATCGGCGATCCGCGTCCGGGCTCGACGCCGTACGAGAACAGGCACGGCCTGGGCCGGCCCATCAATGTCTACCCGCTGTTCGAGAACGCCCTGCGCGGCCGCGACGGCCGCTCGATCCCCGACCACCAGAAGCAGATGGGGGACCTGTTCGCCCCCTTCACCGAGGTGGCCGCCAAGAACCCCGAAGCCTGGTTCCCGGTGGCGCGCTCCTCGGCGGAGCTGATCACGGTGACCGAGCGCAACCGGATGGTGGGCTTCCCCTACACCAAGTATCTCAACGCCATCATGGAGGTCGACCAGTCGGCTGGCGTCCTCGTGTGCAGCCTCAAGAAAGCGCGCGAACTGGGCGTGGCGGAGGGAAAGTTTGTCTACCTGCACGGCTGCGCCGACGCCTATGACCTGTGGTTTCCCATCGACCGGCAGAACTACCATTCCAGTCCCGCCATGCGCCTGACCGGCCAGCGGGCGCTGTCGATGGCCGGCGTCAGCCTCGACGACATCGGCCACATCGACCTCTATTCCTGTTTCCCGGTCGCCGTGGAGATCGGCGCGGAGGAACTGGGCCTGAAGCTGGACGACCCGCGCGGCCTGACCGTGACCGGCGGGCTGCCCTATATGGGCGGGCCCGGGAACAACTACGCCATGCACTCCATCGCCGTGATGATGCAGCGGCTGCGGGACAACCCCGGCGACTGGGGTCTGGTGACCGCCAATGGCTGGTTCCTCACCAAGCAGTCCACCGGGGTCTATTCCACCAACCTGCCCACCAAGCCCTTCGAACGCCAGGACCCGAAGGTGATCCAGGATCAGATCGACGCCCTGGCCCATCCGACTGTCATCGAACAGCCGCAAGGCGCCGCCACGATTGAGACGTACACGGTGGTTCACGGCCGGGAGGGCTACATGATGGGCATCGTCGTCGGCCGAGATTCCGAGGGCCGCCGCTTCGTAGCTGTGACCCCTAGCGACGAGGCCACCCTGCGCGACCTCGAATCGCGCGAAGGGGTGGGGCGTACGGGAACGGTCAGTCAGACCGAAGACGGCCAGAAGAACATCTTCATTCCAGACTGAGATTTCCCATGTCGCGACTCTACCTGATCCGCCACGGCAAGCCGGCCGCCGTCTGGGGCGAGGCCGATGACGATCCGGGCCTGGACGACGCCGGCCGGGCTCAGGCGGAGGCCGCCCGCGACCTGCTGCTGGCCCTGCCAGAGGCTGAGCGCCCTACCAAGGTGGTCAGCTCGCCCCTGCGCCGCTGCCGGGAAACCGCCATGCCGACCGCGCAGGCCCTGGGCGTTGAGATCGAGATCGACCCTTTCGTCGGCGAAATTCCCACGCCGAAGGGCCTGACCGCCGAGCAGCGGCCGCCGTGGCTGCGCGAGGTCTTCCAGGGGCTCTGGAAGGACGTGAAGGGCGACCTGGACTACGACGCCTGGCGCCAGGACGTCGCCGGCTCGCTCAATGCGCGGGCAGGCACAGCCGTCTTCAGCCACTATGTGGCGATCAACGCGGTGATGTCACAGCTTGCTGGCGATGAGCGCGTTCTGGTCTTCCGGCCCGACCACGCCTCGATCAGCGTGCTTGAGACCGACGGCGAGACCCTGCGCCTGGTGGAGCAGGGGCGAGAAGCCACCACCGGCGTCCTTTAGAGTTAGAGTCCCAGGAGTAAGCGCCGTGCGGCCGATCCTCACCGTAGCTGAGATGGCGGCCGCCGACGCCGCGGCGATCGCGGCCGGGACCACTGGCGAGGCGCTGATGGCCCGCGCCGGCCTGGCCGTGGCCGACGCCATCTGCCAGCGCCATGCGCCGCGACCCACCGTCGTCCTGTGCGGCCCGGGCAACAATGGCGGTGACGGATATGTCGTCGCCCGCATCCTGGCCGAGCGCGGCTGGGACGTCTGGGTCGAGCGCCTGGCCCCGCCGGCCAGCGCCGACGCCAAGGCCGCAGCGGCGCAATGGAGCGGCGATACCTGCGAAATCGGCGAGGCGACCCGCGAGGCGGACCTCTACGTCGACGCCCTGTTCGGGGCCGGCCTCAGCAAGCCGCTCGACGGGGAGGCGGCGCGCATGGCCCGGCTGTGCGAGCGCATCCCCGACCGCGTCATCGCCATCGACCTGCCCAGCGGCCTAGCCGGGGATACGGGCCAGGTGGTCGGCGACGTCGCCTTCTGCGCGGCCCTGACCATCACCTTCCATGCCAAGAAGCCGGCCCATGTGCTGGAGCCGGGCGCCAGCCGCTGCGGTGACATCGTCGTGGCCGACATCGGGCTGGTGACCGAGGGCGCGACCCTGCTGGAGAACACCCCGGAACTCTGGCTGTCGCGCTTCCCCTGGCCGGACGCCGGCGCGCACAAGCATGCGCGCGGCCGGCTGGTGGTGGTGAGCGGCGAGGCCTGGAACACTGGCGCAGCCCGCCTCGCGGCGCGCGCGGGCCTGCGCATGGGGGCGGGGCTGGTGACCCTGCTGTCGCCCACCGAGGCGCTCTCGGTCAACGCCGCCCACCTGGAAGCCGTCATGCTGCGTGGGTTCGACACCGAGGTGGAGCTGGAGCAGCTGGCCGCCGATGTGGACGCCGCCATCATCGGCCCCGCGGCAGGGGTGAACGAGACGACCCTGCTCAATGTCCTGGCGCTCGCGCGCACCGGAGCGGCCCTGGTGATCGACGCCGACGCCATCACCGTGTTTCGCGACGACCCCGAGGAGCTGTTCTCGGTGCTGGACGTCGATGACGTCCTGACCCCCCATCCCGGGGAGTTCGAGCGGCTGTTCCCGGGGTTCCTGAAGGAGGCGCCCGAACGTATCGCCGCGGCCCGCCGCGCGGCCAAGAAGGCCGACGCCATCGTGCTGCTCAAGGGCCCCGACACCGTCATCGCGGCCCCGGACGGTCGCACGGCGGTCAACACCAACGGGTCACCCTGGCTGGCCACCGCCGGCTCCGGCGATGTGCTGGCGGGCTTCATCGGCGCCCTGATCGCTCAGGGCATGGAAAGCTTCGAGGCGGCCTGCGCGGCGGCCTGGATCCACGCCGACGCCGCCGACCTGCACGGCCCGGGCCTGATCTCCGAGGACCTGCCGGGCCTGGCGCCCGCCGTCCTGCGGCGTCTGTACGACCTGCGTTAGCCCCCCGTGGCCAAGCTTGTTGGCCCGTGCTACGAGGCCGGCGTTCTCTAGGAACCCCGCACGTGACCCGCTCCTGCGCAGCCCTCGCTATTCACGCCCAGGCCTTCATGGCCTGCCGCGTAGCTGTGCTCGAGGGGAGTGCGATCTAGGTTCGACTGATCCAAACCCCTCCCGACGCGGCGAGGGGTTTTGCAGGTTTCGAGCGCCCCTCGTCCGTCTTCTGGCTCCTCCGAAGGAAAGCCGATGACGTCCCTGACACCCCACCTGTTGCTGGCGCTGGCCCTGTTCGCCTTCGTCAATTCGATCACCCCTGGCCCCAACAACACCATGCTGATGGCCTCAGGGGCCAATTTCGGCTTCCGGGCGACCCTGCCTCACCTCAGCGGCGTGGCGATCGGCTTTGGGGTGATGGTGCTGGCGGTGGGGCTGGGCCTCGGCGGCCTGTTCTTGGCCTTCCCCTGGCTGCACGACGTGCTGGCCGTGGCCGGCGGCCTCTACATGATCTGGCTGGCGTGGAAGATCGCCACCTCCAAGGGCATGGCGGGCGGCCAGGCCGGCGGCCGGCCCCAGACCTTCTGGCAGGCCGCCGCCTTCCAGTGGGTCAACCCCAAGGCCTGGGCCATGGCCATCGGCGCCATCACGGCCTACGCCCCGGCGGAGAACTACAATCTCAATGTAATGCTGGTGGCCTTGGTGTTCATGGCGGTCAACGGACCTTGCGTCACCATCTGGACCAGCTTCGGCGTCGGCCTGCGCCGGTTCCTGGACCGTCCGGCGGTGCTCAAGGCCTTCAACGTGACCATGGCGTTGCTCCTGCTGGCGTCCCTGATCCCCCTGGCCATGGAGGTGGCAGGCTAGAGTGCGGAGCCGCGCCTCAGGGCGCGATGGGCCGGGCGGTCGTCGCCGTCATCTTGTCGATGGCCTTCGGGCCAGTGGGGGAATCTCGCTGGAAGGTTGGTGCGGCTAGAGGGACTCGAACCCCCACGCCTTGCGGCGTCTGGACCTAAACCAGGTGCGTCTACCAATTCCGCCATAGCCGCCAACACGGCCCGTCTATAGCTGGGCGGACGAAATGGGCAAGCCGACGCGCGCCATGCCGAAGAGCTTGACCCGACCCCCGCCGCCGCAGAGCCTGGTGGCCACACGCGGGGAGAGGGCCTTGTCCACAGGCTACTACGACGACAACGCTGAGCGGTTCTTCGCCGACACCGCCTTCGTTGACCTGTCGGAGGGCCGAAGCCGCTTTGTCGCGGCCCTCCCACCAGGCGGCCGGATTCTGGACGCCGGCTGCGGCTCGGGCCGGGACGCCCTGGCCTTCCATGAGCTGGGTTTCGAGGTCACCGCCTTCGACGGCTCCGCCGCCATGGTGACGCGGGCCTCAGCCTTGACGGGCCTGGCCGTTCTGCACCTCAGCTTCGCCGAGGTGGCGTGGCTTGAGGCCTTCGACGGCATCTGGGCGAACGCCTCGCTGTTGCATGTTCCCCGTCGTGACCTGCCGGACATGATGCGCAGACTCCGGGCAGCCCTGGTTCCAGGCGGCGTCTGGGAGCTGTCTTTCAAGCTCGGCAGGGGGGAACGCCACACGCCCGGGCGGCTGTTCACCGACCTCGATGAACCAGCCGCCCGAGCCCTGATCCACGAGGTCGGGGGCCTGGAAACTCTCGCCATCACCGTAAGCTATGACGTGAGGCCCGGGCGCGAGACCGAGGGCTGGACCAACGTCCTGGTCCGCCGCGTGGGGTGAGGGCGCGCCGCCCTCTTTGGGCTTGGAGTGCGCGCCGTGAAATGACATAAGGTCGCCCGCTCGCCGCCAACCCTGGCGGCGCTTACCTATTCAGCCGAGGCGGACCTGAAAGGCGCATGACACCGCGCCGTGTCCGGAAAATCCAAGAATGTCGATGCAGATCGTTGAGAAGTCTGGTGAAGGCCTGAGCAAGGTCTTTAGCGTCACCGTCCCCATGTCGGACCTGGTCGAGCGCCTGGACGCCAAGATCGCCGAGATCACCCCCACCCTGAACATCAAGGGCTTCCGCCCCGGCAAGGTGCCGCAGGCTCACGTCCGCAAGCTCTATGGCAAGTCCATCATGAGCGAAGTCGTGGAGCAGACCCTCAACGAGACCACCCAGAAGGTGCTCGAGGAGAACAAGCTGCGCCCCGCCGGCGATCCTGACCTGACGCCGAACGGTGACATGGCCCAGGTCATCGATGGCAAGGCCGACCTCGCCTACGACATCGCCATCGAGGTGATGCCCGAGTTCGAGCCCACCGACCTCACCAAGATCTCGCTGAAGCGCCCGGTCTACGAGCCCACCGACGCCGAGGTGGACGAAGCCGTCGACGAACTGGCCAAGCAGAACCGCACCTATGAGACCCGCACCGGCAAGACCGTGAAGGCCAAGGACGGCGACATGGTCGTCATCGACTTCATCGGCCGCGCCGACGGCGTCGCCTTCGAAGGCGGCACGGGCGTGGACACCGAGCTGGTGCTGGGTTCGGGCAGCTTCATTCCCGGTTTCGAAGAGCAGCTGGTCGGCGCCAAGCCGGACGACAAGGTCATGGTCAAGGTGACCTTCCCGGCCGAGTATCAGGCCCCGAACCTCGCGGGCAAGGACGCCGAGTTCGAGACCACGGTGAAGGAAGTGAAGGCTCCGGTGGAGTCCAAGGCCGATGACGGCCTGGCCGAGCGCCTGGGCGTCGAAAGCCTTGAAAAGCTCCGGGAGCTGCTGAAGACCAACCTGGAAGGCCAATACTCGGGCGCTTCACGCTTCAAGCTGAAGCGCGCCCTGCTGGACGTGCTGGACGAGAAGCACGACTTCCCCCTGCCGCCCAAGATGGTGGAGGCCGAGTTCGCCCAGATCTGGGGTCAGGTTCAGTCCGACAAGGAACGCGGCACGTTGCCGCCGGAAGACCTGGAAAAGACCGACGACGTCCTGCAGACCGAATACCGTAAGATCGCCGAGCGCCGCGTGCGCCTGGGTCTGGTCCTGGCCGAGATCGGCCGGGTCAACAACGTCCAGATCACCGATCAGGAACTGGCTGAGGCCATGCGTGCCGAAGCCATGCGCTACGGCCCGCAAGCCCAGCAGATCTTCGACTTCTTCCGCCAGAATCCCGCCGCCCAGGCCCAGCTCCGGGCCCCGATCTTCGAGGACAAGGTCGTCGACCTGATCATCGAACAGGCCAAGGTGAAGGATGAGAAGGTGTCCAAGGACGACCTGCTCAAGGAAGACGACATGCCGGCCGGCTACGGCGCCTAGAGGGCCTCGACAGACGAGATCAAGGGCGCCCGCCGGGCGCCCTTTTTCGTTGCGGAACCATTTTCGCATCCTTCGCGTTTCGGGTGATTGCGGAGCTTTCTGACGTGGTCAGGAGGCTCGTCGGCCCGGGGCGCTGCCTGTGAGCCGCTTGGTTGAGAGTTGGGCGGGGGCTCCGAATGCCATTCTTTCTTCGGATCGCAGGCCGAGCCCTGGCGTCGTGCGCCACCGCAGCCTTGCTGGCCGCACAGCCCGCCTGGGCCGACGCCGACGCGGCGGGCTCTCTTGCCGACCTCTCTCGCCTGTCGTTGGAAGAGCTCGCCAATGTGGAGATTACTTCGGTCTCCAAACGCCCCGAGGCCCTGAGCGGCGCTCCGGCCGCCGTCTATGTGATCAGCAATGACGAAATCCGGCTCTCGGGCGCTGACAGTCTGCCCGAGGCCCTCCGCCTCGCCCCCAATCTGCAGGTCGCGCGGATGAACGCCTCCGGCTATGGAGTTTCGGCGCGCGGGTTCAATCACTCCACGGGCACCTCCAACAAGCTGCAGGTGCTGATCGACGGCCGCAGTATCTACACCCCGCTCTACTCCGGCGTCTTCTGGGACGCCCAGGGGGTGATGCTTGACGATGTCGAGCGTATCGAGGTGATCAGTGGGCCGGGGGGAGCGCTTTGGGGCGCCAACGCCGTCAATGGCGTCATCAATGTCATCACCCGCAAGGCCGCCGACACCCAGGGCGGTCTTGCGCACCTGACGACGGGCTCCGACGATACCGCCGCCAACCTCCGCTACGGCGGGCGCTTCGGTGAGACCGGCGCTTTCCGCATCTACGGCATGGCCGCCAACTACGGTGAGAGCCGCACCACGGCCGGCGCCGGTGGCGGCGATTCCTGGGACCGGGCCCAGGCTGGATTCAAGGTCGACTGGGGCGGGGAGGGCGACGCCTTCACCCTGCAGGGCGACCTCTATGATGGGTCCAGCGAACCCGTACCGGGTGCGCGGGCCGAGGGGGCCATTGGTGGCGGAAACCTGCTTGGCAGCTGGACTCGCCGGCCGCAGGGCGGCGGGGTTGTGGAGGCCACCGCCTACTATGCCCGTGACCACCGCACGATCAGCTCCGGAATCAAGGACAGCCTGGAGGTCTACAATCTGGATCTGCAGTACGCCCTAGCCGCTCGGGGCCGCCATACCATCGTGGTGGGGGGCGGCTATCGGCACAACCAGGACAATTTCCGCGGGGCGTTCCGCACCTCGTTCCTCGCCCCCGCCAGCCGCACCACCCGGCTGGGCAATATCTTCGTCCAGGACGAGATCACCCTGCGCGATGACTTGATCCTGACCCTTGGCCTGAAGCTGGAACACAATAGCTATACGGGCCTGGAATACCTGCCCAATGCTCGTCTGGCCTGGCGGCCGGCCGATCACGCCCTGTTCTGGGGCGCTGTTTCCCGGGGCGTGCGCACCCCCTCACGGTTCGACCGCGACCTGATCAATCCCGGCCTAATCGCCGGCGGCCCCGCCTTCGTGTCGGAGGAACTGATCGCCTACGAGGCCGGATACCGAGGCCAACCCTCACCCAACCTCTCGGTGTCGGTGTCGGCCTACTACAATGTCTATGACGATCTGCGGACCGTGGAGTCGTTCACCCCGGCGGTGTTCCCGCTGGAGATCAGGAACGGAATGCGCGGCGAGACCTATGGCGTCGAGGCCTGGGCTTCCTGGCAGGTGCGCGCAGGCTGGCGGCTGACCGCCGGCGCCAACGCCCTGCGCAAGGACCTGTCGCTTGATCCTGGCAGTCGCGACACCTTCGGCGTCAATTTCGCCGGGAACGACCCGAGCTATCAGCTCTCCCTTCGGTCGCATATGAGCCTGACCCCAACCCTGGATCTCGATATCGATCTGCGCAGCATCGACGACCTGAAGAGCCCGGCGGTCGCCGCCTACACCGAGCTGGGCGCCAGGCTGGCCTGGCGGGTGACCGACCAGGTCGAGCTGGCGGTGATCGGGGACAATCTGCTCAACGACCAGCACCTGGAGTTCGTCAACGGCTCGGTGCCGCGGCGGGAGATTCCGCGCAGCGTGCGCGCCAGCCTGCGCTGGGGTTTCTGACATGAAGGCCGCGGCTCGGCTGCTGATCGCGGCCGTGCTCTGTCTTGCGCCGATCGCCACCGCCCGCGCCGCCGACAGTCTCGAGGCGCCGGTCAAGGCGACCTATCTCTACAAGTTCGTGCCCTTCGTGGAGTGGCCCGCGGCGGCCTTCACCTCCCCCACCCAGTCCGTGGCGCTCTGCGTTCTCGTGGGGGATCCCTTCGGCGCGGTGCTGGACTAGGCCGTGCGCGGCCAGAAGGTCGGCGGGCGGCCCATCAGTGTCCGCCGCTTGGCGCGGACGGAAAAGGCCACCGGCTGTCACGTGCTCTATCTGTCGGCCCCGCGCGCGCCGGCAGCGGTTGACGCCCTGCAGAGCGCTCACGGCGCGCCAGTGCTCACCGTCACCGACCAGGCGAGCGGCGCGGGCGGTATCGTCAACTTTGTTCTGCGCGAGAACCGAGTCCGGTTCACGATTGATCCCCGCGCCGCGGCCCACAACGGCCTGACCATCAGCTCCAAGCTGCTCAGCCTGGCGCTGAACGCTCGTGGCGGGGGCTAGGCATGGCCCTCCTGGACAAGCTGCCGATCCGCTGGAGCCTGATCCCCGCCATCGCGGCTATCGGCGCCATTCTCCTGGTGCTCAGCGGCCTGGGCATCGCGATCTATGACGAACAGAATTACCGCGCCCAGAAGATCCGGGAGGCCACGGCCCAGGGTGAAATCCTGGCGGCTACGGTCACCGCGGCCCTGGCCTTCGATGACCGTCCGGCGGCGCAGGAATATGTCGAGGCGCTGCGGGTCAATCCTCAGGTGGTCTCGGCCGGTGTCCACAACGACGCGGGCGCCCTGGTGGCCGGCTACGCCCGCGATGCCGGCGCCCAGGCCGACGCCAGCGTGAAGCTCCAGCCTCCCGCCTTCGTCGGTCGGCACCTGGTTGTCGTGACGCCGGTGTCAGAGGCTGGCCAGCACCTCGGTCTGGTGGCGCTGCGCATCGACACCGATCCGATCACCCGGCGGCTCTCGCGCTATGTCGGCCTGGGCCTGCTGCTTTTCATGGCCCTGCTCGTCGTCGGCGTCCTCGCCGCCGCCCACGCCGTCCTGACCCGCACCAACAGCGACCTGGCCGACGCCAACCGCAACCTGCAGGAAGAGATGCACGAGCGCGAGCGCGCCGAGAGCGCCCTGCGCCAGAGCCAGCGCATGGAGGCCATGGGCCAGCTCACCGGCGGCGTCGCCCACGACTTCAACAACATCCTCATGATCGCCTCCAGCGGTCTTGATCTGATGGAGCGCACCGACAAGCCGGAGCGCCGCAAGATGCTGATCGACGGCATGCGTCAGGCGGTGGACCGGGGCGCCAGCCTGACCCGCCAACTCCTGGCCTTCTCGCGCCGGACCTCGCTGCGACCCGAGGTCATCGACCTCAACGCCCAGCTTGAGGGGATGCGTCTCCTGCTGGACCGCTCCCTGGGGGAGGATATCTCCGTGGTGGTGGACCTGCCCGCCGATCTCTGGCGGGTGCAGGTCGATCCCTCCGAGTTCGAGCTGGCCATCCTGAACCTGGCCGTGAACGCGCGAGACGCCATGTCGGGCGGAGGCAAGATCACTATCAGCGGGCACAATCGCTCGGCGGGGGCCGATGAAGCGGTCCCGGTCGATCATGTCGTTCTGGGCATCACCGACACAGGGGCCGGCATGGCGCCGGAGACGCTTTCGCGCGTATTCGAACCCTTCTTCACGACCAAGGCGGTGGGCAAGGGGACGGGGCTGGGCCTCAGCCAGGTCTACGGTTTCAGCCGCGCGTCGGGCGGCGACGTGCGGATCGAGAGCACGGTCGGGCGCGGCTCGACGATCTTCCTGCTGCTGCCGCGGACGGAGGACCCATTGCCGGTCCCGGCGCCCGACCTGTCGCCGGTCACCCGCGCGCCGGGCGGACAGGGCGATCTCCTGCTGGTGGAGGACGACGACGGGGTCGCGGACCTGGTCTGCGGCATGCTTGTGGAGCTCGGCTACAACGTCACCCGCGTCGACTGCGCGGCGGCCGCCATCACGGCGCTGGAGGCCAGTCCGGGCTTCGACATCGTATTCTCCGACCTGGTGATGCCGGGGGAGATGGACGGCATAGCGCTCGCCCGGGAGATCGGCCGGCGCTGGTCCAGCCTCCCGGTGCTGCTGACGACGGGCTTCAGCCCCGGCGTCGCCGCCGCGGCCGAGGAGGGGCTGACCCTGCTCACCAAGCCCTATGGGATCGGCGCCCTGGCCGCCGCCTTGGACTCCGCGAGACCCGGCTGAGGGCCCCCGAAAGCAATTTCGCCAACTCTTAAGAGCTATCGGGGCTATTGGTCACCTTGCGCGGGCCCCACCGGCACGCGATATCCACCGGGTACACGGCTCGCGTTCGAGAGTCGTTCACATCGAGAAGGGCTGCCTCCCAATGTTTGATCCGCCGACGACCGCCCTGAACCTTGTCCCGATGGTGGTCGAGCAGACCAGTCGCGGCGAGCGTGCATTCGATATCTTCTCCCGCCTCCTGAAGGAGCGGGTCATCTTCCTGAACGGTCCCGTCGAGGACGGGATGTCGGCGCTGATCTGCGCCCAGCTGCTGTATCTTGAGGCCGAAAACCCCAAGAAAGAGATCCAGATGTACATCAACTCGCCCGGCGGCGTGGTGACGTCGGGTCTCGCGATCTACGACACCATGCAATACATCAAGAGCCCGGTGGTCACCCTCTGCATGGGTATGGCGGCCTCGATGGGGTCCTTCCTGCTGATGGCCGGTGAGGCCGGTCAGCGGATCTCGCTGCCCAACGCCCGCATCATGGTTCACCAGCCCTCGGGCGGCTATTCCGGCAAGGCCTCGGACATCGAGCGTCACGCCGAGGACATCATCAAGACCAAGCGCCGCTTGAACGAGATCTACGCCAAGCACACCGGACGCTCCTATGAAGAGGTCGAGGAAAAGCTCGACCGCGACACCTTCATGACCGCCGATGAAGCCAAGGAGTGGGGTCTGATCGACCTCGTCCAGGCCAACCGCTCCGAGGACTAGCCGCCTTGGGTGCGCACACCCTGGTGGTGGGCGGGACCGGGATGCTTTCGGGACTATGCGAGGCGCTCGCCGGCGACGGCGGGCGCCTTTCGCTTTTGTCGCGACGGGCGCCTGGCCCGGACGGATTCGCCTGCGACTACCATGACCGGGTTTCGTTCGCCGCCGCGCTCGGAGCGGCGATCACCCGCTCCGGCCCGATCGACCTGGCGGTGGCCTGGTTCCACACCCTGAAGATCGAGGCCCCGCGCCTGCTGGCCGAGCAGGTCCAGGGGCGTCTGTTCCAGGTTCTGGGCAGCGCCGCGGCCGACCCCGCCCATCCCTGGCGGCTCGAGACGGCGCGGAAGGTCGTCGAAAACCTGCCGGGCTGCGAACTCCGGCAAGTGGTGCTGGGCTTCAAGCTCGAGCCGGACGGCTCCCGCTGGCTTACCAATGAAGAGATTTCAGGCGGCGTGCTCGAAGCGGTGCGCGCCGACCGCTCCCTGACCATCATCGGCCAGACCCAGCCCTGGTCGGCTAAGCCGTGAGCCGTGCCTCCGCCGCCGCTATCAGGTCGTCGCCGCCCTGCGTCACGTCGAAGCGGTCGAAATCCTTATCGTCGGCGGCGCGAACGTCGCCGAACAGGCCCTTGGGGTCCTCGTGGAAATGTAAAAAGGCGCGGGACTTCCGGTAGAAGACGCCACGCTTCTTCTCCGTCAGGCCGGGCAGGGCGCGGACCCGGGCCAGCAGGGGCTCGAGCTGATCCAGCGCGATCTCACCGGCATGCTTCACGGTCGGGCCTCAGGGACGTTCCTTGAAGACACGGTAGCCACGATGATCGGCGAGCTTCAACATCTCGCGGTCACCGCTGGTGTCCCCATAGGCAGCCTTCAGGGTGAAGTCGGGACCGAACATCGCGCGCAGCCGGCGCACCTTCTCCGGCCCGCGGCAATTGGGGCCGAGGAACCCGCCGGTCACCCGGTCGTCGGCGTCGAAGGCCAGTTCCGTGGCGATCAGGGCGTCGGCCCCGAGGCCTCGGGCGAAGGGGGCCACGATGATGTCGGGGGAGGCGCTGACGATCACCAGCTTGGCGTGGCGCTGCCGCCAGCGCCGCCAGGTCTGCAGGGCGTCGGGGCGCAGCAGGCTGGGGGCCGCGACCTCGGCGAAGGCGCGAGCCTGCGCTTCCAGCTCGTCGCGGGTGACGCCCTTGAGAAATTCCCGCACGGCGGCCGCCTTGATGCGTCCACGATTGCGATGCGCCAGATACGAGATCGCCGCCGGGACCAGCCGGGTCATTCCCGCCATATAGCGGCCCTGATCGACGCGCCATTTGAGGAATTCGGTGAAACTGTCACGCACGGTGATAGTGCCGTCGAAATCGAAGGCCACGACGCCCGCGTCTTCGATCTGATCGTCCAGCATCTCGTGGGACGGAGCGCCGCCGCCGCGCAAGGATCGTTTCGCCATGGCTCCCCCTCGCGCCGTATCCGCCGCGTGTCTACCGGGAACAATCGGCAGGCGCAGCACGCACCTTGGGGGGGAGGCGTTTCGCGGCGCCCGGAGCCGAAGGCTTGTCCCGAACTGGCGCACACCCATCTAGGGATTCGGACTGGCCCGCCATCGGGCGCCCCGGCCGCCAATTTTCGCGATGTCCCCCAAAGGCTTGTGATCCTTGGTCGGATCGAGGAATGTCAAGGATTAGACAACCTGCGGCGCGTATCCTGCATCGATGGCGTCAGGAACGCCTCCGGGGACGGACGTCCCGGCCAGTCGGCCGCGCGTCGAGAGAGTGAGAAACGACCATGACCAAGGCCGCCAGCGGAGACTCAAAGAGCACGCTCTACTGCTCATTCTGCGGCAAGAGTCAGCATGAGGTCCGCAAGCTTATCGCGGGCCCTACCGTGTTCATCTGCGATGAGTGCGTAGAACTGTGCATGGATATCATTCGCGAGGAGCACAAGATCTCCTTCGTGAAGTCCAAGGACGGTGTGCCGACCCCGAAGGAAATCCGCGAAGTCCTCGACGATTACGTGATCGGCCAAGATCACGCCAAGAAGGTGCTCGCGGTCGCGGTCCACAATCACTACAAGCGCCTGAACCACGCTTCGAAGAATAACGACGTCGAACTGGGCAAGGCCAACATCCTGCTCATCGGTCCGACCGGCACCGGCAAGACCCTGCTGGCGCAGACGCTCGCCCGAATCATCGACGTGCCCTTCACCGTCGCCGACGCCACGACGCTCACCGAAGCGGGCTACGTCGGTGAGGACGTCGAGAATATCATCCTGAAGCTGCTTCAGGCCGCCGACTACAATGTCGAGCGGGCGCAGCGCGGCATCGTCTACATCGACGAAGTCGACAAGATCAGCCGCAAGTCGGACAACCCCTCCATCACCCGCGACGTTTCGGGTGAAGGCGTGCAGCAGGCCCTGCTGAAGATCATGGAAGGCACCGTCGCCTCCGTGCCGCCGCAGGGCGGGCGCAAGCATCCCCAGCAGGAGTTCCTGCAGGTCGACACCACCAACATCCTGTTCATCTGCGGCGGCGCCTTCGCCGGCCTGGAAAAGATCATCTCGGCCCGCGGCCAGGGCACCTCGATCGGCTTCGGCGCCAAGGTCTCCGATCCCGACGACCGCCGCACCGGCCAGATCTTCCGCCAGGTGGAGCCGGACGACCTGCTGCGCTTTGGCCTGATCCCGGAATTCGTCGGTCGTCTGCCGGTCATCGCGACCCTGGACGACCTGGACGAGCCGGCACTGGTGAAGATCCTCACCGAGCCGAAGAACGCCTTCGTGAAGCAGTACCAGCGTCTGTTCGACATGGAGAATGTCGGCCTGACCTTCACCGACGACGCGCTGAACGCGGTGGCCCGCAAGGCTATCATCCGCAAGACCGGCGCGCGCGGCCTGCGCTCCATCCTGGAAGGCATCCTGCTCGAGACCATGTACGAGCTGCCGACCTATGACGGCGTCGAGGAAGTGGTGGTCAATGCCGAGGTCGTCGAAGGCCGGGCCCAGCCCCTGGTGATCTACGCCGAGCGTCGGGACAAGGGCGGCGCGGCCTAACCGCCGAGCTTTCAACGCCAACATCAACGACCGCGGCGCCCTTGCCGCGGTCGTTGTCGTTTGAGATCACCGCTCTTGCCGAGGCTCTTGCACCTGTTGCGGCGGCGCACCATTTCCTGTGTCTCGCGCGTCACCAATTCCAGACGCATTGTCGCGGACGATCTGGCTCAGCTTGTAGAGGGGGCCAAACCGTCCACATAAATGACCGACAATTCGCCCAGGCTGGGCGGACGGGCCGACCGACTCAGGCACATCGTCTGGGGGAAACCGGTCGGAATATGGGACGGGCCCTGCTTTTGAAGGGGGCCCACCAGGAGTAGATGCATATGTCTGAGATCAAGACTCTGCCCATTCTTCCGCTGCGGGACATCGTTGTCTTCCCGCACCAGCCGGTGCCGCTGTTCGTCGGCCGCGAGAAGTCCGTCCGCGCGCTCGAGGAGGCCATGAAGGCCCCCGGCAAGCAGATCCTGCTGGCGACCCAGAAGGACAAGGACGACGACGATCCGTCGCCCGAGGCCATCTACGACGTCGGCGTCGTGGCCTCCGTGCTCCAGCTGCTGAAACTGCCCGACGGCACCGTGAAGGTGCTGGTGGAGGGCAAGGCCCGCGCCGGCATCTCGAAATTCACTGACCAGGCCGAGTTCTACGAAGCCGAGGTGGCCTTCATCACTGAGGACGGGGCTGCATCGACCGAAGCCGAGGCGCTGTCGCGCGCCGTGGTCGAGCAGTTCGAGAATTATGTGAAGCTCAACAAGAAGGTGCCGCCGGAGGCCCTGGCCTCCATGCCGCAGGTCGACTCGCCCGGCGAGCTGGCCGACCGCATCGCCAGCCACCTGTCGGTGAAGATCGCCGAGAAGCAGAACCTGCTGGAAATCTTCAATGTCGTGAAGCGCCTGGAGAAGGTCTACGCCCTGATGGAGGGCGAGATCAGCGTCATGCAGACGGAAAAGAAGATCCGTAACCGCGTGAAGCGCCAGATGGAGAAGACCCAGCGCGAGTACTACCTCAACGAACAGATGAAGGCGATCCAGCGCGAGCTGGGCGAGCAGGACGACAGCCGTGACGAGCTGATCGAACTCGAGAAGCGCATCAAGAAGACCAAGCTCTCCAAGGAGGCCCGCACCAAGGCCGACAGCGAGCTGAAGAAGCTGCGCAACATGAGCCCGATGTCGGCGGAATCCACTGTCGTGCGGAACTATCTCGACTGGCTGCTGTCCATTCCGTGGGGCAAGGCCAAGACCAAGCCGATCGACCTGGTGAAGGCCGAGGCCGTCCTCGAGCACGACCACTACGGCCTGGAGAAGGTCAAGGAACGCATCCTGGAATACCTGGCCGTCCAGGCCCGGACCGGCTCCCTGAAGGGTCCGATCCTCTGCCTGGTGGGGCCCCCCGGCGTGGGCAAGACCTCGCTGGGCAAGTCCATCGCCGAGGCGACCGGCCGCGAGTTCGTGCGGGTGTCCCTGGGGGGGGTGCGTGACGAGGCCGAGATCCGCGGTCACCGCCGCACCTACATCGGGTCGATGCCCGGCAAGGTCATCCAGTCGATGAAGAAGGCCAAGTCGACCAACGCCTTCTTCCTGTTGGACGAGATCGACAAGATGGGCTCCGACTATCGCGGCGACCCGTCCTCGGCCCTGTTGGAGGTGCTGGACCCGGCGCAGAATTCGACCTTCGCCGACCACTATCTCGAGGTCGACTACGACCTGTCGCCGGTGATGTTCGTCACCACGGCCAACAGCCTGAACATGCCCCAGCCCCTGCTGGACCGCATGGAGATCATCCGCATCCCCGGCTACACCGAGGATGAGAAGCTGGAGATCGCCAAGCGGCACCTGCTGCCCAAGCTGACCAAGGACCACGGCCTGACCGCGGTGGAGTTCGTCGTCCCCGACGACACCATTCGCGACCTGATCCGCTACTACACCCGGGAAGCCGGCGTGCGGTCGCTGGAGCGCGAACTGGGCAACCTAGCCCGCAAGACGGTTCGGGACCTGGGCCGCGAAAAGCTGCTGGCCATCACCGTTGATGAAGAGCGGCTGGCCAAGTACGCCGGGGTCAAGAAGTACCGCTACGGCGAGACCGACGCGGAGGATCAGGTCGGGATCATCACCGGCCTGGCCTATACCGAATTCGGCGGCGACATCCTGACCATCGAGGCGGTCAAGATGCCCGGCAAGGGCCGCATGTCCATCACGGGCAACCTGAAGGACGTGATGAAGGAATCCATCTCGGCGGCGAACTCCTACGTCCGCAGCCGAGCGGTGCACTTCGGGATCGAACCGCCGGTCTTCGAGAAGACCGACGTTCATATCCACGTGCCGGACGGGGCCACCCCCAAGGACGGACCGTCGGCCGGCGCGGCTATGGCCACGGCCATCGTCTCGGTGCTGACCGGCATCCCGATCCGCAAGGACATCGCCATGACCGGCGAAGTCACCTTGCGCGGCCGGGTGACGGCCATCGGCGGCCTCAAGGAAAAGCTGCTTGCGGCCCTGCGTTCCGGGGTCAAGACCGTGCTGATCCCTGAGGAGAACATGAAGGACCTGGCCGATGTCCCCGACAGCGTGAAGAACGGGCTGGAGATCATCCCGGTGTCCAACATCGACGAAGTGCTGGCCCGGGCCCTGACCGAGCCGCTTACTCCGATCGAGTGGACGGAACCGGCGACGCCCGCCATTCCGGTCGTCACCGACGACAGCGACCCGGAAGCTGTTTTGACGCACTGAATACCGGATTAACTGCAAATAATCAGGCGGCGCGGGGTATTCCCGCGCCGCCTTCGTTTGACGCCTGCCGCGAGACCGCCATAATCGCGTCACGCGAAGCAGCCTCGCGAACACCGCGGGGGGGCCGCGGACCTATAACGGGCTGGGAGAAACACCAAATGACCAAGGCCGAACTCGTCACGGCGATCGCCGAAAAGGCGGGCCTCAACAAGGCGCAGGCGAAAGACGCGCTGGAAGCCTTTATTGACTCCGTCACCGCTTCCCTGAAGAGCGGCGAGGAAGTCCGGCTCGTCGGTTTCGGCAGCTTCGTGCCGGTCAACCGCGCGGCGGGTACGGCCCGCAATCCGCGCACCGGCGAAACCGTGCAGCGGCCCGCCTCCAAGACCGCCCGGTTCCGGGTCGGCGAAGGCCTGAAGAGCTCGCTGAACTAGGCCGCTCATCTCTACAGTTTTTTCGAAGGGGCGGGCGCCGGGGAGGTGGCCGCCCTTTTCATATGGGGGTTTCTGCGCGCCGGGGAGGGCGCTAAGAACCCAACTTCATGGGGGCGTTAAGTGGAGCCGTTTAACCCGACCGGCGCTCCCGAAGTCTTCAAGGGCGGCTAGCTCAGCTGGTCAGAGCACCTGGTTTACACCCAGGGGGTCGGGGGTTCGAACCCCTCGCCGCCCACCATCCTGGCTCGCCCGGCGAGCGCCGCCGGGCAGGTCTCCTCCACCATTCAAGGACAGGCCCAGCCTCGGCGGTGGCGCCGAGGCTGCAGGATCTCCAGCCGGCAGACCGAGGCGTGGCGCCGCGCCGGCTCTCCGTCGCCCGGACAGTGGCGCGCGCTGGGCCGCAATTCTCCCGGAACATATTCGCCAATTCGCGCCTTGTATTCCCATCAACCGAGGCGAGGCTGGCATGCGCAATATCATCTACATCATCGGACTCATCGTCGTGGTGCTCGTCGTCCTGTCGTTCCTCGGCCTTCGTTAGCCAGGAGCGACCGCATGACAGATACCTACCAAGAGGGCGCCGGACCCACCGGGGCTGGACGCGACAATCCCCTCGATCAGGTGCGGACTGGGGTCCAGTCTGCTGGTCAGACCGTGGCCAAGGAAACCGCCCACTTCGCCGAGGCCGCCAAGGACCAGGTCAGTGAGCGTATCGAGGGCGGTAAGGCCGCTGCGGCCGACGCGCTGGCGACCTTCGCCGATGCGGTGCGGAAGGCTGGCGAGGAGTTGGGAAAGAGCGACCAGACCATGGTCGCAGGTCTCGTATCACAGGCGGCTGAGGGCCTGGAGTCGCTTTCGCGAACGGTTTCGCAGAAGCAACCGCAGGACCTGCTGCTCGCGGTGCGCGACTTCGGTCGCGCCAATCCGGCAGCCTTCATGGCTGGCGCCGTTCTGGCCGGTGTCGCCCTAGGACGCATTGCGCGCAGCTCCGCGCATCATGCCGAAGGCGGCGGCGAACCGGAGTCCGCCAAGGCCGCGTCGAGCGCATCCGAGGACCCAGGGCCGCTTTCGACCTATGAGACGGCCGGCGTTGCCGATCCCATCGCCGCCGACATGGCCCAGGCTCTGCAGGGCGGCGAGGAGGGCCTTGGCGCCTCTAGGGGTTCGGAGCCTTGGTCTGCGACACCGACAAACGTTGGTGAGGAAGCGGGCCTTGCCGGGACGCTGGGCGGCGAACCTGTGGACGTGCTCGGTGGAAAACGTGACGCCCTCAAGGGAGGCGCTTGACCATGGCTGACCCGGAAGCCCGCTCGATCCCCCAGTTGCTGGGGGATTTTACCAGCGATGTGACCACGCTGCTCCGCCAGGAGTCTGAACTTGTCCGGGCTGAGTTCTCCGAGAAGCTGGGGGTTCTCACACGGGCCGGCGGAGAGATGGCTGGCGGAGCCATCCTCCTGTTGGCTGCGCTCCTGGTGCTTCTGCAGGCGCTTGTTCTCGCCCTGTCCAACATCATGGACCCCGCCTGGGCGGCCCTGCTTGTGGGCGTCGTCGTGGCCACTCTCGGTGTGCTGCTGCTTCGCGCCGGCGCCAACCTCGCCAAGCCTGCCAACCTCACCCCCGATCGGACGCTGCGCCAAGTCGGCAAGGACGCTGAACTTGCGAAGGAACAGGTGAAATGACCCGCTCATCCGCTGAAATCGAACGCGAAGTCGAACAGACCCGCGGGGAAATCGACCGCACGGTCGAGGCCCTCAAGGACAAGATGACTCCCGGCCAGTTGATCGACGAGCTGACCCAGTCCCTGAAGGGCACGGGCGCGGCCGACATGGTCGGCACTCTCGGCGCCCAGGTGAAAGAAAATCCTTTGGCGTTGGCCATGGTGGGCGCGGGCATGGCTTGGTTGATGATTGGCAAGGGCTCTTCGCAGACGAGCCAGGCGACGCAGGGCGGGTTGTTTGGCGCGCTTGGCTCCCACGCTGATCCGCGGACGACGAGTGGGGTGAGCCAGCCCTCTGATCCCGTCGGTGACTACGGCGCGTCGGCGAGTAGCTTGACAGCTGGCGTTACTGACACTGGCGTGGCCGGAGGTCTGACATCTGGAGCCGCCCATATGGCCCATCAGGCGTCCGATCTCGCCGGCGAGGTGGCTGGTCGTGTCCAGCAAACCGCCATGCACCTGAAGGACCAGGTCATGGGCCAGGCGGGACACGCCAAGCACGGCGTTCAGGCCGCGGGGGGACAAGCCCTGCGGACTGGCCAAGGGATGCAACGCGGGTTCATGGACATGCTCGAGCAGGAGCCGTTGATCATCGGCGCTTTGGGCATCGCCGTGGGCGCGGCCCTGGGCGCGGCCATGCCAGCGACGGGGATGGAGGATCGCACCTTCGGCGCGCTGCGGGACAAGGCCCTCGACGAGGGCCGAACGCGGCTGGGCGAAGGCATTTCGGTCGCCAAGGACGCCGCGGGCGCGGCCCTGGAAGCGGTCCGGGAAACCGCGGATGAAGAGGGCCTCCTGGGCTCGCAAGACTCCGGATCGATCATCGACAAGGCTCAGACCGTCCTGCGCGCCGGCGTGGACGCCGCCCGCCAGGAGGTAGAGGACCGCCATAGCCACTAGACGGCCGCTAGGCCTCGGAGCATGGCGGCGTGTATACCTGCGGCCATGCTCTACCGCCCGCTCGGTGACACCGGCCTGACCGTCTCGGAGATCGGCTTTGGCTGTGCGAGTTGGTGGGGCCAGCGGGCGTTTGATGAGGGCGATGCGATCGCCCTGGTTCACGCCGCCTTGGATCGGGGCGTCACCTTCCTCGATACCGGGTCGAGCTATTCCAGCGGCAATGCGGAGCCAAGGCTTGGCCGCGCTCTGCGGGGACGGGACATCTCAGGTCTCGTCATCGCCACCAAGGCCGGCACGCGCCATGACGGACGCCGTATCGTGCGCGACATGTCGCCCGACGCGATCGAGGCTAGCGTGCTGGGCAGCCTGACCAATCTGGGGTTGGAGCGTCTGCCGCTGCTGCAGCTGCATGGCCCGGCCATCATCGACCTCGACGAGAATCTGCTGAAGGCGCTCGAGCGCCTGAAGGCTCAGGGCCTTGTTCAGGCGTTCGGGGTCAACAGTTTCGATCCGGCCGTCATCGACCACGTCGCGGGCCTGCCCCAGTTCGACGTCGTGATGGTGGACTACAATGTCCTGCGGCCGGAACGTGGCCCGCTCATCGCGCGCGCGGCGGCGGCGGGGAAGGGGGTGCTGGCGGGCATGCCTCTGGCCATGGGCCACACTGGCGGCCAGATCCTGAAGCTAAGGGCGCCGCGGGACATTTGGTACACCCTGCGTGCGTTGAAGAACCACCGCGCCGAAGTGCTGGCCGGCCGGCGTTTCGCCTTCCTGCACCAACAGGCGGGTGTCAGCGGTCCGCAGGCCGCCCTTGCCTATGTCCTGGCCAACCGCGATGTCGCCTGCGCGGTCATGGGCACGACCCGCTTGGCCCATCTGCTGGAGAACCTCGACGCGTCTGGCCGCGCGCTGGCGCCCGAGCTGGCGGCCGCGATCGCCGAGGCGCAAAGCGCCGGGACGTGACGTCGGGGCGCCCTTTCGCCGAACGCCAAGAGGCGTATTCTGCCTGCAAGAACAACGACAAATCAGGGCAGGACACGATGGCGAAGCTCGATCTGAGTGCGCTCGACCAGGGGCTGGAGGCGGCGCACCAGCCGGCTCTGGCCGCCGCCCTGGTCCAAATTACCGGCGATCTCCACTGGCTGCGCAAGGAGTGGACGCCTACCTACACCCCACTGTCGCGCGGCGAGACCGGTGTGCCCGAGGCCGAGCAGGTCAAGTTCCGCAGCCAGGCCAAGGCCACCATTCTCGACTGGGTGGCCAAGGGCTCCCCGGCGCCTATCACCCCCGACCCCGCCGCTCTACGCCGGATGATGAGCTTTGTGGCCGGGGCCGACATCCCCGAGAACTATGCCGATTTCCTGAATGACGAGCTGGCCATCGGCGGCCAGTCCAGCAAGGATCCGCAGTGGGACACGCCCCTCCTGAAGGAGGCCGCGCGGCGCATGCATGTGCTGGTGATCGGCGCCGGCATGTCGGGCCTGCTGACCGGCATCCGCCTGACCCAGGCCGGGGTCGATTTCGAGATCGTCGACAAGAACGCCGATGTCGGCGGCACCTGGCTGGAGAACACCTATCCGGGCTGCCGGGTCGACAGCTCCAATCACATCTATTCCTACTCCTTCGAGCCGAACCACAACTGGCCGCAGCACTTCTCGACCCAGCCGGTGCTGCTGGACTACTTCCGGGGGGTCGCCAACCGCTACGACCTGCGCAAGAAGATCCGCTTCGAGACCAGCGTCGAGGAGATGGTCTGGGACGAGCCCCGCGCCGTTTGGAAGGTCACGCTGAAGACGGCCCAGGGGAGCGAACAGGTCGAAGCGACCTCGGTGATCACCGCCGTGGGCCAGCTCAATCGCCCGCGCCTGCCCGACGTGAAGGGCCGGGAGCGCTTCAAGGGCCCGGCCTTCCATTCCGCCCAGTGGCGCCATGACGTCGATCTGACAGGCAAGCGGGTGGCCGTGATCGGCACCGGCGCCAGCGCATTCCAGTTCGTGCCGGAGATCGTCGGCAAGGTGGCCAGCCTGACCGTCTTCCAGCGCACCCCGCCCTGGGGTTTCCCCACCGCCCACTATCATGAGGATGTGCCGGCCGGGATGAACTGGCTGCTGGAGCACATCCCCAACTACGACAAGTGGTACCGCTTCTTCCTGTTCTGGATGGTCACTGACGGCTTGCTGGACGGGGTGCGGGCCGACCCGGCCTGGCAAGGCGACGAGACCGCCGTCAGCGCGGCCAACGCCATGTTCCGGGCCATGGTGGCCGAGGCCCTGCGGATGCAGGCCGGTGACCGCCCCGACCTGGCCGAGAAGGTGATCCCCACCTATCCGATCGGCGGCAAGCGGGCCCTGCTGGACAACGGGGTCTGGATCGCCGCGCTCAAGCGCCCGAATGTGGAGCTGGTGACCGACGCCATCACTGAGATCACCGACACCGGCATCCTCACCGCCGACGGCGCGGCGCGGGACTTCGACGTGATCATCTACGGCACCGGCTTCCACGCCAGCCGCTTCCTCTATCCGATGAAGATCAAGGGGCGCGGCGGGGCCGACCTGCACGACACCTGGGATGGCGACGCGCGCGCTTACCTCGGCATGACCACGCCCGGTTTCCCCAACCTGTTCATGATCTACGGACCCAACACCAATATCGTCGTCAACGGCTCCATCATCTTCTTCTCCGAGTGCAGCGTCCGCTACATCCTGGGCTGTCTGAAGCTGTTGGCCGAAACCGGGGCCCAGGCGATGGAGCCCAGGCCCGAGGTGCACGACGCCTTCAACATCAAGGTGGACGAGGGCAATAGGCTGATGGCCTGGGGCGCGCCGCAGGTGACCAGCTGGTACAAGAACGAGAAGGGCCGGGTCAGCCAGAACTGGCCCTTTGCCTTGGTAGACTATTGGCGCGCCACCTTGGCGCCAGATCCGCAGGACTTCGTGCTCTCCAAGGAACGCGAGATGGCGGGGTAGGCGGCTGCAGGCCTATACGGGGACGACGTGTTCGTTCCCGTGAGGTCCCATGCCGCTCAAGCTCCACACCATCATCTGCAGCACTCGCCCGACCCGGCTGGGCCCGAAGATCGCCGAATGGTTCGACGCGATCGCCCAAGGCCATGACAGTTTCGACGCCGAACTTGTGGACCTGGCCAGCTTCAACCTGCCCGTCTTCGATGAGCCGAAGCATCCGCGCCTGCGCGACTATTCGCACGACCACACCAAGGCCTGGAGCGCGAGCGTCGAGGCGGCCGACGCCTTTGTCTTCGTGACGCCGGAGTACAATTACGGCCCGCCGCCGGCCTTCACCAACGCGGTGAACTACCTCGTGCACGAGTGGGCCTATAAGCCCGCCGCCTTCGTCAGCTACGGCGGGGCGTCGGGCGGCCTGCGCGCGGTGCAGATGGAGAAGCTGCTGCTCACCAGCGTGAAGGTCATGCCCATCCCCGAGGGTGTGGCCCTGCCGATGTTCAGCCAGCACCTGTCCGAAGCGGGCTTCAAGCCGCCGGAGCTGCAGGACAAGGCCGCCGGCGCCATGCTCACCGAACTGGCCCGCTGGGCCGCCGCGCTGAAGACCCTGCGCTCCCCAAGCTAGACCATTGCCAGGCGTCCTTCGCCGTTGTTCAACTATGTGTTGAGCCGGGGAGGGCGGCATGACTCAGGCTGTGGTGACGGTGCAGGGCTTGCGGCTGCGGGACGGGCCGGACGCCACGGTTGTTCCGCCCAGCCTGGACAAGGGCCTCGGTGTCGAAATGTTCGAGTCCAGGGCGGGCTGGACGCGGATCACCACCCTGAAGGCGCCGATCCGCAGCGGCTGGGTCGCGAGCCAGTTCCTCAGCCCGGCGGTCGCGGTCGCAACCCCGGCCCCGCCCGCGCCCGCGCCGCCGCCCATGCCCGATGACCCAGATCACCCGGTGATCGTCTCGGGGGGCAAGGCCATCACCCCGGACGGACGGGCCTTCGCCTCGGTCTACAAGGGCGGCTTCTACACCACGGGCCGGACCTCCCTGGCCGGGTGGCTGGCGGGCAATCCGCCTCCGACCGCCCTGAAGCCGTCGGCCGTGCGGGTGGTGCGCGCCATCTCGGCCAATGAGGGTCTGCTGGAGGCCGTCAACTCCTACGACAATAGCTACATGTCGATCGGCCTCTTCCAGTGGACCTGCGGTCCAGCTGGGGATGCGGGCGAACTTCCGGCCTTGCTGGCGGCCATGAAGCGGACCTGGCCCGCCGCCTTCCAGGACTGCTTCGGCCGCTACGGTCTGGATGTGCAGACCGCCAGCGCTACGGCCACCACAGGCTATCTGGTGCTGAACGGCGTGATTCTGAACACCGCCGCGCGGAAGCTGCAACTGCGCGGCGCGGTTTGGGCTTACCGATTCTGGCGCGCGGGGCACCATCACGACATGCGGGCCTGCCAGCTCAGCTTCGCCGCTGGGCGCTTGGCGAAGTTCCTCCACGCCAAGGCGGCCGGCGTGGCGGTCCGGCGCTGGTTTACCTCCGAGCAGGGGGTGGCCCTGGTGCTGGATGAGCACGTCAATCGCCCGGGACACGTACCCGGCACCCTGGCCGCCGCCATCGCCAAGATCGGCGCCACCGATCCAACCAACTGGAAGACCGCCGACGAGGCGCGGCTGATCGCCGCCTATGTCCTGGCCCGCAAGGCCACGAACATGACTCATCCGATTCTCCGGGCCGAGCGCATCGCAGACGCCGTCAATCAGGGAACACTGTCGGACGATCGTGGCTCGTTCGTGATCTGACGCCGTCTGGCGGCTGTGACGACTTGGCTCTAGCCTCCTGACTCTAACAGGCGACTCAACAAGCGGAGCGACCCCATGGCGTACAAGTTCGAGATCTCGAAGGACAAGGCTGGCGAATTCAGGGTGAAATTCAAGGCGCCGAACGGCGAGGTCATGTTCTCTACCGAGGGTTACTCTTCGAAGGCCTCAGCGAAGAACGCCATCGAATCCATGAAGAAGAACGGCCCTGACGCCGAAACCGACGACACCACCGACTGATCCCAGCCCCGCCGTTGGGCGTCGGAGGGGATTATTCACAGGGTGAAGTGCGACTAATCGAACTCGCCCGTTGACACGATTCCGGTCGGGACCTATCAGACGCCCCTCGCGGGCCCACACGGCCCACATGCGGATGTAGCTCAGTTGGTTAGAGCGCCGGCCTGTCACGCCGGAGGTCGCGGGTTCGAGTCCCGTCATTCGCGCCACTTCTTCCCGACATCGATGATCTACCGGCAGGCCGCTATGTTGCGCGTCTTCGCGCGACGCATCGGTGCGTCTGTTGGGCGCACCTGAGAGGCATTCGCATCTCGAACATCGGTCTTTTTCGCGGGTGCGGCGCCAGCGTCATTGAGCCGTTTGAATCGGTTCCATTCGTGGTCTAGAAGGGCGCGACTCCTTCGAGGATTCCATGAACGCGTTCCTTCTTCAGTACCTCCCCATCGTGATCTTCCTAGGGATCGCGGCGGTTCTGGGGGTCGTCTTCATCCTCGCCTCGGCGGTTCTCGCCCCCAAGGCGCCGGACCCCGAAAAGCTCTCGTCCTACGAGTGCGGCTTCAACGCCTTCGACGATGCGCGCATGAAGTTCGACGTCAGGTTCTACCTGGTCTCGATCCTGTTCATCATCTTCGACCTCGAGGTGGCCTTCCTGTTCCCATGGGCGGTCTCGCTCATGAACCTGCCGCAGGACGTGGCCCAGTTCTCCTTCTGGTCGATGATGTCCTTCCTGGGCGTGCTGACCGTCGGCTTCATCTACGAATGGAAGAAGGGCGCCCTGGAATGGGAGTGATCGTTCCCGCGGGTTCCGCTCCCGCGCTCTCGGCCGGTCGCTCGACCGTCGAGGGCTACAACCCCAAGCTCCACGATCCCTTCTTCGACGGCGTCTCGTCTGAGCTCGCCGACAAGGGCTTCATCACCGCGGCCGCCGACGACCTGATCACCTGGGCGCGCACCGGTTCGCTGATGTGGATGACCTTCGGCCTGGCCTGCTGCGCTGTCGAGATGATGCACGCCTCGATGCCGCGCTACGACCTGGAGCGTTACGGCTTCGCGCCGCGCGCCAGCCCGCGGCAGTCCGACGTGATGATCGTCGCTGGCACCCTCTGCAACAAGATGGCTCCCGCCCTGCGCAAGGTCTACGACCAGATGCCGGAGCCGCGCTACGTGATCTCCATGGGCTCGTGCGCCAACGGCGGCGGCTACTATTATTTCAGCTACTCCGTGGTGCGCGGCTGCGACCGGATCGTGCCGGTGGACATCTACGTCCCCGGCTGCCCGCCGACGGCTGAGGCCCTGGTCTATGGTGTGCTGCAGCTGCAGAAGAAGATCCGCCGTACCGGGACCATCGAGCGATGAGCTGGCCGGTCGAGATCTCCACGCTCGAGAGCCTGGGCCAGCAACTGGTCGCCGACAGCGCCGGCGCCGTGGCCGGCTATTCGTTGGCCTTCGGCGAATTGACCCTGACGGCTCCGGTCAGCCGCGTCGTCCAGGCCCTGACCCTGATGCGCGACAAGTTCGGCTTCGCCCAGCTGATCGACCTCTGCGGTGTCGACTACCCGGAGCGCCCGCAGCGTTTCGACGTGGTCTACCACCTGCTGTCGCTCACCAAGAACCAGCGCCTGCGCCTGAAGGTGCAGACCGACGAGGACACCGCGGTCCCCACGGCCACCGGTGTCTACCCCTGCGCCGACTGGTATGAGCGCGAGGCCTTCGACATGTACGGGATCTTCTTCGAAGGGCATCCCGACCTGCGCCGCATCCTCACCGACTACGGGTTCCACGGGCATCCGCTGCGCAAGGACTTCCCGATGACCGGCTATGTCGAGCTGCGCTACGATGACGAACTGAAGCGCGTGGTCTATGAGCCCGTGAAGTCCGTCGAGTTCCGCAACTGGGACTTCCTCTCACCTTGGGAAGGGGCCGACTACATCCTGCCCGGTGATGAGAAGTCGCCCGGGACCGGTGGCCCGCATCCGGGAGCTCCGAAGTAGATGGCCGACGACGCATCCCTGACCACGCTCTCGGAAAACGAGATCCCGGTCCGCAAATTCAACATCAACTTCGGCCCGCAGCACCCCGCGGCCCACGGCGTTCTGCGTCTGGTCCTGGAGCTGGACGGCGAGGTCGTGGAGCGGGTCGACCCGCACATCGGCCTGCTGCATCGCGGCACCGAGAAGCTGATGGAGTACCGCACCTACCTCCAGAACATCCCGTACTTCGACCGCCTCGACTACGTGGCGCCGATGAACCAGGAACACGCCTTCTGCCTGGCCATCGAGAAGCTCCTGGACCTTGAGGTTCCGATTCGCGGCCAGCTGATCCGGGTGATGTATTCCGAGATTGGCCGCGTCCTGAACCACCTGCTGAACGTCACGACCCAGGCCATGGACGTCGGCGCGCTCACTCCGCCTCTCTGGGGCTTCGAGGAGCGCGAGAAGCTGATGGTCTTCTATGAACGGGCCTGCGGCGCGCGGCTGCACGCCAACTACTTCCGCCCCGGCGGCGTCCACCAGGATTTGCCCGAGGCGCTGATCAACGACATCGACGACTGGGCCGCGGCCTTCGCCCGTCCGGTCAACGATATCGACAAGCTGATCACCGGCAATCGCATATTCAAGCAGCGCAACGTCGATATCGGCGTGGTGACGCGCCAGGAGGCCATCGACTGGGGCTTCTCCGGCGTCATGGTGCGCGGCTCCGGCATCGCCTGGGACCTGCGCCGCAGCCAGCCCTACGAGTGCTACGACGAGATGGACTTCGAGATTCCGCTCGGGCTGAACGGTGACTGCTATGACCGCTATCTCTGCCGCATGCAGGAGATGCGTGAATCCACCAAGATCATCCGCCAGTGCGTTGATCGCCTTCGCAAAACCCCCGGCCCGGTCCTGACCGAGGACAACAAGGTCTCGCCGCCGCGTCGGGGTGAGATGAAGCGCTCGATGGAAGCGCTGATCCACCACTTCAAGCTCTATACCGAGGGCTTCCGCACTCCGGAAGGCGAGGTCTACGCGGCCGTCGAGGCGCCCAAGGGCGAGTTCGGCGTCTTCCTGGTGAGCGACGGCGGCAACAAGCCCTATCGCTGCAAGATCCGCGCGCCCGGCTATCCGCACCTGGCGGCCATGGACTGGATGGCCAAGGGCCACATGCTGGCCGACGTCTCAGCGATCATCGGGTCGCTGGACATCGTGTTCGGGGAGGTGGACCGGTGAGCGCGCCCGCCTGCATTTCGACCTTCGACGTCGTGGACGGCCAATTCGAAGCCTATAACAGCCAGAACCTCTCGGCCTTCTGCGCCTACTACGCCGACAATGCGGTGCTGGCCGATTTCAATGGCGCGATCACCGCCGACGGGATCGACGCCATCCGCGCACGGCATGAGAAGCTGTTCTCCGACTTCCCGCAGAACAAGGCCGAGTTGCTGGCCCGGGTGGTCATCGGCTCGCGCGTCATCGACCACGAACGGGTCGCCCGCACGCCCGGCGGCGACACCTTCGAGGTCGCGGCCATCTACACCATCTCGGACGCCAAGATCGTCCGGGTCGACTTCGTGAAGTGAGGCTCTGACCGTGAGCGTTCGACGCCTTTCCCCAGATCAACCCGCCAGCTTCGCCTTCTCGGCCGAGACGATGAAGCAGGTTCAGTGGTGGATCTCCAAATACCCGGACGGCCGCCAGCAGTCGGCGGTGATCCCAGTCCTGTGGCTTGTGCAGAAGCAGGAGGGCTGGGTGTCGGAGCCCGCCATCCGCGCCGTCGCCGACCTGCTGAAGATGGCCACCATCCGGGTCTACGAGGTCGCCACCTTTTATACGATGTTCATGCTGGAGCCGGTGGGAACGATGGCCCTGGTGCAGGTGTGCGGCACCACGGCCTGTCAGTCGCGCGGCTCCGAGGCCCTGCTTGAGGTCTGCCGCAAGCGCTTTGGCCCAGACAGCCACCGCTCGGCGGACGGCAAGTTTTACTGGCAGGAAGTCGAGTGCCTTGGCGCCTGCTCCAACGCGCCCATGGCGGCCATCAACGACCGTTATTACGAGGACCTCACCGTCGAGGGCTTCGAAAAGCTGCTGGACGCCTTCGCCGCCGGCCAGACGCCGCCGCCCGGCTCCGAGATCGGCCGTCAGGGCAGCGCCGTCCTGGGCGGCAACAGCACGCTGAACGACCCCAAGCTCTATGACGGGTCGGCCGCCAAGCCGATCAAGTCGCTGCCGAACGCCGCCCCCAAGGGTAAGGCCAAGGCGCCTGTCGCATGACAGAGGCCGAGGTCGCCAAGCGCCGGTTCACGGTCATGGTCGCGGTCTCCGCGGCCAGCGTCTTCGTGGCCATCGCGGCGATCGTCTGCGCCTTTCGGTTCAGCCAATCCTGGCTGCTGGTCGTCTTTGGGATGGCGCTGCTGATCGGGTTCGGCGCGCAAATCTGGTTCATCGCGGGCTCGCCGCCCGCGAAAAAGGGAGTGTAGGGGGTCTTGGTCGGCATCCTGGAAGACAAGGACCGCATCTTCACGAACATCTACGGGCTCCAAGACTGGGGCCTGGAAGGTGCGAAGGCGCGCGGTTGCTGGAACGCGACCCGCGAGATGCTGGGTCAGAGCCACGAATGGGTCTGCGAGCAGATTCGTGAGTCCGGCCTGCGCGGCCGGGGAGGCGGGGGCTTTGTCACCGGCTTCAAGTGGACCCTGATGCCGCAGCAGCTCAGCGAGCGACCCCACTATCTGGTGGTCAACGCCGATGAGTCCGAGCCCGGCGCCTGCAAGGACCGCGAGATCATCCGCAATGATCCGCACCTACTGATCGAAGGCTGCATGATCGCCAGCTACGCGATCCGCGCCCACACTGCCTACATCTATATCCGAGGCGAATACGTCGCCGAGCGCGAGCGTCTGGAAGCCGCCATCAAGCAGGCCTATGCGGCCAAGCTGATCGGCAAGGACAACGTCAACGGCTGGGACTTCGACCTCCACGTCACCCATGGGGGCGGCGCCTATATCTGCGGCGACGAGACCGCCCTTATGGAGAGCCTGGAGGGCAAGAAGGGCCAGCCGCGCCTGAAGCCGCCGTTCCCGGCCGGCGCCGGCATCTATGGCTGCCCCACCACCATCAACAACGTCGAGTCCATCGCCGTCGTCGGCACGATCCTGCGCCGTGGCGCCGGCTGGTTCTCGAGCTTCGGCCGACCCAAGAACGCCGGCACCAAGCTGATGGCGGCCTCGGGTCACGTGAACAAGCCGAGCGTGGTCGAAGAGGCCATGTCCATCCCCATGCGCCAGCTGATCGAGGATCACTTCGGCGGCGTACGCGGCGGTTGGGGCAAGCTCAAGGCGGTGATCCCGGGCGGGGTCTCCATGCCGATGATCACCCGTGAACAGGCCGAGACCGTCCTGATGGACTTCGACGACCTGCCCCGCGTGCAGTCGCGCCTGGGCACGGCCACCATGATCCTCTTCGACGAGGACACCGATCTGGTCCGCGTGATCGCCCGGGTCTCGCGCTTCTTCAAGCATGAGAGCTGCGGCCAGTGCACGCCGTGCCGCGAAGGCACCGGCTGGATGTGGCGGGTGATGGAACGCATGGTCACCGGCGAGGCCGAGATGCGCGAGATCGACATGTTGCTCGACGTCGCCTCCCAGGTCGAAGGCCACACCATCTGCGGCCTCGGCGACGCCGCGGCCTGGCCCATCCAGGGCCTGTTCCGCAACTTCCGCCACGAGGTGGAGGACCGGATCACCAGCTATCGCGCGGGCAAGCCGCATGTTCAGGGCGCCGCCCTGGTGGCGGCGGAGTAGTCGTATGCCTAAAGCCAAGGTCAACGGCGTCGAGGTCGAGTTCGAGCCCGGCATGACGGTTCTGCAGGTGGCGGAACTGGCCGGGGAAGAGATCCCGCGCTTCTGCTATCACGAGCGCCTGAGCATCGCCGGCAACTGCCGCATGTGCCTGGTGGAGGTGAAGCCCGGCCCGCCCAAGCCGCAGGCGTCCTGCGCCCTGCCGGCCTCCGACGGCCAGGAAATCATCACCAACTCGCCGATGGTCAAGAAGGCCCGCGAAGGGGTGATGGAGTTCCTGCTCATCAACCACCCGCTGGATTGCCCGATCTGCGACCAGGGCGGCGAGTGCGACCTGCAGGACCAGGCCATGGGCTATGGCAGGGACGACAGCCGCTATGGCGAGAACAAGCGCGCGGTCGAAGAGAAGTTCATGGGGCCGTTGATCAAGACGGTCATGACCCGCTGCATCCAGTGCACCCGCTGCGTCCGCTTCATCACCGAAGTGGCCGGCGTGCCGGACATCGGTCTCATCTCCCGCGGCGAAGACGTTGAAATCACGACCTATCTCGACAAGGCCGTGGCCAGCGAACTGTCGGCTAACGTCATCGACCTGTGCCCGGTCGGCGCCCTGACCTCCAAGCCCTACGCCTTCAACGCGCGCCCCTGGGAGCTGAAGAAGACCGAGAGCGTCGATGTCATGGACGCCCTGGGCTGTTCGATCCGTGTCGACAGCCGGGGTCCCGCGGTCCTGCGCGTCCTGCCGCGCCTGAACGAGGACATCAACGAGGAGTGGATCAGCGACAAGACCCGCTACGCCGTGGACGGTCTGTCGCGCCAGCGTCTCGACAAGCCCTATGTCCGTGAAGCCGGCAAGTTGCGTCCCGCCACCTGGGCCGAGGCGCTGAACCTGGTGGCCTCCAAGCTGAAGGTCGCCAGCCCCGACCGCATCGGCGTCATCGCCGGCGACCTGCAGGACGCGGAGTCCATGAAGGCCGCCAAGGACCTGTTCGGCTCCCTGGGCGTCACCAGCCTGGACTGTCGTCAGGACGGAATGGCCCTGGGCGCAGGGACCCGCGAGACCTGGCTGTTCAACTCCACCATCGCCGGCGTCGAAAACGCCGACATGATCCTCTTCGTGGGGACCAATCCCCGCACCGAGGCGCCCGTCCTCAACGCCCGGTTCCGCAAGCGCTGGGTCGCCGGCGCCCTGGAAGTCGGCGTCATCGGCGAACAGGCCGACCTGACCTTTGGCTACGAATATCTCGGCGCGGGCGCGGCCAGCCTGTCGGGCCTGGCCAAATCCAAGTCCGACTTCGTCAAGCGCCTGAAGGCCGCCAAGAACCCGGCCATCATCATCGGAGCCGGAGCCCTGGGCCGGGCCGACGGCGGAGCCATCGCCAAGGCGGCGGCCGATGTGGCCAAGACCTTCGGCATGACCTGGAACGTGCTGCACACCGCCGCCAGCCGGGTCGGCGGCCTGGACCTGGGCTTCATCCCGGGCGAGGGCGGCAAGACCGCCGCTGAGATGGCGTCCAAGGGCGCGCTCGACGTGCTGTTCCTGATGGGCGCCGACGAGATCGACGTCACCGCCAGCGACGCCTTCACCATCTATATGGGCACGCACGGCGACGCCGGCGCTCACAAGGCCGACGTGATCCTGCCCGGCGCGGCCTACACCGAGAAGGACGGCCTCTATGTGAACACCGAGGGCCGGGTCCAGCTGGGCCAGCGCGCGGTGTTCCCCAAGGGGGAGGGGCGTGAAGACTGGTCCATCCTGCGGGCTCTGTCGGACCGCCTGGGCGCGACCCTGCCCTACGACACCTTGGCCCAGTTGCGCGCCAAGCTGTTCGCCGACCACCCGACCTTCGGGCGGATCGACTACGCCCCGGGCGCGGCGGCTTCGGCCATCGACCTTTCGGGGATCGTGGCGGCCGGAACGGCCACCGACGCGCCGCTTGTCAGCGGAGTGCGCGCCTTCCACCTGACCAACCCCATCGCCCGCGCCAGCGTGACGATGGCCGAGTGCGCGGCCGTAGCGGCCGACGCCTCCAAGATCGCGGCGGAGTAGGGGATGGATCCGACCATCAATTTCTGGGCCACCGAGCTCGGCTGGACCCTGATCACGGTCGGCAAGATCATGCTGATCGTCCTGCCGCTGCTGGTCTGCCTGGCCTTTTTCATGCTGGCCGACCGCAAGATCTGGGCGGGTGTCCAGATGCGCAAGGGCCCCAACGTCGTGGGTCCCTTCGGCCTGCTGCAGTCCTTCGCCGACCTGATCAAGTTCGTGCTCAAGGAACTGGTCATCCCGGACGGCGCCGACAAGACGGTGTTCCTGCTGGCCCCGGTGCTGACCTTCCTGCTGTCCCTGGTGGGCTGGGCGGTGATCCCGTTCGCGCCGGGCTGGGTGCTGTCCAACATCAATGTCGGCGTGCTGTACCTGTTCGCCATCAGCTCGTTGGGCGTCTACGGCATCATCATGGGCGGCTGGGCCTCCAACTCGAAGTACCCCTTCCTGGGCGCCCTTCGCTCCGCCGCGCAGATGGTCTCCTATGAGGTCTCCATCGGCTTGGTGATCATCACGGTGATCCTGCTGAGCGGCAGCATGAACCTGACCACCATCGTCGAAAAGCAGGCCGGCGGGTTCTGGAACTGGAACTTCCTCGGTGGCGGCCTGCACAACTGGCCCATCGCCATTGTGATGTTCGGCATGGCGGTGATCTTCTTCATCTCGGCGCTCGCCGAGACCAACCGCCCCCCCTTCGACCTGCCCGAGGCCGAGTCCGAACTCGTGGCCGGCTACCAGGTGGAATACTCCTCCAGCCCGTTCCTGCTCTTCATGATCGGCGAACTGGTGAACATCGTGCTGATGTGCTCGCTGATCACGGTGCTGTTCTTCGGCGGCTGGCAGGCGCCCATCGACTTCGCCTTTGTCCACCAGTGGGGGGACATGGCGCAGGGCTTCTACGGCCTGATGTGGTTCTTCCTGAAGACCTGCTTCTTCTTCTTCCTGATCGCCATGGCCAAGGCCATCGTGCCCCGCTACCGCTATGACCAGCTGATGCGCCTGGGCTGGAAGGTCTTCCTGCCCACCGCCGGCGTCGCCGTGGTGCTGGTGGCGGCCTGGCGCGTCTTCGGGCCCGCCGCGGCATGAGGATCCTGGTCGTCATCTCCAGCATGATGCTCTGCGCCGCCTGCGCCAGCGGCGTCACGCCCGATGGCGGCGTGGCGAGCTATGACGCCCTGAAGAAGGCGCGCGATGTGTGCCTGGCCAAGGGCGGCGACCTGCAGCTGGCGAAGGAAGGTGATCCCCAGTCCATCACCGCCTACGTCTGCAAACGAAAGTGACCGCGATATGATGCAGCGTATTACCCAGGCCGTGAAAGGCGCGGCCCTGATGGACTTCGTCGGCGCCTTCGGGATGGCCATGAAGTACATGGTCCGCCCCAAGGCCACGGTGCTCTACCCGCACGAACGCGGGCCGCAGTCGCCGCGCTTCCGGGGCGAGCATGCCCTGCGTCGCTATCCGAGCGGCGAAGAGCGCTGCATCGCCTGCAAGCTGTGCGAAGCCATCTGCCCGGCCCAGGCGATCACCATTGAGGCCGAGCCCCGTGAGGACGGCAGCCGCCGCACGACCCGCTACGACATCGACATGGTCAAGTGCATCTATTGCGGCCTGTGCCAGGAGGCCTGCCCGGTGGACGCCATCGTCGAAGGTCCGAACATCGAGTTCGCGGTGGAGACCCGCGAAGAGCTCTACTACGACAAGGAACGCCTGCTCGATAACGGGGACCGTTGGGAGCGGCAGATCGCGAAGAATCTGGAACTGGACGCGCCCTACCGGTAAGACCCGGGCGCGATTCCGAAAGCTAATCACCGCGTCGCCGTCAGGCGCCGGTCACTGAAATTGAGGGGCTGAGAAGAGCCGTCATGGCCGTTCACGCGATCGCATTCTATCTGCTGGCGACGGTGACCCTGGTCGCCGGTGTCTGCGTGGTTTCGGCCCGCAGCCCGGTGCACTCGGTGTTGTTCCTCATCCTGGCCTTCTTCTCCGCCGCGGGCCTGTTCGTGATGCTGGGGGCCGAGTTCCTCGCCATGCTCCTGGTGGTCGTCTATGTCGGCGCGGTCGCGGTGCTGTTCCTCTTCGTCGTCATGATGCTGGATGTCGACTTCGCCTCGCTGCGGCAGGGCTTCGCCCGCTACATGCCCCTTGGCGCGGGTGTCGCCGGCATCCTGGCCTTCGAGATGATCCTGGTCTCCACCGCCGTCTCGACGGGCGGTGCGGCGCGGCTCAACGATACGCCGCAGGCCTCGGACGCGGACATCTCCAACGCCGAGACCATCGGGCGGGTGCTCTACACCGACTACATCTACTTCTTCCAGGCGGCGGGTTTGGTACTGCTGGTGGCCATGATCGGCGCCATCGTGTTGACCCTGCGCCATAAGCCCGGCGTGCGCCGGCAGGTGATCGCCGACCAGGTGGCGCGCGGGCCGAAGACCGGCATGCGGGTCATTTCCATCAAACCCGGCGCGGGGATCGACGAATGAGCATCGGGCTCGCCCACTACCTGGCGGTCGCCGCGATCCTGTTCACCATCGGGGTGTTCGGGATCTTCGTGAACCGCAAGAACATCATCGTCATCCTGATGTCGATCGAGCTTATCCTGCTCGCGGTGAACATCAACCTGGTGGCCTTCTCGGTCTATCTGCACAACGTGACGGGGCAGATCTTCGCCATGTTCGTGCTGACCGTCGCCGCGGCCGAGGCCGCCGTCGGCCTGGCCATCCTGGTGACCTTCTTCCGCAACCGCGGCGACATCGCCGTGGACGACGTTTCCGTGATGAAGGGTTGAGGACCCGAACATGACTCCTCAGCTTCTCGTCACCATCGGCGTCTTCGCGCCCTTGATCGCCGCCTTGATCGCCGGCCTCTCGGGCCGCCGCATCGGCAACCTGGCCTCGCAGGCCATCACCACGGGCGCGCTGTTCCTCTCCTGCGCCATCGCCTGGACCGCGTTCCATGGGGTGATCTGGGGCGACTGGCCGGCCAAGTTCACCGTCCACCTGCTACCCTTCATCAATATCGGCGACTTCCAGTCCAACTGGTCGATCCGCATCGACACCCTGTCGGCCGTCATGCTCGTGGTGGTGACCAGCGTCTCCTCGCTCGTCCACCTCTACTCCTGGGGTTACATGGCCGAGGATCCGTCCAAGCCGCGGTTCTTCGCCTATCTGTCGCTGTTCACCTTCGCCATGTTGGCGCTGGTCACCGCCGCCGACTTCATGCAGCTGTTCTTCGGTTGGGAAGGGGTGGGCCTGGCGTCCTACCTGCTGATCGGCTTCTGGTTCCACAAGCCGACGGCTAACGCCGCCTCCATCAAGGCCTTTGTGGTCAACCGGGTCGGGGACTTCGGTTTCGCGCTCGGCATCATGACCGTCTTCTGGATGTTCGGCACGATCCAGTTCGCCGAGATCTTCCCGCGGGTGACCGAGTTCGCCACCACGGGCTGGTTCTTCGCCGGCCACTGGTTCCACGCTGTGGACCTCGCCTGCGCCCTGCTGTTCGTGGGCGCCATGGGCAAGTCGGCGCAGTTCTTCCTGCACACCTGGCTGCCGGACGCCATGGAGGGCCCGACCCCGGTCTCGGCCCTGATCCACGCCGCCACCATGGTGACGGCCGGCGTCTACATGGTCTGCCTGCTGTCGCCGATGTTCGAATACGCCCCGGTGACCAAGCAGATCGTCACCCTGGTGGGCGCCATCACCGCCCTGTTCGCGGCGACGGTTGGCCTGGCCCAGAACGACATCAAGCGGGTCATCGCCTATTCGACCTGTTCGCAGCTCGGCTACATGTTCTTCGCCGCCGGCGTGGGCGCCTATCAGGCCGCCATGTTCCACCTCTTCACCCACGCCTTCTTCAAGGCGCTGCTGTTCCTGGGCGCAGGCTCGGTGATCCACGGCATGCACCACGAGCAGGACATGCGGAAAATGGGCGGCCTGTGGAAGTACCTGCCGGTGACCTACGCGGTCATGACCATCGGCACCCTGGCGATCACCGGCTTCGGCATCCCCGGGACCGACATCGGCCTCGCGGGCTTCTTCTCCAAGGACACCATCATCGAGGCGGCCTACGCCGCGGGCGAGCACAATCCGGTGGCCTTCTTCGCCTTCCTGGTCAGCCTCAGCGCGGCGGGCCTGACGGCCTTCTATTCCTGGCGTCTGTCCTTCATGACTTTCCACGGCAAGGCCAAGTGGGCGCATGATGATCACGCCCACGCCGACCACGCCGACCACGCCCATGGCGCCGACGACCACGCCAGCCCCGCCCAGATCGAGACCCACAGCGAGCCGCTCCCGGACGACCATCATGACGCCCATGGCCATCATGGGGCCCACAAGCCCCACGAGAGCCCGCTGGTGATGCTGGTCCCGCTGGCGCTCCTGGCGGTCGGCGCGGTGTTCGCCGGCTACGCCTTCGTCGAAGCCTTCGTGGGCGAGGACCGCAACGCCTTCTGGCGCGGCGCCATCTTCAACGCCCCCACCAACCAGGTGCTAGAGCACGCCCACCACTCGCCGACCTGGCTGCACTGGGCGCCGCTGGTGGTCTCGGCCATCGGCTTCGCGGCAGCCTGGTTCTACTACATCGCCAACGAAGGCATGGGCGCGCGGATCGCCGCCAAGAAGGGGCCGCTGTGGAGCTTCCTCTACAACAAGTGGTACTTCGACGAGATCTATGAGGCGACCTTCGTGCGGGCCACCCGGCTGCTGGGCGACCTGTTCTGGAAGGTCGGCGACCAGAAGATCATCGATGGTCTTGGCCCCGACGGTGTCTCGGCGGTGTCCTACGACGTCGGCCGCCGGGCGGGTCTGCTGCAGACCGGCTACGTCTATCACTACGCCTTCGTCATGCTGTTGGGCGTGCTGGGTCTGCTGACCTTCGCCGTCTTCCAGTGGCAGGCCTGAGGGGGAGTGAGATCATGACTGGCCTGCTTTCCCTGATCACCTACGCGCCGCTGCTCGGCGTGGCCGCCATCCTGGTGCTGCGCTTCTTCGCCAAGAGCGAGGACGAGAAGACCGTTAGCGCCGGCAAGTGGATCGCCTTCGTCACCACCCTGGCGACGCTCGCCCTCTCCATCGTGCTGGTGGCGGAGTTCGATCCCGCCAATCCGGGCTTCCAGTTCGTCGAGGACGCCAACTGGTTCGCCGGCATTCACTACCGCATGGGCGTGGACGGGATTTCGATCCTGTTCGTCCTGCTGACCGCCTTCCTGATGCCCATCTGTATCGCGGCCTCGTGGAAGTCGATCGAGACCCGCGTGCTGGAATACATGATCGCCTTCCTGGTCCTGGAGACCCTGGTGATCGGCGTGTTCTGCGCCCTGGACCTGGTGCTGTTCTACGCCTTCTTCGAATTCGGTCTGGTGCCGATGTTCCTGATCATCGGCATCTGGGGCGGCAAGCGCCGGGTCTACGCAGCCTACAAGTTCTTCCTCTACACCCTGCTGGGTTCGGTCCTGATGCTGGCGGCGATCCTCGGCATGATCGGCATCGCCGGGACCTCCTCGATCCCCGAACTGATGGTCTACAAGTTCGATCCGGGCCTGCAGATATGGCTGTGGCTGGCCTTCTTCGCCTCCTTCGCGGTGAAGATGCCCATGTGGCCGGTCCACACCTGGCTGCCTGACGCCCACGTCGAGGCGCCCACGGCGGGCTCGGTGATCCTCGCCGGCATCCTGCTCAAGATGGGCGGCTACGGTCTCCTGCGCTTCAGTCTGCCGATGTTCCCCCAGGCCTCGGAGTACTTCACGCCCCTGGTCTTCGCGCTGAGCGTCATCGCGATCATCTACACCTCGCTGGTGGCCTTCCGTCAGACCGACATCAAGAAGCTGATCGCCTATTCCTCGGTGGCCCACATGGGCTTCGTGACCATGGGCATCTTCTCCGGCAACGACATCGGCGTGCAGGGCGCGATCTTCCAGATGCTGAGCCACGGCGTGATCGCCAGCGCGCTCTTCCTCTGCGTCGGCGTGGTCTATGACCGCATGCACACCCGTGAGATCGCCTTCTACGGCGGGCTGGTGAACCGCATGCCCTGGTACGCGGCGGTGTTCATGCTCTTCACCATGGGGAATGTCGGTCTGCCGGGCACCTCGGGCTTCGTGGGCGAAATCCTCACCATGACCGGGGCCTACGGCGTCTCCACCTGGACGGCGATCTTCGCCGCCAGCGGCGTTATCTTCTCGGCGGTCTATGCGCTCAGCCTCTATCGCCGGGTGATCTTCGGGGAACTTACCAACCCCGCCCTGGCCGAGATCAGCGACCTCGACTGGCGCGAGGTGGCCATCTTCGCGCCGCTGATCGCCTCGACCCTCTATCTCGGTATCTATCCGGCCGCCGTCTTCGACCTGACCCAGGCGTCGGTCGACAACCTCGTCGCGCTCTACAGCGCGGCCATCGGCGCCTAGGGGCCTCTCCATGACCTTCTCCGCCGATATCGCCCTTGCTGGTCCGCAACTGACCCTCGCCATCGCGGCCCTGGTGCTGCTGGTGTTCGGGGCCTTCGCGCCGCGCGCCACCACGGTGATGACCCTGGGCTCGGTCGCCGCCCTTGCGATCGCCGCCTACTACGCGGCCTTCGGGACGCAGGGGCGCGGCTTCGCGGGCGGTCTGGTGGCTGACGACGCCTCGGCCTTCAGCCAGGTGGCGATCTTCATCGCCAGCGCCATCGCCATCCCCCTGGGCCAGAAGTGGTTCGCCCAGCGCAACATCCGCAACTTCGAGTTCCCGGTCCTTATCCTGCTGGCCGCGCTCGGCATGGCCATGATGGTCTCGGCCGGCGACCTGATCTCGCTCTATATCGGCGTCGAACTGCAGTCCCTGGCCCTCTACGTGCTGGCCGCCATGCACCGCGACGACGCCAAGGCCTCGGAAGCCGGCCTGAAGTATTTCGTGCTGGGCGCGCTGTCCTCGGGCCTGCTGCTCTACGGCGCCTCGCTGATCTACGGCTTCGCCGGCTCCACCAAGTTCGACGACATCGCCGTCGCGGTTCAGGCCGGGGCCGGGACGGGCGTGCTATTTGGCCTGGTCTTCCTGATCTGCGGCCTGGCCTTCAAGGTCTCCGCGGCCCCGTTCCACATGTGGACCCCCGACGTCTATGAAGGCGCTCCCACGCCCGTCGTGGCCTTCTTCGCCGGCGCGCCCAAGCTGGCCGCCATGGTGCTGTTCGCCCGCGCGCTGAGCGAGGGCTTCTCCGGCGCCTCGGCCCAGTGGGGCCAGGTGCTGGTGATCATCGCCCTGCTGTCCATCGGCGTCGGCGCCTTCGCCGGTCTCGCCCAGAACAACCTCAAGCGCCTCTGGGCCTATTCCTCCATCGCCAATGTCGGTTACGCGGTCCTGGGCCTGGCGTCGGGCACGGCCGAGGGCGTGCAGGCCATGCTGGTCTTCATGGTTCTCTACATGGTCGACGTGACCGGCTTCTTCGCCTGTCTGGCGGCCCTCTCGCGGGCCGGCAAGCCGATGGAGACCATCCAGGACATGGCCGGTCTGATGAAGGAACGTCCCGGCATCGCCCTGGCCATGACTGCGTTCTCGCTGTCGGCCCTGGGGCTGCCGCCGTTCTCCGGCTTCTGGGCCAAGTTCTACGTCTTCAAAGCGGCCATCAATTCCGGTCTCGGCGTCGCCGCCGTGATCGGCCTCGTGGGCAGCGTCGTGGCGGCCTACTACTATCTGCGCCTGATCAAGGTGATGTGGTTCGACGGCGGCGTGGGCGGGACCGACACCCCGCCCGTCGAGGCCAAGACCATCGCCATCGCCGCGGCCCTGTTCTCCTTCCCGCTGGTTCTCGGCGCCCTGGTGTTCATCGACCCGCTGGCCAAGGCCGCCGCGGCCGCCTTCGGCCTGGCCTAGGTGACGATCCCGCCGGTCGAGTCCTACGACGAGATCGATTCCACCAACGCCGAGGCGCGTCGCCGCGCCGAGGCCGGTGAAACCGGGCCCGTCTGGATCACGGCCTTGACTCAGACCGCCGGACGCGGCCGCCGGGGCCGCGACTGGCAGACCAAGGTCGGCAATCTCGCCGCCACCCTTCTGTTCGCCACCGACAAGCCGGCGGGGGAGGCGGCCCAGATCTCCTTCGTCGCCGCCCTGGCCGCCGCCGATCTCGCCGAGACCTGCCTGGCCCCCGGCGCGGCCACAGTGAAGTGGCCCAACGACCTGCTGGTGCACGGCCGCAAGGCCGTCGGGATTCTGGTGGAGTCGGGTCCGCTGCCGGATGGCCGCATCTGGCTGGCGGTCGGCATCGGGGTCAATCTCGCCCACGCTCCGCAGGATGTGGAGCGCCCGGCCGCGGCCTTCGCCGAATTCATGCCGGGTCCGCCGCCATCACCGCGCGCGGCCCTCGACATCCTGGCCCAGGCCTTCGAGCGCTGGCGCGCGGCCTGGGAGCAGGACGGCTTCGCCCCCATCGCCAAGGGCTGGACCGACCGCGCCCACGGCCTGGGACAACCCTGTGAAGCCCGCCTGCCCAACCAGACCCATCGTGGCGTCGCCGAGGGCCTGGACCTGGACGGCGCCCTGCGCCTGCGGCTGGACGACGGGGTGGTTTTGCGCATAACCGCCGGCGACGTTTTCTTTGGAGAGGCCTAAAGATGCTGCTCGCCATCGAACAGGGCAACACCAACACCCTCTTCGCCGTGCACGACGGGACCAGCTGGATCGCCCAATGGCGGGCGGCCACCGACTCCAGCCGCACGGCCGACGAATACGCAGTCTGGCTGTCGCAGCTGTTGAACATGGCGGGCCTGCAGTTTGGCGTGCTGGACGCCTGCATCATCTCCAGCGTGGTGCCGCAGTCGATCTTCAACCTGCGCAATCTCTCGCGCCGCTATTTCCACGTGGAGCCCCTGGTGATCGGCGAGAACGCCGACCTGGGCATCCCGATCCGCATCGACAAACCCTCCGAGGCCGGCGCCGACCGCCTTGTGAACGCAATCGGGGCGCATATCGTTTATCCGGGGACGCTGATCGTCATCGACTCCGGCACCGCCACCACCTTCGATGTGATCGCCGCGGATGGCGGATTCGAGGGCGGTGTGATCGCGCCAGGCATCAATCTGTCGATGGAAGCCTTGCACAGTGCGGCGGCGAAACTGCCCCGCGTCGCCATTCAGAAGCCCCAGCGAGTTCTGGGCAAGGACACAGTCGGAGCCATGCAGTCAGGCGTTTTCTGGGGCTATGTCGCCCTCATCGAGGGGCTCATCGCCCGTCTCAAGGCCGAGTGGGGTGAACCCATGACCGTGGTGGCCACCGGCGGCGTCGCCAGCCTGTTCCACGGCGCGACGCTCGCAATCGACCATTTTGATCCGGACCTGACCATTCGCGGCATGCTGGAAATTTCACGGCGCAACCCGCGCCCCGCGGCGGTGAGCTGATGTCCAAGATCAAGGCGAAAGCCGACGACGAACTCGTCTTCCTGCCGCTCGGCGGCTCGAACGAGATCGGCATGAACTTCAATCTCTACGGCTACGGCCCACCGCACGCGCGCAAGTGGATCGTGGTGGACCTGGGCATCACCTTCGGGGATCAGACCACGCCCGGCGTCGAGATCATCCTGCCCGATCCGACCTTCCTGGAGGCGCACAAGAAGGACATCCTGGGGATCGTCCTGACCCACGCCCATGAGGACCATATCGGCGCTGTCGCGCGCCTGTGGCCGCGCCTGCGCGGGCCGCTCTACGCCACCCCCTTCACCGCCTTCCTGCTGCGCGAGAAGCTGCGGGAAAATCCCGCCGCCGCCGACGCGGTGATCACCGAGGTGCCCCTGGGTGGGAAGGTGACCCTGGGTCCCTTCGAGATCGACCTGATCACCCTGACCCACTCGATCCCCGAGCCCAACGGCCTGGCGATCCGCACCCCGCTCGGCACCATCCTGCACACCGGCGACTGGAAGATCGATCCGGACCCCGTCCTGGGCAGCGTCACCGACGAGGACGCCATCCGCAAGCTTGGGGACGAAGGCATCCTCGCCATGGTCTGCGACTCGACCAATGTCTTCGTCGACGGCACGGCCGGCTCCGAGGCTGATGTCCGCGACGCCCTGGGGGACCTGATCAAGGGCCTGCATCACAAGGTGGCCGTGGCCTGTTTCGCTTCCAACGTGGCCCGGATGGATTCGGTGATCCGCGCCGCTGAGGCCGCCGGTCGTCGGGTCTGCCTCGTGGGCCGCTCCATGCACCGCATGTCGGCGGCGGCCAAGTCGGTCGGCATGATGGCCGACCTCAAGCCCTTCATCGCCGACAACGAGGCCCGGGATTTCCCCGAGGACCGCATCCTCTATCTCTGCACCGGCAGCCAGGGCGAGGCCCGGGCCGCCCTGTTCCGTATCGCCGACGGCTCCCACCCCTTCGTGAAGCTGGGGCAGGGGGACGCCTGCATCTTCTCGTCCCGCGTCATCCCTGGGAACGAGGTGCCGATCCGCGCCCTGCAGAACCGGCTCGCCGACCGCGGCGTGCGCCTCTACACCGAGCGCGACCACCCGGGCATCCACGTCTCGGGCCATCCGTGCCGCGATGAGCTGGCCCAGATGTACGCCTGGGCGCGGCCGGAGATCGCCGTCCCCACCCATGGCGAGCGCCGCCACCTGCTGGAACACGCCGCCTTCGCCAAGGATCTGCAGGTGCCGCAGACCGTCTCGCCCCGCAACGGTGACATGGTCCGCCTGGCGCCTGGCCGCGCCGAGATCATCGACGAGGTCCAGGCCGGCCGAATCTATGTCGACGGCGGCATGCTGACGCCGGAGAACGGCGACGCCCTGCGCGAACGCCGCCACGCCGCCTTCAACGGCATGCTGGCGGTCTCCGTCGCCCTCGACCCGCGGGGCAAGATCGTCTCCGGGCCACAGGTCCGGGCGCTTGGTCTTCCCGCCGAGGAAGACTACCCCATGGAAGACATGATGGACGACCTCGCCGACGAGGCCGAGCGCGCCCTGGACCGTCTGAAGGGTGGCGAGCGGGACGACGATGAGGCCATCGAGAAGGCCATCTCGCGGGCGGTGAAGAAGGCCAGCCAGCGGGTCTGGGGGCGACGTCCCGTCGTCGAAACCACCGTGCTGCGAATCTAACTTCCCGACCGCTCGGACTTGTTTCGAGCCTTGGCTATGGTTTGATGTCCCCGGCTCGCCGCCCGCGAGCCCTGCGAGGGCGCGCGCCATGACGCGCCCCGCACCAGGGAGGGCGTCTCAATGTCCGCATTCGCCGGCGTGCGCATCGTCGACTTCACGCAAGGGCTGGCCGGGCCCATGGCCGCCATGATGTTGGGGGACTTCGAGGCCGACATCATCAAGGTCGAGCCGCCGCAGGGCGACCGGATGAGGGATCATCCCGGCTACCTGGCCTGGAACCGCAACAAGCGCTTGCTGACCCTCGATCTCGCCACCGAGGCTGGGATCGGCGCGGCCCGTGACCTGATCGCCCGCGCCGACGTCGCCCTGTTCGACCACCATCCAGGCAAGCTCGAGGCCCTCGGCCTGGACGCCCGAACGATCACCGAGGCTCATCCCCACCTGATCCACGCCTGGATGCCGCCCTATGGCACGACCGGGTCCTGGAGCCAGCTGCCGTCGCACCACAGCCTGTTGACCGCGCTGAGCGGCGTCGCGTTCCGGCAGGGCGCCTATTCCGACCAGCCGATCCATCTGATCCTGCCGCTCTGCCACTACGGCCAGGCCGTGATGGGCGCCGCCGCCATCAGCGCGGCCCTATTGGAGCGCCACCGCAGCGGTAAGGGCCAGGCGGTGACCGTCAGCGGCCTGCACGGCGTCTCCGAGGTGACCGGTCCGGTCCGGGTGCTGGCCGACCCGCCGTTGCCGCGTGGCGCGCCCCTGGGGGCCTCGCCCAGCTACCGGCTCTATGAGTGCGGCGATGGCCAGTGGTTCTTCCTGGCGACCCTGTTCGTGGCCTTCTACCACCGCGCCATCCAGGCTCTGGGCCTCGGCGACCACTGGGAGACCTTCGCCTCGGACCCACTGCTGGCCCGCGAGGCCCTGAAGGCGGTGTTCAAGACCCGCCCCCGCGCAGAGTGGCTGGAGCTGCTGCAGGCCAACGGGGTCCCCTGCGCGCCGGTTGGTCCCCGCGAGCCCTGGTTCGCCGGCGAGGCCGTGGCCGCCGCCGAGGCCCGCGTGACGCTGGACCATCCCGAGCTCGGCCCCGTCCACATGCCCAATGTGCCCTCGCGCCTCTCGGTCACCCCCGGCTCGGTACGCCACCTGGCCAAGCCCCTTAACGGCCACGCCTGGCCCGACCGGCCTGCCCCCCAGCCCACCGGCGCCAATGACCGGCCGCAGCCGCTGTCGGGGATCAAGGTGCTGGACCTGGGCACGGTGATCGCCGGAGCCCATGCCGGCGGGGTGCTGGCCAATCTCGGCGCCGACGTGATCAAGATCGAACCCATCGAAGGCGACCCTTTCCGCAGCAATGGCGGTGGCTTCATGGCCTATAGCCGGGGCAAGCGCGGCCTGGGCATCGACCTCAAGCAGCCCGCCGCCCGCGAGATGTTCTTCGACCTGGTGCGCGGCGCCGACGTCATTCTCGACAACTATCGCTTCGGTGTGCGCGAGCGCCTCGGCATCCACTATGCGGCGCTCAAGGCCGTCAACCCGCGCATCGTCTCCTGCTCGATCAACGCCTATGGCGACAAGGGCGCGCGCGCCGTCCTGCCGGGGTTCGACCCGCTGTTGCAGGCCGAGGGCGGGATGATGGCGGCTCAGGGCGGGGAGGGGGAGCCGGTGCTCCACACCATTCCGGTCAATGACGTGGCCACCGCCGCCGTGGTCGCCTTCTCCATCATCGCGGCCCTCAACGCCCGGGAGACAACCGGGAAGGGGCAGGAGGTGGTCACCAGCCTGATGGCCCAGAGCCTGACCTTCCAGCTTGGCGAGGTCACCACCTATGAAGACCGCCCGCCCAACGACGTCGGGGCCCAGGACTGTCTCGGTCTCCGGGCCCTGCATCGATACTACCCGTGCGCGGACGGCTGGATCGCCCTGGTCTGCGAGACAAGGGAGGAGGCCGACAGCGTGTGCGGGGTTCTGCGCATCCCCCTGCCGGCCAATGCGCTCACCGCGCCGCGGGACGGTCATCTGGCCCGCGCCCTGGAACTGGCCTTGGCCACCCGCATGCGCGACGGCGTCCTGGCGGACCTGCTGGCTCAGGGCGTGCCCTGCGCGCCGGTGCTGCGCGGCTACGAGGCCTTCGAGAGCGAATGGCTGTGGGAGAATGACTTCTTCGAGGTCTGGCGGCACCCTCGCCTGGGGGACATGCTCGGGGTGCGCGCCTATGCCGACTTCGCCCGCGGCGCCAGCGGCTTCCAGCGCCCCACGCCCGACCTCGGGCAGCACAGCGGCGAACTGCTGGAGGAGATGGGCTATTCGCACGCCCACATCGCCGAGCTGCTGGCCGCCGGCGCCATTTTCGGCCCCGCCGCGAACCTGGCCCACCTGCGGGACGGCGGCACGGCGCTGTTCACGCAGTAGGCGTGAAGACGCTCCCCTAACCCCGCGGAAGTCGTCTATACCGCCCTCGCAAAGTGCGAGGCGGACGGCATGATCGGCAGACTGAACCATGTGGGGGTCGCCACCCCCTCCATCGACGAGGCCGTGAAGGTCTACCGCGACCTGCTGGGCGCCACCTCCATCGGCGAGAAGTTCGCCCTGCCCGAGCAGGGCGTCTGGGTCTGTTTCGTAGACACGCCCAACAGCCAGATCGAACTGATCGAGCCCTATGGCGAGGCCTCGCCGATCCACGGCTTCCTGGCCAAGAACCCCTCCGGCGGCCAGCACCACATCTGCTTTGAGGTGCCTGACATCCTCGCGGCCCGCGACGACATGCGCGCCAAGGGCGCCACGGTGCTGGGAACCGGAGAGCCGCGCATGGGCGCCCATGGCGTGCCGGTGATCTTCATCCATCCCAGGAACATGGGCGGCGTCCTGGTCGAACTCATGGAAACCCCCAAGGGAGCTCACCGATGACCTGGTTCACCGGCATCGCCATCTACTTCACCATCTGGTGGGTGGTGCTGTTCGCCGTCCTGCCCCTCGGGACGATCAGCCACGCCGAGGCCGGGATCAACAAGGGCGACGGCGGCGATCCGGCCGCGCCCGTGGATCCGAAGATCAAGAAGAAGTTCATCACCACCACCTGGGTCTCGGCGATCGTCTTCGTGGCTCTGTGGCTGCTGCTGCGGTTCAACGTCATTCCGCTGCCCAGCCTCCCCTCCGGCCTGGGCTGATTGCCCAGAGCCTCAGCGCCGCACGGCCTGCGCGCTTAAAGATTGGGCGAAACCTATGTCGTGGCCCGGGCCGCACGTAACGCCTTCGCCGGGCGGCGTAACCCAGGTTACCAAGAGTCACATCGCGGGCAGCCTAAGGCCGCTCGTGGCGTTTTCCCCGACGACGAGAAGGCCGCCCGCCTCCCTGGGCGGCCTTCTTTTCATCCAGCTTCGTTGCCAAGGTCCAAGCGCAGCGGCTATCAGGGCCGTTGATCTGAACCTCGTCCGGGAATCTCCGCCAGATGCGTCTTTCGCGTTACTTCATGCCGACGCTTCGGGAAGCCCCCTCCGACGCCCAGGTGGTCAGCCACCAGCTCATGTTGCGCGCCGGCATGATCCGCCAGGAGGCCGCCGGCATCTACGCCTGGCTACCGCTCGGTCTGCGGGTGCTGAAGAAGATCGAGCAGATCGTCCGCGAGGAGATGGACCGGGCCGGCGCCATCGAGGTGCTGATGCCCACGCTGCAACTCGCCGACCTCTGGCGCGAGAGCGGCCGCTATGAGGACTACGGCGACGAGATGCTGCGCATCACCGATCGCCACAAGCGCGACCTGCTCTACGGCCCCACGGCCGAGGAGGTGATCACCGAGATCTTCCGCGCCTATGTGAAGAGCTACAAGGACCTGCCCAAGAACCTCTACAACATCCAGTGGAAGTTCCGTGACGAGCGCCGCCCCCGGTTCGGCGTCATGCGCGGCCGCGAATTCCTGATGAAGGACGCCTATTCCTTCGACGTGGACGAGGCCGCCGCGCGCAAGTCCTACAACCGCATGTTCATCGCCTATCTGAACACCTATGCGCGGATGGGCTTGAACGTGGTGCCCATGAAGGCCGATCCCGGTCCCATCGGCGGCGACCTGTCCCACGAGTTCATCATCCTGGCCGACACCGGCGAGAGCCAGGTCTTCTGCCACAAGGACTTGGTGGAGATGGGCGCGCCCGGCGACGTCGACTGGGACGGCGATCTCCAGCCCCTGGTGGAGCAGCGCACCAACCTCTACGCCGCCACCGAGGAGATGCATGACGAGGCGGCCTTCGCCCAGGTGCCCGAGGACAAGCGCCTCTCGGCCCGCGGCATCGAGGTCGGCCACATCTTCTATTTTGGCGAGAAGTACTCCAAGCCCATGAAGGCCGAGGTGGCGGGCCCCGACGGCCAGAACCACCCCATCCATGGCGGCTCGTACGGCGTCGGCGTCTCACGCCTGACCGGGGCCATCATCGAGGCCAGCCACGACGAGGCCGGCATCATCTGGCCCGACGCCGTGGCGCCCTTCGGCGTGGCGGTGATCAACCTGCGGCCCGGTGACGCCGGAACCGATGAGGTTTCCGAGACCGCCTACCAGGCCCTGATCGCGGCGGGCAAGGACCCCCTGCTGGACGACAGCGACCAGCGTCCGGGCGCCAAGTTCGCGGCCATCGACCTTGTGGGCATTCCCTGGCAGCTCGTGGTCGGCCCCAAGGGCGTCGCCGACGGCACGGTGGAGATCAAGCGCCGCGCCACCGGGGAGAAGCAGACCCTGCCGCTGGAGCAGGCGCTCAAGGTCATCTGCGCGTGAGCAACCCGACCCTGGGAGGCCGCGGCCAGCCCTTCGGGGTCTGGGAGCGCACCGTCGCCGGCCGCTACCTGCGCGCCAAGAAGAGCCAGGGCGGTGTCGCCCTAATCTCCATCATCTCCTTCATCGGCATCACGTTGGCCGTCGCGGTGCTGATCATCGTGATGAGCGTGATGAACGGCTTCCGCTCCGAGTTGCTGAACCGCATCCTGGGCTTCAACGGCCACGTCTATGTGGCCGGCGGCGTGCTGCAGACCCCTGAGCGCGACCCCATGGTGGTGCGCCTGCGCGCCCTGCCGGGCGTGATCCAGGCCGCCCCGGTCATCGAGGCCCAGGCCATGGCGCTCGGCATGGGCCAGATCAGCGGCGCCATCGTGCGCGGTCTGTCCCCCGCCGACCTCAAGGCCACCGAGATCATCTCCAGCAACATCGTCTCCGGCTCCCTGGAGGGCTTCGGCGACGGCGAGTATGGCGGGGACATGATCCTGGTGGGCGACGACCTGGCCCGTAACCTGGGGGTCCAGGCCGGCGACGCCCTGACGCTCATTTCGCCCACCGGCGGGGCCACGGCCTTCGGGGCCACGCCGCAGCGCAAGTCCTACACCGTGGCCGGCACCTTCAAGGTGGGGATGAGTCAGTACGACCAGGCCTTCATCTACATGCCGCTGGCCCAGGCCCAGCTGTTCTTCGGCCGCGACACCGGCGTCGACTTCGTGGAGATGAAGCTCGCCGATCCCGACAAGGCCGTCGACATGAAGCCCGACGTCGCCCGCGTGGCCGGCCCGGCCTCCATCGTCACCGACTGGACCCAGAAGAACGCCTCCTATTGGGGCGCCCTGCAGGTGGAGCGGAACGTCATGTTCCTGATCCTCACCATGCTGCTGTTCATCGCCGCCATGAACATCATCTCGGGCTTGGTGATGCTGGTGAAGAACAAGAGCCGCGACATCGCCATCCTGCGCACCATGGGGGCGGGGCAGGGGAGCATCCTGCGCATCTTCTTCATGACCGGCGCCACCATCGGCATCCTCGGCACCGCCACGGGCCTGCTGATCGGGGTGCTGTTCTGCACCTTCATCGGCGAGATCCAGCAGTTCGTGGAGTGGGCCACCGGCGCCCAGGTGTTCAACTCCGACGTCTATTTCCTCACCCGCGTGCCGGCCAAAATCGACTGGCTGGAGGTCGGCGGCATCACCGGCGGCGCCCTGGTCATGACCTTCATCGCCAGCCTGCCGTCGGCCTGGCGCGCCTCGCGTCTCGATCCCGTGGAGGCGCTTCGCTATGAGTGAGACCCACGCCGACCAGGTCCTGGCCATCCGCGGCCTGACCCGCACCTACCAGACCGGCGACAAGACCCTGACGGTGCTCAACGAGGCCGACCTCGACGTCATGCCGGGCGAGGTCGTGGGCCTGATCGGCCCCTCCGGCTCGGGCAAGTCCTCGCTGCTGCACGCCGCGGGCCTGCTGGAGCGCCCGACCGCCGGCCAGATCTTCATCGAAGGCCGCGACTGCTCCAACCTCAGTGACCGCATCCGCACCCGGGTGCGCCTTCACACCATCGGCTTCGTCTACCAGGCCCACCACCTGCTGCCGGAGTTCTCGGCCCTGGATAATGTGGCCCTGCCGCAGATGATCGCCGGGGTGGGCCGCAAGCCCGCCCGCGAGCGCGCCTTCTTCCTGCTGGAACAGCTCGGCCTCGCCGAACGGGTCAAGCACCAGCCGGCCCAGCTCTCCGGCGGCGAACAGCAGCGCGTGGCCATCGCCCGGGCGCTCGCCAACTCGCCCCGCCTCCTGCTGGCCGACGAACCCACCGGCAACCTCGATCCCCATACGTCAGCGGCGGTGTTCGAAAACCTCTATGCGCTCGCCCGCGCCACCGGCGTCGCCGCCCTGGTCGCCACCCACAACCTCGAACTGGCCCGGCACATGGACCGGGTGCTGGGGCTCAAGGACGGGAAGCTGGAGACGCAGACGGGATTTTAGGGGAGGTCGGCCGCAGGAGGAGCCTTCGCAGCGCGGCCCTTCCATCCCAGCAAATCCACCGCGAGCCAGACCAGCGTCGGCAAGACGTAAAAGCTAGAGCATTCTGCGACCTGATTGAATCGTTGGGGATTCCCAGGGCCCGCGGATTCTGATTCAAGCTCTGTGCTGGTGACGGAGGCTGGCACCTATGAGCAAGGCGCTGTCAGTTGATCTTCGTGAGCGTGTGATCGGCGC
>NZ_JAUYAF010000068.1 GCF_030693625.1 Phenylobacterium sp.
GCCCTGGGCGTCGTTGGGATGGGCGGCGATGTCGGTGTGTTCCAGGATGGCCAGGCCCTCCAGCACCGCGGGGCCGCCGGAGGGGGCCGGGGGGGTGCAGACCAGATAGACGCGGAACGGTCGGCAGGTGGCGTCGGTGACCTTGGGCTTGTAGCTCTTGAGGTCGGCCAGGGTCATGGCGCCGGGCCGGTCGCCCTGTTGCAGGCGCGTGACGATGGCCTCGGCCACGGGACCCTCGAGGATCGCCTTGGGGCCCTCGGCGGCGATCTTGCGGACCGTGGCGGCGTAGGCGGGGTTTTTCAGGGTGTCGCCCGCCTTCATGCGGGTCCCGTCGGGATTGGTGAAATAGGCCACCACGTCCGGGGCGCTGGCCTGGGGGAAGCGGCCGACGATCATGCCGGCCAGGCGCGGGCTGACGGTGAAGCCCTGGTCGCCCAGCTTCTCGGCGTCGGCGAACAGGGTGTTCCAGGGCAGCTTGCCGTGCTGGGACTGGGCCAACGACAGCATGGCGACGGCTCCGGGCACGCCGGACGACCGGCCGCTCAGCAGGGCGGCGCCGAAGGGGAGGGGCTTGCCGGTCTCGTCCAGGAACAGGGCGTCGGTGGCGGCGGCCGGCGCGGTCTCGCGGCCGTTATAGGCGGTCACCTTGCGGGTCTTGGCGTCGAAATAGGTCAGGAAGGCGCCCCCGCCGAGGCCCGAGCTCTGCGGCTCCACCAGGCCCAGCACCGCCTGCACGGCCACCGCCGCGTCCACCGCCGAGCCGCCCCGGCGCAGCACGCTGACGCCGGCCTCCACCGCCAGCGGATTGGCGGCGGCCACCATGCCTGTTCCGACGCCGGGGGCGGGTGCGGTAGGGGCAGATTGAAGAGAGGCGCAGGCGCTGGCCAGGCCGGCCAGCAGGACAATGCTCAGGCGCTTGAGTTGCGACACAGACGGACCACGCGGAAATGAGGGGACTGGAAATGGGGCGGCGTCACCATAGCGACGCATGCGTGGACAACAAACGCCAAGCCATGCTCTTCGTTCGCTCATGAGCCAAAAGCCCCCCGCCGCTCCCGGAACGCGCAACCTGATCACCGATGTGCCCGGTCTGACCGTCGGCCAGGCCCAGGACGTGGCCGCCCGCACCGGGGTGACCGTGATCCTGCCCGACGCGCGCGCCGTGGCGGCCTGCGACGTGCGCGGCGGCGGGCCGGGCACCCGGGAGACCGACGCCCTGGCGCCGGAGAACCTGGTGGAGGCCATCGACGCCATCGTGCTGTCCGGCGGCTCGGTTTATGGCCTGGCCGCCGCCGACGGCGTGGTGAGCTGGCTGGGCGCGCGGGGCCGCGGCTATGGCCTGGTTGATCGGCCCGGCGTGCCCAGGTCGCCGGTGGTTCCGGGCGCGATTCTCTACGATGTAGCCAACGGCGGCGACCGGGCCTGGGGTGAGGATCCGCCCTATCGCCGCCTGGGGCGCGAGGCCGTCGAGGCCGCGGGGCTCGACGTCGCCCTGGGCACCACGGGCGCGGGGACCGGCGCCATGGCCGGCGCTCTGAAGGGTGGCACGGGGTCTGCCTCCATCCTGGCCGCCGACGGGATCGCCGTGGGCGCCCTGGCCTGCGTCAACAGTTTCGGCTCGGTCGTCTCCGGCGACGGGCGCACCTTCTGGGCCGCGCCTTTCGAGCTGGGCGGCGAGTTCGGCGGCCTGGGCTCGGCTGGTCTCTCGGCGCGGCCCGACATCTGGGACCTGGCCAAGGCCGATCCCCAGGCCCGCATGAACACCACCATCGCCTGCGTCGCCACCGACGTCGTCCTGACGCCGGCCCAGGCCAAGCGGGTGGCGGTCATGGCCCAGGATGGCCTGGCCCGCGCCATCCGCCCCATCCACGCCCCCTTCGACGGCGACGTGGTCTTCGCGATGTCCACCGGTGTCAGGCCCCTGGAGGGCGGCGATTTCACCGTCGCGCGCATCGGGGCGCTGGCCGCCGACTGCCTGGCCCGGGCCGTGGCCCGGGCGGTCTATGAGGCGACGCCCTGGCCGGGTTCCGACGTGCGCTGCTGGAAGGATTTGTAGGGCTCGCCCCGTCCGCTCCTCCCGGCGAAGGCCGGGATCCAGGTGAAACCCACTCCGGTCGCGATGACACCCGAGATGGGACTGAGGATCAGCTCGAACAGCTCCGGATGACTCTGGGTCCCGGCCTTCGCCGGGATGCGCGGCGTTTTCACGCCGGCTGCACGAATGCAGAGCCTGTCTTCATTTTTGCCGCGTGAATCCGCTAAGCTTAGCCGTTAAGTGACCCGCCTTTCGAGGAGACGCCCAATGGCTTGGATGAGGACGACGGCGGCGGTCAGTGTGATCGCTCTCACCGCCGGCGCGGCCGACGCGCAGCAGAAGCAGGTCGTGACCGGCCCGGTCGCCACCTATTGGATGAGCGCCCAGACCCAGTCCGGCTTCGGCGCCGGCACGGGGGCTCCAGGCGCCAAGCCGTCCATGAGCCAGATGATGGGCGCCATGAGCGGCGGCGGCGCCAGCAAGAGCCTGACCCTGCAGCTGGGATCGTCGCGCAAGCCGGCGGGCGAGCCGACCGCCGAACACCTGCCGCCCCAGGCCCTGCGGGCAGGTCCGACCCTGCCCCTGCTGACGCCGCGCGCCCAGCCCGTGCAGCGCACGGAGGAGACCCCGACCTTCTCCCGCGACTTCCAGAAGCCCAAGGGCCGAATGCTGATCTTCTGGGGTTGTGGCGAGCGCGCCCGTCCCGGCCAGCCGCTGGTGATCGACTTCGCCAAGATGGCCGATGGCAAACTCCCCGCCGGGATGGAGGCCATGAGCCGGGGCCTCAATGTCACGCCGATGCAGCCGCCGTCGCCCAGTCGCAACGCCACCTATGGCGAGTGGCCCAACGAAAAGACCCGCACCAGCGTGCCGGGCAACGGCTCCCTGGTGGGCGAGCATCGGATCCGCGGGACCTATTCGCCGGACATCGCCTTCAGCCTGAACGGCGCCCAGGACTTCCTGGGGCCGCTGAACCTCACCACCAACGCCATCAGCGCCAGCGGCGCCGGGCAGCTCGGCTGGGGCGCGGTTCCGGGGGCGCAGGCCTACCTGGCGACGGCCATCGGCGGGGGCCAGGACGACACCGTGGTGCTGTGGACCTCCAGCGAGGTCCAGGCCTCGGCCTTTTCCCTGCCCGACTATCTCAGCAATGGCGACATCAGCCGGCTGGTGGCGAACCGCGCCCTGATGGGTCCCCAGACCACGGCCTGCACGGTGCCCCAGGAGGTGGTGAAGGCCGCGCCCCAGGCCATGGTGCAGCTGGCCGCCTATGGGAACGAGACCAACCTCTCCTACCCCGAGCGGCCGAAGGACCCCAAGGTCGCCTGGAACATCGAGTGGACGGTGAAGGTCCGCTACAAGTCCCAGACCGGCGGCCTGCTGGGGATGGAGATGCCCGGCGCCCAACAGCAGGGCCAGCGGCCGATCATGGTCCCCGGCGGCCAGGAGCAGGAGGAGCCGACCGCGGCGGAGGCCATCGGCGGCGCCTTGCTGCGCGGTCTGGGAGGTCGTATTCCCCGCTTCTGACCGGGCGGAAACGGCCCTCTGAGCGTGGGGGCGGACCTTTGGCGTCGCGACTGGCGATCTACCATCCGTCGGGCCAGTTCAACCTGGTCAACAACCCGTTCGGCAAGGATGTCGCCAATCTGGAGCTGTTCCGGGCGCTCGCCGCCCATGGCGGTTTCGACCAGGTCAGCTTCCTCAGCCAGGCCAACATCTCGGGCGCCGACCTGCGCAAGGGCCTGCTGGGGGACGCGCCCGGCGGGGCGACCCTGACCACCGGCAGCCTGCTGGCCCAGGGCGCTGTGGCGCAGTCGGGGACCCTGCTGCGGGGGACGCCGGCGCTGTCGGACATCTCGTGGCTGCGGCGGCGCGCGGTCGGCGACCGGGCCTACAGCCTGATGGGCCTGGTCCACACCCTGGCGCCGCCGGCCCTGCGCGCCGACATGGCGACGGCCGTCACCTCGCCGATCCAGCCCTGGGACGCGCTGATCTGCACCTCGCCCTCGGTGCAGGACGCCCTGAACCGGATGTTCGACGACTGGTCCGGCTTCCTGGCCGACCGCTTCGGCGGGGCGAAGAACCCCAAGCCCTACCTGCCCCTGATCCCGCTGGGGGTCGACCAGCCCGCCATCCAGGCCCGCGCCGACCGGCCGGAGGTGCGCGCCAAGCTGCGTGAGGAGCTGGCAATCGGCGAGGCCGACATCCTGGTCCTGTGGCTGGGCCGGCTGTCCTTCTTCGAGAAGGCCGCGCCCCAGCCCATGTTCCGCGCCATTGAGGAGGCCGCCCAGGCCAGCGGCGTGAAGGTTCACTTCGCCATGGTCGGCTGGTTCCCCAACGGCGATCAGGACCGGCTCCGCTATCAGGCCGCCGCCGACGCCTACGCCCCCTCCGTGGCGGTTCACTTCCTGGACGGCAACGACCAGGGCCGGGTGGGATCGTTCTGGGCCGCCTCGGACATCTTCCTCTCCCTGGTGGACAACATCCAGGAGACCTTCGGCATCACCCCGGTGGAGGCCATGGCGGCGGGCCTGCCGGTGGTTGTCAGCGACTGGGACGGCTACCGCTATACGGTGCAGGACGGCCAGCAGGGGTTCCTGATCCCGACCCTGGGCGGACCGCCCGGCGGGGCCAGCGTGGGGGCCGCCGAGCGCCACGCCCTGGGCATGGAGTCCTACCAGCTCTATGTCGGGGCGCTCGCCCAGCACACCGCGGTCCATGTCGGCCGCGCCGCAGAGGCCATCGCCGCCCTGATCGCCTCGCCCGACCTGCGCCGCCGCATGGGGGAGGCCGGTCGCAAGCGGGTGCGCGAAATGTTCGACTGGCCCGTGGTGGCCCGCCAGTACGCAGGCGTGGCCGACGAACTGACCGCGATCCGCGAGGCCTCGCCCCCCGACGCCACCCAGGGCCGGCTCAACCCGGTGAAGGGCGACCCGAACCGCGATTTCGCGGGCTTCCCCAACCAGGTCCAGGACCTGGAGACCCTGCTCCATGTCCGGCCCGGCGTCACGACGGCGGACGTGGATCGCGCCATGGGGCTGGACCTGGACCGCTTCGCCAGCTCATGGCGCTGCACGGGCCCCGAATGCGGGCAGGTCCTCGACATCCTGGGCGCGCAGACGCGTTCGGTGAAGGAGGTCCTGCTGGCCTTCCCGGTCGAGCGGCGGCGGCCGGTTCAGATGGGCCTGATGTGGATGTGCAAACTCGGGATGCTGGACTGGCTGGAGGGCGCGTAAGCCCTGAGCGGTCGCCGGCCTAGGGGTTGATCTTGCGCGTGTAGAGCTGGCCGATCGGGGCGCCCATGAAGATGTTCATCTTGCGCTGGAAGATGTTCATGAAGGCGTCGATGGCGGGCTTGGGCATCTTCAGCACGTCCTGCGTTCCCGGCGCGTCCATGGACCACAGGTAGTCGTCGAAGATCATGATCCCGCCGACCTTCAGCACCTGGAACGCCATGACGGCGTCCATCAGGACGTCGGGCGCCTGGTGCGAGCCGTCGATATAGACCAGGTCGAAATACTCGGTCTTGCCGTCGGCGATCAGCTTGGCCATGGCCAGGTTGGAGAATGTCTTCAACTTGTGGATATCGACCTTATGCGGGGCGACGCCCCGCGCGATCCCGACATTGCGGTCGAAGCGCTTCTCCACGTCAGGCATGGAGGTTTCGATCTGACCGCCCTTCTGGTGCTCGATGCCGCCGCCCCAGGTGTCGGCGCACCAGATCTCGATGTCGCCGCCGGCGGCGATGGAGCAATATTCCATCATCCAGACCGTGGAGCGGCCCTCGAAGGACCCGATCTCCAGGATCTTGCGCGGCTTGTTCTTGTCGACGATCTGACGCCAGGTCGGGAGATTGCCCGAGAACCAGTCCCTGGAGAATTCGTAGGGAATGACGTTCGGAGCCTTGGAGGTGTCGGTCATGTGGATCGCCTGCTGGGCGGACACTCGGCCCACCTCTTGTTTCTGCGTCCCGCATGTTGGCTCTCTCCCGGCGCGTCAAGTTGGCCCACGCCAGCCCAGCCGCCGCAATTGGTGCGAGATCGTGGTTGAATCGCGCCCGGCGAACCGCTAGATACCCGCCCTTCGCCGAAAGGCGATGTGCGCGCCCGTAGCTCAGCTGGATAGAGCATCAGACTACGAATCTGAGGGTCGGACGTTCGAATCGTTCCGGGCGCGCCAAATTCTTCAATCCCTTTGTTCGTAAGGGTTTGACGATCTTCAGCGTAAGAATTTTCAACGCTATTTTCAACGGAATTGCGGACGATCTGCGGGTGCGCATGTGGTCCGCGGGATGGTCTGCATCACAATTGGTGCAAACTAACGCGTCTTCGGTGCCGGAGGAGAGGCGCAGCTCGATCAGTAGCCGATCCTGGTGTCTAGCTGATCGACCCGGTCGTGAGCCTCCTCCGCCCGGTCCCGAGCTTGTTCGGCAACGCTCAAGGCCTCGTCGGCAGTTGACTGCGCATCCTCCGCGCCGCCCGCCTCTCGAGCCGCTTGAAGGGCCTCCTCGGCGGTATCTTGGGCGCTCTCGGCAACAGACGCTGCGTCTGCGGCCTTTGAGAGTGCGCCTCGCGTACCAAGGAACAGGACCATGGCTCCGACCACAACTAAGCCAGCGGTCAGGCGCTTACTCCTCGCCATGGCTGCCGTCCTCTCGGTCCGGTCTCGTAGCCCTAACCCCTATCGCCGCCAGCGCGCATATCCCCGCCAAGGTCGCGGCGGTGTCGTTGGTGTCGCTCATCGCACCAAGGGTCAGGAAGCCGAACATGAGCCAGAGCGTCGCTTCGCCGAAGTGGAACGCTCTTAGCCCTCTCCACGACCTGGCAGCCCACCCAGCCTTCTTCATCTCATCGCTCGCAACCAACGCCATCTCCGTCCCTGTCCAAGTGTGGTCCATATCCTGGCTGCCCTCGGCGCACTGGTGCCGCCCCGGCCGCCCTTGCTGCTGCGCAGTTCGCGTACGCTCCGCCCGCTGGACGGGACCGCTGCGTTCGCGTGTCGCTCCCACCTGAACCTGATAAGGCGCGCGCTGGTGACGACCCGGAGCGATGGCAGTGGTATCCGCCGTTCTTCCTGTCGTTGTGACAGCCCTCGGCGTTAAGGCCACCGCTGTGTGCGAGGGTGGAGGTCGGAAGGCACACAGCCCACATCAGGCCGACAGCTGAACATGTGCACCGCAGAACTTCCCCCATCGCTCCACTCAGCACGGTGAAGATGTTGGCGTCAACTTGGGGCTGTAGGTCGCGGGGGCGCGCCCTATTCCTTTGGCTGGGGCAGTGCTTTCAGCACAGCAGCGACCGGTTGCCCGTCATAGCAACCGGCTGCAATGGCGGCGTTGTCAAAGTAGCCAAGATTGTTCGAGTCACCGTCTCGGTAGAATACGGGAGCCTGAGTTGGGCGAAATTTCGATTGGTCGAACGCGTGGATCGCTAAAGCCGCCCTCGCCCGTCGATACGGAAGGGCATAATCGAGACCATCTTTGCCGACTGCATTGCGCGCAAAGGCGATCTCTTCGGGGAGAAAGCGGCGCACGAAGCTGCGCGGGCCAGCCATGCCGCCAAATGCGTTTGCCGCATTGTACTTTCCGCAAACCGACGTCGCCTGCGGCCCGTCTATCCAGACCAGTTCAGAGAATTCGACTGACGCTGGGTCGCGTAGGTCCTCCACCACCGATTGGTATGCCAGACTAACGAGCGCCTGCTCCGTTGAAGGCAAGGGTGGCTTGGAGCACCCCCACAGGAAGAATGCTCCCGCAAACACCACACCCAGTCTGACCCGCATTGCACAACCCGTTATGGGATAACCTGTGACGGGTTTTAGTCAGTTGGCCGCGCTTCGCAAGCATGGCCTGGATGTCCGGAAACCTTAACTCTGACGAGTATGCGGCCTTCGTCGTGATGATGAAGGCGATGCGCGTGGAGCAGGGCGTCACACAGGCGGAATTGGCATCGCGTCTCAACCAACCGCAGTCGTACATTTCGAAGTCCGAGCGCAGGGAGAGGCGGATCGACGTCGTCGAGTTCATTCGCATCACAGAGGCGCTTGGCCTTGATCCGTTAGAGGCCCTAAAGCGCGTCCAGGGCGGGCTCTAAGGGCAATCCGACCTTCCGGGCGCTGCACCGGCGCAACCGGCGCCAGCGGGCTTCCCTGGGCTCTCAGCGCAGGTTCGCGCAGGGTCTGTTGGAGCAACCCACACGGAGTGGCACGGCCTTCCACTATCCCCAAGCGCGCCGGATGGACGTCGGCTCTCCGCACCTGCCTCCATGTCTGGACCCGACCCAACTCGGACCTTCGAGGGACTGTCCTATTGGCACCCGCCGCCCTTTATCCTGTAACCTGCAAGTGATGATCAGGTCGGGGAGGAGCCATGGGCTGGACACAAAGCTGGCGGTCGCAGCTAGCGTCAGAAGGCTGCCGATTATGCGCTGAGGGTCGGCCTGAAGACCCGCGCAGAGGTCCCCGGATATTTGCTGGCCACTGCAGTGACGCTTATCTTTCTCGCGCCGGAGTTCAACGGGGTTGGGCTACAGTGATCTGGCGGGGTCGCCATGTGGTAGAACCCACCGAGTTGGCGTCTGATGAAGCTGCCGCGTTCTTCGCGGAGGTTTTACAGGTGCTCCGGGCCATGCAAATACACTACGCGCCCCTGAAGACCAACTTGCAGATGCTCGGAAATGCTTCACCACACCTGCACGCCATCTTGAGCATGCGCTTCGAGGACGATCTCTTCCCGAACGAGCCAATCCCGCCTTTGCGCGGAGAGCCTTTTGCAGCTGAAGTGCTCGCCCGAGATGCTGCCGCCCTCCGATTTCTGCTGGCGCGCCCTCTAACTGAGCCAGGGGCCTGAAGGTCAGCTAGCCACCGAGGCTGTGTGTAAACGCGCTGACGCACCCATGGGGGAGTTTGGTCGATGGCCGTTCAGTGAGGCCGGGCGATGGAGGCGGCGTTTCGGCGCGAGGCCAGCGACGGCCTCCTCAGGCCCTGATGGCCGCCACGAGC
>NZ_JAUYAF010000069.1 GCF_030693625.1 Phenylobacterium sp.
GACCCGAACGGCAACAGCCAGCTGGGTCCCGTGGTCTCCGAGATCCAGTTCAACAAGATCCAGAAGCTGATCCAGGCCGGCATCGACGAGGGCGCGACCCTGGTCTCCGGCGGCGTCGGCCGCCCGGAGGGCCTGGACAAGGGCTACTATGTGAAGCCCACCGTCTTCGCCAACGTCACCAACGAGATGACCATCGCCAAGGAAGAGATCTTCGGCCCCGTGCTGTCGATCCTCGGCTATGACACCCTCGAACAGGCCATCGAGGTCGGCAACGACACCGAGTACGGCCTGGCCGCCTATGTGCAGGCCGAGGACCTCTCCAAGGCCCGCGACGTGGCCAAGAAGCTGCGCGCCGGCCAGGTGTCGATCAACGGCGGCGGCGGCGACATGATGGCCCCCTTCGGCGGCTACAAGATGAGCGGCAACGGGCGCGAGTGGGGCGATTTCGGCTTCCACGAGTTCCTGGAAACCAAGGCGATCCTCGGCTACGCGCCGAAGCCCGCCGCGGAATAGTCCAAGACCCTACCGACCCCCGGAGCTCAGCTCCGGGGGTTTTTGGTTCGCCTCGCCCGTCAGGCGCGCGGCGTCCGCCCGGCAGCTCTGCAAGGCGGCGGCAAGCACCTCCCGACCCAAGTCTGAAGACTCCGGCATCGCTCTCGCCAAGGCCAGCGCGCCCGCCATTCGCGCCAGCAGGGCGATGGCCTCACCCCGCGCTTCCGGTCCCTCGGGAAGGCGGGCGGCCATCGACTCCACCATCCGCTCGAATCCCTCGGCGAAGACCTGTTTCACAGGCTCGCCCTGTCGCGACACGTCTCCCGCCAGGGCGGCGGCCGGGCACGCCTTCCCCGGCGCCCGGCGGGCTGCCTCGGACAGGTATTGGGCCAGCAGGTCATCCAGGCTCTCCACCCCGGCCCGGTGGTCATCCATCTGGCGGAAAGCCTGGTCCAGCGCCTGCGCCGACAGCGCCTCCTTGGATTTGAAGTGGTTGTAGAACCCGCCGTGGGTGAACCCGGCGGCCTTCATCAGGTCGCCCACCGCCACCCCGTCGAAGCCCCGCTCGCGGAACATCGCGGCCGCCGTGGTCACCACCCGGTCGTGGTTCTGTTGCGCCTGGTCACGGCTGATGCGCATGGCGTCACTCCTTTTTGCGTACAAGCATCATCAATAGAACCCAGGCTCCGCCTGGGCAATGACCCTGCGGTTTGACAGCCTCGATCCATTATGATGATAATCATCATCATTGAAAACGGAGGCTCCCATGCCGCTCTGGAAGATCTATCATCCCGTCGACGCCTTCTCGGTCGAGGACAAGCACGCCCTGTCCCAGGTCATCACCGCCCTCTACAGCCGCCTGCCCAAGTTCTATGTCGGGGTTGTCTTCCAGGCCGTGCCTGCGGACTCCTTCTTCGTCGGCGGCGAACCGGCCGACAGGTTCGTGCGTATCTGGGTCGATCACATCGCCCGCACCCTGCCGACCCCCGAGGCCAAGGCCTGGTGGATCAAGGCCTGCGACGAGGCGATGGCCCCCTTCATCCGCGACCGGGGTTTCGACTGGGAATTCCACATCGACGAGACCCCCTTCGACCTCTGGTCCATCCAGGGCCTGCGCCCGCCGCCGGCCAATTCGCAGGCCGAGGCCCGCTGGATCGCCGAGAACAAGGCGACCCCCTACGAGCTGTCGACTGCCGCCGCCACCTGACGTCGCGGCGCCCAAACCCGGCGTTGCCATCCCGGCCATCTGGTGCGAATTCAGATGGCCGGGCCCCCGTCTCGAGGGGCCGGCGAGGCGGGAGGATCGATGTCCCAGGACATCTCGTGCGTGGCCGACGTGGCGCGTCATCATGGGCGCGTTCGCCCTGTCGCACAGGCTCTCTGGTTCGAGGGCCGCGCCACCACCTATGCCCAGCTCGACGTCCTCTCATCCCAGTGCGCCCAGGCCCTGATGGCCGCCGGCGCCCAGCCCGGCGACCGGATCGGAACCCTGTCCAAGGGAAACGACGACTTCTTCGTCCTCTGGTTCGGCTGCCTGAAGGCGCGGGTCTGCCTGACCCCGGTGAACTGGCGGCTCGCGGCCCCGGAGGTGGAGTTCATCCTCAAGGACGCCGGCTGCCGCCTCGTCGTGGTGGGTGAGGACTATGCCGACCTGCTGGCCGGTCTCGACCTGCCGGAGCTGGCCACCACCGTGGTCTTCGGCGAGGCCTTCCGCGCCTGGCTGGCGGAGCAGCCGGCTGTCGATCCGAACCTGACGGCGCTGCCCGACGACGACGTCATTCAGCTCTACACCTCGGGCACCACCGGCCTGCCAAAGGGCGTTCAACTCACCGAGACCAACTACGCCCACTGCTTCGATGGGGCCACCAAGGTCTGGGCGCGGTTCGAGCCCGGCGACGGGGTGCTGGTGGCCATGCCCCTGTTCCACGTGGCCGGCGCCAATCTCGGCATGCTGGCCCTGCTGCAGGGCGCGCGCACGGTGGTCATGCGCGAGGTCGATCCGGCCTTGCTGCTGCGCCTGACTGGTGAGCACCAGATCCGCCATGCCTTCCTGGCGCCGGCCCTGATCAACATGCTGCTGCAGCATCCGGCGATGACCGACGCCGATCTCACCACGCTTGAGCACGTCTATTACGGCGCCTCGCCGATCTCCGAGGAGGTGCTCAAGCGCGCCCAGGACCGCTTCGGCTCGGAGTTCTCCCAGCTCTACGGCCTGACCGAAACCATCGGCGGCGGCGCCTACCTGCCCCCCTCGGCCCATGATCCCAAGCTCGGCAAGCTGCGCGCCTGCGGCAAACCCTCGCCGGGCTATGAGGTGCGCATCCGCCTCGACGGCCGCGACGCCCAGACCGGCGAGGTGGGCGAGATCGAGATCCGCTCGCCCGGCATCATGAAGGGCTACTGGAACCGTCCCGAGGCCACCGCCCAGGCCATCGACGCGCAGGGGTGGTTCGGCTCGGGCGACGCCGGCTTCTTCGACGCCGACGGCTACCTCTTCATCCACGACCGGGTGAAGGACATGATCGTCACCGGCGGCGAGAACGTCTATCCGGCCGAGGTTGAGAACGCGCTGTTCGCCCATCCCGATGTCGCCGACGCCGCCGTGGTGGGCGTGCCCGACGACCCCTGGGGCGAGGCGGTGAAGGCCATGGTGGTCCTGCGCCCCGGCGCGACCGGAAACCCCGCTGACATTATCGCCCACTGCCGGCCGCTGATCGCCGGCTACAAGGTTCCCAAAAGCGTCGACTTCGTCGATGTCCTGCCCCGAAACCCCTCCGGCAAGGTGCTGCGCCGTGAACTGCGCGCACCCTACTGGGAAGGCCGCGACCGCCAGGTCGGCTAGCTCAAGGAAAGACCCCATGGATCCGCACATCAAAGCCATGCTCGACGCCGCCGAGGCCGCCTCGGCCGGGCAAGCCGCGCCGCCCCTGAACGCCATCCCGCCGGAGATGATTCGGGCCGGCTACCGCATGCAGCGCCAAGCGCAGAACCTGAACGCCCCGAAGGACGTCACCGCCAGCGACATCAAGGTCGACGGCGCTGACGGACAGGTGCCCGCTCGCCTCTACGTCCCGGCCGGCGCGCCGGCAGTCACCCCGCTGCTGGTCTATTATCACGGCGGCGGCTTCGCCATCGGCGACCTGGAGACCCATGATGGCCACTGCCGCCGCATGGCCGCCTATGCGGGCGTCCGGGTCCTGGCCATCGACTACCGCCTCGCCCCCGAGCACCCCTTCCCGGCGGGACATGACGACTGCCTGGCGGCCACCAAATGGGCCTTCGACCACGCCTCCGAGATCGGCGTCGATCCCACCCGCATCGCCGTGGGCGGCTGCTCGGCCGGCGGCAACCTGGCGGCCTCCATCAGCGTCGACATGAAGAACGACCCGCAGCGGAAGATCGCCTTCCAGCTGCTGCTCTATCCGGGCATCTGGCCCGATGAGGAGACCCAGTCGCGCAAGGACCTCGACGGCCCGGTCCTGACCAAGGCCGCCATCGCCTGGTTCGACAAGTGCCTGGCCGCGCTTGGCCACCCCCAGGCCCACCGCGCCATGCTTGGAGCGGCCGACGTGGCCGGGACCCCGCCCGCCCTGGTGATCACCGCCGGCTACGACCCCCTCAAGGACGAAGGCCGCGACTTCGCCGCCAGGCTCAACGCCGCGGGCGTAAAGGCGACCCACAAGGAATACCCCGACATGGTCCACGACTTCCTGATCATGGGCGACGTCTCCCCAGCCATCGACATCGCCGCCCACGAGATCGCGGCGCAGCTGAAGGCGGCGCTGGCCTAATAGACCCGCTCATCCCGGCGAAGGCCGGGACCCAGATCGTAGGTCACGATCTGAGCCAGTCATCCGGAATGAGGTGGATGCATCTGGGCCCCGGCCTTCGCCGGGGTGAGCGGTGATTACGCTCCCACCACCGCCCTGATCGCCCCGGTCAGCCGCGCCATCTCCGCGTCCGAGGTCACGAAGGGCGGGGTCAGGTAGACGACCTTGCCCATCGGCCGGATCCAGCAGCCCAGTTCGGCGAACCGCGCGCAGAGGCCGCCGGCGTCGACGGCCTGGGCGAACTCCACCACTCCGATGGCGCCCAGCGTCCGGACATCGACGACGCCGGGCGCGCCGCGGCAGGGCTCCAGGCCTTCCGCCAGGGCCGCGCTGATCCGCGCCACGTCGGCCTTCCAGCTGCCGCTCTCGAACAGGTCCAGCGAGGCGTTAGCCGCCGCGCAGGCCAGGGGGTTGGCCATGTAGGTGGGCCCGTGCATCAGGGCCGCGCCGGCGTCGTCGGACCAGAAGGCCTCGAACACCTTGCGGCTGGCGATGGCCGCCGACAGGGGCAGGGTGCCCCCGGTCAGGGCCTTGGACAGGGTCACGATGTCGGGGATCACCCCGGAGCCCGAGCAGGCGAACAGGTCCCCGGTCCGCCCGAAGCCCGTGAAGATCTCGTCGAAAATCAGCAGCAGGCCATGCCTGTCAGCCAGCCGGCGCAGGGTCGCCAGCACGCTGTCGTCGTGCAGCAACATGCCGCCCGCCCCCTGTACCCGGGGCTCGACGATCAGGGCGGCGATCTCGTGGCCCTTCTCCGCCAGCAGGGCGTCCAGCGCCGCCTCGCTCTCCGCGTCGCGGGGCAGGGCCACCACGTGCTGGGCGGGCATGACCCCGGAAAATAGGCCGTGCATGCCTTCCTCCGGGTCGCAGATGGTCATCGTGGCCAGGGTGTCGCCGTGATAGCCGCCGAGGAAGCTGACGAACTTGGTCCGCCCGGCCACGCCCCGGTTGATCCAGTACTGCAGGGCCATCTTCATGGAGATCTCGACGGCCACCGATCCGCTCTCGGCGAAGAACACGTGGTCCAGTTCGCCGGGCAGCAGCGCGGCCAGGCGCGAGGCCAGCCGATAGGCCGGCTCGTGCGCCAACCCGCCGAACATCACGTGCGGCGCCCGGTCCAGCTGCGCCATCACCGCGGCCGCGATGTGGGGATGGTTGTAGCCGTGGCAGGCGGTCCACCAGGAGGCGATGCCGTCCACCAGCTCGCGCCCGTCCTCCAGGATGATCCGCGCGCCCCGGGTCCGGGCCACCGCCAGGGGCGCAGGCGCGGTCTTCATCTGGCAATAGGGCCGCCAGACATGGGGGGCGCCGTCGGTGAGCCACTGGGGCATGGGGGTGTCCTCCGCGGGTGTCGGGCGGTGGTAGTCAACGCCGCCCCGTGCTGGCAAGGCGCCGGTGGGTCACGTCGCGACTCGGCCTTGTGTACCGCGTGGACGAGGCGGCCTAAACTTCGCTGATGATTCACCCGCCTCCAGATTCGGTGTCCCCGGCGATCGACAGCCGCCGGCTCACCGCCCGGCAGAGCGCGGAGTACTTCCTCAACATCGTGCGCCTGCTCGACCGGGCCGTGGACCGCGACCTGGTCACCACGCTCACCTTCCTGTCGATCGCACGCGCCAACATGCGCCAGTTCACCCGCGACCCGGACCGGGCCATGCGCTACGCCGCGATGGACGCCGTTCCGCCCGACAGCGAGCGCGTGCCGGTCACGGTCTACGCCATCGCCAAGGAACTGGGCATTCCCTACGAGACGGTCCGCCGTCACGCCGCCAAGCTGCGCAAGGAGGACCTCTGCGAGGCCGTCCCCGGCGGCGTGATCATCCCCAACCGGGCCTTCTTCAGCGCCGCCATGCTGGAGGCGGTGGCGGCCCACTGGGCCCTGACCCAGGACCTGGTGAACAGCGCCGGCGGCTACGCCACCCCTGTCACCGATCCGCCGCCGGGCGATGTGAGCCGGCAGGTGGTGCGGCTGGGGGTCGACTATTTCCTCGACGTCCTCGCCCTGATCGGCCGCACCCTGGAGGTCGACGCCCTGGGCGCCCTGGTCATGCGCGCCGTCTCCTTCGTCAATGTCGAGCAGCACGCCTACGATCCCTCCGCCTATCCCGAGGTGCCCGTCGGTCCCGGCGACAGCGACCGCGAGCCGGTCTCGGTCTATGCCGTCGCCAAGACCCTCAGCCTTCCCTACGAGACCACCCGGCGCCACGTCCGCCGGCTGATGGAGATGGGCCTGCTGGAGAAGTCCGGAGCCGGGGTGATCGTCCCTGCGCGGGTCAGTGCGCGGCCCCAGGTGCTGATGGGTATCGGCGAACTGACGGCGCGCACCGAAACCTACCTCAGCCGTCTGGCCGAACTGGGCGTTCGCCCCGTCCCCGGAGCTGTGCAAGCCTAGGCCATGGGTGCGGGAACCTCCCCCAGCACTGGTCGTTAGGCGCAGGTTGAGGGGGCCGGTGGATGCGTGAGACGGGCGAGAAGGCGGCGACCATCGGCGAGGCGGACCGCCACCGCCTGCTGATCGACGCCATCACCGACTACGCCATCTACATGCTGGACACCGACGGGCGGGTGACCAGCTGGAACCCCGGCGCCCAGCGGTTCAAGGGCTACGCCGCCGACGAGATCATCGGCCAGCATTTCTCCCGCTTCTATTCCGAGCAGGACCGCGCCGACGGCGCGCCGGCCAACGCCCTGCGCATCGCCAGCCAGGAGGGGCGGTTCGAGCGGGAGGGCTGGCGCATCCGCAAGGATGGCAGCCGCTTCTGGGCCCATGTGATCATCGATCCGATCCGCACCCCGCAGGGGGACCTCATCGGCTTTGCGAAGATCACCCGCGACCTCACCGAACGGAAGATCGCCGAGGCCGCCCTGCGCGCCAGCCAGGAGCAGTTCCGCATCCTGGTCCAGGGGGTCACCGACTACGCCATCTACATGCTGGACCCGTCGGGCATGGTGTCCAACTGGAACGCCGGCGCCGAGCGCATCAAGGGCTATGCCCCCGCCGACGTCATCGGCAGCCACTTCTCCCGCTTCTACACGCCGGAGGATCGGGCGGCCGGCGCCCCGGGGCGGGCCCTGGCCATCGCCGCCGCCGAGGGCCGCTACGAGCAGGAGGGCTGGCGGGTCCGCAAGGACGGCAGCCGGTTCTTCGCCCACGTGATCATCGACCCCATCCGCGACGACGGCGGCGAGCTGATCGGCTTCGCCAAGATCACCCGCGACGTCACCGAGCGCCGCGCCGCCCAGCAGGCCCTGGACGACGCCCGCGAGGCCCTGCTGCAGTCCCAGAAGCTGGAGGCCATCGGCCAGCTCACCGGCGGCGTGGCCCACGATTTCAACAATCTGCTGATGGCGGTCCTCGGCAGCCTGGAACTGGTGCGCAAGCGCCTGCCGCACGATCCTCGGATCACCCCGCTCATCGACAACGCCATGCAGGGCGCCCAGCGCGGCGCGGCCCTGACCCAGCGCATGCTGGCCTTCGCCCGCAAGCAGGACCTCAAGCTCGACCCCGTGGACGTCCCCACCCTGGTGCGCGGCATGACCGGCCTGCTGCAGCGCTCCCTGGGGCCGGCCATGCGCATCGAGACCCAGTTCCCGCGCGGCCTGGCCCTGGTGCTCACCGATCCCAACCAGCTGGAGAACGCCCTGCTCAACCTGGCGGTCAACGCCCGCGACGCCATGCCCGACGGCGGCGCGATCCGCATCGAGGCGCGGCCCGAGACCCTGGGCGAGGCCACCGAGATCGGCCTGCCGCCCGGCGACTATGTGCGGCTCACCATCTCCGACACCGGCCATGGCATGGACGCCGCGATCCTGGCGCGCGCCACCGAGCCCTTCTTCACCACCAAGGGGATCGGCAAGGGCACGGGCCTGGGCCTGTCCATGGTCCACGGCCTGGCCGAGCAGTCGGGCGGCCGGATGACCGTGCGCAGCCAGGTGGGCGAGGGGACCACGGTGGAGGTCTGGCTGCCCCAGGTGGCGGCCGGCGACGAGCGCCAGGTCTTCGTGGGCGCCGGCGAGCCGGAGACGATCCAGCCGCTGCGCAGCCTGACGGTGCTCGCGGTCGACGACGACAGCCTGGTCCTGCTCAACACCGTGGCCATGCTGGAGGACCTCGGCCACACGGTCTTCCCGGCCATCTCGGCCCGCGACGCCCTGGCGGTGCTGAAGCGCGAGAAGATCGACCTGGTGATCACCGACTTCGCCATGCCCCAGGTCACCGGCCTGCAGCTCGCCGACGAGATCCGGGCCAGTCACCCGAGCGTCCCGGTGATCCTGGCCACCGGCTACGCCGAACTGCCCCCGGGCGCCGACCCGACCCTGCCCACCCTCGCCAAGCCCTTTCTGCAGAACGACCTGGCCCGCGCCCTCCAGGAGGTGGTGGCGCGCGACTAGGCCTGCGCCAGCTCGATCCAGGTCGGCGCGTGGTCGCTGGCCTTGGCCTCGGCGCGGGCGAAGCTGTCCACCTCGGCGGCCAGCAACCGCGCATCGGCGGCCGGGCTCAGCAGCAGGTGGTCGATCCTCAGGCCCGCGTCCCGGCCCCAGGCGTTGCGGAAATAGTCCCAGAAGGTGAAGATGCGTTCGTCGGGATGCAGCTTGCGCAGGGCGTCGGTCCAGCCCGCCGCCAGCAGGTCGGCATAGACCGCCTTCACCTCGGCGCGGAACAGCGCGTCTGTCACCCACCGTTCAGGCTTATAAACGTCGGCGTCGGTGGGAATGATGTTGAAGTCCCCGGCGATCACCACCGGCTGGCCGCTGGCCATCAGGGTCTGGGCGTGGGCCGCCAGCTGCGCCAGCCAGGCCAGCTTGTAGTCGAACTTCGGCCCGGGATAGGGATTGCCGTTGGGGGCGTACAGCCCGGCCACCAGCACTCCGTTCACGGCGGCCTCGATATAGCGGCTCTGGCCCGGATCGGGGTCCCCCGGCAGGCCGCGCCGCGTCTCGATCGGCTCGCATCCCCTGGCCAGGATCGCCACCCCGTTCCAGCTCTTCTGGCCCTGCCAGATTGCGCCGTAGCCCGTCGCCTCCAGGGGCCCTTGCGGGAACTTCTCCTGCGGCGCCTTCAGCTCCTGCAGGCACACGACGTCGGGCTGGGTCTTCTCCAGCCAGGCCAGCAGGTTAGGCAGCCGGCCGTTGATCCCATTGACGTTGTAGGTGGCGATCCGCATGCGGCCTCTCCCTTTCCAGGAAGAAGCCGGCCGCGCCGCCGGGGTTCCGGCCTACCGCCCCGTGAACACCGGCTTGCGCTTCTCCAGGAAGGCAGCGCGGGCCTCCTTGCCGTCCTGGCTGCCGAAGGCGCGGCCGATGTTGGAGACCTCGTAGCGAAGCTGCTGCTCCATGTCGTGGCTCTCCGAGGACTTCACCATGCCGCGCTTCAGCAGGCGCAGGGTGATGGGCGACCACTCGCACAGCGAGGCGCAGTATTCCGCCAGCCGCGCGTCGAACTGGTCCTGGTCCACCACCTCGCCGGCCATCCCCCAGTCCAGGGCCTCGGCGCCCGTCACCGTGCGGTTCTCCATCATGAAGCGCATGGCCTTCTCATAGCCCATCACCTGCGGCAGGGTGATGGTCAGCCCGGCGTCCGGCGAGCCGCCGATCCGGGTGTAGCCGGCCATGAGCCGCGCGTTCGAACTGATCAGCCGCACGTCGGTGGCCATGGCCAGGCCCAGGCCCGCCCCCACCGCCACGCCATTGATCCCGCCCACCACCGGCTTGTCGCAGCGCTTGCGGATCGACAGCAGGAACTGCCCGACCCAGCTGATGTCGTCCAGCTGGGCGGTCATGGCCGGATGCGGCGAATAGGGCGGCGCCCCCGACAGATCGAGCCCCGCGCAGAAGGCGTCGCCGGTCCCGGTGATGGCCACGACCCAGACATTGTCGTCCTTGGCCGCCTCGTCGACGGCGGCCACCACGCCCCAGGCCAGCTCCTGGCTCAGCGCGTTCTTCTTCTCCGGGCGGTTCAGCGCGATGGTCCGCACATGCCCCGCGTCGCTCACCTTCACCAGCGCGCCCATGATCGTCTCCCCAATCTCTCTTGTTGCCGGCAGGCTAGCACCGACCTCCGACACGCCAAACCCCGCGCATCCCGGCGCGAAGCGCCACCAGGATTTCTTGCGCCGCCTTCGCCTGGCCCACCGTTCGTGTGGTTCGTGGGGTTCGTGGACAATCTGATCAGCCTCGCGGCCCCACGACGGGCAGAAAACGAACCACGAACCCCACGAACCCCACGAACACAGGTCCCGCTCGAAGGCCGGCGCGAGCAGGGAGAGGCGCGTGACTCTCCGCCGAACCGCAGGCAACCTCGCCCCATGAAGCTGATCCTCGCCCTGGCCGCCCTGCTGCTCGTCGCCCCCGCCGCCCAGGCCGCGCCGGGCCTGGCCCTCTACACCCTCGACTGCGGTCTCATCCGCCAGGCCGACGCCGACGTCTTCGCCGACGACGGCGCCTATAAGGGCCAGGCCAAGGAGCTCATCGTCCCCTGCTACCTGATCCGCCATCCCAAGGGCGACCTGCTGTGGGAGACCGGCGTGCCCCAGGCCATCGCCGACCTGCCCGGCGGCAAGGGCCCCGAGGGGGTCGAGGTCAAGCGCAAGCTGACCGACCAGCTCAAGCAACTCGGCCTCGCCCCGGCCGACATCGAATATCTCTCCGTCTCCCACAGCCACTTCGACCACATCGGCAATGGCGGCCTGTTCGCCAAGTCCACCTGGATCGTCCACGCCCGCGAACGCGCCCACGCCTTCCGCCCCACGGCCCGGGCCGACAAGACCAGCTTCGGCGCCTATGCGGCCCTGGAGAGCGCCAAGACCATCACCTTCGACGGCGAGGCGGCCTACGACGTCTTCGACGACGGCAGCGTCCAGATCGTACCGACCCCTGGCCAGCATGGCCAAGGTCGAGACCCTGGCGAAATCCACCGGCGCCCGGGTGGTGCTGGAACACGCCCAGGCCGACTTCGACGCCCTGCCCAAATTCCCCGAGCCCCTGGATTGAGTCAGCCGGCGGCCGAGGTCCGCCGCGCCAGCACAGCCCGACGGGATCAGCAGCCTTCCTGGCCGCGCGCGTCGAGCCAGAGGTCGCTAGGCGGAGGTGGGATCATTGAGGCTGGCGCCAAGGGTGTGGGGCGCCGATCGGTGGGCGGCGGAGGCGACCGAAACCGCGTGCACGACGATGGTGCATTGAAGCCCTTCTGGCTCATATTGAACCTGAACATCCGCCAGACCGGCCTGCTGCGCCAGCAGGCGCGAGCCTAGGCCACGGCGTGATGGGCGCATCACCTGGGGCCCGCGGCTTTCCACCGAGGCTGTGTGTAAACGCGCTGACGCACCCATGGGGGAGTTTGGTCGATGGCCGTTCAGTGAGGCCGGGCGATGGAGGCGGCGTTTCGGCGCGAGGCCAGCGACGGCCTCCTCAGGCCCTGATGGCCGCCACGAGC